>JAXGYV010000005.1:0-130590 GCA_040772045.1 Thermoleophilia bacterium
CGTTGAGATCGTCTCGGCCGGCGTGTTGCCCCGGACGGGGCTCACGCCGGCCAGGAGCTCGAACAGCACCACGGCGGCCGAGTACACGTCCGTCGCCGGCCCCACGCGATGTCCGGCGGCCTGCTCCGGCGACATGTAGGCCACGGTACCCAGCATGTCGCCCTCTCCGGTCAGCGTATCCGTATCCGCCAGGCGGGCGATGCCGAAGTCCATGACCATCGCCCGCCCGTCGGCACGGACCATCACGTTCTGCGGCTTAATGTCGCGATGCACAACGCCTTGCCCGTGCGCGTGGGCCACGGCCTCTAGCACCTGCGCCACGATCTCCACCGCGGCCGCGTCGTCCAGATCATCTGCCGCGGCCGCCAACGACCGCCCCTCCACGAGCTCCGAGACGATGTAGCTGCGCCGGCCGTCCGTGAACCAGTCATAGAGCCGTACGATCCCTGGATAGTTGAGGGCGGCAGAGGCCTGCACCTCGCGCAGCACGCGCGCCGTGAGTCCGCGGCGCTCGTCTACCACCTTGAGCGCCACCGGCCGGCGGTACTCGCGATCCCAGGCTTCGAAGACCTCCGCGGTGCCACCGCTGCCGATACGGGCCAGCACCTCGTAGCGACACCGCCAGTCCGCTCGGAGAGGAGTTTGAGCATGGGCTGCGACGATCGTCATAGGCTGGGTTTCCTGCTTCCTTTCTCAGCCTATTCGGTGTGCTACAATCCAATCCCTGTACGAACCCGTGGGCGAGTGGCGGAATTGGCAGACGCGCTAGGTTCAGGGTCTAGTGCACGTACGTGCATGCGGGTTCAAGTCCCGCCTCGCCCACCATCTTCCGACGGGGGGTCAACTGCGTGAACTCCTTCAGAGAAGACGATAACTCCCGTCCGCCATCCCCGCCGTCCGCGCGGATGAGCCGCCGCAAGCGCACACGACGGATCCAGCGTCTCGTCGTCCTCATCCTCGTCCTGTTCCTGGCGGTCTTCCTGATCGCCCTCGGCGTGCGCAGCTGCCAGCAGAACCGCAAGGAGTCCTCGTACAAGAGCTACGTCGCGCGCGTGGAGCAGATCATCGCCGACTCTAACGCGGTTGGAGCAGACCTCAAGACCGTCATCGAAAACCCATCCCAGTTCACGCGCGCCGAGTTGCGGAGCAAGCTGCAGAGCATGGCGAAGAAGCAGACCGACGTAGCCAATCGTGCCAAGTTGGCCAAGGCCCCCGACAAGCTCGCCACGGAGCACGAGCTCTTCGCTCTCGGCATGCAGGTCCGGGCCAACGGCATGCGCCAGATGAGCCAGGCAATTCAGGCCGCGATGAGCGGCCCGGGAGCAGACAACAAGAAGATCGCGGCGGCCGATCTCGTGGCTCTGTCGGGTTACTTCACCGGGCCAGACGCATACTACATGGACGTCTTCTATACCCATGCCCTCCAGGTGCTCAGGGACGACAAGGTCAGCGGCGTCGCCGTGCCGGTGTCCACCTTCTACCTCAAGAGCCAGATGTTCGCCCCCGCCACCCTCAAATCCATGCTCACCCGCATAGACAAGTCAGCCAACCTCAGCGGTATCCACGGGGTCGCCGTCACGGGCGTTACGGTTACGCCCGGCAACCAGAAGCTTCAGGCGGGCCGAGATAACCAGGTCAAGGCCGCCGCCGGCATGGGCTTCACCATTCTGGTGCAGAACCAGGGTACCGCCGACGAGCCAGCGGTACCCGTGAAGGTTACGCTCAAGCTCGCCGGGGGGGCCCAGGTCCAAACGGTAACCAAGACCATCGATGCGATCAAAGCGGGCAAAACAGCCAGCCTGGCGGTCTCCGGATTCAACATCGACGCGAACGCCATCGGCCGCAAGTCGACCATCATCGCTGAGGCCGGCCCTGTACCACGCGAGGCCGTGCGCACTAACAACAAGCTTCAGTTCACCATCATCCTGACGCTCGACTAGCAGTGGAGAGCATCCGGAGCCACTGCTCGCCCAGCGTACGGCGAGCCTAGAAAGGCGCTGCTCGTGTTGCAGGATGTCTCGCCATATCTAGCGCTCGCTTCGACCGTCGTCGTGGCGATCCTCGTCGGCTTGGTGGTCTGGCTCACCCTGTCGCTTCGGCGTCTGCAGACTGGTCAGCGAGCGGTGCTCGGCCCGTACGGGCGCCGCGACGTGGTGGAACACATCGCCGCCCTCGAAGACCAGGTGCGAAATCTCAGAGACGCCGTCGAGATACTCACGAGTTCCGTGGAAGAGTACCGCCACGATCTCGACCGGTCGCTCAGCAACTATGCCGTCGTCCGCTACGATGCCTTCATGGACCCCGGCGGCCAGCAGAGCGCCTCTGTGGCCCTGCTGGACAACTACCGCAGCGGCCTCACCTTGAGTCTGCTCGCATCTCGCGACACCGCCCATCTGTACGTGAAGCATCTCGACCACGGCACTGCCGACCGGCAGCTCTCCCCCGAGGAAGAAGAGGCCGTGCGGCGCGCGGTGCCGCAGCCGTTGCCCGCGGATGTTCTCAGCGGTCGCCCGCTGCCCACCCTCCTCCGGCGTCTGCCCGTCTGGACGCCCGGCGACAGCTCTGAGGAACCGCCGGCGGCTAATCCGCTTCAGGAGACGTTAGACCTGACCGGCGAGACACCGCTGCCGGCCGCACAGAAGGACGAAGATACGCCGGAGCGCGCCACGGCCAACGCCGGCCGCGCCCCGCGCTTCACGGCAACTACCGACGAGCTGGAGGCTGCGGAGAGCCCCATGCCAGAAGAACCGGCATCCAGCCCTCGACGAGAGCGAGATGACTGGTTGGGAGGTGAGGACCTTGACTTCTGAACCCTCCAGGCAAGCGGCGTTCTTTGGCCCCGAGGGCACGTTCACCGAAGAGGCCCTGCTGGCCACGCTGCCGAGCAGCGGATTCCATCCGTTTCCTTACGCCACTATCCGCGATGTGATGAACGCTGTGAGGAGCGGCAGGGCCGAGGTCGGCCTGGTCCCCATCGAGAACTCTCTCGAGGGATCAGTGGCGGTCACCCTAGATCAGCTCGCCTTCGGCGACCACGGGCTCGCTATAACCCGCGAGATCACATACCCCATCCGCCATCAGCTCATCGCCCGCAAACCGCTCGACCTGGCGACCGTCTCCAAGGTGATCAGCCACCCGCACGCCTACGGCCAATGCCGGGAGTTCCTGCAAACCCACCTGCCGCACGCCGAGCACGACCCGGCGAACTCCACGGCGGACGCCGTCCGCAGGGTGAGCCGCGTCGACCGCCCCTGGGTGGCCATCGGCAACCGCTTGGCGGCGGAGATGTACGAATGCCTGGTTATCAGAGACGACATCGAGGACGCGGTCGATAACCGCACACGCTTTGTGTACCTCGCCCGCGAGGAGGGGCCACAGGACGAAGACGCGCCCTACAAGACGAGCATCGTCTGCGGTATCGACCAGGACGAGCCCGGCAGCCTGCTCCTCATCCTCTCCGAGTTCGCCTACCGCCGCATCAACCTGACCAAGGTCGAGTCGAGGCCGTCGCGGCAAGCGCTCGGCCACTACATCTTCTTCATCGACATGGAAGGGCGGCGAAGCGATCCACCCTTAGCGCAAGCGCTGAAGTGCCTGGAGTGCAAACTACCGTGGCTACGGGTATTGGGGTCCTATCCGACCTAGCGAGACAGCCGGAGGGCACATGGAACGTCTGCACTGCCACATTCGCGCCATGCGCACCGACGATCGAGGACAGGTCGTGCTGCTGGGGGAGGAGGTGCTCAAGCCGCTGGCTATCGCCGGCGGGCACCCCGAGCTCTACCACACCGAGGAGCTGCTGGATCTCGTGGCACGCACTGAGGTGTACGTAGCCCTCCCAGAGCCCGACGCCGCGGAGCTGGCCGGCTTTATAGCGCTCGAGACCGACGACCCAGACACGCTGGCCGTGCACTGCGTGTGCGTGGCCCCCGCATTCGAGGCGCGGCAGGTGGCCCACCAGCTCCTGGAGTGGGCCGAAGGGCTCGCCTACAACCGCGGCGCCGAGAGAATCCAAGCGGCGCTCTCGGCGCACGACACCCCGTCTCAGCATCTCTTTCAGCGACACGAGTTCGTGCGCCAGCCGAGCGAGACGAGCACACCGCAGCTCATCCTCCTAGAGAAGCGCCTGGCCACGCGGCCGTAGGTACCCCAGCCGCGGGCCTCTCCGCGAAGGAATCTGAGCGGCCGGGCCACGGCGGACGGCAGCCCGGCCGCGGCCCGCGCGAAGCGCCAGCAGCGAAGCTCTCGCCAGGACTCGACACATCGATACGGCGATACGACCTCCGCTGGACCATACCTCGTCTATGCTTGAAGAGCTTCGGTCACACAACCTGAGGAGCGGGGTATGGCCAAGAGGATCGTCGTCGCCGGCGGCAGCTTCGCCGGGCTTACCGCAGCGTTCGAGCTGAAGCGCACCCTCGGCGATCGCGCGGAGATCACCGTCGTCGCCCGTGACGAGCGCTTCGTATTCATCCCTTCACTCATCTGGGTTGTCGCCGGCTGGCGACGGCCCCGTCAGATCACGTTCCTGCTGGAACCCGCCTTGCGGCGCCGGCACATCGCGTTCCGTCACGCCGTGGTGGAGCGCTTCGATCCGGATCACGGCGTGGTCCACACCACAGCGGGCGAGATCCCCTACGACTACCTCGTGATCGCCACCGGTCCCAAGTTCGATTTCGAGGCGATACCCGGCCTCGGACCAGAGGCCGGTACGAGCTGGTCCATCTGCTCGCTACCTCATACGATCGAGGCCGCCAAGGGGTGGCTGGACTTCCTCGAAGACCCGGGACCGGTGGTGCTCGGCGCCACTCAGAACGCGAGCTGCTTTGGCGCCGAGTACGAGATGGTCTTCAACATCGACCGCGCCCTTCGTCAAGCGAAGCTGCGCAAAGAGGTCCCCCTCACCTTCGTGAGCGCCGAGCCCTACTGCGGTCACTTCGGCATCGGTGGCATGGGCAGAGGCCGGCAGATGGTGGAGATGTTCTTCAAGCTGCGCCGCATCCAGCCCATCGTCAATGTCGCCTTCGACCACGTCGAACCAGGACGCATCACCCTCACCGACGGCCGCGTGCTCCCCTACAAGTACGCGATCGTCATCCCGCCGTTCAAGGGCGTCGATGCTGTGTTCGCCTCGCCCGGCTTGGGAAACGAACGCGGCTTCATCCCCGTCAACGACCGCTACCAACACGGCACGTACCCGAACATCTATGCCGCCGGCGTAGCCGTCGCCGTCGCCGCGCCAGAGCCCACACCCATTCCCTGCGGCGTGCCTAAGACGGGCTGGATGAGCGAGGTGATGGCCAAGGTCGCCGCCCACAACATCGCCGCGGACATCACCGGCGGCGAGCCGATTGAGAAACCATTCGGCGAGATCAGCGCCCTCTGCATCATGGACGCCGGCACCCAGGGGGTATTCATGGTCAGCGATCACATCTTCCGGCCACGGAAGCTGGAGATCCTCCTCCCCGGTCCGTGGTCGCACTGGGCCAAGATCGCCTTCGAGAAGTACTACCTCCAGAAGATGCGCTGGGGACTCAGTCAGCTGCCCTGATTCCGCTCGCGGGTGCTGACGCTCGGTCTCGGTCAGTTCTCCGTCAGCGGTAGACGTACACCGTCTCGCCGGTGAACGATTGGTTGTACGTCCACGGAGCCACCCAGGTGGGTTCACGGACACAGCCGTGGCTCGCAGGGTACGGCGGGACAAACGGATACGCGTGCATCGCGTAGCGCGGATAGAACTGCATATCCCAGAACAGGAACGTGTTGCCGTACGGTGTGTAGGCCGCGTACGCCTTCCACATGATCCGATGGCGACCTTCGGGCGTGTTGCCAGTGGCACCCGTGGAGACGCAGATGATGCCGTACGGCTTACCGTACTTGACGACCATGAGGATCTGGCGCCTCTTGTCGATCTCAATGTGCACCGTGGGCTTGGCGTAGCGGGCGCGGATGACGCTCGCCACATCTAGCTTGCGCCAGTCGTCGGCGTCGAACACGTACGTGCGCGGCAGACCGTAGGCCTTCTGGAACGCCATGATGCTGTCGGCGGCGTTCCGCGACAGCGTGGAGGAGATGCCGGGGACGCGGAAGCGCAGACGACGCAGCTGGGTGAGCAGCGCCCGCACAGCCGGCCCGCGCGAGCCGACGGCGATGCGCGGGCCCTTGACCGTGAACGCGACGCTGGCCACCCTCTGCGCCAGGCCGTTGGCGGCCGGCAGGGTAACGCGAACCGTGAACGCGCCGACGCCGGGCAACGGTACCCGCAGCCGTTGCGTGGCCGATTGCACGGTGAACGACACGCTGGCGACCACTTTGCTGTGATGGATCACGGTGGCGGTCGCCGGCCCGGTCCACGTGCCCGGAGCGACCGTGACATCCAGGGTCGCGGAGCCGAAGACGGACTTGGAGAGTACCTTCAGCGTGACGGCCGGCTGCACGGCGACCGGCACCGCGGCGCCAGTGGTACCGTCGGCCAGCCGCGCCGTAACCGCGCCGCTCTTCTCCGGCGTAAACGTGGCCGCGAAGCGGCCGTCGCCCTCAGTCGTGACGGTGGCCACATCCACCCCTTCGAAAGCCACGATCACGTCGCGACCCGGCCCGGCGGGGTCGGCGGGGTCGGTGGATTCGACCGTGCCGGTTACGGTAACCGTCTGGCCGAAGACCACGGCCTGCGGAGTCGCCGCATACGTCAGCGAGGCGGCGCGAGCGCTCGCCGGAAGCATGACGAGCACGCTGGCCACCGCCAGCAGCACGAGGCCGAACCAGCGGACAGGTAAGTCAACAAGCCGTTTGGTACATCCGACCTGGTACTGCTGCATCATCGTTTCCTCCCCTTACTCTGTCTCTGCGAGACGTTCCCACGGTGCCGCCGCCAACACAGGATGACGTCGTTCTTCTGGGGATTCTACATGCGAGGCTCGAAACCATCCCGCCTCCCCAGTCGCGCGCGGTAGCGGCGCACGGTAGCATTAGGCTTGCTGGTCATTCCCTGGCCGCCGTCGGCGCCATGCGCCAAACTCGTCCGAGGAGAGGTCGATGCTGGACATCAAGCTGGTGCGCTCCGACCCCGAGCAGGTTCGCCGGGCTCTGGAACGCCGCGGCAGCACGCAATCGCTCGACGAGTTCCTGCGAGTGGAGGAGGAGCGGCGCCGCTTGGTCACGGACGTGGAGGAGCGGCGCGCCACGCGCAATGCCGTCAGCGAGCAGGTCGCGCAGGCCAAGCGCGGCATGAAGGGGATGGAGGCCGCGGCTCGGACCGCGGCCGAGCGCGCCCTGCAGGAACGTTTCGTCGCGATGCGTACCCTAGGCGAGGAGCTTAAAGAGCGTGAGGCGCGCCTGGCGGAGGTAGAGGCGCGCCTCAAAGACATGCTGCTCGAGATCCCCAACCTCGTCCTGGACGACGTGCCGGATGGCGGCGAGGAGTGCTCGGTCGTCCTGCGCGAGGCGGGAGAGCGCACCAGCTTCGACTTCGCACCCAAAGACCACCTGGACCTCGGTCTCGCGCTGGACGTCATCGACATGGAACGCGCCGCCAAGACGAGCGGCTCGCGCTTCGCCTACCTCAAGGGCGACCTGGTGTTGCTTCAGTTCGCCCTGCTGCGCTACGGACTCGACACCGTGGCCGCCCGAGGCTTCCGGCCCGTACTCCCGCCGGTCCTGGTCCGCGAGGAGGCGATGTACGGGACCGGCTTCTTCCCCACCGATCGCGCCCAGGTCTACCAGACCACGGACGGCGACTGTCTGGTGGGCACGTCAGAGGTACCCCTGGCGGCCATGCACATGGACGAGCTCCTGGACGCGCAGACACTTCCCCTGCGCTATGCCGGCTACTCCACCTGCTTCCGGCGCGAGGCCGGCGCGGCAGGACGAGATACACGCGGTATCCTGCGCGTGCACCAGTTCGACAAACTCGAGATGTTCAGCTTCTGCCTGCCCGAGAACAGCCAGGCCGAGCACGCGCTCATCTTGAGCGTCGAAGAGGAGATGCTGCGAGACTTGGGCATCCCCTATCGCGTGGTCAACATCGCCGCCGGAGACCTGGGCGCGCCGGCGGCGAAAAAGTACGACTGCGAGGCATGGATGCCCGGCCAGCAGCAGTACCGCGAGGTCACGAGCTGCTCGAACTGCACCGACTACCAGGCACGCCGCCTCAACTGCCGCTACCGCACCGACAAAGGCCCTCGCTTTGTCCACACCCTCAACGGAACCGGCATCGCGATCGGGCGCACCATCATCGCACTCATGGAGAACTACCAGCGCGCCGACGGCTCTATCGCCGTGCCAGCCGTCCTCAAGCCCTACATAGGGAAAGAGGTCATCGGTACCTAGAGAGCGGCGGGGGCGACCACCGGAATTCAAGCGGCCACTGCCCAGTGCCGATCCAACAAAGGGGTTGACAATATCGTCGCCCCTTCAGCCGAACCCAACCATGGCGGTCTTTCTTGGTGTGGCAGCAGAGCGGTATCGCTGACCTCCTCGCCCTCACGGCGCTCAGTGGCGTGTTGCTTGCCCGCTCCATCTGGCGCAGGCGTCAGACGGCCGGGGCGAACGCTCTGTTCGCGCTCGTGCTCGCCGCCACGCTTTGGGCCGCGGCCAGCTTCGTCGAACTGTCGGCCACAAGGACCTCCATCAAGATCCTCGCGGCGAAGTTCGAGTACGTGGGTGTGCAGAACGTCCCACCGCTCTGGGTGATGTTCGCCCTGAGCTTCGCCGGGCGCGGGCACCTCGTCACCCTCAGGCGAGCCATAGCCCTCTGGCTCGTGCCAGCGGCCGTCATCGCGCTTGCGTTCACGAATGAGTTGCATGGAACGATTTGGCCAGCCGTACAGCAGGTGACATCGGCCGCGGGCACGTCGCTCGTGTTCGGTCACGGCCCCGCGGTTTGGGTCAGCGTCACCTACGCCTACCTCCTCCTGCTGATCGGCTCCGTGCTGGTTGTCGCCACCGCCGTGCGGAGCGCAACCGTGCACCGGCAGCGAGCAGTGCTTCTGCTAACGGCAGTGGCCGTGCCCTGGGCGGCAAACGTCGTCTATTTCTCCGGGATCAACCCTCTCCCTGGCATCGACCTCGCTCCCCTGGCTCTGGTGGTAAGCGGCAGCCTCCTCTCGTGGAGCGCGTGCCGCCTGCAGTTGGTGGGAGCACCCGTCACCCACGACGCGCTGCTCATGACCCTGGACGACGGCGTGCTCGTGGTCGACGAAGATGGCCAGCTGGTAGACATCAACGCGGCCGCCCGCAAGCTCCTGAACGCGCCAGACGCCTCAGCCGGCCGCCCCGCGGCGGAGGCTCTGCGAAACTGGCCTGGCCTGGCGGAACACTGTTTCACCAAAGCCGCGGTTCAGTACGAGGCCATCCTCGATTCCCCCGAGGGCACCCGGCTGCTCGACGTACGGACCTCGCCCCTACGGCGCCGCCGCGGCAGGATGATCGGCCGGCTGATCGTCCTGCGCGACATCACCGAACACGAGCAGACGGTCGCCGTCCTCCGTCAACACGACAGGCTGCTCGAAACTGTCAGCCGAGCCGCTGAGCTCCTCCTGCGCACCGGCGAGTGGCAGCAGAGCATTCCCACCATCTTGGCACAGCTCGGCGAAGCCGTACGTGCCAGCCGCGCCTACGTGTGCCATACGCGACTGGGAAGCGACGGCGAGTACCGCGCCGTACGGGTACACGAATGGTGTGCCGCGGACATTCGTCCGCAGGCCCGCGACCTCGAGCTCAACGACATGTCTATGCGTCAACTCGGTCTCGGTCGCTGGGTGGACCTCCTCAGCCGCAACTGCCAAGTCGATAGCTTGGTGAATGAGCTCCCTGAAGCCGAGCAACACGTGCTCAGCGGACACGGCATCCGCTCGCTCATCGTGCTACCGATCTTCGTGGACGGTAAGTGGTGGGGATTCCTCGGCTTCGACGACTGCGCTCGCCGACGCCACTGGACCGGCGCCGAGACGGAGGCGCTGCGCCTCGCGGCCAGCGTGATCGGCGGAGCGCTGCAGCGGGAGCACGCCGATCAGGCACTCGCGCAAGGCGGCGCCAAACTCCAACGTATCCTCGAGAGCGCGGTGACGGCCATCGGAACGCTCGTGGAGACCCGCGACCCCTACACCGCGGGGCATGAGCGCCGAGTGGCGCTCCTGGCCGAGGCTATCGCCGAGGAGCTCGGCCTGCCGCAGGAGCGACGACACATCCTGCGTATCGCAGCCTTAATGCACGATGTGGGCAAGATCGGCATCCCGGCCGAGCTCCTCACCAAACCGGTGGCGCTCAGCGACGCGGAGTTCCAGCTCATGCGCGAGCACCCCGAGTGGGGGGCCACGGTGCTCGCTAGCATAGACTTCGAAGGCCCGGTAGCGGAGATCGTGCGCCAGCATCACGAGCGCCTCGACGGCTCTGGCTATCCCCATGGCCTCCACGAGGGAGAGATCACGTTAGAGGCGAGGATCCTCGCCGTGGCGGACGTGGCCGAGGCCATGGCTTCTCACCGCCCCTATCGCCCCGCCCACGCCCTCGAAGAGGTGCTAGGGGAGATCAACGCGGGCGCCGGAACCCGCTACGACAACGATGCCGCCAGCGCCTGCGCCCGGCTGCTGGCCGAAGGTCGCGCGCTGCTGCTCTGGGAGGGAGCGGCGCCGCTGCCCAACTGGCAGAGCGCGGAACACCGTTAATCTACACGACGAGGCTCACCAAAGCTGGCGCCCACGCCGTCTTCGATCAGCGGCACGAACCAGCAGCTCACCTCGATCTCTGGGAACTCGTTCTCGAGGAGCGTACGCACGCGCCGCAAGTCGCGTTCGAGAATCTCGCGCTGATCGAAGCCGAGCCCGCCAAGCGCGCGCTCGTAGGCGGCGCAGTCCTGATGAGACACCAGCAGGATGCGCCGCGGCGCGCGCGCCTCTACCAGCGTGTGCAGGCAGTCCAGAGCGACACGCCGTTGCATGCCCGGTCGCGTGAGCAGCAAGGGGCCGCCCGGGACCAGCAAACGCTCGGCGGCCTCGGCGTGCCGGCGCACGAGAAAGGCCTCCAAAACCTGGATGAGGCGGCCGTCGGAGCAGGCAAGCAAGAGGGCCTTCATGCGCACAAGTATCGCAGATGGTTAACGGCGCGCCAATTGACGCGTGGCCGCGCGCTCGCCGGCCTTGGTACACTGATCCCTCCTCGGCGGAGGGGTGGCAGAGCGGTCGATCGCGGCGGTCTTGAAAACCGTTGACGGCGGCGACGTCGTCCGTGGGTTCGAATCCCACCCCCTCCGCCATGCGCAGGCCCGGATCTGGTCGATGCGGGTTTCAGATGACAACTCGACGGCAAGGTCGCGAGCGTCTGCCACAAATCGCGCGCTCCACGCGACCGGCGATCTCCCCGTCGGCGCTCTCCAAGGGATGCACGGAGCACTCATGGAGATTACTCCCCTCGAGAGATTGCCCCGCCTCGAAGATCAAGAGGATGCCTTTTGTCCCGAAAAGGGTACAAGCAGGGCGCGGCGAGACGTTCCCGGCAGCAGTCGCCGCGCCTGCGTTCCGTACAATCGAGGATCGTGGTGGACGTCAAAGCACTTTGCCACTGCCGCGTCTCCGTGGACGGCGTCACGCCGTTGCGCCTGGTGATGAACGAACAGGCGGTCGAGCACGCGCTGCACCACGGCTACCGGGTGATCGACACCACCATCCGGGCTTGGGCAGGCTTCAACGCCCTCATCGAGGTGCCGACGAGCAGGATCGAACACGGCTGGGCATCGTACTTGGCACGATTCGAGAACCACGGCATCAGTGTAGCGCGACACCCGGAGGCCGTCATCGGACGCCCCCTGGAGGAAGCAGAGCACGACGAGCTCTTGGATTGGGGCACGGTGTCGGCGGTGACCGACGAGCAGGGACTAATACGTGCGGTCGAGATCCGCGGCTTTAGAGCGCGACGCTCGCCCTGCCTCGAGCGGCCGTAGCGCCTCTCGGGAGAATCTCAGACCGCGCGGAATCGGGCGATCATGGTGGAACGCAAGCGCGAGGGCAGAGACCGCTCGCAAGCCGCCAGCAACGCCCGCGCCGCGCGGCGCCGGCCCGCGTAGCGGTGCAGCGTGCCGACGCAGCGCAGGTCCTCGCAGACAAAGCCAGCCCGAGCCATAGCGGCGCGAAGCCGCGCCGGCGTATTGGCCCGGTACACCGCGGGAAACACATCCTCCGCGGCCGCGCCCGCTCCCTCACCCTTCATCTGTACACGTGCCCGTTCGGGAAGTGCCCGAGCCACGGAAAGGATCGGGTTGGCCACGTTGCTGGCCAGCAGCACGACCTGGCCGCCCGGCTTAAGAAGACGACGCCACTCACGAAAGGCGGCTTCGGGCTGGGCGAGGTGCTCGACGACGAAGTTGGCGTACACGGCGTCGAACTCGCCCGTAGTGAAGGGCAGAGGTCCGCAGAGATCGGCCGCGACCACCTCGTCCGCCACGAGGTTCTCGCGAGCCGCTGGATCTAGATCCACGCCTACGAGCCTCGTGATGCGGTCGCGAAAGACATCCAAACGAGAGGTCCGGCCGCAACCCGCCTCCAGCACAACCGCACCCAGAGGCAGCGCCGCCTCCAGCATAGCGCGCTCCACGACCACGTGCGGCGCATCTTCGATCCGGATTCTCACGACTCCCATCCCCTCCTCGCGCGCCTGACTTTTCTCGGGTTGCCCTGGACAGGGCCGGACACCGAAGATACTACCAAGACCATCCTCGATCGGGGGAGATCCGCATGTGGGTCACCGTCCATCTCTACGCGGGCATGGCGCTCGCCCTGTTGCCCCTCCCCCTGTGGGTACTCGTGCTCGTCGTCCTCGCCTCGCACGTGGTCATGGATGTCATACCTCACTGGGATTACACACGCACCGGTCGCACCCTCCTGTGGGGCTCAGTCGACTTCGCCGCTAGCCTGGTTACCGTGCTCGTCGGCGCCCTGCTCCTCGGCGCACCGGTGCAGGTGGTGCTGCTCGGCATCCTGGCGGCGGCGCCCGACTTCGACGTGCTCGTGAAAGCCGTACGCCACCGGCAAGACGGCTACTGGTTTCCGAGCCACTGGGCCCGCTTTCCACACGGCGCGACCACTCCGCTGCCGGGCATCGCCGTGCAGGCCGTCATCGTGATCGGCAGCTGCCTGGCGTTCGTGCTCGCCTGATCGGCGCCTGCGGGGAGATGAATGGTCGTCCGACGACGCGTCGCCAAACCCTCGGCCGCGTCGTCTCACTCTCCCCCAAGGGCTCGCTTTGTGCCTGTGGTAAGCTAGCCGTCGGCTTGGCGTGCGCCGCGCAGTCGCGGCGCGCGGCCCCACAGCGCGGAGAAGTGGCCGAGTGGCTGAAGGCAGCCGCCTGCTAAGCGGTTAACGGGTGTAAAGCTCGTTCCCGGGTTCGAATCCCGGCTTCTCCGCCAGCATACCTCCGCGGTTCCCCGCTTCCGCCCCGTGGGGTATACTGATGCGCCGCGTGCGCTCGTAGCTCAGTTGGATAGAGCGTCGGTCTACGAAACCGAAGGCCACAGGTTCGAATCCTGTCGGGCGCACCACCGCTGTCTCGGTAGAGCATCCCGGCGATAGTTCTCTGTGCCAATCAGCGCCGTCGCTGCGTGCGGCGCACGGGCTGATAGTCAAGGACGGTCGCCGGTCCATCCGGAAGCACGCTGCCGCGACAGCGGTAGAGCTGTGCCGGACGGCCACGCTCGTACGTCATCCGCTTCTCGCCGATCCCGGTTGCCTCCACGCGTTCAACGAAGCTTCTCGGGTCTGTGATGTCGCGATAGAAGTTGCGGCGGTTGAGTCGCCTGCCCCAGATCGTCTCGTAGACCTTCTGCAGCTGAGGGAGGGTGAACTCGTCTGGGCAGAACGCCGTCGCCAAGGCCGTGTACTCGAGCTTGTCTCCGGCACGCTTGATGCCATCGCTCAGGATGTCCCCATGGTCGAATTCGAGCCTGAGGTTCCCGGCTGAGAATTCGTCGACCGCCACCCATGCGGCGCTTGTAGCATCGGTACCCGACACGGGGTCTCCGGGATCGGGTGTTACGGCAAGGTAAGCGACGCTGATGACTCGTCCGCGGTCGTCGCGGCCAACTGTCCCGTAGGTCCGCAACTGCTCGCTGAACGGCGGCGCGATGCGAATGTGGGTCTCCTCGAAGAGCTCGCGCGCGGCGGCGTCCTCAAGCTCCTCGTCGCGATGGACGAAGCCACCAGGGAGCGCGTAGGTGGTCTTGTCGCTCGCCGCCGCGCGGCGCACGAGCAGAACGCAGAGCTTGTCGTCGCGAATGGTGAGCACCACGTAGTCGACAGCTACGTGGAACTCGGGAGGATATCGGCGTGCCCAGTCCATCATCACGCTCACCATGTCAGCATATTGCTTCACCTTGACGCAATCAAGTGTCGTCCCTATAATGCTTCAACAAGAAGCGAATTGGCTACGCCGGGCAACGAAGCGAACGGCGAGAGGAGGGCCCTACCCACTAGTACTTCAGAAGGCGTAGCATTCTGCGTGCGAGAAGGCTACGAGGCCACGATGAACCATCGCAGTGACCACCCCCAGACAGGGAAGAGGAGCCATGTTCGGGATTCGGCTGATCAAGGTTGACCCTACGGACTTCGTCCTTCAGTACAAGCGTGGCAAGATCGTGCGTGAGGGCACGGGTCTGTCGTTCTCCTGCTTCACCCCAACCACGTCGCTGGTGCTGGTGCCCATCGGCAGCGTCGACGTGCCGTTCATCTTCGAGGAGGTAACCGCCGACTTCCAGGCGGTCAGCGTTCAGGGGCAGCTGACCTATCGTGTCGTCGACCCCAAGCGACTCTCCGAGCTCATGAACTTCACACTAGCCGTCAACCAGCGCTCCTATGCCTCCGACGATCCCCAGAAGTTGCCCCAGCGACTGATCGATTACGCTCACGTGTTCCTGCGCTCCTCGCTCAAGCAGTTGTCGCTGCGGGAGACACTGGGGCAATCCGAGGTGATGGTGACCTCGGTGTGCGAGAGTCTGCGAACGGCCGAAGCGATCACCTCGCTGGGCGTCGAGGTGCTCGGCTTCTCAATCCTCGCCATCAAGCCTACGCCCGAGACGGCGCGCGCCCTCGAGGCTGAGGCGCGCGAGCAGATCTTGCGCGAGGCCGACGACGCCATCTACGCGCGCCGCAACGCGGCCGTCGAGCAGGAGCGTGCGATCAAGGAGAACGAGCTCAATACCGAGATCGCCGTCGAGCTCAAGCAGCGCCAGATCAAAGAGACGCAGATGGAGGCTGAGAAGTCGGTCCGCCAGAAGAGGCACGAGATCCAAGAGGCCGACATGGCGGCTCGCATCGCCCTCGAGAGGAAGAACAAGGAGCTGGTCGCACTCTCGACAGCCAACGCTCGAGAAGAGGCCGATGCCAAGGCCTACGCGCTCACCGCCGTGATGAAGGCACTCTCCGAGGCCGACCCCCGGACCGTCCAGGCGCTGACCAGCGTCGGCATGGATGCCGGTCAGCTCGTCGCCCTGGCCTTCAAGGAACTCGCCGAGGGCGCCGAGAAGATCGGCCAGCTCAACGTGTCTCCGGATCTGCTGCGCGAGCTACTCTCGCGCGACAAGTCCTCGCGGCCACGGCCGGGTACCAGAACGCACGCCGGACCGCAGGCCGCCCTCTAGCGCGACCGTAAGGCCCAGCAATGAAGCCGTTGACAGAAAACAAGATCGTCCTGGTGATACGCCACACTCGTCTCGACGAGCTGACCGCGCGTTTCAACACACGCGACCAAGCCCGTTTCTATGTTGAACACCTAGGAGTCGACTTCTCCGACTATGAGATCGAGGACCGTACCTACAAGGCCGCCGCACAGTCAGCTCAGCTCGCTCTCTCGCGGCTCGGTCGCCTCCACGTGGTCGACCGCCAGTTCGTGCCCAACTTCATCTTCGGGCCCTCCGACACGATTGTGGTAGTGGGCCAGGACGGACTGGTGGCCAACGTGCTCAAGTACCTCGATGGTCAACCAGTCGTTGGCGTCAATCCGGATCCCGACCGCTGGGAAGGAGCACTGCTCCCCTTCAGCGTAACAGACCTCGACCTCCTGCTGCCCGACATCTTTGCCCAGAGGCGGACCATCAAGACGGTGACGATAGCCCAGGCCACGCTCAACACAGGCGAGACGCTCCTGGGGGTCAACGACCTGTTCATCGGACCGCGCAGCCACACCTCGGCTCACTACACGATCCGGATCGGCGATCGCTACGAGACGCACTCTTCGAGCGGGATCATCGTCTCCACGGGACTGGGGTCGACCGGGTGGCTGCGCAGCGTGCTGACCGGGGCCACGGGCATCGCCTCAGCGCTGAGCGGTCGGCGTCCCAAAGTCAACAAGACGCGCGGCTTCGCCTGGGACGCCGAGTTCCTCTACTTCTCGGTGCGCGAACCATGGCCCAGCAAGGCATCGACGGCCGAGATCACCTTCGGCAGGGTCACACCTGGCCTTCCCCTGACCCTGGTTTCACAGATGCCGGAGAATGGAGTCATCTTCAGCGATGGCATCGAGACCGACTTCCTGCGGTTCAACTCCGGGACTCAGGCGACCATCGGCATCTCGGCGAAGAAGGGTTACCTCGTCGGTTAGCCGGTTGATGAACGGGAACACTTCGGGGCTGCGCCGCTAAGGTCCTCGACCCATTGTGCGAGATGCGAAATCTCACTAGCATCAGGTATGTCGCTCGGCGGGGCATTCAGCCGCTCGCGATGGCGTCTCCCGCGACGAGACAGTCGGACAGCTCCCCTGTCGGAGGTTAGACTGCGATGCTCGAGGCCAATCCCATACCGTGGCTCCTAGAGAGCGACGACCCGCCGGTGCGGCACTTCACGCTCACCGAGCTGTTGGGCGCCACCCCGGACGACCCTCGGGTCGAGACGACGCGGCGTGCCATCATGACCGCCGGCACCGTGCCGCGCATCCTGACTGCGCAGAACGACGACGGCCACTGGGGAGGTCGCGACCGCTTCTACACAGCCAAATACCGTGGCACGGTTTGGCAGCTCATCATCCTCGCCGAACTCGGCGCCGACGGCGAGGACGAGCGAGTGCGCCGCGGCTGCGAGGCAATCCTGCGCGACGCTCAGGATACGGAGTCCGGCGGCTTCTCCCTCAATCGCAGCAAAAAGACCGGCGGCGGCTTGCACAGCTCCGTCGTCCCCTGTCTCACTGGCAACATGGTCTGGAGCCTTATTCGCCTGGGCCTACTGGGCGACCCACGAGTGCAGCGTGGTATCGATTGGATCACCACCTATCAACGCTTCGACGACGCCGAAGGTGAGGCACCTACCGGCTGGCCGTATGAGCCGTGGGAGATGTGCTGGGGCCGTCATACCTGCCACATGGGAGCAGTAAAGGCACTCAAGGCGCTGGCTGCGATCCCAGAAGAACAGCGATCATCGGAGGTGAAACGCACGCTGGCCGAGGGTGCGGAGTTCATGCTGCGGCACCACGTCCACAAGCGCAGCCACGACCTGGCCCGGCTCTCCAAGCCCGGCTGGCGTCGGTTTGGCTTCCCGCTCATGTATCAGACGGACGTGCTCGAGATTCTGGACATACTCACAGCGCTGGGGTACCGCGACGAGCGCATGCGAGAGGCGCTCGACCTGGTCGCCGCCAAGCGCGACGCCCAAGGTCGTTGGAAGCTCGAGAACACGTTCAACGACCGCTTCCTGGCGCCCATCGAGGCCAAGGGGCAGCCCAGCCGCTGGATCACCGCCAGAGCGCTCAAGGTGCTCAGAGTGGCTCGATCGTAACGGCTCCAATCCTCTTCGAGTCGCCAGTGGGATACCCGTGGCAACGACCCGGACGAAAACCCGATGTCAGCGAAGGACTTCACCAGGGGCATTGGAACCCGCTGCTACACCAACTCCGGCACTACGTTGCCGCGTCTGCATTCTCGCATGGACAGAGCGGTCCGACGCCATGCAGCCGTGTATGCTCGACGCTCCGTTCGTGAGCCTCGACGCGAACGCGACCGACGGCGTGGATGCCGTCGGCAGTGCGCACCACGACCTGCTGCTCGTGACCGATCAGCGGTAAGCTCGCCGAAGCTACGTCGAGCATGATGACCCCCCAATCGTCGCTGGGCAGATCCGAAGCCACGAGCAGCACACCGCGCGCGAAACCGATGCTCCGGCCATCGAGCTTGAGCGACTGTAGCGGATGGGTTTGCTCACTCACTTCTGCACAGCCTCCACTCCTCCCCATAGGAACCCCTCGTCCCCGGCTTGCTGCCTCCGGTTAGAGATCCCTTCCGGATCGCGGGCCGTGGCGTTCAGCGCTGCGCCATCCTCCCATCTCGCCGAGCATGTGCGCAACACGGAGAGGATGAAACCATGTCACGTGGTACCCGTGCCGGAGGCACCTCCCCTCGCTCAGACTCGTACCGGTAGCCGAGCGGGTATAGTGGGCTCATGGCCACGCCGTTTCCTCGCCACGAATACTTCATGCGCCTCGCGTTGCGTGAGGCGCAGCGCGCCGCCGAGCACGGAGATATCCCCATCGGCGCTGTGATCGTACGCGACGGCGAGGTGCTCGCCGCCGCCGGCAACCAGCGCGAGCTGCGGAAGAGCCCCACGGCGCATGCCGAGATCCTGGTCATCGAGGAGGCCGCCCGGCGGTTGGGAAGCTGGCGGCTTCCTCGCACCGTCCTGTACGTGACCATCGAGCCCTGCGTCATGTGCGCCGGCGCCATGGTGCAAGCACGCATCCCCCACCTGGTCTTCGGCGCGCCAGACAGCAAGGCCGGCGGCGCCGGCACGCTCTACAACATCTGCGAGGATCCCCGACTCAACCACTGCCTCGAGGTCACCGGCGGGATCCTGGAGCGCGAGGCCCTCTCCCTCATGCGGCAGTTCTTCGAGGGGCGCCGCTAAAGCGGCGAGCGAGCGCCGGCGAGCACGCGAGCACTTTCCTCGCGCGCGCGCAGACCCGCGAGGGCTTCCGATTGGCTATACTGTCTCTCCGCCACACACGGGGACGCGGAGAGGTGTCCGAGCTGGCCTAAGGAGCGCGACTGGAAATCGCGTAGGCGGGGGTAACCTGTCTCGTGGGTTCGAATCCCACCCTCTCCGCCACTACACCCAGCGTGCCCCGCGTGGCGCCACCGCGGAGAGGTGGCAGAGCTGGCTGAATGCGGCGGTCTCGAAAACCGTTAAGCGTCGCGAGGCGCTTCGGGGGTTCGAATCCCCCCCTCTCCGCCATCTGCAGGCATTTGGTGCCCGCATCGGCCTAACCTCCGCCCTGGGAAACAGCTCCCACAGACTCCAGATTGACAACTCCACGGCCGCTATTTCTCGCGGTCCCCACAGGAGCCCGCCGCGCGGAGCGACTCGGCAAGCCTTCCGCACTGACCGCCGCTCCCCATATAGACCCACACCAGCCGCACGGGCAGAGCGACGAGAGTCTCTACCTTCTGCTGGCCTTCTTTGCCGGGCTGCCCTTGACCGCCGTAAGGCCCTGCTCGCGAGCTTGGCGACGCTTGGCCTTGGCTAGCATCTCTTTCTCTCGCTCGCGAGCCCTGCGCTCAGCCTCCATCTCGGCCAGCGCGTGATCGCGGCGGGTCGGCGTGTAGCGGCCCTCCGCTTGAGCGATGGCCTTGAGCCGCGGCCGCACCACGAAGAAGTAGACGGCCACCGGCGGGATGAGCGCCGGACCCGCCCACGTGCCATACGCGCTCCCGGATGTAAGCATGATGGCGAGGATCCCGAGGAGGATGAGCGCGTAGGTGACCATTCGCAGCACGCTGGCCGGCAGGGCCACACGTCGCGGATACAGAGCATGGGCAGCGATTATCCCGACGAACGCGTTGGTTAGGAACCCGGACGCGTACGCGATCGTGTCGCGAACGGCGACTTTGCCTATCGCGGTGTCGGGGTCGATGTGCGGCACCGTGAGCACACACAGCGAGGCGAAGATGAGCGCGCCGCCCATGAGGGCAGTGAACACCAGGGCGGTGACCACGCTGGATCCTCGCTCGACTTCCTGCCGCCCCTTCTTGCCGGCCTTCTTGCCACCTTTGGCCCCGCGCCGCGCCTGCCGCGTGTAGTCTGGTGTGCGTCGTGCCACCGTGCGCTCGCACCTCGCCTTTCGTGTTGCCTGTGTCCGCCGCGCCCTACGGCGACGCGCGGCGCTTGATCTTCCGCTGGTAGGCGCGCCACGTGATCGCCCAGCGCTCGTGCTCTTCCAGCGCCTCGAGACCCTTCATCTTAGCGATCGGCTGGTTGTACGGCGCGCCGAGCACCTTGTCGGGCTCATTGTAGGCCTCTCGCGACACTTGTGCCGCCGTCTCGGCCCAGTAGTCAAGATCCTCGCGCGAATAGGTCTCGCAGGGCTCGGGTGTGATCGGCTCGGGGACTACGAACGGATGGTGACTCGTCCACACACTCTGCACGCCGAAATCGATCTGCCGTTCCTGAAACTCGTGGCAGCCGATGCCGGT
Organism: Thermoleophilia bacterium; assembly: GCA_040772045.1. Classification (GTDB taxonomy): domain Bacteria; phylum Actinomycetota; class Thermoleophilia; order UBA2241; family UBA2241; genus JAXGYV01. The sequence goes on from JAXGYV010000005.1 coordinate 20,435, forward strand.
CTCCTCCTTCATCTGCTGCAGGCTGAAACGCACTTGGTCCAGACGCCGCCTCTCCTCGTAGGGCATGGTGACTCCGCGAATCGCGAGGAGCTTCTTCGTCAGGTAGTTGTTGTTGAGGACCGCGATCTCGCTGACCTCGCGCAGGCCGCGCGGGCCAAGCGAGAGGCACCACGCTAGCGCGCGCAGCACGACCGGCACGTTGCCGTAGAACTCGCGCACCTTGCCGATGCTCAACGGGCGATCGTAGTCGAGGTGGTACGTGCGTCCGTCGAAGGTGACCACCGGCACCGGCAGAAACGGCGCCAACTCCTGGGTACAGCAGTAGGCACCGGTGGCCGGGCCGGCGCAGCCGTGCGGACTGCTGAACGTCTTGTGTAGGTTGAAGTGGCAGGCATCGAAGCCGGCGTCGCGCGCCCGGGCGATCCCCAGCACGCTATTGGCATTGGCCTGATCGGTGAAGGCGAGCGCGCCGGCCTGGTGCACTACCTCGACGAACCTGTCGATGGCGGGGTTGTAGATCCCGGTATCCTCGGGATTGGTGATCATCACGCCCGCGGTGCGCTCGCTGACGGCCGCCTTGAGCTGATCGAGCGGCGGATAGCCCATCTCGTCCGGCATGAGCGTGATTACCTTGAACCCCGCCGTGGCTGGCGCGGCGGCGTCGCACGGGTGGCTGAACATGGTGGTGATGAACTCGTCGCGCCGCGGTAGCTCACCGCGGCTGGCGTGGTAGGCGCGCACCACGGCGGCGTTGATGAAGGCCGCGTGCGCGCCTCCACCCCCTTGCAGACTGACCTCGTCCAGCCCGCTGATGGCGCGCAAGATATCGCGGAACTCGTACAAGATCTGCAGTGCCCCCTGCAGCGTCTCTTCGTCTTGCAGGGGATGGAGTTCGGCCATCTGCGGCAGACGGCACAGCTCGTCATGTACCTTCGGGCTGTACTTCATAGTGCAGGTTCCCTCGCTGATGTCGTTGGCGAGGTCCATACCCATGGTCTGCTGCGAGAGCCGCAGGTAGTGACGAAGTGCCTGGTGCTGAGAGATTTCTGGCAGCGCCGGGGGCCGCTGTCGAGAGACGCTCGCGGGGATGTAGCTCGAAGCTTCCGCGATCTCACCCTCAAGCTCAGGTTCAACCAGAGGGACGAAGACTCCGCGCTCACCGGGCGTACCCATCTCCATGATGATGGGCTCGTCCCAGCGCGCCGAGCGGTATCCGCGAACCTTTGCCTGGCTCATCGTCACACCCCCTCTACGACGAGCACACTGCGCAGTGCGGCCGCCAGCCGATCGATGTCGTCCTTCGTGTGCACCTCGGTGACGCAGTACAGCGCACACTGAGCAAGGCCGGGGAAATCTCGTGAGAGATCGTGCCCACCGAAGATGTGGTGGGCGAGCAACGCCTTGTTGACCTCGGCCACTGTCTTGCCCGTGCCGCTGAAGTCGACCACGAACTCCTTGAAAAAGGCCTCGCCCAGCCCGATCCGCACACCGGGGATCTCCGCGATCCGCTTGGCGGCATAGTGGGCCCGCCTGATGACCGTGTCGCCCAGCTCCCGGAAACCCTTGGGACCCAGCAGCGTCATGTACACCGAGGAGGCGACCATCCACAGGCCGGCACCTGTACCGACCCAGTCCTTGCCCTTGTCGCGCAGGCCGTAGCTCGTGCGCTCCTCCATCATCTCGGCGAAGGCGTATTCGCCCTCGCGTTCGGTCTCGAGAATCGTGAACAGGATGAGCGGGCACTCGCTCGCGTACACGGGATCGTCGTCGCGGAATGCGATGAACCCGCCCAGGCCGCCACCGCAGCTCATGTGGACGCCAAGGGATTGCACGTCGCCGCAGGCGATGTCCGCCCCATACGAGCCAGGGCCGGCGAGCAGGCCTAGGGAGATCGGATCGACGCCCACGATGAACTGGGCACCGTGCATGTGCGCGATGACGGCGATCTCGGCCGCGCGTCCTTCGATGGTACCCAGATACGTGGGCATCTCGATGTACACGGCCGCCGTGGCGGAGGAGATCTTCGCCCGCAGATCGTCGAGATTCAGCTCGCCGGTGGCCGGATCGAAGGCCACCGTCTCCAGGACGATGTGGCTGGGCATCTCGGCCGGCCCGCAGAGCGTGCGAGCGACCGCCACTCGCTCCGGCCCGGCCGAGGCCGCCACCAGTACTTGGCTGCGGCCGGTGATGCGACATGCCATCCGCAAGCTCAGCCCCGCCACGGTACCCCAGTCGTAGAGAGCAAGACCTACACCATCCAGCTCGAGGAGCTCGGCCAGCTGGCTCGCGTACTCGAACTTGACCTGCTGCTTGCCGTGGTCCGTGTAGTACAGGCCGTCGTAGGCGGAGATGAACTCCGCCCGGTTGACCACCTCGTCGACGGCGGCGGGCACGTAGTGCTGCCAGCACCCGCCGCCGAGGAAGCTCAAGTAGTCCTCACAACTTACATTCTTCGCCAGGATGCTCTTCATATGCCGCTTCAACTCGGCCTCGGAGTGGATGGGCCCCGGCACGTCCAGCATGCCCTGAAACCTCAGGTGCTGAGGGATGGGCTCGTAGATATCGAGTGCGCTCGCCTTGCCGATCTCGCGCAGCATGGCTCGCTTGGTCTCCGGAACCGCGTTGGGGATGTACGGGTGGATGAAGTAGTCGTCCGTCATAGGGAGCCCTCACTCCTTTCCGGGAACACCGCCACGATCCCTCTCAGCCGTAGCCCTCACCTCGCCCTGAGTCTCAGTCGCCTGGACTTCAGTAGTACAGCTCGGAAGGCCCCTTGTACTCCTGGATCGTGTTGCCGCCGTCGACGACCACGAGCTGACCGGTGACGTAGTTCGCCTCGTCGCTCCCCAGGAAGCAGATGACGCGAGCGACCTCGGACGGGTACGCGGAGCGGCCGAGCGGCGTGTTCAAACCGCCGACATCTTCGCCCTCCGACTGCGATCCGGTGGCGATCCATCCCGGACCCACGGCGTTCACCGTAATCCCGTACTTGGCCACGTCCAGAGCCACTCCACGCGTCATGCCGAGCACACCGGCCTTGCCGGCGCAGTAGCCAGATGCAGCCGGGTTGGCCACCAAGGGCCCCGTGACCGAGGAGACGTTGACGATTCGCCCATAGCCGCGCGCGATCATGTGCGGTACAACAGCCCGAGTCACCAGGAACTGCGTCTTGAGGTTGATGGCGATCTCGAAGTCCCACTCCTCCTCGGTGAGCTCCTGGAACGGCGTGAACCGCGCGTCTTGCCCGCAGATGACCATGCCGGCGTTGTTCACCAACACGTCGATGCGACCGTGCTGGACAAGAGCTTCCTCCACGATCCGTCGCACCTGCTCGCCCTTGGTGAGGTCGGCGGTGTGCGACGAGACGGTAAAGCCCCGCTCGCGCAGACTGGCGGCGCAGTCGTGCACGCGTTCAGAGATGTCGGCGATAGCCACGGTGGCACCTTCTTCGGCGAACGCCGTGGCCGTGGCGAAGCCGATGCCGTCCGCCTTGGCCACGCCGGTGATGAAGGCGACCTTGTCATCAAGCCTGCCCTTGCGCTCCATGTGACCTCCCGCCGTCCGCACTCGACCGAGCGTCTTCACGGTCAGTTAACCACACGGCCGCGTTAACCACACCACGTGAACCGCACACCGCAGTGGCCCCACCGCCGCGGCAGGCGCACCGCGGTGAGGTTCTCCTCGCGGCGCCCGTGCGGTGGACGGCGGGCGCAGCTGACGCGTAGCTCGCGCCCCCCCCGGCTCCTCCACATCCCCCACGCCCCCGGCCTCTCGGCGAACGCGCGCCAGGCGCCGGGGCGCCCGGTTCGACTACCCTCGCTCCGGCGAGGCCAGCGCCGGGTGCTTGCGCTTGTACGCCCGCCAGGTGACAGCCCACTCGGCCGGATCCTCGAAGCGCTCCCAGGTACGGATCCGGTGGCACGACTGATTGTGAGGGGCGACGGCGAAGTACTCCGGCCGCTCGTACGCGTCGTCGAGCGAGGCCTTCATGGCCGCTGCCCAGTAGTCGATATCCTCCTTGGAGTAGCTCTCACACGGCTCCGGGGTAAACGGCTCCGGTACCACCCACGGGTGGTGACTCATGAACCACGTCTGCACACCGAAGTCGCAGAAACGAGTCCGCATGTCGACGGTGCCGAACCCCGTATCCTCCTTGAGATGACCGAAGCTGTAGCGGACCTGATCTAACCGCCGGTGGCCCGGCGCGTAGGGATAAGCAACCCCCCGCAACTCGCGCAGCTGCGCCTCCAGATAGTTGTTGTTGATCACCGCTACCTCGGCCACCTCGCGCAGACCGCGCGCGCCCAAGCTCATCGTCCATGCGTACGAGCGCACCACCACGGCCAGATTGCCCAAGAAGGCACGCAACTTGCCGATGGCCCGCGGGCGGTCGTAATCGAGGTGATACCAAACACCTCCGGGAGCATCGGAGCGCGGCTGAGTCACGACGTGGGGCGCCGGGAGGTAGGGCGCCAGCTCCGCGCTGACGCCCAAGGCGCCGGCGCCCGGACCCTTGCAGCCGTGCGGGCTGCTGAACGTCTTGTGCAGGTTGAAGTGGCAGCTGTCGAAACCGGCGTCGCGAGCGCGACTCAAGCCGAGGATGCCGTTCAGGTTGGCCTGGTCGTAGTAGCACAGCGCGCCGGCCGCATGCGCCGCGTCGGTGAACGCCCGGATGTGCGGATTGAAGATGCCGATGTCTTCCGGGTTGGTGATCATCACGGCGGCCGTGCGCTCCGAGAGCGCCGCGCGGAGCTGCTCGAGCTCCGGGTATCCGTTCGGCCCGGGGGTCAGCGTGATCACCTTGTACCCCGCCGTGGACGGGCACGCCCCGTCACAGGGATGGCTGAACAGGGTCGTGATGATCTCGTCTCGCTGATCTTCGCCGCGATCGTGGTGGTAGGCACGCGCGATGGCGGCGAACCCGTAGGCCGCCGCCGAGCCGCCGCCCGGTTGGAAGCTGAACTCGTCCATGCCCGAAATCTGGCAGAGGAACCCGGCCATGCGATGAGCGATCTCGAGGATCCCCTGCAGCGTCTCCTCCGGCTGCTCGGGGTGGATCTCGCTCACTTTGTGGCCGCGGACCAGCTGCTCGTTCACCTTGGGGCTGTACTTCATGGTGCAGGTGCCCTCGCCGATGTCGACCGTTACGTCGACCCCGAGCGTCATCTGGGAGAGCCGCAGGTAGTGGCGCAGCACCTGCGGCTGACTGAGCTCCGGCAGGGCCGGCGGCGCGGCGCGGCGCAGCTCCGCCGGCAGCAGCTCGGCCGCCTCCGGCACCTCGCCCGCCACGTCGGTGGCCTGCGGCGGCACCACACCGCGCTCTCCGGGCCGCCCAAGTTCCATGACGAGCGGCTCGTCCCAGCGCGCCGCATGGTAGTCGCGCAACAGGCCACCTTCGCGCCGCAGCCGCGCGTTGTCTTGCAGCCGCTGCTGCATGCGCGCGGCCACGTCGGGGGTGCGACCTACGTACACGTCGCGCGGCAGGCCCCGCACATCATCGAGCCGTTCGTCGCTCATGCCAGTACCTCCCGCAGCGCGTCCACCAAGCGGTCGATGTCGCTCCGCGAGTGGATCTCGGTTACACAGTACAGGGCGCTCTGCCCCAGCTCCGGGTAGTCCGCCGAGAGGTCGCGGCCGCCGAAGATGCCGCGCTCCAGCAGCGCCACGTTGATCTCAGCCACCGTGCGACCGCTACCACTGAAGTCCAGGACGAACTCCTTGAAGAACCCCTCGCCGAGCGGCAGCTTCACACCCGGCAGCGCCGCGAGGCGCCGCGCCGCGTAGTGCCCGCGGCGTACGATCGTCTCGCCCACCTCGCGCATCCCTTGCGGCCCCATGCTGGCCAGATAGACCGCGGCGCACACGGCCCACAGGCCGGTCTGCGTGCCGACGAAGTCGGGGGCCTTGTCTCGCACGCCGTAGGAGGTACGCCCGGAGAGCAGCTCGCCGAACGTGTGCTCTCCCGCCACCGTGGTCTCCACGATGCTGTAGATGGCGAACGGGCACTCCCGTAGAAACGCCTCTTCGTCGCGAAACGCCATGAAGCCGGAGAGTCCGGTGCCGGCGCTCATGTGGATGCCCAGCGGCTGCAGATCGCCCACGGCGATGTCTGCCCCGTAGCTGCCGGGAGGCGCCACCACGCCGAGCGAGATGGGGTCCACGCCGGCGATGCTCACCGCGCCGGTCGCGCGCGCCAGGCGACAGATCTCGGCCGCGCCCGGCTCGAGCTGGCCGAGGTAGCCGGGGTTCTCGAAGTACACGGCGGCCGTGGACGGCGAGAGGGCCGCGCGCAGCGCGGCCAGGTCCACGCGGCCGGTGTCCGGCTCGCAGGCCACCGGCCGCACCGCGATGTGCCCAGTCATGTGCTCCGGCTCGCAGAGCTCGCGGATGATCGACAGCCGCTCGCGGCCCAGGTTCTCGGGGAGCACTACTTCGTGCCGGCCGGTCAGCCGCGCGGCCATACGCGCGGCGAATCCGGCCGCTGTGCCCCAGTCGTAGCTTGGCTCGACGACCACTTCGTAGTCGAGCAGCTCGGCCATCAGGCTGTTGTACTCGAAGCGGGCCTGGTGCTTACCCAGATCCGAGTAGTTGCCGCCGCTGTAGGCCGTGAGGAACTCGCCGCGCCCGGTGATCTCGTCGCAGAGGGCCGGCACCGCGTGCTGCCAGCAGCCCCCTCCGAGGAAGCTCAGTACCTCGGCGCACGAGGTGCCGCGATCGAGGATGCCTTGGACGTGCCGGCGCAGATCGTGCTCGGCCACCAGCGGCTCGGGCAGATCCAGCAACCCCGGCACACGCAGCTCGGCGGGGATCTCGGCGAGGATCTCCTCAACGTCGGCTACCCCAACCTCGCGCAGCATCTCCGCGCGCGTCTCCGGTACCGAGTTGGGGATGTACGGGTGCACGAAGGGTTCGTCGCTCATTCCATCTCCCCCAATCGTCGTTGCTTGTTACCGGTGGTCAGCGAGCGCTGATCCCGAAGTCCATCCGGATGCACTCACCGGTGATCGGCTCTGCTTCCGGAGATGCGAGATACACGATGAGCGAGGCGACCTCCTCGGGCTTGATGAAGCGCCCGCGCTCGCCTTGCGGCAGACGCTTCCGCAGCGCCGCCAGGTAGCCCTGCGGGTCGTCGCCACCGTACTTTTCCGCCTGGCCGTAGAGGAACGGCGTCGCCACGTCCGACGGACACACCGCATTGACGCGCACCAGATCCGGCGCCAGCTCGAGCGCCAAGCAGCGCGTCATCATGTTCACGCCGGCCTTGGACACGCAGTACAGCAGCACCTCGGGCACGGCGCCCTCACCGGCTCGCGAGCTCACGTTCACGATGCAGCCGCGGCTCTGCTTGAGCGCCGGGATGGCGGCGCGACAGCAGTAGAAGATGCCGCGCAGGTTGACGTTCATGAGGAGGTCCCACTCGGCGTCCGTGGTGCTCTCCGTGGGCCCTTCCGCCCAGACGCCAGCGCTGTTGACGAGCACGTCCAGGCGGCCGGCGGCGGCCAGTACATCGCTCACCATCCGGGTGCAGGAGGCCGAGTCCGCGACGTCGCAGACGATGCGCTGCGCATCGCCGCCGGCGGCCTTTAGCTGCTCGACGGTGCGTGCCGCCGCGGCCTGATCCTTATCGGCGACGAACACCTTGTCGCCGCCGCCGGCGAACGCTTGTGCGGCGGCGGCACCCATGCCACTAGCCCCGCCTGTGATGAGCACGATCCTCTGAGACACTGCGATCACCTTCCCCGTCGATCAGATCCCTGCCATTGCCCTCGCCTACAGTCACGACCTCACGGACCCAGGGAACTCCCAAGTTCCCAAGCATTCCGAGTACCGCCGCGACTCGCAAGACCGCACGCCGTTCGCCACGGCGCAGCCGTGCGAACCGGTCAGCAGCGCCCGAACGGGCGGCCAGCCGCCGGTTCGCACGAGTCCCCCTTGACAGAGCGGTCCACAGCGCTTTTCATACAGTCGTCTGTACGATTCGTCAAGGGGGCAAGACCATGAGCGGCAGTCTGGCTGGCAAAGTGGCGGTGGTAACCGGAGTCGCGTACCCCAACAGCATCGGCTTCGCCACCGCCAAGGTGCTCGGCGAGCGCGGCGCCATGCTCGTCATCCTCGACGTATCCGAGCTCGTCCACGAGGCCGCTACAACCCTCGCGAACTTCGGATTCACCGCGTCTCCCTTCCAAGTGGACCTCACCGATTCGGCAGCGCTGGGCGCCGCGGTCGACCACACACTCCAGCGGCACGGCCACATCGACATCCTGGTAAACAACGCCGGCCTCGCCACCGCGGGCCGCCCTCGCGATCCCTACGAGCACCTCGTGGAGATGAGCGAGGAGAAGTGGGATTTCGGCCTCGCGATCAACCTGAAGACGCAATTCCTCTGCTGCAAGGCCATCCTGCCCCACATGCTCGGCCAGGGGTACGGCCGCATCGTGAACATCAGCTCCACGACCGGTCCAGTGCTCGCCTGCAAAGGTCAACCCGAATACTGTGCGGCCAAGGCCGGCGTGCTCGGGCTGACGCGCGGGCTGGCCCTGGAGGTGGCGGCCGACGGCATCCTCGTGAACGCCGTGGCCCCCGGCTGGGTGGATACCGGTGGTTCGAGCCCGAGAGGGCTCGCGGGCGGCTACGCCACGCCGATGGGCCGCGCCGCGCGGCCGGAGGAGATCGCCAAGCTGGTCGCCTTCCTGGCCTCCGACGACAACACCTACATCACCGGCCAGCTCATCGTGATCGATGGCGGCAACAGCATCGACGAGTACCATGGTCCGCGCGAGCTGGACCCGTGAGAGGCGACCGACAGGGGAGCACACGTGATGCGCGCCATTAGCCGACGGAAACGTTCTCCGGGACAAATGGCGTCCGACTACCCGCCGGGCGACTCGCTGACCGCCCTGTCGCCCAGGGCGCAGACGATCGTAAAGGCGGCGCGCGCGCTCCTCGAAGAGCACGGCTACCGCGGCATTAGCTACCAGAAAGTAGCCGCGGCAGCCGGTGTAGACAAGGGCACTATCAGCTACAACTTCGGCAACAAGGCCGGACTGCTGGCGGCGGTGGCCGATTCCCTGATCCACGACGAGTGCCTAGCGATTCTGGAGGAGGCGCGCACGCTGACGGGGGAAGACCGCATCCGCCACGCCGTCGAGGGGCTCAAGCGCGTCACCCTCGCCGCGGAAGCCCAACGCGGCTGGTTCGAGATGCTGCCGCACGCTATGCGAGAGAACGGCCTCAGAGAGCGTATGCAGCGACAGTACGCGTGGTGGTTCAGGATGAACCTTGAGTGGCTCGGCATCGATCTCGAGAAGATGAGCCACAACCCCCTGGTACGAGGGCTCACGGAAGTGGTGGCCGCCGTAACCGACGGACTGGCGATCCAAGTGGGGCTCGGCATCCAGAGCGACCTCTCGGAGGCCATGCAGGCGCTGGAGGTCATGGTGCGCGCCGTGGTCGCCCAAATCGAGGCGGCGCCCCTCGACGAAGCGTAAAGAGGGCGCGGCACCCCTCTGACAGACGCATGGTTACCGCCGTCGCCGGCTGGGGATGAACCAGCCAAAGAGGCGCCGGATCCGCCGCGCCTCATCCCCACCGTGGAGCGTGGATCATGGCGATGGCAGAGCGCAGCGCACAAGTTGTATGGAACGGAACCCTGGCGAGAGGTAATGGCGTGCTCACCCTCCACAGCGGAGCTACCAGGGATCTCCCCGTAACGTGGGCCTCCCGTACGGAGCGCGCCGACGGCAAAACCAGCCCCGAAGAGCTGATCGCGGCTGCTCATGCCACCTGCTTCGCCATGGGCCTCTCTCACGGCCTGTCGGAGGCCGGCACGCCACCCGACGAGCTGAACGTGCAGGCGGCGTGCACATTGGATGCCACCGAAGCCGGCCCCACGATCGTGGCCATGGCGCTGCGAGTGCGCGGCCGCGTCCCCGGCCTGGACGCCAGCGCGTTCCGCGCCGCCGCCGAGCAGGCCAAGATCGGCTGCCCCGTCTCCCGCGCGCTGGCCCCCTCGGTGCAGGTGACCGTCACGGCCGAGCTGGACTAGCCTGCGGACAGCTCGCCCCCCTCGCGGTACACTGGTCCGATGGCGGAGGGCGAGCATCCCGTTGCGGGGTGGCAGTCGCGATGCGGCGGGCCGCTTCTCCTGCGCCTGCTCGTGGCGCCTCTGCTCGTGCTCGCCGCCTGCGGCGGCGACCATTCAGCCAGCGTCCCGACCACCATCCATGTGTACGACGACGGGCATGGAACCTACGCGACGCTGGCCGAGGCGGTACAGGAGGCGCCGGCGGGCGCCACTATCGTGCTACACGCCGGCGCCTACACCCTTCTCAAACCCCTGGACGTGTTCCGCTCCGTGCGCATCCGCGGCGAGGGTGCGTCCGTCACCACGATCACCTGCCGCACCCGTAACCACCTCATCGGTTTCAGCGGCGATGGTCACCTCTCCCTCACCGACCTGACGCTGCGACACACGAGCAACGGCCCGGAGTCCGATCCGGCCGACATCGTGTTAGCTCGCGGTGGGCGCCTCACCATGGAGCGCTGCGCCGTGGAGGGGGCCACGCTGGGCACGGGCCACTTCACCGGCCGCGGTGGCGCCGGCGTACGCCTCCTCGGCACCGCCGCGGCTACCTTGCGCGAGCTGCGCGCCAGCGGCAACCAGCTCGCCGCCGTCGTCTGCGAGCCCCACGCGCGGCCGCTGCTAGACAACCCCGCCTTCCACGACAACGGGTACGACGGAGTCCACGTGCTGGCCGACCGCAGCGGCCCGACGGACTCCGCCGAGCTGACGCGATTCCTGGATGAGACCATGAGCTCGTTGCTGCGCACCCTGCACACGCCCGGCGCCGTCGCGTGCGTCGTCAAAGACGGCCGGGTGATGCTCTCTAAGGGATACGGCTACGCCAACAGAGAGACCCGCACCCCGGTGGACCCGGAACGCACCCTCTTCCGCATCGCCTCGCTCACTAAGGTGTTCACCGCGGTCGCGGCCCTCCAGCTCGCGGAGCAAGGCTTGCTCGAGCTCGACGCGGAAGTGACCACCTTCCTGCCGAACCTCGACCTCCCGGTAGAATACGCGCAACCACTCCGCGTCGAGGATCTCCTGACGCACAGCAGCGGGTTCGACGAGCGCACGGTAGGCATGGCATACCGCGACCTCGCGCGCCCGCCGGCGCTGACGGACTACCTGCGACACGAGATGCCGCGGCAGGTAGCCCCCGCCGGCCTGCTGTACAGCTACTCCAACTACAACTACGCCGTGGCCGGCGCGCTGGTGCAGGCCGTCGCCGGCATACCCTATGAGACGTACGTGGGTACACACATCCTCGCCCCCCTGGGCATGACGCGCACCACGTTCCGCCCCGAGGGAGCGCTGCGAGCCGACGTGGCGCCGGGATACCGGTGGCAGGGCAGTGCTTCGGTGCCCCTGCCACCGGACGGCGCCTCCGCCGCATCCGCCGCGCAGCTCTACAGCACCGGGCACGACATGGCGCAGTTCCTCCTCTGCCAGCTTCAGGGTGGCGCGGTGGGTCACACGCGCATCCTGTCGACCGCCTCGGTACGGCGCATGCTCGGCGCCCGTTTTACCCCAGCCGCGCACCTGCCAGCCTCCGGCTACGCCTATGTGCAGCAGCCGCTCGCCAACCGTCTGCCCATGGTCCAGACGGGCGACTGGCAAGGGTACTCCGCGCTCATGATGCTGCTGCCGGAAGACGGACTGGGCCTGTTCGTCGCCGCCAATTCCGGCGGAAAGCAGCTCCGTGAAGAGCTCCTCGAGCGCTTCATGAATCACTACTACGCCGACCGCGAGCGTCTGTACGGAGCGCAGCCGCCGAGCGAACTGGCACGCGATGTCTCGCGGTACTGTGGCACGTACCGCACGCTCCGCATGGCACACACCGCCCTCGACAAGTGGCTCGCCTTCGACGCCGACGAGGATGAGGTGGTTACCGCCGAGCCCCACGGAATCCTCGTGATCGACGACACGCGGTACGTGCAGCTCGAGCCCCGCGTGTTCCGCGAGCGGTACGGCGAGGGGTTCGCGCTCTTTCGGCAGGATGCGAGCGGAGACGTCACCTACCTCTCGCGAGGCACCGTCACCTACCAGCGCCTCCGCTGGTACGAGACGTACGTCGCGCAGCGGCGCCTCGTCATCCTCTTCAGCTTCGTCTTCGCCGCTACCTTCGTGGCCTGGCTCGCCACCCCACTCTTGGGGAGGCTGCGCCGCTCCCTGCCCTTGCTGCGGCGCCTCGGGTGGCGGCGGCCAGCCGGCTACGTGGAGCCACCCGTGGCGCAGCTTGCGCGGGCGGCCGCCGGCCTGGTAGCGCTGCTCGACATGGGCTTCCTGGCGGGTGCGGCCCTCCTCATCACGACGGCGAACCTTCGCTACGGCGTGAGTACCGGCGTGCGCGCCCTGCTGGTAGTGCCCATCGCCTCCACCACGCTGACGGTCGCGCTGCTCGCGTTCGTGTTCCTGGCCTGGCGCCGCGGTTACTGGGGCCCTATCAGCCGTGCGCTCTACACAGCGGTCGTCCTCGTCGCGCTCCTCTTCGTGTGGTTCCTGACCTTCTGGAACCTGCTCGGCTACCACTCCGGAAGCGCCACACGACTCTCGGGCGCCACACGCCCGCAGCCCGGACCAGCCGTGCACACCACGGCGCCATCTGCTAAGGTATGCGCTCGCAGCCGTGCTCGAGCGAGCCGCGGCACAGCGCGCCAAGGACCGGGCAATTAGCTCAGCGGGAGAGCGCCCGCCTCACACGCGGGAGGTCGTTGGTTCAAATCCAACATTGCCCACCACGTTGTCATCTCGACAACGGTTCTTCCTGCGGGTAGCCATGTCCTGCCCCCGGCCGCCGCGAAGCGGGTAGCCCTCAAGTACTATCGCTCTGTGGCCGCACCGACACACGGTCGTTGCGTCCAGCACCGTCACGGGACGTCGGGCTCTGCCGAATCGGCCCAGTGCAAGGGCCCACGGGGTGTCTCTCACATCCACAGACAGCAGATCGACCAGCAAGTCGATCGCCGAGCACGTAGGGTCGCGGGCCAGTGTGCAAGATCATCCCGGCGACGAAGCGATCGCCGAGCTCATCTCTCAGCCAGCGGAGGTGACGCGCGCTGCTGGTTGCGGGGGCCGCGTCAGGCCTTCACTTCGATCACGATCAGGCGACCGTTCGGGGCCTCCATCAGCAGGTCGACCTCGCGGCGACCGCCTTCTACACGCAAGTGGTAGGCCCGCAACTCCGGGTCGATCACGTATCGCTTGGGGGTGCGAGCGAGGCGCTTGAGACGATTGGTTGCCCACGCCGGCAGGGACTCGACGATGAAAAGATTGGCAAGAAGGCTGTCGTAGGCCGCGGCCGTCCTGGCGTTGATGCTCGTCGCATCGTAGAGCTTCTTCGCTCGGCGAACCCGGAGTGCTCGCGGCCAACGTCTCGAAGTAGCGTCGGAGACGGGCGGGATCGCGGCCACCGCCGGTCTGCGAAGCATCGCGCGTGAGACTCTGGTCCGAGATGTGCGCGCAGCCAGTGACGACGCCCTGTCTCAGCAAGATGAGGCCAAGGAACGACCCCGCCAACGCGGTCTCGATGTAGCCCCGCAGGCCGGGGACGTCATTCGGCGCAAGAGGGCTGCTTCGACGCCCTCGCGGAGTAGGCGATGGAAGAGGCCTGGTGAAGGTGCCTTTCCGGCAGAGATGAGCCATGAAGCTCTTGACAAATGACCGTTGGTCACTATTCTAGTGACTGATGGTCACTAACGTTACTTCTCCTAACGCCGAAGCACGCGAGCGAGGAACCCGGCGCCGGCTCAAGCCGGCCATGCGCCGCGCCGAGCTGCTCGCTGCAGCCATACGCGTGCTGCAAGATCGCGACCCCGATACTGTACGTGTCGACGAGGTGACTCAAGCTGCCGGCACAGCGAAGGGGAACTTCTATCGTTACTTCCCATCCTGGAACGAGCTTCTCCTCGCCGTACGGGAGCACTTCCTCGCTCAGTACGCAGGTCAAGTCCGTCAGCGCTTGGCGGCCGTCGAGGAACGTGCGGACGCGTGGGCTGCACTCGAGATGGAGTGCATCCGCTTCGTCGATCTCCTCATCGACCTCGGCACGCTTCACAAGGTCCTCTTCCACGGCCCCATCGCCGACCACCCCATCGATTCACCCGATTCAGCCGAGACGCTGGTTGCCGAGGCGATTCGCGCGGCAATGCACCGGGGTGCGTTTGCCGCCATGTGGATGTCGATGTAGTCGCCCCGCTGCTGTTCTCGGCCCTGCATACCACTGCCGATGAGATCGCCGCTGACGGACAGCGCGAGCGCCGGATGGCGGCGCTGCTCGACATGTTCCGAACCTGGTTAAGTGCTTCCCAACAGCGAAATCACCAGTCACAGCACTGGCATGATGGAGATACCACATGAGCGTTGACGAGATGGTCGCACCCGCTCTCAGTCAACGCACCAAGACGCCGACGCTGGGCGCGATGTGCTTCGCGCTGTTTATGACCATGCTCGACAACACCATCGTCAATGTTGCCTTGCCCTCAATCCAGTCGAGCCTGGGTGCCGGCGTCTCCGGCCTGCAGTGGATCGTCGACTCCTACACGCTGCTGTTCGCCAGCCTCATCCTGAGCGGTGGCACGCTGGGTGATCTCTACGGACGGCGGCGCATCTTCGCCTGAGGACTGCTGCTCTTTACTGCCAGCTCGCTGCTCTCCAGGACTGGCACCGGTGTTGTGGGTCTGTTGCCGGTCGCGCGCTGCAGGGGATCGGCGCGGCCATGCTAGTGCCCTCGACGCTCTCCATCCTGACCAACACCTACACGAATCCCAAGGAGCGGGCGCAGGCGATCGGCATCTGGGCCGGTGTCTCGGCGCTAGCGTTAGCGGCCGGCCCGGCGATCGGCGGCCTCCTGGTGGAGCGCTTCGGCTGGCAGAGTGTCTTCCTTGTAAACGTACCTGTCGGCGTGGTCGCGCTCATCGCCTGCCTGTTGGTGGTCCCCGAGTCGCGGCACCCAGAGGGCCGAACCGTGGATTTGACTGGCCAGGGTTTGGCTATTGTCTCGCTGGCCTCGTTGACCTATGCGTTCATCGAGGCCAATGGTCACGGCTGGAGCTCGCCGCTCATCCTAACCATGTTCGCGCTCGCCATTGCCAGCGGTGTCGCCTTCATCGCCGTCGAGCACCCGCAGCACCAGCCCCATGCTGCAGCTCGCCTTCTTCCGCAGCCCCACGTTCAGCGCTGCTGTGTTGTGTGCCGCGGTGGTGAGTTCCGGCATGTTCGGCGTGTTCTTCTTCCTGAGCCTGTTCTTCCAGACGGTGCAGGGCTTCTCACCGCTGGAGGCCGGCCTACGCTACCTGCCGTGCACCGGAGTAGCGATGATCATCGCTCCCCTCGCCGGGCGACTTGCCGGCCACATCGGCTCGCGTCTACCGATGAGCGTCGGCCTGGGCCTCAACAGCCTCAGTCTGTTGCTCTTTGTCTCCGTTGATGCCGGCACTCCCTATCGCGAGATCTGGCCGCTGCTGCTCACGGCCGGCATCGGTATGTCTTTGGTCATGACGCCGATGACGGTCGCGGTGATGAACACTGTGCCCCGGCAACGGGCCGGCATGGCCTCGGCGACGACCAACGCCAGCCGTGAGGTGGGCGGCGTATTTGGGATCGCCCTGCTGGGTGCCATCGTGGCGCATGTGTTCCGCGATCGCCTGGTCAGCACGCTCGCGGCGCTGGGAATCTCCGGAAGCACGGCACAACGACTGGCCGCGCAGGCGGGCAGCGATCTGAGCCGGTTAGGCAGCACACAGCCGCGGGCCCCAACGCGACCAGTTTACATAGCGCCTACAACTCTGGCGTTCGTATCCGGCATGCACGTGGCCCTGCTCGTCGCCGGCATCGCGCTCTGGCGGCGGCGACGCTCGTGGTCGCAATCTGGTACGCGACCGGCCAGCCCCATGAGCAGGCACTTTTCAGGCTAACCGTGTCGGCTGTCCGTAACAGGTGCTGCTAAGAACCGATGAAAGGCACCCTTTTGGCACCGCCGAGTCTCCTGACGTCGGCATCCGTATACGGACGAGCGGGACCGCCTCGCCGCCACCCCGGGCGAATGCGTGGCAGAATGTACGCTATGCCATCGACGAGCTCTCTGCCCCTCACACCCCTTCCAGCCGGCGCACCGGCTGACGCCCACAGGACGACCGGCTCTAGACCGGCGGCCGCGCGGACCGTCAAGGCCGACGGCCTTGCCACAGCGGCGCTCAGCTCGATCGCCGTTCGCCGGGACTGAGCACCGATGCCCACGCTCACCCTTCTCGCCATCGCCGTGGGCCTGGCGATGGACGCTTTCGCCGTAGCCACGGCCACCGGCCTCTGTCTCGTGAACGTCACGGCCCGGCAGACCCTCCGCATGGCGTGGAGCTTCGGCCTCTTCCAGTTCTTCATGCCCATCCTCGGATGGCTCGCCGGACGCGGCATCGAACGCTGGATCTCGGCGTTCGACCACTGGGTGGCCTTCGCGCTCCTCGCGGTCATCGGCGGCAAGATGATTTACGAATCCTTTGCCCCCCAGGACGACTCCCGCGACGTGGCTGATCCCACCCGAGGCGGACGCCTCTTCGTCCTCTCAGTGGCCACCAGCATCGACGCCCTCGCGGTCGGCCTCTCGCTCGGTGTGCTACGGATGCAGATCTGGTACCCGGCGTTCGTCATCGGCGTCGTGGCCGCCGCGCTCACCGCGCTCGGCATGCACCTCGGCTGCCGCTTTGGCGCCATGCTCGGACGCCACGTCGAAGTGATCGGCGGCCTGGTACTCGTCGGCATCGGCGTCAAGATCCTCGTCGAGCACCTCGGCGGTTAGGCAGATGTTCTATACACCGCGCTGACTTTTTTCCGAGAAACACCGCAGGAATGTATTTTTTGCCAGGGGGACGCAATGAAAGGCATTTCCATGCCCGCGGTGCTGCAGGTCATCAACCTGGAGCGCCAATCGTGTAGCGTCGAGGCAACCTGCGGGGATAGGTCAGGGTCTTTACACTTCCACGAAGGTAGCCTCGTGCACGCCCAAGTTGGAGATAGCACGGGAGAGGCGGCGGCCCTCGAGCTCCTCAGCTGGACCAACCCCGACTACAAAGTGACCGCGCGCTCCTTCTCAGGCGATTTCACACTGAACGCCAACATCACACAGCTTCTCCTGGAGGCCGCCCGGCTGCGCGACGAAAGCGAAGCCATGGAGCAACTGACGAGCTCCAGGGCCGAAGCCGGATCGGGCCCAAAGACCGCAGGCGAGAACGGAGCGGAGTCACCGGCGATGAACACATCTCATTCAGAACCCCCAACGTCGCACAACGAGCCCTCTCCAGCTACCAGTAAGGCGAAAGCCGGCCGAACGATGAGCGTTCGCGACTTCCTCTTCCTGGACCCACTGAGCAGCGGGAAGACGAAGGAAGTGAAGGAAGTGAAGGAAACTGAGGCCGCAGCGGCACCGACGACCGCCCCCCGGGGTGCGCTGGATCGAAGCCGCCTCGACGGAGCACTCGCGGCGGCACGAGCGACCCTCGGCGGGGCCCTCCTGGCCGCCGACATCTGTCTCACCGTCGACGGCACTTCGCTCGCCGGCTACCAGAGCCAACCGGCGACCTGCGCTCTCTTTAACCACGTTGCCGCCCAGATTTCGCGCCTTCTCCCCCAGAACGGACTGCCCACTTTGGGCAGATACCTCCTGGCCGAGCTAGAAGACAAGCAGCTCGTCTTGCTGACGACGGTCGACGACCTCCAGCTCACCCTGGTAGCCGACAGTACGGGAGTGCAGCTCGGCATGCTCCTGAACGTCGCGCTTCCCGAGATCATCGCCGCGCTGCGCGGGAACACCGCCGGCTAACCTCGCCGGCGGTGTTCCCGCGCCACGTGGCGGGGCGACCATCGCAACGCACTGAGACAGCCAAAGGGGGCACACCTCCATGAGAATGTTCTTCGTCGCCGATATTCAAGGTTCCACGCCAGCGTTCGAGCGCTTCCTGACCGGGCTCGACGCACACGACGCAGACGTCGGCGTGGCGCTTGGCGACCTCTCTGGAAGCGCCTTCGTCTCGCTCATCTCGTTAGGTTCGTCGCGGTGGCGCACCGCGATCGATGGCAAGTCCCTCACCCTCGAAGGAGCCGACGAGCTGAGCGCCGTGCAAGCGGAGTTGGAGTCGCGCGGCCATTACTGGATAGAGGTGAGCGAGGAAGAACACCAGTCCATGCGGGAGAATCCGGGGATCGTAGAACTCCTCTTCAAGAGCACGATCCGCAAGCGTATGGAGAAGTGGATCGACATCGTCGACGAACGTCTCGCGAGGTCGCGGCGCCAGCTCTTCATGACTCCAGGCGCCAACGATTGGGCGGTGATCGACGATCTCCTCGACGGCGAGCACGCCGTAAAGCCCTGCGACGGACGCGTAGTTCCCCTGAGCGGCTACGACATGATCACCTGCTCGGCCACAGGCAAGGCGGACAACGCCGAGCGCAGCCTGCCCGAGAACGTCCTCTCGGAGCGGCTGGAGACGCTGTTCGCCAGCTCGCGGCGTGCAGAGTACGCGATATTCAACTGCCGTGCCTACAGCCGCGCCGCCGACAAGATCGTCAAGCGTCGTAAGCCGCTGCTGCGCATCGGCAGCGCGGGATCGAGCTTGCGCGCGAGCGTCAGCCATGTGGGCCGCACGCTCGTCATCAACCCTGGGATAGCAACCGCCGCGGATGGAGTCGCGGGCATCCGCGGTGCCCTCGTGGAACTCGAGCACGGAGCTGTCAAGAACTATACGTTCGTTACGGCGTAGCAGAGCTCAGTCGCCGACAGCCCGCAAGCACCGCGCACGGGCGCGCACCACTTCGGCGCGATACCACGCCGCAGCGGTGGCTATCCCCTCAATCCACCGGCGCTTGAGACGGCACGCCACCGCGCCGGTCGCATCTCAATGCGACACTTCGCCGGATGGACAAACAGTCGGCGGCAAGAAAGGCCGTTTCGGCAGCCCAACGAACGAGCGGTCCTCTACTCACCGTGCGAGAATACATCGCGGAAAAACTGGGGGCTGAGCAGAAGGGGCATACGGACGTGAGTTGCATTGCACCCGACGGCTCTGTAATGTGCCCTCTTGGCCTCGGTCTGCCGAGTCGGCGCGCGAGCTGCCAAGCGAGCAGCGCCCCGGCACGGTCCTGTCGGCTGAGGTCCCTCGAACCTACTGTCAGTACGTTATAAACGCCTGAGCTAATGGGAGGTGGGCAGGTTGGCGAACACGTATCCGCCAATCCCGGAGTACCAGAAGCACTCACGCATTACCGACATGGCCGAGTTCGACGCCATGTGGAAACGCTCCGTCGAAGATCCCGACGGCTTCTGGGGCGAGATGGCCGACAAGCTGGTGACCTGGACCAAGAAATGGGACAAGGTCTCCGAGTGGGACTTCAATGTCCCGTATCACCGCTGGTTCCAGGGCGCTAAGCTCAACGTCTGCTGGAACGTCCTCGACAAGCACGTCGAGGCAGGCTGGGGCGACAAGACCGCCATCATCTTCGAGGGCGACCAGGGCGATGTCCGCGAGTGGACATACAAGGAGCTCCTCGACGAGGTTACTCGCTTCGCCAACGTGCTCAAGAAGCACGGCGTTAAGAAGGGCGACCGCGTCGCCATTTACCTGCCGATGATCGGCGAGCTACCTATCGCCATGCTCGCCTGTGCACGCATCGGCGCCATCCACATGGTGGTCTTCGGCGGCTTCTCCGCCGAGGCGCTCAAGGCGCGCATCGACAACTGCGGCGCCAAGCTGCTCATCACCGTAGACAAGGGCTGGCGCGGCGGCAAGCACACCGCCGGCAAGGTCAACGCGGACGCCGCACTGCAGGGCGAGACGACCGTCGAGAAGGTCATCGTCGTTAAGCGCATCGACGGCGACGTCAACATGGTCCCCGGCCGCGACGTGTGGTTCCACGAGGAAATCGCGGCCGCCGACGTCCAGGACGGCTGCGAGTGCGCCGAGGTCGACGCCGAGGATCCGCTCTTCATCCTCTACACCTCCGGCTCGACCGGCACGCCCAAGGGCTGCATCCATACCAACGGCGGTTACCTCACCTATGTCGCCGCCACCATGAAGTACATCGTGGACTACCAGGATGGCGACGTCTGGTTCTGTTCGGCCGACATCGGTTGGGTCACCGGCCACAGCTACGCCGTCTACGGTCCGCTCTGGTCCGGCATCACCTCGGTCATCTTCGAGGGTCTGCCCACCTATCCCGAGGCCGACCGCTACTGGGCCGTCTGCGAGAAGCACAAGGTCACCCGCTTCTACACAGCGCCGACCGTGATCCGTATGCTCGCCGGCCAAGGTACCGAGCTCACCGATCGCCACGCGATGAACGACCTCAAGTGGATCGGCTCCGTGGGCGAGCCCATCGACGCAACCGCGTGGGAGTGGTACTACAACAACGTCGGCAAGGGCCGCTGCCCGCTGTGCGACACGTGGTGGCAGACCGAGAACGGCGGCCACTGCATCTCCCCGCTGCCGGGTGCCACTATCCTCAAGCCAGGTTCGGCGGGGCGGCCGTTCTTCGGCATCAAGACCGTCGTCCTCAATGAGAAGGGCGAGGAGTGCGCTGTCGGCGAAGATGGCGCGCTGTGCATGACGCAGCCGTGGCCAGGCTTCATGAAGGGCATGTGGGCCGATCCCGACGGCGAGCGCTTCAAGGAAGTCTACTTCGGCATGTATCCGGGCAAGTTCTTCACCGGCGACGGCTGCATGATCGACGCGGACGGCGACCACTGGCTGCGTGGCCGCATCGACGACGTGGTCAACGTATCCGGCCACCGTCTGGGCACCGCCGAGATCGAGGCCGCCCTCATCACGCATCCGGCCGTAGCCGAGGCCGCCGTGGTCGGTTTCCCGCACCCGGTGAAGGGCACGGGTCTCTACACGTACGTGACGCTCACCGAGGGCTACGAGGGCAACGACGACCTGCGCAAGACCCTCGCCGGTCACGTGCGTAAGATCGTGGGCCCTATCGCTACGCCCGACAAGATGCAGTTCACCCCCGCTCTGCCCAAGACCCGCTCCGGCAAGGTCATGCGCCGCATCCTGCGCAAGATCGCCGAGGGTCGTGGGAACGAGCTCGGCGATGTAAGCACGCTGGCCGACCCGAGCGTGGTCGACGAGCTGAAGGCAAACGCCCTGGTCTAAGGGGGCGTACACCGCACGCCTGTTGACGGGCGCGGGTCCGCAACGGACCCGCGCCCGTTCTTTCTTTCTCCATACCGTCTGTGCGGCCGCGGAATTGTCGACTGTCAGCTGTACAAAATGGCAGACGATCACTAGGATACGTGGTGGCCTGCGTTCGCATGTGCCAGATCGCAGGCTTCGTCCAGCGATCCAAAGGCAGGAAGGCTCATGAGCGCCGCCAACCTCGACAAGCTGTTCGATCCCCGGAGCATCGCCGTCATCGGCGCTTCAAGCAAGAAGGGCTCTGTGGGGTACATCCTGCTCCGTAACCTCATCGGGGCCGAGTACGATGGCGTGGTGTTTCCGGTGAACCCCACCGCATCGTCCGTTCAGGGTATCCAGACGTACGCTTCCATCGGCCAGGTGCCGCGCAAGGTGGACCTCGCCGTAGTCGCAGTGCCGGCCCCCAGCGTGCCAGAGGTTATCCACCAGTGCGGTGAGGCCGGCGTGGCCGGCGCCGTCATCGTCTCTTCCGGATTCAAAGAGATCGGGCCGACGGGCAAGCGGCTAGAGGACCAAGTCCTGGGTATCGCTCATTCCTACGGCCTGCGCATCGTGGGCCCCAACTGTCTCGGCTACATTCGTCCAGCCCTCAACCTCAACGTGACCTTTGCTCACGTGATGCCGCAGGCCGGCCGCGTGGCGTTCTTCAGCCAATCCGGTGCTCTGGGTACCGCCATCCTCGACTGGGCGGCCGCCAACCACATCGGCTTCTCCGCATTCGTGTCTGTGGGCTCCATGAGCGACGTGGACTTCGGCGATCTGATCGACTATTTCGGCGCCGATTCGCACACCAGCTCGATCATCTTGTACGTCGAGTCGATCACCGACGCGCGCAAGTTCATGAGCGCGGCCCGCCATTTCGCCAAGACCAAGCCCATCATCGTGGTCAAGAGCGGGCGTACCGCGCGGTCTGCCCAGGCAGCCGCCAGCCACACTGGAGCCATCGCCGGCGACGACACGCTCTACAGCGCCGCCTTCACTCGAGCCGGCGTGGTCCGCGTCAACCAGATCGAGGACCTGTTCGACTGCTCCGAGATCCTCAGCCGCCAGGTTCGCCCCAGAGGGCCACGGCTGGCCATCGTCACCAACGCCGGTGGCCCGGGCGTCATGGCTGCCGACCGACTGCTGGACCTGGGCGGCGAGCTGGCTAAATTGAGCAGTCAGACCGACGCCACCCTGCAGAAGGCCCTGCCATCCTTCGCCGCCCGCGGCAATCCTGTCGACGTGGGCGGCGACGCCGACGCCGAGCGGTACGGTAACGCGGCGGAAGTGCTCATCGAGGATTCCGGCATCGACGGCCTCCTCGCCATCCTCACGCCGCAGGCCATGAGCTACCCCACGGAGACCGCCAAGGCGCTCATCGAGGTGGCGCGCCAGCACCCGAGCAAGCCGCTCCTCACGTCGTTCATGGGTGAGATCAAGGTCGCCGACGGCGTGCGCGCCCTGCGCGAGGCGCACGTACCGGCGTTCGACACGCCAGAGGACGCTGTAGCGGCGTTCATGAACATGTACCAGTACACGCGCAGCCTGGCGAATCTCTACGAGACACCGGCCGACATCCTCCCCAACTTCTCGCCGGATCGGGACGCGGTGAAGCGTACCTTCGTGGAGGTTGCGCACTCGGGCCGCGGGGTCCTGTCGGAGTACGAGGCCAAGCAAGTGCTGGCGGCCTACGACATCCCCGTAGTACCTACCGTGGTTGCTACCAGCGCCGCGGAGTGCGCCAGCGCGGCGGAGAAGATCGGATTCCCCGTGGCCATCAAGATCCTCAGCCACGACATCACGCACAAGAGCGACGTGGGAGGCATCGCCCTGAACGTCCGCTCGGCGCCAGAGGCCGCCAACCAGTACACCAAGATCATCGACCGCGTGCGCCAGGCCAAGCCGAACGCCAGTATCACTGGCGTCACCGTGCAAGCCATGGCGCGCGGCGGCTACGAGGTCATCATCGGCAGCAAGAAGGACGATACCTTCGGCCCGGCCCTCATGTTCGGCATGGGCGGTACCGGAGTGGAACTGTACCGCGACGTGGCCGTCGACTTCCCGCCGCTCAACCAGGCTCTCTCCCGCTCCATGATCGAGAGCACCAAGGTGAGTCGCTTGCTCAAGGGATATCGCGGCGCCGCGCCGGTGGACATGATCGCGCTCGAGCAAGCCCTCGTGAAAATGAGCTATCTGCTGGTGGACTTCCCCGAGATCCTGGAGATGGACATCAACCCCCTCCAAGTGCGCACCGATGGTCTGTGCGCCCTGGACGCCCGCATCGTGATCGACCCCAAGGAAGTGCACAAGATCGCTCTCCCGGGTGCCCATCTCATCATCAGCATGTACCCGAGCAAGTACCAGTGGGAGTGCAAAGTCGACGGCCATCGAGCACAGATCCGTCCTATTCGGCCAGAGGACGAGCCCTTGTGGAGCGACATGATCGGCTCCCTCTCCGAGACCTCGACGGAGTACCGCTTCTTCGGCCCGGTGAAGGAGATCACCAAGTCCATGCTGGTGCGCTACTGCCACGTCGACTACGACCGGGAGATCGCACTGGCGGCCATGGCTCCCGGCAAAGGTAAAAAGCCCGCGCAGATGCTCGGCGTAGCGCGGCTGACCATCGAGACGTCCAAGTCGGAGGAGGCCGAGTTCGCCATCGTGATTCGCGACAGCGTCCAGCGACTCGGACTTGGCCGCGAGCTCATGGAGAAGCTGATCATCGCCGCCCGCGACATGCGCGTGCGCGAGATCGTAGGTCACGTGTTGGCGGCCAACACCCCGATGATCCGTTTCAGCGAGTCCTTGGGCTTCGACGTCCTGCCGGGCGACGAGCCAGACGTGCGACGCCTGGTGCTGCATCTGTAACAGGAACCGCCAGTCCGATGAGTATGGTTTTGTGAGAAGCCGCACGCCGATCGAGCGGCCGTGGGCGGTGGCAGGTACCGTCGGCGCCGTGGCACGACTGGCCACGGCCGTCCACCAACGGCGCGCGGCACGCCGTTACCCGCCCCGTGGATCTACCATCGCCGTCGGCGGCTTGCGACTCCACTACCTGGACCGGGGCAGCGGCCCTCCGGTGCTGTTCATCCACGGCCTCAAGGGTTCCACGGCCGAGTTCACCGATGAGCTCCTCGATGCCGTGGCCAAACGCCACCGCACGCTGGCGTTCGATCGCCCCGGCTACGGGCATAGCGAGGCGCCGCGAGGGCGCTGCTCGCTAGACGGTCAGGCACGTCTCCTCGCCACGGCCCTGCGGCGCCTCCAAGCGGCACCAGCAGTCGTCGTCGGCCACTCGTTCGGCGCCGCCGTGGCTCTACGGCTGGCGCTCGAGCACCCCGACACCGTGGCCGCCGTGGTCAGCCTCGCCGGCCACACGCTGCCGTTCGGCGGCAGGGGATCGCTCAGCTCTCGTCTGGCCACGGCACCCGTTCTGGGGAGGCCCTTTGCCAAAACGCTCGTGACGCCGCTCGGCCTCGCGCTGGCGCCCCTCGCGCTGCGCCGCATCGCCGCCCCGCAGCGCCCACCACGCGTCTACGCACGCGAGGCCAGCACGCTCGCCCTGCGTCCGCGGCAGTTCGAGGCCAGCGCCGCCGACGCCGTGTGGATGGACCGAGAGATCATGGCGCAGTATCGTCGTTACCCGTCGCTGCGCCCTCCTCTCCTGGTGATCCACGGCCGCGACGATGCCGTCGTGAGCATCAACGAGGCGTACTCGCTCCATCGCCTGGTACCGAACAGCCGCTTCATTGAACTGCCTGGCGCCGGCCACATGCCCATGTTCGCCGACCCCGGCGCCATAGCCGCCGCCATCGACCGCGCGTGGGCGCTGGCGGAAGAAGAGCTGTAGGAACTCGTACAGCGAGCGGTGACGCATCACACCGCCCGAAAGACGTAGGCTATCCGGGCGACTCGCTCAAAGCACTACGGCGAGCCTGTTGTCAGCGACAGAGGAGGCAGGGATGGCGGCGTCTGCGCCACACGCCAGTGAGAGGTCGGCGATCAGCCAAGGCCGGCGCCGGACGAAGATCGTCGCCACACTAGGTCCGGCATCCCGACAGGACCGGGTGCTCGAACAACTCATCGCGGCCGGCATGGACATAGCGCGCATCAACCTGTCCCACGGCACCATGGCCGAGCATGCCGCATCCATCGCCGCCGTGCGGCGCGCTGCCAGCGACCACGACGCGCCGCTCGCCGTGCTCATCGATCTCCCCGGCCCCAAACTTCGGCTCGGCGACCTGCCACAGCCGATCACGGCGAGCACCGGCCAGACCGTCGTGCTCGGCGCACCCGCCTCCGCCCAGCTACCGGTGAACTTCCCCGAACTCCTGCCGTACTTCGCCGCCGGCGAGCTCGTGCTCATCGACGACGGCGCCGTCGCCCTGCGCGTGCGCTCCGTCTCGCCCCCCACGGTAACGCTCGAGGCGCTCAACGACGGCGTGATCACCTCCCGGAAGGGCGTGAACCTGCCCGACACGCGGTTGCCGATTCCACCGCTCACGACAGCCGACCGCGAGCTGCTCGACTGGGGCCTGCGACAGGACGTCGACTACGTCGCCCTCTCGTTCGTGCGCCGCGCCGAAGACGTACGCGAGCTGAAGGAGCTGATCGCCGCGGCCGGGGGCGATCAGCTCGTAGTCGCCAAGATCGAGAAGAAGGAGGCGCTGGCCGTCTACGAGGACATCATCGCCGCGGCCGACGCGATCATGGTGGCTCGCGGCGACCTCGGGGTAGAGATCGATCCGGCCATGGTGCCCATCTGGCAGAAGCGCATCATCCAGGCGGCCAACGCGGCGGGCAAGCCGGTGATCACCGCCACACAGATGCTGCAGTCGATGGTCACTTCCCCGCGCCCCACGCGCGCCGAGGCCAGCGACGTGGCCAACGCCATCTACGACGCGACCAGCGCCGTGATGCTCTCGGGAGAGACCGCCATCGGCGCCTACCCGGTGGAAGCGGTGCGTACTATGGCCGATATCGCGCTCGTCGTCGAGGCGGACATCGAGCGCGCCGGCCGCGCCCCGCAACCGTGGACCGCGGAGCGCGCGGGCGTCTCCAACGCCATCAGTTACGGTGCCTGCGAGGTGGCATATCGGGTTGGCGCCGCGGCCATCGTAACCGCCACGTACTCAGGAGCCACGGCTCGCGCGGTGGCCCGCAACATGCCCACGCAGCCCATCGTCGCCGTAAGCCCCAATCAGCGTGTCGTCAACCAGCTCGCGCTCTGCTGGGGAGTTTGTCCCCTCCTCGGCGGCCGTTGGGGGAGCTTCGAGGAGATCGTCGCCGAGGCCAACGATCTCGTGCTTGCCAACGCTCTGGGGCAGCGGACTCAGATCGTGGTGGTCACGGCCGGCCTACAGACCAACCAACCCGGCAAAACAAACCTCATCAAGGCCCACGTGCTGGACTGACGGCGCCACGCAGTCGCCCTCGCATGCTACACTCATGCGTGGTCGCGCTAGGTGGGGAGCCAGCGGTGCCCTGTACCCGCAATCCGCTTCAGCGGGGCTGAATCCCCGCCCGAGGGATCGCCCTGTGAGGCAGTCAACCGTGCGACGGCGTTGAGGGTCGGGTCCCGCGCAATGGGAGCCCGTGAACCCCGTCAGGTCCGGGAGGAAGCAGCGGTAAGCGGTCTCTCCCATGTGCCGCGGGGACACCTGGCCGGAGCCGCCGTTCGGAGAGGACGCTCGGAGGACGTGTTTCGACGGCGGGTGCGCGACCATCTTTCTCTTTTTTTCGGGCTCGGGCCACGAAAGCCGCGACCGGCCCCCTGGGGAGACTGACTGCGAGGTCGTCATGGACGGAGTACAGCCAGATACTCGATCGCTCTACCGAGTCTATCGGCCGCAGACGTTCTCCGAGCTGCGAGGGCAGGGCCACGTGGCGCGTACGCTGGCCAACGCGGTACGCAATGGCAGCGTAGCTCACGGATACGTGTTCGCCGGCCCGCGCGGTACCGGCAAGACGAGCACCGCGCGCATCCTGGCCAAGGCGCTCAACTGCGCCGGCCCAGACGGCGAGCATCGCCTCACCTCCCCCACGCCCGAACCTTGCGGTGTGTGCGCCCCGTGTCGCGAGATAGCCGCCGGCGCCTGCCTCGACGTAATCGAGATGGACGCCGCGAGCAACCGGAGCATCGACGACGTGCGAGACCTGCGCGATACCATCGCCTTCGCCCCCGTGCGCGACCGTTTCAAGGTGTACATCATCGACGAGGCGCACATGCTCACTCGCGAAGCCTTCAACGCGCTGCTCAAGACGCTCGAGGAACCGCCACCTAATGTGGTCTTCGTCTTGGCTACCACCGAGCCGCACAAGCTGCCCGACACGATCGTCTCGCGCTGCCAGCGCTTCGACTTCCACCGTCCCACGATGCAGCAGATCGTCGCCCTTTTGACCGCCATCGCCGCGCAAGAGGAAGTCGAGATCGACGAGGAGGCGCTGGAGACCATCGCTGAACACGCCCAGGGCGGCTTTCGCGACGCCATCGGCGCCCTCGACAGGCTGCGTTCCTTCGCCGAGGGCCGCATCCATACCGACGACGTGCTGGCGGTGCTCGGTGTCACCGACACGCAACTGCTCATCGAGATCACCGACATCGTCGTGGACCGCGACCCGTCGGCGGCGCTCGCGTTCGTGCACCGCCTCTACGAACGAGGCGTCAACTTCGGCCAGTTCATCGCCGACCTGCTGCGCCATCTGCGACGTCTGTTCCTCCTCCAGCACCTCCTCCAGCCGGGCGAGGATCCAGCGCTGTTGCGCGCCCTGGGACAGAACGTAGGGCTTCACCCCTCCGCCATCGCCCGGCTCCAGCCGCAAGCACATCAGTTCACGCCGGCGGCGCTGATCCGCTTCATGGACCTGCTCGGACACGCCCAGTCAGAGATCAAAGCGGGCCTCGACGGCCGCCTGCAACTCGAGCTGGCGCTGGTCAAACTCACGCGGCCGCATCTTGAGCTCTCGCTCGAGGGCCTCGACGAACGGCTGCGCCGACTCGAAGGCGAGCTCACTCCGGCGGACGCCGGCCGGCACCCCGCGGGCTCCGAGACGCGGCGCGATACGGCTCCGCCGCGCGGCGCCGGCCGGCCGGCCGCGGCGCCGGCCGAACCCATCGCCCCGCGGGCAGTACCCTCATCCGAGCCGGCGGCGCCGCAGTCAGCGACGGCAGACGACCAGCACACCGGCTCCCCCCTCGAACAGATCACGCGCGCCTGGCCGGTGGTGCTGGAACGGGTCAGAGCGCGCAGCGGACCGCTCGGCGCGCTCCTGCGCGATGCCGTGCCCGTCGACGCCGATGAAACGCGCATCGTGGTCGGAGTGCCCGCGCCGTTCATCTGCGAGCGACTTCGCGAGCAGGGCGACAGCGATTCCGTCGCCCAGACCGTCGCCGACGTACTGGGCGCGCCCAAACGGATGGAGTACGTCGTCAGCGGTACCCCCACGCCCAGGAGCGAGGCCGACGCCCCCGTCACGGCGCTCACCGATGCACAGCGCATCGCCCTTATCCAGAGAGAGCTCGACGCCGAGCTGCTCACCGACGACCATTGACCGAGGCAGGAGAGCCCGCCATGAATCACCAGCAGATGAAGATGCTCAAACAGTTACAGGAGATGCAGCAGAAGATGGCCGAAGCCCAGGACAAGCTCGCCGAGGAGACGGTAGAGGCGAGCGCCGGCGGCGGCACCGTAACCGCCGTGGTCAGCGGCGACCTGGAGGTGCGCGAGATCCGTATACGGCCCGAGGCGGTCGACCCCGAGGACGTCGAGATGCTCCAGGACCTCATCACCGCCGCCGTCAACGAGGCGCTGCGCGCAGCGCAGGACCTCGCGCAGCGCACCATGAGCGGCGTCACCGCCGGCATGCAGCTTCCCAACATCCCAGGCCTCTTCTGAGCCGCCCAATCCCAGGATGATCGCCGCCGTCACAGTGCCAAGCCAGCGCGCCAAAGACGCGGCCCCCGTGGTCGCCATCCGCGGTCATCAACGCCTCTTCAAGCACAGCGAAATTCGCCGGCAGTCTGGTTGTTGGCCCCCACCCTGCAGGTTACAATGAATACTCTCCTGCGCGCTCGTTCCCGTTGAGTAACGATGCAGCCACTTGCATGTGGTTCGCGTCGGCACGGGCAGTATGCGCGACCAGGGTTGTATACAGAGGAGTCGGATCCACAGAGTGTATGCACCTACTGTCGCACGCCTCATCGAAGAGCTCGCTAAGCTCCCCGGCATCGGTCCGCGCACAGCGCAGCGTCTGGCGTACTACATCCTGCGCCAGCGACCAGCCGACATCTTGCCCCTAGCGCAGGCCATCGTCGACGTCAAAGAGAAGATCGGCTTCTGCCGGCGCTGCTTCAACCTGGCCGAGGGCGAACTCTGCGGCATCTGCGCCGACGAGCGACGCGACCCCCACGTGGTGTGCGTGGTGGAGCAGCCATCGGATATTCTTCCCATTGAACGTACACACACGTTCAGCGGCTTGTATCATGTCCTCGGAGGAGCACTCTCCCCGATCGACGGCGTGGAGCCCGGCGACCTGCGCCTGGCCGAGCTGGTCGCCCGCGTGGAGGAGGGTGTAACAGAGGTCATCGTGGCCACGAATCCCACGATGACCGGCGAGGCAACGGCCATGTACATCGCCGACCTGCTGCCGCCGCACGTGCGCGTAACGCGCATCGCCAGCGGCCTGCCCGTAGGCGGCGATCTGGAATACGCAGACGAGCTAACACTCGGCCGGGCTCTCTCCGGCCGGTTACCCATGTCGCGCGGACCCGGTGGGTGACGGGCGGCGCGATCAGAACAGGCGGCGAGGAGGATAGATATGCAGGGTCTCACCGAGATCCGCTGGCACGGACGAGGCGGCCAAGGTGCCGTCACCGCGGCCAAGATGACTGCCGAGCTAGCGCTCGGCCAAGGCAAGTTCTTCCAGGCATTCCCCGAGTACGGACCGGAACGTTCCGGGGCACCGATCGTCGCCTTTACTCGCGTCAGCGATCAGCCGATTCAGGTGTACTCCGGTATCGAGCACCCCGACATCGTCGTGGTCCTCGACCCAAGCTTGCTGAGCGTGGTCGACGTCACCAAAGGCGCCCCGGACGACGCCATCGTCCTGATCAACAGCGATGCGCCACCCGCGGCGCTGCGTGAAAAGTACGGCCTCAAGGGCCGTCGCCTGTACTGCATCGCGGCGACCCGCATCGCCGTCGAGACCATCGGCCGCCCCATCCCGAACACGCCCATGGTCGGCGCACTCACCCGTATTACCGGACTCTTCCCTATCGAGAACGTCGTCGAGTTCCTGCGGGAGGACTTCGGCAAGAAGTTCCCCCCCAAAGTCGTGGAAGGCAACATCAAGGCCATCACCCGCTCCTACGAGGAGGTCCAGGGCGAATGACACCACCGAAGAAGCAGCCGGCTGTGAAGGCCGTGCCGTCTACCCCCAAGGTCAAGCAACCGAAGCTACCGAAGCCCAAATGGGACGTCTGCGACATCAACGAGTGGGGCCCTGAGGAGCACCAGCTCGGCGCCACCATCCCCGAGGCCGGAAACTCGGTCTACAACGAGACCGGCGGCTGGCGCTCGGATGTCCCCGAGTTCGATCCCAGCAAGTGCGACGGGTGCATGCTCTGCTACTTCTACTGCCCAGACGCCTCCATCATCGTCGAATGCGACAAGGCGTCGGGGGTCAACAAGGCCGTCGGCGTAGACCTCGCCCACTGCAAGGGCTGCGGCATCTGCGCCAACGAGTGCCCACGGAAGGCTATCGTCATGAAGATCGAAGAGAAGGGGTGAGCGCGGTGGCAAGCACAGAGCACACCATTCTCGCAGTCACCGGGAACGAGGCGGCCGCCGAAGCCATGCGCCAGGTGAACCCCGACGTCGTGGCCGCCTACCCGATCACGCCGCAGACCGAGGTCGTACAGTTGTACGCTCAGCTCGTCGCCGACGGCAAGGTGGACACCGAGTTCATCACCGTGGAGAGCGAGCACTCGGCGATGAGCGCCGTCATCGGCTCCGCCGCCGCCGGCGCACGCACCATGACGGCGACGAGCTCCCAGGGGTTCGCCCTGATGTGGGAGGTCCTCTACGTGGCCGCCTCGTACCGTCTGCCGATCGTGATGACTACCGTGAACCGTGCCCTCAGCGGGCCGATCAACATTCACTGCGACCACTCAGACACCATGGGTGGCCGCGACTCCGGCTGGATTCAGCTCTACGGCGAAAACCACCAGGAGGCGTACGACAACCTCATCATGGGCGTACGCATCGCCGAGCACCTGGACGTGCGCACGCCGGTCATGAACATGTACGACGGCTACGTGATCAGCGGTGCCATTGGCCCCCTGGAGATGCTGACCGACGAGCAAGTCAAGCAGTTCATCGGCCCCTACAAAGCTATCAACCCGCTGCTCGACATCGAGCATCCGGTCACCGTGGGTCCGTTCGACGGCCTGCACGGTTACTACTTCGAGCACAAGGTCGCTCAGAACCGCGCCATGGCTCGCGCCCTCGGCGTGATCGATGAGGTGGCGGCCGAGTACGCCGAGCTCAGCGGCCGCCACTACGGACTCCTCGATCCCTATCGCATAGAGGACGCCGACGTGGCGATCGTGGTGGTCGGCTCCACCGCCGGCACCACACGTATGGTGGTGGACAAGCTGCGCGAGCAGGGCGTGAAAGCCGGGATGGTGCGCGTGCGCGCGCTGCGCCCATTCCCAGCCGCCGCGTATGCCGATGCCCTCAAGAGCTGCAAGGTCGTCGGCGTGATGGACCGCGCCGACTCCTTCGGCGCGCAGGGCGGGCCGGTGTTCCTAGAGGTCCGCTCCGCGCTCTACGACTGCGATCCCCGGCCGCAGATCGTGCCGTTCATCTACGGACTGGGCGGCCGCGACATCTTCCTCGACAACATCGAGGAAGCGTTCGACGTACTCCTCGGCGGCCTGAAAGGCAAGCGACTGCCCGTCGAACGCACCTATCTGAACATCCGTAAGGACAGGGTGTGACCATGGCCAAAGCGAACGCAGCAGGCCGCTCCCGCGGCAACGGAAAACCCCGTACCGCCGAGCCCACGGGCTCGCGCCTGTACGAGATCATCAAGGGCATCGACTTCGAGCGCCGCGAGCTGACCGCCAAGCGGCCAGGCAAGAGCCTCTTCGACCTGGTACGCGACCGAGACGGTTCCTACCGCTGCTACGCGTGCACACTCTGCGAGCGCAACTGCCCGGTCGACTGCATCGAGATCGACTACTGCCCCGAGCACCCCGAGCTGCCCTGGGACGTGGCGGCCGAGGCTGCGGCGGCTGCCGCCGCCCAGCCCGAGGTCGACATGAAGCTGTTCGATCCGGTGATCGCCAGGCTGCGCGAGGGTTACGGGATGGTCGAGGCGCTGCACACCACCCAGGAGATCTTCGGCTACCTGCCGCGCAAAGCGCTGGAGAACATCGCCGACGAGCTGACCCTACCCTTCTCGCGCGTCTACGGCGTGGCCACCTTCTACAACCAATTCCGCCTCAAGCCGGTGGGCAAGTACATCATCGACGTCTGCATGGGTACCGCTTGCCATGTGGCGGGCGCGCCGCTCATCGTCGAGGCGTTCACGCAGGAGCTCGGCATCCCGGTCGGCGAAACCACCGAGGACCAGCTCTTCACTCTGCAGACGGTCAACTGCGTCGGCGCCTGCGCCCTAGCGCCGGTGGTCCGTGTTGGCGACGAGGAGACGTACGGACGTCTCACGCCGAACAACGCCCGCAAGTTGGTGCGTCAGCTCCGCAAGAGAGAGGAGGCCTAGTGGCTACCACAGCACCGCGCGCCGACCGTGTTCAGCGGGCTCTCAAGCGCGCCGTCAAATCAGACGGCTCCATCAGTAACGACGCCGCCCGCGAGATTCGCATCTGCGCCGGCACCGCCTGCCATGCCTCCGGCCGCCTCGCCATCCGCGAAGCCGTGGTGGCCGAGCTCGCCGAGCGCGGGCTGACCGACGAGGTAGCTCTGGTGGAGACCGGCTGCCACGGCTTCTGCGAGCAGGGGCCCATCCTGGTCCTGCGTCCGCAGGGCATCTTCTATCCGCACGTCAAGCCACGCGATGTGCCACGCATCATCGCGACGAGCGTGATCGGTAACGAGGTGGTCACCGACCTCCTCTACCGCGATCCCGTGAGCGGCGAGCCGATCGCCCTGGAGGCGGAGATCCCCTTCTACGCCCTCCAGCGCCGGCTGGTCCTCGCCCTCAACGGCAAGATCGACCCCCATTCCATCCAAGACTACCTGGCGCACGGCGGTTACCGCGCCCTGGCCAAGGTCCTGGCCGACAACGATCCCGAAGGGATCATCGACCTCATCGAGAAGTCGGGTCTGCGCGGCCGCGGCGGTGCCGGATTCCCAACCGGCAAGAAGTGGCGCTTCACCCGAGCCACCGAGGCCGACCGCAAGTACCTCATCTGCAACGCCGACGAGGGCGACCCCGGCGCGTTCATGGACCGCTCGGTCCTGGAGGGTAATCCGCACTCGGTCATCGAGGGCAT
Organism: Thermoleophilia bacterium; assembly: GCA_040772045.1. Classification (GTDB taxonomy): domain Bacteria; phylum Actinomycetota; class Thermoleophilia; order UBA2241; family UBA2241; genus JAXGYV01. Next base: position 54,180 of record JAXGYV010000005.1, read on the forward strand.
GCTCATCGGAGCGTTCGCTATCGGGGCCACCGATGGCTACGTGTACGTGCGCCATGAGTATCCGTTCGCCGTCGAACGCCTGCGCATCGCCCTTGACCAGGCCCGTGAGCACGGGTTATTAGGGAAGAACATCCTCGACAGCGGATTCGACTTCGACATCCGTATCAACCAAGGGGCCGGCGCCTTTGTCTGCGGCGAAGAGACCGCCCTGCTGGCATCGATCGAAGGCCGTCGCGGCATGCCGCGCTCTCGGCCGCCGTACCCGGCCGTCGAGGGTCTCTGGGGCTACCCCACCAACACGAACAACGTGGAGACCTGGGCGAACGTGCCATGGATCGTCAACAACGGTATCGAGGCTTACGAGGCCATGGGTACCGGCTCAGGCAAGGGCACTAAGATCTTCTCCCTCACCGGCAAGGTCACCAATGGCGGCCTGGTCGAGGTGCCGATGGGAGCCACGCTACGCCACGTGATCTTCGACATCGGCGGCGGCATGCTGCCCGGCCGCCACTTCAAGGCCGTGCAGCTCGGCGGTCCGTCGGGCGGGTGTCTGCCGGAGCATCTCCTCGACACGCCGATCGACTTTGAAAGCCTGCTCGCCTCCGGCTCGATGATGGGCTCCGGCGGCATGGTGGTGGTCGACGATACCACCTGCATGGTGGACTTCGCCCGCTACTTCCTCAAGTTCACCAGTGAGGAGAGCTGCGGCAAGTGCGTGCCCTGCCGCGTCGGCTCGGCTCGCATGCTGGAGATCCTCGAGCGCATCTGCGCCGGCCAGGGCGAACCCGCCGATTTGGAACGCCTGGAGCAGCTCGCCGAAGACATCATCGAAGGCTCGCTGTGCGCGCTCGGTGGCACGGCGCCCAACCCTGTGCTCACCACCCTACGGTACTTCCGCGACGAGTACGAGGCGCACGTGGTGGAGAAGCGCTGCCCGGCCAAGGTGTGCCGCTCGCTCATCCGCTACACGATCAACAAAGACAACTGCACGGGCTGCCACGCCTGCCTGACCGCCTGCCCCACAGGCGCCATCACGGGAGAGCGGCGCATGCCACACAAGATCTCGCAGAAGCGCTGTACCCAGTGCGACACGTGCCGCCAGGTATGTAAGTTCGACGCAGTCGAGATCACCACGGGTGTTCCCGTTTCGGCCGGAAGGAGTTCGTCGTGACCATCGATACGAAGACTTCCGTGCGACTGACCATCGACGGCACCTCAGTCAAGGCCGCCAGCGGCGAGACGGTGCTGAGCGCCGCTCGCCGTGCCGGCATCGATATCCCAGCGCTCTGCCACGAAGAGGGCATGGCGGCCTGGGGCGCGTGCCGGCTCTGCCTCATCGAAGTCGAGGGCTTGGACAAGCTCCAAGCGGCCTGCACGACGCAGGTGGCCGACGGCCTGGTTGTGCGCACGAATACCGCGCGGACGCGTGCCAAGCGCGCCAGCTACCTCCGCATGTACCTCTCGGATCACAACTCGTACTGCGAGGCTCCCTGCAAGGATGCCTGCCCGGCACACATCGACATCCCCGCCTACATCAAGCAGATCGAGGATGGCGACTTCGCCGCCGCGGCGGCCACGGTACGTAAGGAGATGCCCTTCCCCGGCATCCTCGGTCGTATCTGCCCGCGCTACTGCGAACCGGTGTGTCGCCGTGGCGAGGTCGACGAGCCGATCGCCATCTGCGCTCTGCACCGCGCGGCTGGCGACCACGCTCCAGCGGCGCTCGTGTCAGCGCACCCCAGTGGCCATCGCGTGGCGGTGATCGGCGCCGGCCCAGCCGGCCTCAGCTGTGCCTGGTACCTCACGGCGGCGGGCCATGAGGTCACTATCTACGACAAGGCCGAGAAGCCCGGCGGCATGCTGCGCTACACCATCCCCGAGTTCCGTCTGCCGGAAAGCGACCTCGACGCGGAGCTGCAACCCCTCTGGGATGCGGGCGTGCGCTTCGTAGAGAATGTCGCCTTGGGCGTTGACATCAACCCGTACGGCCTGCTGCAGGCCGGCTTTGACGCCGTGTTCGTGGGTGTCGGCGCCTGGCAGACCATGCCGTCGCGGATCCCCGGCCACGAGGCTATGCTCGACGCGCTGCGACTCCTCCGCGACGTGGGCGAGGGTAAAAAGCCCGCTCTCTCCGGTACCGTCGCCGTGCTCGGCGACGGGGCCGTGGCCTTCGATGCCGCTCGCGCCGCGGTGCGCCAGGGCGCCCAGAGCGTCGTCTTGGTATCTCGCCACCCAGCGGACGACGTAGAGGCCGGTCAGCGCGAGCTGGCCGCCGCGCGCGCCGAGGGCGTGCAGATCGAGGCCCTCACCGAGGCCAAGCGGGTGAAGCTCCGCAAGGGCGGCAAGCCGACCGCGCTGGAGTGTGTCCGTTTGGAGGCAGACGCCAGCGGCAAGCTCGTCGAGGCTAAGGGGTCGCGTTTCGAGCTGAAGGCCGACGTTGTGATCTCGGCCCTCAGCTTCGCCCCCGATCTCGGCGAGGGAGACGACGAGCTCACCCTGTCCGCCTGGAACACGCTCGAGGCCAATCACTACACTGGCCGCACCAAGTCCGAGGGTGTGTTCGCTGCCGGCGACGCCGTCACCGGCGCTAAGAGTGCCATTCACGCCTTGGCCGGCGGTAAGCGAGCCGCCCTCTCCATCGACGCATGGCTGCGCGGTGTCGATCTGCCGGAGCTCGAGGCTAAGCTGGCGCTGTATGCCGGCCTCCCCTACCTCGAGCAGCTCGCGGACGCACCGCAGCTCGGCGAGCTCGGCCAGCGCTTGGCCGAGCGTAGCCCGGTATGGTTGAAGATGGGCATCGCCGCCGACAGAGCGGCGCGCGCGACGATGCCGACGCTCGCCGCGGCCAAGCGCACAACCTCCTTCGAGGAGGTCGAACGCGGCCTCAAGAAGAAGGCCGCCCAGGCCGAGGCTACTCGCTGCCTCCAGTGCACCTGCCCGTCATTGGGCGAGTGCGATCTGCAGCGCCTGGGCGTTGAGTACGAGATCACCAGCAACGAGCTCGTGCGCCCGAGCGGCCGGGTACGCTCTATCACCCCACGGTACGAGCATCCGTTCATCCGCCGCGACATGAACCGCTGCATCTCCTGCGGTCGGTGCGTGCGAGTGTGCCGCGATGTGGCTGGCCCAGCCTGCTACGACTTCCGCGGCCGCGGTTTCCTCATGGAAGTGGACACGCCCTACGGCGAGTCGCTGCAGCTCGCCAAGTGCATCACCTGCGGCCGCTGCGTCTCCAGCTGCCCCACCGGCGCACTCACGTTCAACGAGCGCGAGCTGCGGTCGTACCGGGTGGACGAGAGCCGCTGCATCATGTGCCACACCTGTGTGGATGTATGTCCCGCGGAAGCCGTGCTCGATACCCGTGTCTTCGAAGAGGCACGCGAGCAGTGGCATTCGCTGCTCGAGACCAGCAACCAGCTCGCCGGTGGCCACCGCATGTGCGCCGGTTGCGGAGCGCCAATCGTCGTTCGCCAGGTGCTCATGGGCACCCAGGATCCGGTGGTGGTGGCCGCCGCCACGGGCTGCCTGGAAGTGTCCACGACTATCTACCCCTACACGTCGTGGACCGGCAGCTACATCCACACGGCCTTCGAGAACGCCGCCGCCACGCTTAGTGGCGTAGAGACGGCCTTCCGCAGCCTGAAGAAGCAGGGCAAGCTGGAAGACAACGTCAAGTTCCTCGCCTTCGGCGGCGACGGCGGTACCTACGACATCGGCCTGCAGAGCCTCTCCGGCGCCATGGAGCGCGGCCACAAGATGCTCTACGTGTGCTACGACAACGGCGCCTACATGAACACCGGCTTCCAGCGTTCCGGCGCCACTCCGCCGGGAGCCTGGACGACCACCAGTCCGGTGGGCAAGGCACACGCCGGCAAAGAGCAGCTGCGGAAGGACCTCACAGCGATCATGATCGCTCACGGTCTGCCCTACGTGGCACAGGCGAGCCCGCACGACCCCCGCGACCTGGTGCGTAAGGCGGCCAAAGCGCTGGCTACCGACGGGCCGACGTTCCTCAACGTCCTCTCGCCTTGCCCGCGCGGCTGGCGCAGCGATGGTGCGCAGAGCATCGCTCTGGCCCGCGAGGCGGTGAACACGTGCTACTGGCCGCTGTTCGAGGTCGAGGATGGCCAGTACCGCATCACCTACATGCCAAAGGAGAAGCTGCCCCTCAAGCCATGGCTCAAGAAGCAGGGCCGCTTCGCCCACATGTTCAAGCCGGGTAACGAGTGGATGCTCGAGAACACGCAGGCTTGGGTCGACCATCAGTGGCAGCTCCTGCTACAGAAGGCCGGCGAGGTCGACGTGTGCGAGCTACCTCGCGATCAGTGGCTCCTCCGGTAACGAGAGGCCGATAGTTCGGCTGGTAGCCGCCCCGCTGGTACACTTGGGGCGGCTACCAGCTCAAACGGAGACGGGGGCGGCTTTGGTTCCAAAGCCGCCCCCGTCTCGTCTCGCCCCTCCCCCTCGTCCGCACTCGGCCGCAGCGTACTCCCGCGCCACGCAGCGGGCACGCCGTCATTTCCCAACTGCGGCCACACGTGCTTTCCTTAGGCGTTCGCGCGGCTGATCGTCTCCAAGGCCATAGCCCCAGCGAGGCCTGCGGACAGCACCTGCACGCCATCCAGCCCAAACGTGGCCTGGCTAGATCAGCGCACGCAGGTAGTACAGCCAGAACGCTGGGACTTCGCGCGCCATGAGGACCGGCGTGTCGCGGATGTATCGCTCAGGCCGCGCCGGGACGGTCCGCACGTGCCACCCGGCGCGCTCGTACGCCAGCTTGATCCGCGCGAGATGGTAGAACTGGCTGACCGCCAGCGCCTCCTGAATGCCCCGGCGGCGAAAGATGGTCACCGTATCGTTCACCGTAGCCTGTGTGGTCACTCCGGCACGGTCCTCGATGATAGCCGTGGCCGGCACACCGAGCTGCTCGGCGTAGGCGCGCATGGCCGCACACTCGTGGACGGAGCCATCGCCACGGCCACCCGACATGATCACCACGGAAACCAGGCCGTCTTGGTAGAGCTGGGCACCAGCGCGCACACGATCGGCGAGCGAGTGCGACAGGCGCCCGTCCGCGTGAACCTGTGCTCCGAAGACGACCACGGCATCGGCGCGGCGAGCGTACGAGGTAGTCCCAAAGAAGAGCATCAGCGCCAGCGGGAAGAGGAGGGCACAGACGCCGGCGACGGCGACGCTCGCGAGGCTCGAGCGGAGTGACGGACGACCAACCGGTCGCACCACTGCCCAGGCAATCCACACCAGCAGCAGGCACAGCAGCAGCGACAGCGGCACGGGCACCAGAGGACGGACCTCGCCATTGGCCCACAGGCGATAGAAACCGCCACTATTCCACATCGCTGCCATCGTCAGTACGGCAATGGCGCCGAGAGTGCCCCGGCGTCGCCAGGGCGCCATCCGGGGGTGCAGCGCCCAAACGAACACCGCGGCCGCGAAGAGCGCGACCACCGGCTGAGCAGCCCAATCCGGCAGCGGCCGCGTATCGACCAGCAGCACGGTGTGATCGGAGCCTTGGTGTACTAAGGAGGCGATGGCGTTGACCACCCCGAACGCCCCCAGAAAGAGGGCACAGCCGCGCGCGCCGATCAGCGCTGCCGCGCGCGCCCTGTGCCGCCATTCGTCGTGGTGCGCCGCAACCGGTTTGACCATCCGCGCCCCCGCGTAGCTCGCCGCAATGCTACCCTGTCTCGGCGAGGAGTGGAAACGCCGGCGTGCTCGTACAGGCTCTCTTCCCCACCGCCTGGGAAGAGAGCCGTCCTTCGTTCTTGCGCGGGCGTCTGCTGTGCGCGCCTCCGCTCGAGCTTACTCGCCAGCCGAGCCGGCCGGCGGTGCCACTGTGGGGAAGCTCATCGGGGACATCTCGAGATGCGTGCGCTGCGCCCAGTCGCGGTTGGGCACGTTGGCGAGCATGCGGTCTCCGACCTGTTGGATCTTGCTCCAGAGCTCGACCTCGTCGGCGCCGACGACCGCGCCATCGGCAACCAGGACCTGGCCATCGACGATGACGGTCCGGATCACCCGGCTGCCGCCCGTGTAGATGAACGCCTTGATGGGATCCCGCAGCGGCCGCATGAGCATGGTGTCGCAGTCGGCGATCACGATGTCCGCCTTAGCGCCGGAGCAGATGCGGCCGAGGTCGTCGCGGCCGAGGGCCTTGGCTCCGCCGAGCGTGGCCGCGTTGAACGCCTGTGCCGCCGTGCCCCGCTGGGGATCGCCCTCCGCGACCTTGGACAGCACGGCCGCCCAGCGCATCTCTGCGGCCATGTCCTGGGGGAAGGTATCCGTCCCCAGGCACATGTTGACGCCTCTTCTGAGGTAACGGTCGAAGGACTCCATGATGATGCCGCGGCGACCGAAGACCCACGGGCAGTGGGCCACGGAGGTGCCCGTCTCGGCCATCAGCCCCAGGTCGTCACCCCCCTTGTAGACGCACCAGGGATGATCGTTGGGGAAGATGTAGTGCCCGTAGGTCACGTCGGGGCCTGAGATGCCGCAGCTGTGCAGGAACTCCGCCGGCGTCATGCCGTGGCGGTGCATGATCTCCTGAAACTCCGTTACCGCCTGCCCGGCATGGATGTGCACCCGGGCACCTAACTCACTGGCCACCTCGCGGGTGGCCTTGAGGAGCTCGGGCGTACAGGTGTCCACCTGCATCGGGCAGAGAGCGACGTTCACGCGACCGTCGTAGGCGCCGTTGTACTGCCCGAAGAGCTCTGCCGCCCGGCGCAAACCCTTCTTACCGGCCTCTTCGTCCCAGCGATAGCGCACCTGATTGCCGTCGTCGGTATACCAGCCACCAGACTTATACCCGTAGCCCATGTAGGTCCGGATGCCCGACGAGGCGATCGTCTCGAGGATCTCTTGGTTCCACGGATCGATCTGAAAGACCGTTGTGGTCCCACCCTTCAGGAGCTCCACGACGGAGAAGCGATAGGCTTCAAGCTCATCCTCGTAGGAGACGTAGGTAACCGGCAGGTACTCGTACAAGCCGGACATGTAGAACTTGCTGCTGCCGCGATCCTCAAGAAAGCCCTTCTCGTTGGGGGCACAGTTCATGTGGCAGTGCATGTTGATAAACCCCGGCATCACCAAGCCGCCGCGGGCATCGATGGACTCATCCACCGCCGCCGGTCTCTCCCAGCCCACGTACGCGACAGTGTTGCCCTCGAGAGCGACCAAAGCGTTCTCAAGCAGCCGGTGCTGGCCGCCCTCGTACGCCACTACGTAGCGAGCGTTCTCGATGAGGACCCTCTTCTGCTGTCTGCTCATGACCTACCACTCCCATGCCGACGCGTACTCACCGCCCTCGATCGGTAGCCATAGCCGCTCACCGATCGAGGCTTGCCTCTCCCTCATCATCTTATGGAGCTCACACCTGCACCCATGATCACGTAGCGGCGGCTCCTCTGAAATGACAGGCCACGTAGTGTCCGTCTCCCGCATCGAGCAGCGGCGGCTCTGTCTGGCAGATCTCCTGCGCCAACGAGCATCTGGTGCGGAAGCGACAACCGGAAGGAGGATCGATTGGGCTCGGTACATCGCCCTCCAAGAGGATCCTCTCCCTCTTGACCTTCGGGTCGGGGATGGGGATGGCGGACAACAGGGCCTCGGTGTACGGGTGGAGCGGGCTGGCAAACAGCAGCTCCTTGGGCGCCATCTCCATGATCTTGCCGACGTACATGACGGCGACCCGGTCGCAGATGTGGTCGACCACGGACAGGTCATGGGAGATGAAGAGATAGGTGAGGTTGAACTGACCCTGGAGATCCTCCAAGAGGTTCAGGAGCTGCGACCGAATGGAGACATCCAGGGCGGACACTGGCTCGTCGCAGATGATCAGCTTAGGGTTGAGGGCGAGCGCCCTGGCAATCCCGATCCGCTGCCGCTGTCCGCCCGAGAACTCGTGCGGATAACGCCGCGCATGTTCCGCGGAGAGACCGACGACTTCCAGGAGCTCCACCACGCGATCCCAGCGTGCGCGGCCGGATACGCTTTTGTGAATGCGCATGGGCTCAGACAGAATGGCGCCCACGGTCATCCTGGGATTCAGCGATGAGTACGGATCCTGGAAGACGATCTGCATGTCTCCACGGATCCTGCGCATGCGGCGCTTCCTCATGCGCGCGAGATCCTCGCCCTCGAAGAGAATACTGCCCGAGGTGATATCCGTGAGGCGCAGGATGGCCCGCCCGATAGTTGTCTTGCCGCACCCGGACTCGCCGACGAGTCCGAGCGTTTCGCCCTTGAAGATGTCCAGGCTTACGCCATCGACAGCCTTAACATGGTGCTTTACTCTCGAGAACACACCACCGCGAATGGGAAACCATTTCTTGACTTCCTGAACCCGGACCAGGACGTTACCACTCTGCTGCTCAGCAGCTGGCGCAACAGTTGCCACTCTTGAGCACCTCCTCCTGTCCGAGATTCACGCGCAGCCAGCAGCTGACACGGTGGTGGGCATCGATGTCCACGAGCGGCGGCTTCTCGGCGATGCACTGCTCCATGGCGTAGGAGCACCGCGGGTGAAAGGCACACCCCTGCGGCAGCTTCGAGGGGTTCGGCACGATGCCTGGAATCACGTGCAGTCGTTGCCGCTCCCCAAGATGCGGTATGGATTTCAAAAGGCCTTCGGTGTACGGATGCAGCGGTGTCGCGAAGAGCTCCTCGACGGGAGCCTCTTCCACAATGCGCCCCGCGTACATCACCGCCACCCGGCTCGCCATCTCGGCGATGACCCCCAGGTCGTGCGTAATCAGCAGGATAGCCATGTCGAGCTCCTGCTTGAGGCGTCCCATGAGATCGAGTATCTGCGCCTGAATGGTGACGTCCAAGGCGGTGGTGGGTTCATCCGCGATGAGGAGTCGCGGACCGCAGGAGAGCGCCATCGCGATCATGACTCTCTGCCGCATGCCGCCCGACAGCTGGTGAGGGTACTCCTTGAGCCTGCGCCCGGGCAGCGGGATGCCGACCAGCGCCAGCATCTCCTCAGCCCGCTGCAGCGCTTGTTTCTCCGACATCTTCTGGTGGAGGCGTAGCGCCTCCGTGATCTGCTGCCCCACCGTGAACACCGGGTTCAGCGATGTCATGGGCTCCTGGAAGATCATCGAGATCTGGTTGCCCCTGATCTTCCTCATCTCGGCCTCGGACTTGGCCAGCAGATCCTCGCCGGCGAAGGTAATGCGGCCATCTACGATGCGCCCCGGCGAGGAGATCAGGCGCATCACGCCGAGCGACGTTACGCTCTTGCCGCAGCCTGACTCGCCAACCATACCCAGCGTTTCACCCTGGTGTATGCAGAAACTTACCCCATCGACAGCCGGTACGACTCCGCCACCTACTTCGAAGTGCACCTTCAGGCCATCGACATCCAAGAGAACCTCAGGTGAACTCACGCCATCACCTCCACACCCAAGCGCCTGACGGCTCACTGTGAGCAACGGCCAGCATTCTCAGTCACTTCCCCTCAGTCGAGGATCGAGCACGTCGCGCAGTCCATCGCCGAGCAGGTTGAAGCCCAAGACGCTCAGCAGGATGAAAATGCACGGAAACGACGCGATGTGGGGAGCCAGCCTGATATACGTCCTCCCTGTGCTGACCATAGCACCCCACTCTGACAGAGGTGGCTGCGCTCCCATGCCCAGGAAGCTCAACGTTGACACAGTCAACAATACCCAAGCCATCTGCAGCGTCGAGTACACGATGAGTGGCGGCACACAGTTCGTAAAGATGTGCTGGCCGATAATCCTGATGTCACCAGCACCTAATGCCCTTGCCGATTCTACGTAATCAGCTTCGCGCAACGACAACACCGACCCGCGCACCAATCTCGCGAACGCCGGCATAGTACCGATGCCGATGGCGATGGTCGTATTCACCAATCCTGGTCCCAGGGCAGCCACAATGGCAATCGCCAGCAGAATACCAGGGAAAGCCATCAACACATCTATGAACCTCATAATGATGTTGTCGAGCCGCCGGTAGTACCCCGATATAAGGCCGATCGGAATGCCGGTCACCAAGGCGAGCACCAGTGCCGCGATACCTACCGTAAATGTTATCCTCGTCCCATAAATCATGCGGCTGAGTATGCAACGCCCCAGCTCATCCGTGCCCAACGGATAGCCGCTGCGTGGTAACGAAAAAGCGATCCCCGAATTGATCTTATACGGGTCGTGCGGTGCCAACCACGGGGCAAAAACGCCCGTCAACCCTATCGCGACGACGACAACAAGGCCGACCATCAGACCCTTATTCGCCACCATCTTCCGCCACAGTGGCGTAGATTCCCGCCTACTCGCACGCAACATTTTTACGGATATACCCACTCGTTATCACCACCATTCGCCAATCAGTACTTAATCCGTGGGTCAAGCCACGAGTAGGTAAGGTCAACTGCCAAATTGACCAAAACGAAGAACAAGGCTATCACCAAAATCGTCCCCTGAATAAGGGGGAAATCCCTCGCCAAAATCGAGAGCACCGACAGCCGGCCGAGGCCCGGCCAGGCGAACACGCTTTCTATGACAACCGTTCCCGCCAGCATATAGCCGGTCTGCATGCCGATGATCGTCGTGATAGGCAATGACGCATTCTTGAGCGCATGCTTATAGATAACGATGCGCTCGCTGAGCCCCTTGGCCCTCGCCGTCCTGATGTAGTCCTGCCGCAGCACCTCAAGCATCGTGGAGCGCGTTAACCTGGCGAGCGATGCTACCTGGGGAGCACCCAGCGTGAAGGCGGGCAGGATCGCGTACTTCAGCCCATCGAGCGTCCACATGGACTCTCCCATGCCGGAGAGCGGCAGCCAACCGAGACGAAGGCTGAAGATCGACATGAGAATGAGCCCCACCCAGAAGGTCGGGAGAGACAGACCCAGCAGAGACCCGGCCATGCAGAGTCTGTCCCATATAGAGTTTTGCCGCACCGCCGCGATAACTCCAAGAGGAATCGCCACGATCAGCGACCAGATTCTGGCAACTACAACGAGATTGAATGTATTGACGAAAGCGTACTTGAGATCCTCCGCTACAGAGACTCCACGAATCAACGATCGGCCAAAATCTCCGCGAAGAATGCGTCCCATGTAGTCGAGGTACTGCTGCGGCAGACTCTTATCCAGACCCAGTTGATGACGTATGTTTGCCACATCTTCTGGAGATGATCCTGGGCCCGCCATAATGGCCGCTGGATCCCCGGGAGAAAGATGCACCACGAGGAACGTCAAGAGGGTTATCCCTACTAGCACAATAGGTATTTGGATCAGCCGCCTGATTAAGTAAGCGCTCATTAGAGCATCTCCCGTGGGTATTTCATTCTTCCGTCACCCCCGCATCCTGCATCAGTCGTCCCTCCCATCGTAATTCACGCTCTGCACCCGTAGCCATTCACTGTTGTCAGATACCGGTTCCCGCCTCAGCGAAGTGTACAAATTGTAGCGGCTCAGCGAACCTGCCAGCGAGATGCTCCCCCGTGCTTCGGAGGTGACGTTCAGAATGACGCGGCCGCATCCTCAGTACTCGCCACGCAATCGCGCAGTCTGGAGCTGGCCACTCGTGTTACACATCCTCCGAGTCTCCTTCAACGGCCGAGGGGCGGCGAGACAGTTGAAGGCCCCCGCCGCCCCTTCGCCGTCAACACAGGAAACTCGGTGTGGTGGCGGGCGCCACGAGGGCGCCCGCCACCGGTCCTCTTCTCTTACTTATGAACGTCCATGAACTTCGGAATGCCGTACGCGACCATGGCGTGCGGGGTGAAGTCCTTGAGGCTCTTCGAGATGCCCATGACGCCCTTCTGGTAGAACAGCGGAATCCAGACGGCCTCTTCCACGACGATCTTCTGGACCTCTTGGTAGGCCGCGATCTGGTCTTCCTTGGCCGGAGCACTGATACCGGTATCCAGCAGCTCATCCACCCGCTTGTTGACAAACTCGAAGCGGTTCGGGTAGGGCCTGTTCGTGGAACGGAAGTAGTAGCCCAAGATCCCGTCCGGATGCGCGTAGTTGAGACCCATCACGAAGGAGTCATGCTCGCCAGCGTTGATGGCGTTGATGAGCGTGGCGAACTCCATCTGAACTAGCTTGACATCGATGCCGACGGCCCTCAGCTGAGCCTGCACCATCGGGACGACTACGTCGTACTCCTGACCACCGCAGTAGTGGATCTTGAGGACGAGCTTCTTGCCGTCCTTATAGCGGAAGCCGTCCGAGTCCTTGGCCCATCCGGCCTCTTCCAGAAGCGCCTCCGCCTTGGCGGTGTCATACGGGTAACCGATCTGCTCGACCTCGGGGTTGTAGCCGAACGTGACCGGCGCGATGGGGCCGTACCCAGGATCACCGAGCCCGGCGATACCGTCGTCGACCAGCGCCTTGCGGTCGATCGCGTAGTTCATAGCCTGGCGAACGCGGACGTCCTTCAGGTAGGGCACCGTCAGCTTGAAGCCGATGAAGTCGGTGTACGGCTGGTCGTAAATCACAGCAGTGACCTTGTCGGAGCTCTTCAGCCGCTCGACGTCGGCGCGCGGAATGCTCCCTGGGGTCAGCATGTCGACGTTGCCGGTCTCGAACTCCATCTCACGCGTGCCGGCTTCCGGCAGGAAGCGGAACACGAGCGTCTCGAGGAAGGCGGGACCCTTGTTCTTGTACACGTCGGAGCCCCACTTGTACTCCTCGTTACGCGTGCAGACGATGCGGTCGTCCGGGATCCACTCCTTGAAGATGAACGGTCCGGTACCGTCAACGCTCTTCGTTCCGTAGTCCTCACCCGCGGCTTCGACTGCCTCCTGGTTCAGGATAAAGGCGTACGGAGCGGTGAGGTTCAGCAGGAACGTGTTGCTGGTGGCGCTGAGGGTGATCTTCACCGTGTAGTCGCCCTCGGTCTCCACCGACTCGACCAGCCCAAGCTTGTAGCTCGTCGGCGACGCCGTCTTCTCGTCGCGCCAGCGGTCGAAGCTGTACTTGACGTCGCTGGCCGTCAGCGGCTTGCCACTGTGGAACTTGACGTCCTGCCGAAGAGTAAAGACGTAGGTCTTGCCATCCTCGGAGACCGTCCAGGATTCCGCCAACGACGGCTTGATCGTGATGAGATCGAAGTCAAGAGCCACCAAACCGTCGTAGAGCTGGTTCATGATGCGCTCGTCGCCGTAGTTGGTGGTCTTGTGCGGGTCGAGGATGCGAGCACTGGCGTTCAAGCCCATCGTGAGCTTCTGCTCGACCTTGGGAGCCTCTCCCCCGTTCTTCTTTTCGGACTCTCCACACCCCGCCACGATCGCTAGGATCATAGCGACGGTCACAAAGAGCGCGATTCTGATTATCGTGCGGCTTTTCACTGCACACTCCATTCAATTTGCTTCGCTCTGAATGGCCCGTACTTCATGCCACATTTCCAAAACGTTTGCGATCCCCTCTTGCCTCAACCTGGGAGCGTCGCGGCTCTCAGGCCCTTTGCTGCATATCCCCCCTCTCATCTATAGCCTTCGCGACAGCACATCGCGACTCCCAAAGAGAACGCCGCCGGAAGCTCGACACGGAAGGCGTGGGGCACCACAACCGCCTCTGCGGTCTGCTCCGTCCTTCTCCGCGGTGACTGCCCGCCACCACGCCGTTCCGTGTCGTCATTCCCACCGGACTTCCGTCCTTGCTCGTACGGCGTATCACCGGCTGTCTTCTCTCAATCCTTGCGGACTGGTTGGACTTCCGCGCTTTACGACCAGTCGCCCACGTCGCACTTCGGAAGCGACGGCGGCGCCATCTCGTCGGCGGTGCGCTTGGCCCAGTCGTAGTTCTGCGTTCCGGACCAGGCACCGTCGCCGACTTCCTGAACGCGCTTGAAGAGGGCGCCCTCGTCGAGGCCGATGACCTTGCCCTCTTTGACGAGGCACTTCCCGCCCACGTACACCTGGTCGACCGCATGCCGATCGCCGCAGTAGACCAGGTTCTTGATGACGTCGCGTACGGGGTTCATCTCGAAGTTGTCCAAGCGCACGACTACCATGTCGGCCTGCGTGCCCGCGCCCAGACGGCCCAAATCAGGCCGCCGCAAGGCCTGCGCGCCACGGATCGTGGCCGAGTTGAAGGCGTCCGCAGCCGTGGCCTCGAAGACGCTGCGCTCCATCAGCTTCCCTACGCCACAGCCCCAGCGCATCTCCTGCATGTAGTCGGCGCTGTACGTGTCCGTCCCGAAGCCCACGTTGATGCCCATCTTGAGGTAGCGCGGGTAAGACTCCATGGCGTAGCCGCGCATGGCGAACACGAAGGGGCAGTGGGCCACCGACGTCTGACTTTCCGCCACGATCTGCAGGTCACGCTTGCTGGGGTAGTTAACCTGGCTGTGCCCCGAGGGGAAGGTACCGTGCCCGATCAGCACGTCCGGCCCGACGAGGCCCGCATCGTCCAGCATCTCGAAGGGCGTCATGCCGTAGCGGCGCAGGCAATCCTGGAACTCCAGGAGCGCCTCGGAGGCGTGGATGGTGACGCCAGCACCGACCTTGTTGGCGGCCTCGCGGGTCTCCCGCAGCAGCCGTGGCGTACACGTGGTGGTCTGCGTCGGGCCGAAGATGGTCCGGATCCTACCGTCGTAGGCGTTGTCGTACCGCTCCACGAACTCGATGGCCTGGGCGAGCTGCTCCAGGCCCTTCTCTTCCTCAAGCGGGTGAATCAGGGAGTGACCATCTTCCGTCCGCCAGATCCCGGTCCGATACGCGTAGCCGACGTACCCGCGCACGCCTATCTCGCCCATCAGATCGACGATCTTGTCCGAGATCTGGCTGCCGGGATCGACCAGCGTGGTGCATCCACTCAGGAGCAGGGCGGCGATGTTGTGACGCGCGGCGTCCACGCAGTCCTCATTGCTGTACCGCAGAGAGTTCGCGTACTCGAAGAGCACGGAGTGGTAGAAGTGCTTGCTCCCCACGTCGTCGATGAAGCTCTTCAGGATTGGGGACCAAGCAGGGTGACAGTGGAGATTGATGAAACCCGGAATGATCACGCAATCGCCAAGGTCCTCTACTTTCGCGGACGCCTCGGGAGGCGTCTTGCCAAACCCAGAGATCACGTTCCCGTCAATACCGAGGCAGCCGTCCTCTAGCACCTCGTGTCTGCCGTTGTGCCAGACCACAATGTACTTCGCCTTGAGATACCGCTTGCTGGAATTCGGGCTCATTGACACTGCCTCCCTGTCCTTCTCTCCCGGCGTACCGGTTCTAGAAAACCGTGTGTCTTCACTGCTCTGGTCGCCTGTTCCGTTCACTCCGATCCAAGATTTCGCAATCCGGTTCCTGCGGAACGTCTGCGGAATCGTGCCCGTACCGGGAAATCACCCGACCTTTCCCTGCCAGTTGTCCGCCTGGCACTGGGGCAAGGATGGAGGAGATAGCTGATCGATGGTCTTGCCCGTCCGATCGCCCGCACCTGCGTGCGACCACGCCCCCGTGCCGACCTCCTTGAGCCGCCGGATCAGCGGCGCCTCTTCGAGGCCGAGCAGCCGGCCATCCTTCACGAGACACCGTCCCTCGACGTAAACCTGGTCCACGGAATGGCGCGTCCCGCAGTAAACGAGGTTGCGGATGGGATCGCGCACGGGAGACATCTCGAAGGAATCCAACCGGAAGCTGACCAGGTCGGCCTTGGAACCGGGGGCCAGCCGGCCAATATCCGAACGCCCGAGCGCCTTTGCCCCCGCGATGGTGGCCGAGTCGAACGCATCGCGCGCCGTCGCCACGAAGCAGCTGCGCTCGGCGATCTTGCCGACGCCACAGGCCCACCGCATCTCCTGGAGGTAGTCCAGGTTGAAGGCGTCCGTGCCGATACCCACGTTGATGCCCTCCGACAGGTACCGCGGGTATGACTCAACCGCGAACCCCCGCAGTACGAACACCCAGGGGCAGTGCGCGACCGTGCTTTGCGTATCCGCCAGCAGCCTGAGGTCGTCGTTGCCCGGGTACCGCACGCGGCTGTGACCCGACACAAAGGCAGCATGGGCAACGATGAGATCGGGTCCCAGAAGCCCAGTATCGGCCAGCAGCCCGATGGGCGTCTTCCCATAGCGGCGGATACACTCCTGGAATTCCGTGAGACCCTCAGCGGCGTGAATGGTGATGCCGATGCCCAACTGGTCCGCGGCCTTCCGCGTCTCCTTGAGCACGCTGGGCGTACACGTGGTAGTCATGGTGGGCCCCAGTAGGGCGCCGACCCTTCCGTCGTAGCTCCCGTTGTAGCGCTCCGCGAGCTCGACCGCCGCCGCGAGTCGTTCCATCCCGGCGGCCTCATCGAGCGGATAGACGAGGGAGTGGCCATCCTCTGTGTAGAACAGTCCAGCCCTGTAGGGGAAGGCGACGTAGGCACGCAAACCCATCTCTCCCGCGAGATCCGCGACCTGGGGAGAGATCGAGCTGCCTGGATCGACCACCGTGGTGCATCCACTCAACAGGAGCGCGGCGAGGGCCGACCGGGCAACGTCCACGGCGTCGGCGTCGGTGTACTTGAGCGCGAACTCGTGGTCGTAGAGGATCGACTGGTAGAAGAACATGCTGCCAGTGTCCTCGAAGTAGCTCTTGTGGATGGGAGCCACTCCCGAAGGATGGCAGTGGATGTTGACGAAACCGGGGATTATGAGAGCGTCGCCCAGGTCCTCTACGGGCGCGTCACCTGAAGGGAGGGTCTTTCCGAACCCCACGACCGAGCTACCGGCGATGCCCAGATAACCATCCTCCAGCACCTCATGCCTATCGTTATTCCATACGACGATGTACCTGGCCTTCAGGTATCTCCCACCATCTCCGGCCATCAGCTCAAACCCCCTTGCTGTACCCGTCTGCGTTCTCGCCGACCTCTCCGTCACAGACACGCGCCTCGCGCATTCCCCTACTCACGAAGACCTGACGCCCACCAAAGGACCGTCGTCCCTGACACGAAGCGCAGCTTAGCTCCAGTGACTCTGACCTCCAGTCTCTCTTCAGCCCGGCAGTTCGTGCTTGACGCTGGAGTTGTTCGTGGAGCCACAAGCTCCAACGCTCTCGGACCCCTGCTCCGATCGCTCAGCAGTCGTTTGTGACTTGTTGACAATCTACGCCTCTTCGACCGGGTCGTCAAATCTCGTGCGGAGAATCACTCGATACCGAACCGCCCGCCGCCGGATCCAGTGACACTCATCGCAGTCGACAAACGGCGCGAGCCACCCATGGGTCGAACGCGCGGCGAGTGAGGCGGCGCGCTCCGCACGGGAGAAGGAGGGGCGGAGGGAAAGGGTGTCCGGACCACTCCCGCCAACGCAGGACCAGTCGGCCATCCACCTTGGCGGCAACGCGGAACGCGCTTCTTCAGAACACAGGTGCAACGAGTACAGCAAGCGTGAAACAGCTACTCTTCGACGATTTGCTCCAACTGTGGCGGCGTTACTCCGCGTTTCACAAGCCGCCGCGAGACCGTCCGCGGCGTCAGCTGGAGGAACGCCTCCTCGGGCGCCCAGTGACGCCACCCCTCTGCTAGATGCAATGCGATACCATCTGGCTCCACGCGAAGAGGAGCTTCGCGACGGAGCACCTCGGTGGCCAGGAACGGTACAAGCTCGGCGCGCCATACTTCGGGCGTCACGGCCTCGGCCAGGTTGCCGCGATACTGATCGGCCTGCAGTGTTCGCTGCGGGTCGAACACGAACACGCGACCCGCAGCAGCCCCGCTCATGAAGAACTTACCCATGTACGGGCGGGCGCGCAGCGCCAGCCGGCCGCGCGCGTCGGGCTTGGCGAGCCCGAGCACTACGTGCAGGCTGTTCTGGCCTCCCGACATCAGGTACTCGAACGCGTACTCGTTGGGCGAGCCGAAATGGATGGACTTGAACCCGGGGGCGAGCGCCTCTCCGTCGGCGAGGTAAACCCTGTTCTGGCCGGCGACGGCGAACCGCGAGCCTGAATTCCAGACATTGAAGGTGCCACCGTGGGCCGCGTAGCAGCACGTGTTCAGTGCATCCTGCAGGACGAAGAGGTAGCCCGAATCGGCCTTCATGCCAGCGTGGCTCTGCCCCTGACCGTAGAGCCAGAGCTGAGCCCCCTCGAGCAGAGCGCCCAGAAAATCGCCCACCTCACGGCCGTACAACTCGAGGACGACATCCGGCGCCGGAGAGCCCTCGGCGGCCGCCAAGTTACTTCCCAGATACCGCGGGCCTCCCTGACAGCCGTAGCCCACGATGTGTCGCCAGCCGACGCGTACCGCCTCGGTGAGCAGCCGCGTCGCGCACTCGAGCGTGAACGCCTCACCGACGAAGCCGCCGAGGTCGATCACCAGGACATCCCGAGCGGCATCGGTCGGCGGGAGGAGATCGTCGCGCGTGGTGGCGGTAAGGCGACCCCATCGTCCGGCGGGGGCATGTGCTTCCGCGAGCACCGCGGCCAGCGGCGGCACGCCGTCGAGAATGCGATAGATGCCACCCTCAGGCTGGCCGCCGAAGCCGCGGCCACCATCGGTGAGATACTCGAGCGAGGAGAGCGCCACGCCGCCCGGATCGGCGAACTGCACCCGTTTGCGAAGCGAGGTGAGCACCCGCAGCGCGGCGGCCCGCTCGCCGACGCCCGCCTCCGCGAACTGCGGGAGCGCCACATCCACCAGGTGACGGTAGTCGTCCCGAGCGAGCAGCGGCAGACGCTCGAGAACGGTGGACACGAGCCGCTCGGCCGCCGGGAGCAGCGGTTCGTCAGGCGGCAAGAAGCGCCCCGCGGCGGCATCCAGGGCCGGCGGCAGTGCCCCCGAGAGCTCCTCGAGCATGCCGTCGACCTCGCGCCGCCACTCGGGACGCGGCCGCAGCGACTCCGTCGGCCGTGCGGCATCGATCTTGCCCCCGGCACGTGTCGGCACGATCGGCTCGCCGAAACGGTTGGCCAGATCGAGTGACGGTACCCCGGGGGTCAGGAAGGCCTCCACCACGCCGCCGTACTCGCCGCGTCCCGGCGCGCCGCCGGGGCGCATGTTGAAGCGCAGGTCGTGCCCGGCGTCCGCGAGCACCCCTTGATGGTGCAGCACGCGCAGCATGGCGTCGGCGATCTTGGCCTCGCTGCCGTTGGCGACGACGCACACCCCGCCAGGGCTCGTGTCGTCGCTGACCACCAGCTCGTGCGGGCGCAGAAACTTGATGTCCATGTTCTCGCGGAAACCAACCCGGCGTACGGCTGCGGCGCCGTCCACGCACGGCGCATCGAGCACCGGCCGGGACTCGACGATGGTGAACTTATAGGGACCCGTGGGGGTGAGCTGCACGTAGTTGCGCGAGAGGGTCTCGCAGAGCAGCCTGCGCTCTTCGTCGAGCGCGTCGAGGTCGATGCCCGTGATGGGGGAGATGATCTGCGAGGCGTGCTCGGTAGACAGGCCGAGCACTCGCCGCGTGAAGTCGACCAAATAGGCCGCGTACTCCGTATCGGTGAGCGCCTTACGGTCGTAGACTGAGTCGCCCTCGTACAACCGCCATCCTTCGCCCATACTCTCGTCGGCGTGCAGGTATCCGTACTCGCGCAGGAACGGCGAGGTCGAATCGACTCCCACCTGCTCCCCATTGTGCATCAGCAGCACGTTGTAGGCTTTGAAAGGATGAGCGCCGGCCGGATTACCACGACCTTCGGCATCGATCGCCGGTGAGTTGGTGGGGTACCGATGGTGCATCCCCCAAACATGCGCCCGCAGCTCCGCGCCGTCCCCCGACGCGGCCTCCGTGAACGTCGCGGCCCCTGGATACACCGCCCAGAATCGGCCGAAATCGAAGTACTCGGGGATGGTGTGAGTCCAACCGCTGATCTTCACCGCGGCCAAGTCCTCGCCCATCGACACCACGTAGCCGCGACGCTTGGCCGCGTACTTGCCCACCGAGCTGTCGAGTTCACCATGCGTGCGATAGAAGCGCGAGTCGAGCACGTGCGCCAGCGCCGTGAAGTACTCCTCCAACACGTCTTGCCGGAAAGCGAGCGCACGAGCGTCTCGCGGTCGCGCCGCCGTCGAGGGGTCCAAGACCTCCGCCAGACGAGCCAGCGGCACGTCGGCGTACTTGGTGCGCACCTGCAGCCACTGCGGGCTGGCGATCAGCCGCTTCGCGTAGCGCGCCAGGACGCACGGTTCGAGATCCACAAAGAACAGGTGGAAGTCGCCCGGGTCTTCGCGCAGATCGGCCCGCCGCCAGCCCTCCGGCGCCACATAGCGTTCCCGTACCGGAAGGCGAAGATCGTCGAGGCGGCGGACGACCTCGGCGGCCGCGAGCTGCTCCCCGTCGGCCGCCCAGAAACGGCAGCCGCCGAAGTGCGTGAGCATTTCGCGCACCGTCTCGGCGCGATCTGGACCGATGGTGTTCACCACGAAACACGTCTTGTCGCGCAGCGGTGGCGGCGCGAACCCGGCGAAGTCGAGGCCGCCGCCGCGATTGTTGCCCCCGTTGTAGCTCAGGCGAGCCGCCTCCCAAATGGCGTCCACGGTCACCGGGACAGTGACCGCGAGCGAGCCTACGCGACAGGAGTCGTGCTCCGCGACGACCGGCCCACCAGCAGAACTCTCAACCGAAACTTGAGACTGAGAGTCCTCCTCGGAAGGGACTCGCCGCGGCTCCCGTTGGTCCTCCTCGCCGTTCGCCGGCCATACCGGCATGTCGAGGAGGTCGGTCCTGCCGCGCAGCAGACGGATGTCGTCCAGGAGAAGGTCGGGCCGCACCACACGACCATCCTCGTCGAGAGCCCCGCTCTCACGGTTCAGCGCGTCGATGAGCACCGCTAACTTGACCATGTTCAGCGCCGTCCAGTTGCGCAGGCGCGCGGCCATGAGCACGCGGTCGTTCTGCACCGTGAGCTCTGGCTTGGTGGTGATCCCACCCCGCGGACAATCGAGATGGCAGTTGCCACACTGATTGCAGCCGAAGGCGACGGCCTTGCTGATGCTGGCCTCGACGAGCGCGTCGGCTCCGGCGATGAGCACCTTGAGCATGTCGAGCTCGCCGCGGAGCCCGCCGGAGGCGAACAGCCGCGTGCCACCCTGCGCGCCGTACGGCGCGCCGTTGAGATCGCGGATGGGCAGCAGCTCCCCGCTCCCATCGAGATCGACCCGTTCTCCCATGAGGGCGTGGTGGGTGTGCAGGATGGTCCGGAAGATGTCGGGCCAGCCCACGTGCGAGGAGTCGGCGTGGTAGTTCCCGGAACCGCCGACTCCGGCGTCGATGAGCAGGTAGTCCACCACGAAGTTGCTCCACATCCCCGCGGCGACGTACCGCGTGTAGTTGGAGCCCGTCACCTTGATGCCGCAGTGCGTGTGGTAGAGCAGCCACAGCCATACCTCGGCCGGCATATCCTCGATGGAGTAGATATCGTGTTTGGGGTCGGGGCTCAGCGCATCGGTACCTACCGGGATGTTCCGCGCCTTGCTCACCGTGGGCGTCACCTTGGCGCCGGCCAGACGGCCACCCTTGCCCGGCTTCGCTCCCTGGTTGATCTTGATCTCGACATCCCGCACGCGGCGTAGATCTGTGCCGGTGATGCCGAAATGACCGCTGGCCGCCTGCAAGCTCTCCCACTTCATGTCCTCGGCGGAGGCAAGGCGAATGGGCCCTCCCTCACCAGACGTGGTCATGGTGAGGTCGGCGTTACCGCGAATCCGCGCCATGAGGAAGTCTTCGCTGGCGGCGCCGAGCGACATGGAGGCGTGGCAGACCGGCCCGTGCCACACTGGCTCGCGCACACCAAACCCCGACAGGACCAGCGTGCCACGAGGGTCGCACCGCAGCGTGATCGCCCCATCGGCCGACGCACGCGCCACGGTGGTACCGCCAGCGCCGTGACCGGTGGCTAGGAGCTCGACCAGGCGCACCCGCTCACCGTCGGAAGAACGTAGCCAGAGCGAGCCGCCCCGCTCGAGCGCCGCGTGCAGCGGATGCCCGACGCCGAACGTGCGCTCCAGGCCCCCGCTCGCGTCAGCCTGGAGCCGGGCGAGGGCGGGCTGTTCCGGAGCGGTGTGGAGTGTGACCACCGCTCGCGACCACACCGCCCCCGGCCGCAGGAATCCCCGCGGAACAGCGAGGGAGATGTAGTCGAGGAGCGCGGGAGAGCGGTGGAGCCGCGCCACCGACCACGCCAGCGAAGCACGCGAGAGCTTGAGGCCCACGCCGTCCAGGGAGAGCTCGCCCTGGCCGCCGCTCAGCAGGAACTCGTCCTCCTCGGGGAGACGGCCGGAGGCCATGCGATAGACGACCTCGAGGAAATCCGCATTCAGGGCACGGCTGGAGTTGTCGATGTGGTAGCTGGCGTCGCGCTGCGCCAGCACACGCGCGGCGTTCACCAGCGGCAGGTCTGGCGTGACCTCCCGCAGCAGCGCCGAGACGCGATACCTCCGGCGCACCTCGGGCGGTACCGGTTCCGCGGCCACCCGACGGCGGTTCGCCGCGGCGTTCGCGCGGGCGAAGTCCGGTTGAGCGAGAGCATCTACCTCCCGCACCCAGTCGGCCGTCATGGTGATGGCCATCGTGTTCCCGCTCGTCTTCTGCACGTCGTCGATGCCCATGCAGGAGAGGAAATCCAGGATGCTGTGCTGCCAGCACGTGAGCGTGCAGAGAGCCATCTCGAAGAGGTCGTCTTCGTCCGTGCGCGCCAGCTGCTCGTCTACGCCGGCGACGGAGGCCCCGAGGAGAACGTCGACCGTGGCGGGAGCGAGGGCAATGGCGGCCGCGTACGTCATCGCACCGGCGTTGGCGCCGAGGAGAATACCTTCATAGACCGTCGCCGCCGAAGCCTGCGTGTCGGTGTCGCCGCCCGCCGAGACGAGCTGGACGCGCGCCCGGAGCAGACGGTCTTTCAAGAAGGCGTCGACACGCGGCATGAGCCGGTAGGATTTGAGAGGGCCGCTGTCCACTTCCACCAGAGCCACGGCGTCGTGGCGAGCGGCCCTCTCCACCAGCGCCCAGAAGGCCGCGTCGTGCTCTGGCCGGTAGCGCAGGTAGACGCCGAGCAGCGCCTCCGGATTCACAGCCGCCACGGCGTTCGCCAGCGACTCCAGATCGTCGCCACGAGACTGCAACCTCGGCGCCACCTCGACGACCCGGGCGGCGCGAACGACCGCGCGCAGCGCGCCACCTTCGGACAGCAGAGGGACGTGCCGGGGCTCCAGACGCGGGAGGACGTCCTCCTCCAGGCCACGGAGCCGCTCCGCGCAGGCCAGCCAGCGGTCAGCCTCAACTACGACCAGGGTACGCGTGTTGAGATCGGAGGCGGGATCGGCGGCGGCCGCCGCCTCCAGGTAGGCACGTTCCATGATCCCCGTCTGCGAGAACGGCAGCGGACCCACCAGCACCGGCAGGTCGAGACGTATGGAGCGCAGCGGGTGTACCCGCAAGCTGTCCGCTCGCCGGAAGATGACGGCGGGCTGCTTGCGCACGATATCCCACGCGGTGGAGAACTCTTCGCGCAGCCCGTCGTTGGCCGGGTGCGTTATGGCCGCGTGGCTGAAGTACGAGCGCCAGAAACCGTGGTGCCAGGCGGCCCCGATGGTGAGTGGCTCGCGACGAAACCGCTCCTTAAGTAGCTTCTCGATATCGAAGGCCGCGAGCTCCACTCGCGGCACATCGCGCGAGGTGCGCGAGTAGTGGTCGAGGAAGAGGCGGCTGCGCCGAGCAGGGCTCTGCGCCCAGAACCAGTCGGGCTCGATACAGTGGCGGCGGAGGAGCATCTCCATGGCCAGCGAGACACGCTGGGGATCGCGCACACGCCGGCTCGCGGGATCGACCACAAAGGTCAACAGGTCTTCCCACAGCAAGGCGCGCGCGACGTCGAATCCGCGCCCGCTCTCCCTGTCCGCTCCATTTCCGTTGCCCCGCAAGCTCACCGCCCTTGGCCTCCTCGGCCCCTCGACATCTCCGCGCCCATGGCCTCGCCGATCTCGTCCATGACCGCCGCCCACTCGGTCGTAGGCGCCTCCACCACCCGCAGCGTCTGCCCTCCGTTGGAGCGGTTGCCCGGACACACTTCCACGCAGACCCCGCAGCCCACGCACGCGGCCTCGTCAGTAAGGATCGCGCGCGCGTCTTGGTCGGCGTACTCGACATTGGCACCGGTTGGACACACCGGGACGCAGGCCGCGCAGTGCAGACAACTCGCGGCCGGTCCCGTCTCCTGTTCGGCGCGCAGCACCAGATAGCGCACGGTGCCGCTCAGCGCCGCCGGTGAGCGCCGCAGGTAGATACCGGGGCGCACGTGCAGGAAGCGGCCGCGATAGCGCTGCGAGCCGCGGATGGCGGTCAGCATGTCGACGTGCCGCCTATTCCGCGCCTGGTCCGCGACCCTGCTCCCGTCGATCTGCGTATCCATGGCCGCATAGAGATCGAGATGCTGGATGCCGGCCTGGCAGACCTCTTCGCAGTTGCCACAGCGCATGCAGACGTCGAGCAGGTCGGACAGCGAGGCGATCGGTCGGTGGCCGGCCTGCAACCGCTCGCCCCAGTGGACGAGCGTCTGCGGCAGCCGAATGGCAGACCACTGGTAGATCGGGCAAACCGCCAGACACTCGCCGCAGTTCACACAGTGCAGCGCGCGCTGGGTGGGCGCCAGAGCGAGCGGCGCTGCCGCCACCGGCTCACCGTGTCGCCGGGCCGGGCCGGGCAGCCGTCGCAGCACGACGCGCACCCCTCGCCCGGCACGACCTATCGGAGTCGCGGAGAGCAGGCGGCTCACCGCCGCCACGCCGGGATGGTACAACGCCTTCGTGAGAACGCCCGCCAGGCCGCGCAGGCCGGCGTTGAGGAGCACGCCACGGTTCAGCACATCGCCGGCGTCGAGCCCAACCTTCAGCCGTCGCAGCCGCTCCAGATCGGCGGCGGCGAACCGCCGCGAGGCGAAGGAGGCCAGCCAACGCCCCAGCACATACGGGCGCCCGGAGTGCCGCCGTACCGCGAGGTCGACCAGCGCGGGGGTCACCAGGAGGTCCTCGTAGAATGAAGCCGACCGCTGATCGGTGAGGTAGCCGGCGATCGCCAGAGCCGAGCCGTCGGCGAGAAAGTACACCTCGTGATCCAGCGCTACGCCGGCATTGCCGGCCAGGCGATCGGCGTCGCGGAGAAAGCCCGCGACCTTCGCCGCCGGCAGCCGTACCTCGGCCGCCAGCAGCCCTGGGCCGAGGCGCTTGTTCTGCTGGGGACGAAAACGCTCGGCAGCCACGCGTACGCTCTCGGCTCCCAATACGCGGGGAGCACCCGGTATGTCCGAGATGCGCGCGGCGAAGGCGCGCGCGGCGGCCACGTCGAGGAAGTCGACCTGCAGATAGGCAGCGAAAACGTCGTCGCCCTCGGCGGCCACCACGCTGGATGAGACGCCAAGGTCGACCGGACCCACGATGCCCTCCCACGGCATGCCCTCTCCCGCGGATAAGGCGGATGGCAGGTGCCGCCACGTGCGGGCGTCTTCGTCGCGCCAGACACGCCGTGCATGGCGCAGGTGCGCGGCTCCCACGAGCTTGAGATTGGCCGGTCGCGGCCCCCCGCGGCCGGCCGCGTCGGCGATCCAGTGAGCCGCGCCAACGGCGTCTTCCACCGTAGCGAAGCCGAGCAGGAGCGCACCGATCGCCGGGCGCCGCCCAATGCTGAGCACGAGCTGCGTGACGATGCCGAGCACGCCCTCGCTGCCGACCAGGTCGCGTAACCCGAAGGGAGGCAGCTCGCGCGCCCGGAACCATTCCTCAGCCTGGTCGGGCGGCAGCTCACGATGCGTACGATGAGGATCCTCCGGAGGCACATCGAGACGGCCGTCGGCGTGCAGGCGGATCAACTCGCCGCTCGGGAGGATCAACTCGGCGGCACGCACGATATCGATGGCCTTGCCCACGCCAAAGGCGTTCAAACCCACCCCACCGGTGACCAGCCAGCCGGCGAACGTGCCGCCGAGGTTCGAAGAGTACACCGGCAATGCCAGGCCGCGCTCGGCCAGGCGAGCATGGATCTCTCGCATACGCGCCCCCGGACCGACCACGCACACGGTGCCCTGGGCATCTATGTCGATATGGCGGAGGCGGCTCAGATCGAGCACCAGGCCGCCGTCCGCGGGCACGGCACCGCCAAGCGCCGTGGACGCCGCCGCGCGCACCGTGACTGGTACATCCTCCTCCCGTGCCCAGCGCAGTGCTTCGGCTACCTCCCCAGCGCTGGCCGGCAGAAACACCAGATCGGGAACCGCCCGCGTCAGGAAACGGGTGAACAGGGAACCCAGATAGACGTTCTGGTCCCGATCGCACTCGCCACGCACGAGAGCATCGGTGACGATGCGATCGGCCAGCGTCGCCGCCCGCGTCTCCTGCTCATCCTCCAGCGCGCACAAGCGCGCGGAGAGAGACAGGGCCAGCGCGCGCGTACGAGGAGGCGCCTCGCGCTCAGCGAGCGGACGGCCGCGATGCAGGAAAGCATGCAGGTCGGCGATACCGAGCACGGCCGCCGGACCTTGCGGGTCCTGTGCCGAGGGAAAGGAGGTGCGAGGCGCCGAGGGCGACGAAAACATGCCGCCAGTCATGCGGCATGCCACAGCAACGGCATAATGAAAGCCTCACAACGCACCGTGGGAGTCCTTATCTCTGCGCGGATGGATGCGACGAACCAGCTGAGCGCCGGCACCTGTCAGTAAAACGCGCGGCGGGCAGGTGAGTCAACCACAGTTCCTCGCCGTTGCCCACCATGACACCCGGAGAACACGGGCTATCGCTGCTCGCATCGGAGACACGCTAGCGAGCGCCCCGCGAACCTGATAGCTTGACGCCTTGATGAGCGAGGAAAGACGCGAGGCGACACGCGTAACAGAACACGGGCCGCCGCTGCCCATATCCGAGCTCGACCCGGCCCTCTTTCCCCCCTCCATCGGTCTCTCCGCGGACGAGGTCGCGCGCCGGCATGCCAGTGGCATGGGCAACGTGGTGCCCCTCAAGACGAGCCGTTCTTACAAGCAGATCGTCCGCGAGAACGTCTTCAACTTCATTAACAACGTCCTCTTCACCCTTGGAGCGCTCCTCCTCCTCCTGGGCAAATGGCTCGACGCGCTGATCACCGTCGGCGTGGTGGCGCTCAACACGATCGTTAGCCTCTTGCAGGAGATCCGCGCCAAGATCCTGCTGGACCGTATCGCCATCCTCACACGTCCCAAGGCTACGGTCATCCGTTCGGGCTCGGAACAGGAGCTCGACCCCTCGGAGATCGTGCTCGGCGACCTCCTCGTGGTCCACGCCGGCGACCAGATCGTGGTAGACGGGACCATGGTCGCGGGCGAGCACATGGAGGTCGACGAGTCTCTGCTCACCGGTGAGTCAGACACCGTACCCAAGCATGCCGGCGACGCGCTGTACTCCGGCAGCTTCGTCGTCACTGGAGGCGGCCGGTACGTGGCGGTCAAGGTAGGAGCCGAGAGCCTCGCCGTCAAGCTCACCCTCGGCGCTCAGGCCTTCCGTCGTGTGCTCACACCGCTGCAGCGGAGGGTCAACTTCATCATCCGCTCCGTGCTGCTGCTTGTGCTCAGTTTCGAGATCCTGATCCTCATCAAGGCCCTCGTGTTCGGCGTGGCTTTTCACGAGACCGTGCGCATGTCCGTGGTCATCGTCGCGCTGGTGCCCAACGGGCTCGTATTGGCGATCGCGCTCGCGTACGCGCTAGGCGCGATCCGCATGGCGGGCAAGGGCGCGCTCGCGCAGCAGGCCAACGCCGTGGAGTCCATGAGCAACGTCGACGTGCTCTGCACGGATAAGACGGGCACACTGACCACGAACACCATCAAACTGCACGCCGTCCATCCGATAGCGGTCGAGGAGCAGCGACTCACCGAGCTGCTCGGCGTGTTCGTCGCTAGCGCCTCCGAGGGCAACCGCACCTCTGAGGCGCTGAGCGAGACGTATCGCGCGGCCGGCCTCCAGACCGTCGACGAGGTGGTGTTCTCCTCAGCGCGCAAGTGGAGCGGCCTCTCCTTCGACGCCGACGGGGTACGCGGCACCTATGTCCTCGGCGCACCGGAGATACTCGAGCCGGCGCTCTCCGACACCGACGGCTACCGCCACCAGTTAGAGGAGTGGGTGGAACACGGGCTCCGCGTGCTCCTCTTCGCCCATCATCCCGAGCCGCGTGCCCTGAACGAAGCACGGTCGGGCGCGGATCAAACCCCGCGGCTGCCGCGCAACCTGCGGGCCCTCGGCCTGGTCTGTCTGAGCGACGAACTGCGGCCGAACGTACAGGAGACCCTCAACGAGTTCGCCGCGGCCGGCATTCAGGTGAAGATCATCAGCGGCGACAATCCGCAGACGGTAGCCTCCCTGGCCCGCCAGGCGGGCATATCAGGCGTCCTCGAGGTAGTGTCGGGCGCCGAGATCGAGCGCTTGGACGACCACGAGCTCGGCACCATAGCCGAGAGCGCCACGGTGTTTGGCCGCGTCACTCCGCAGCAGAAGGAGCGGCTCGTGGGCGCCCTGCGCGACCGCGGCCACTACGTGGCCATGATCGGCGACGGCGTGAACGACGTGATCAGCCTGAAGCGCGCCGACGTCGCCATCGCCATGCAGGGCGGCAGTCAGGCGGCGCGCGCCGTCGCCGACCTCATCTTGCTCAAAGATTCGTTCGCCGCGCTGCCCTGGGCGTTCCGCGAAGGGCAGCGCGTCTTCAACGGCATGCAGGACATTCTCAAGATCTTCATGGTACGTATTTTCACCAAGGCGGCGCTCATCGGCGGCGTGGCGGCTATCGGCGGGTTCGCCTTCCAACCACGTCAGTCCAGCATCCTCTCGTTCTTCGCCGCCGGCATCCCGGCCATCGCCCTGGCGTCGTTCGCCAAGCCAGGACCCGGCGATCACGTCAGCCTCATGAGGCGACTGGGCCACTTCGTGGTCCCCGCCGCTCTCCTGCAGGCCCTGCTCGGCATCGCCCTGTTTACCGCCTACGTGATCGCCTCTCCCGAACCCTTCATCACCGACCACCCCGGCGGTACCGCCGAGGAAGTCGGCATAACGCTCTACACCGCGCAGACCATCCTCACGGTCTTCCTGGTGTTCTGCAGCCTCATCCTCATCCCGCTGGTGGTACCGCCAACCCCATTCTTCACCGGTGGCTCTGAGCTTCGCCGAGACTGGAGGCCGACCATGCTGTCCGTGCTGCTCCTGTTCGGTTTCATGGCGGTCGCGCTCACGTCTTTGGGACGCCTCTCCTTCGACCTCAAGCTGCTCGACTGGCGCGACTTCGTGATCTGCGGCACCGCGGCCATCTGCTGGGGCTTTGGGACGCGCTGGCTGTGGCGGGCGCAGATCCTCAGCCGTTTCCTCGGAGTGCATCCACCGAGCGCGAACGGCACGGCCGGCGATCGCGACTAACGGCCAGGGATAGCGATCGGAGGATGTCGGCCGCGCGTCAGTGAAAAGGAGGAGGTGATGACGTGTCGCTGCACCAGCGACGCGTCATCACCAGAGCTCCGGCTTGCCCGCGCTCGCGCAGAACGCCGCCAGCACGCACTGCTCGCAGAGCGGACGCCGGGCACGGCAGACTCGCCGACCGTGCCGAACTAGGCCGATGTGCACCGCATACGCATCATGAGGGTCGGGCGCCGCCAGCGCCGTCAGCTGCTGGTGCGCCCGCTCGGCCGAGATGTCTCGCCCGATGAGACCCACCCGCCAAGCCACCCGGTGCACGTGCGTGTCCACAGGCACCACCGGACGGCCCAGGGCGAACAGCAGTACACAGGAGGCGGTCTTGGGACCAACGCCCGGCAGCGACTGCAGATAGGCGAGTGCCGCGTGGTCTTCCATGTCGGCGAGCGCGTCCAAACTGGGGCTCCCGGTACGTTCGCTGAGCGCCGAGAGAATGGCCTGGATGCGCGGCGCCTTGGTACGTCCGAGCCCGCCACGCGCGATAGCGTCTACTACTTCCTCCAGCGGAGCGTCGCGGACCAACTCCCACGTGGGAAGTCGCCGCCGCAAGGTAGCGAAGCTGCGGTCGGTGTTCACATCGGCGGTGTTCTGAGAGAGCACCGTGTAGATCAGTTCGTCGAGCGCGGGCAGCCGCGGCGCGAGTACCGGCCGGCCGTACACGTCGTCGAGGATCGCTACCACCCGTCGTACGAGATCACGCCGATGATCCTCGGGCTGACGTGGCCGCCGCATCCCCTTCTCCTGCCGGCATGCTGTCCGCTCGAGCCCCCTCTGGTTTACCCTGCTGGATCGCGCGGCCACCCGATCACCTCCCCGACCTGCCCTTCTAGCTCCCCGTCCGCGGACAGAGACATCGCGAAAGCGTACATGAACCGCGTACAGCTCATCGTTCGCTCATCGCGACCGCTACAGCCCGATCCTTCGCGAGCCACCGGCGGGTGTCCTCGTCCGATAGGCATGCTGAGGACACTCTGATACGCTGCCAGCGGCCTCATTAACTCCGCCGACGCACGCATGCGGTGGCACGAGCGGCGTCGCCCTCCCCACCGAGGCGAGACGCGCATGCGGCTCTGGAGACGATCGGCCAGCGGGACACCGAAGAGGCGACGAGCAAATGGAAGGCTTGCCATGACAGCACCGGTACTGCCGCCCTACGACTACCAGCCGAGACCCTACGACGGCCCGTCCTACGACGACGTGGTGCGGCTGAAGAACCGCCACGTAACTCCCACGTCCATACCCTTCTACAAGAAGCCACTGATGATCGTCGAAGGTTCTCTGCAATACCTCTTCGATCACGAGGGCCGCCGATACCTCGACGTCATCGGCGGCATCGTCACGATCAGCGTGGGGCACTGCCATCCCTACGTAGTCCAGAGGGTGAAGGAGCAGACGGAGCGCCTGCAGCACATCACGTCAATTTACCTCCATCCCAACATCGCCAGGTACGCCGGCATGCTGGCCGCGAAGATGCCCGGCGACCTGAGCGTCTGCTACTTCGTGAACTCGGGCTCGGAAGCCAACGACATGGCGCTGCTGATGGCGCGCCTGTACACAGGCAACTACGACGCCGTCGCCCTGCGCAACGCGTACCACGGCGGCGGTGCCTCCACAATGCAACTCACGGCCGTGAGCACCTGGAAGTACAACTACCCGCACAGCTTCGGCATCCACCACGCGCTCAACCCCGACCCTTACCGCGGGCCGTGGGGGCGCGACGACCCACGTGCCGGAGAGAAGTACGCAGCCGAGGTCGCGAACCTCATCGACTACGCCACTCCAGGCAAGGTGGCCGCGTTCTTCGCCGAGTCCATCCAGGGTGTTGGCGGGGCGGTGGTCTATCCGGACGGGTTCTTGAAGGGTGCCTACGAGGTGGTTCGCGCCGCTGGCGGCGTGTGCATCGCCGACGAAGTACAGACGGGCTTTGGACGAACGGGCACGCACTACTGGGGCTTCGAGAACCACGGCGTGATCCCCGACATCGTCACTCTGGCGAAGGGCATCGGCGACGGCGTTCCCCTGGCCGCCGTAGTTACCACTCCGGAGATCGCCAACGCGCTCGCCGGCCGTATCCACTTCAACACCTTCGGCGGTAACCCAGTCTCTTGCGCGGCCGGCCTGGCCGTGCTGGAGGTTATCGATCGCGAGGCGCTGCAGCGGAACGCCCTGGAGCGCGGCCAGGAACTCATGGACGGCTACCGGAAGCTCATGGCCAAGCACGACATCATCGGCGACGTGCGCGGTCGCGGCCTTATGACCGGCATCGAGCTCGTGAAGGACCGTGCCACGAAGGAGCCGGCCACCGCAGAGTGCCTGGAGGTCTTCGAACGGGCGAAGGACCTGGGGCTGCTCATGGGCAAGGGCGGCTTGGCCGCCAATACCCTGCGGATCAAGCCGCCGCTGTGTCTTACGAAAGAAGACACCGCCTTTGTGATCGAGGTCCTCGATACCGCGCTCAGCGCGCTCTAGACGCGGACCTGCCGGGCGACCCAGCGAGCGGAGAGGCCGGGGGGCGACCGGGCGAGCTCGGACGTGCCAGCGCAGGCCCATCCGGAATCGCCAGTAACTCCGAAACCACGGGCGTCTTGACCAGCCAGTCGAGGTGCTCGCCGCCGTCGGCATCGTAGAGAAGGCACCCCACCACGGCCAACCTCAGTCCGACTCGGGACGATGCCGGGTCTCCGTTATGCGGCATGACTCCGACGACACCGTGACGACGGTCGGAGTTTCATCAAGATTTCCGAGCACACAGCCGAAAACCGAGATGACCCGACAGAGGAGTCAGGCGGAGAGGTGAACGAACCCCTCACAGAGAGCCCAGCCAGCACCGGCAGGCCCCACCAGCGCGTCGCGACGTGCCGTTCCGGCGCGTACGCCCACCGCCTCGCGGAGACGTCGAGGCTGTCGCCGCGCGCCTGGTTGCTCCTCGTGGGTACGGCGAGCCTGGTCGCGCTGGTGGCCACCGCCCTGTGCGCGGCGTACAACATCACCGTCGTCGTCTCCCATGTCCTCTATCTGCCCATCGTCCTGGCCGCGTACCGTTACCTCTGGCGCGGCGTCCTGTACGACTTCTCTCTGGCCTTGGTGTACACGGCGACGGTCAGCGTGCTCGCCACAGCGAAGACTGAAGCCCTCCTGAGCGCTATCGAGCGCCTTCCTCCTTTCCTCGGCATCGCGACGGTGATCGCCACGCTCTCCGCCTCTATCCACGACGCCGAGGCACACACGGCGAGGCAGCGCGATCTCGCGTTTACCCTCGAGAGCGCGCACTCGCCAAAGCAGGCGGCACGCGCCACCGCGGCCACGCTCATCAAGCTACGCGAGATCGACGCCGTCATGGTCTTCCTGTTCGAGGACGACGGCGGCGCCCATCTGATAGCGCATGCCGGGCTCAGCGACGCGTTCGTCGACAGAGTACGCAGACTGGCGCCGGACAGCGGTGGCGTGACCC
The DNA here is from genome assembly GCA_040772045.1 of Thermoleophilia bacterium. Lineage (GTDB taxonomy): Bacteria > Actinomycetota > Thermoleophilia > UBA2241 > UBA2241 > JAXGYV01. The sequence goes on from JAXGYV010000005.1 coordinate 87,020, forward strand.
TGCTGCGGCGAACGGAGACGCGCTGGGACGTCTACGCGCGCCTCACCGAAGAGATGGGCGTGGCCAACGACATCATGGTCCGCCGCCTGGAGGGTCTCTGCGGCGTCGGCGTGCTCCCCATAGCGCATGAAGGCGTGGTCCTCGGCTCCGTGGTCGTCGCCTCCCGTTCACAGTACTGGCTGCGAGCTACACTGCAGACGACCGCGGAGCTGGTGACGGCTCAGCTCGCTCGCGCGCTCCTGGCGCTGCAGACCACGACGCTGCTGTATCGGCAGATGGCCGAGGTGGAAGCTCTCTACGAAGCCGCGCGCGAGTTGAACAGCACGCTCGACTTCGACACCATGCTGGCCCGCATCGCCGAGCAGGCGACGCGCGCGGTAGGCGCGGACGAGTGCCATCTGTGGAGCTACGACATCGACGACGAGACACAGCTGTGCTTAGCCGTCCACAGCCACGACCCACACGACGGGCGCGCGCGGCCTGAGCGAGGCCTGCGGTTGCCGCTGCGCGACCACGACGTCGCGCGACGCATCATTACTGAAGGGACCATCGTGGAGCTGCACGCCGACGATCCGACGTGCCCGGACGACGAACGGGAGCTGCTGCAGCGCTGGGGCAATCGCATGGCCTTGCACGTGCCCCTGCGCATCGCCGGCGAGACCGTTGGCCGCCTGACGCTTACGCAGTACGACGATCGCCACTTCGACGCCGACGAGTTACGCCTGGTGCAGGCGCTCGGCGAACACGCCGCGGTGGCCATGGAGAACGCTCGCCTGTACAGCTCAGCGGCCGATCAGAACCGTCGGCTCAAGGCTCTCCTCGCCTCCACGCAGGCTCTCACTTCAACCATGGCGGTCGACGAAGTGCTGCACCAGACGGCACAAGCGACCGCGGAAGCCCTGGACTGCCCACAATGCGTGCTCTGGGAGTACGACGCCGAGAACGAGGCTCTGCTGTACCGCGCCTCGGTCAACGGCACGGCGGCTGGTAATGACCTGCTCGCGCGCCAGCGCATTAACCTCGATAAACACGGTCCTTACTGGCAGGCGCTGCACGAGCAAGTGGCCGTAGTCGACTACCTCTCCGACCCCGAGCCCGAGATCCTCATCCGCCGGCTCATCCCGGAACGCGGGCAGAAAGCGGCGCTCAGCGTGCCGATCGTCTACGCACAGCGCAAGCTCGGCTTGCTCACCGCGATCGAGACCGACCGCCAACGGCAGTTCAGCGACGAGGATATCGAGATGGCCCAGGCGCTCGCGGAGCAGGCGGCCGCGGCCATCACCAACGCCACGCTCTACGAAGCAGCTGAAGCTCGCGCCACACAAGACGGCCTCACCGGCCTGCACAACCATCGTCACTTCTACGAGCGCCTCAGGCACGAGCTCGCCCGTGCCAAACGATACGGCGAACCGCTCTCCCTCCTGATGATCGACATCGACGACTTCAAGCACATCAACGACCGTCACGGCCACACGGTCGGGGACGAAGTTTTGCGCGCGATCGCCCAGGTGTTACGGACACAGGTACGGCGAGGTATCGACGTGGCGGCGCGCTACGGCGGTGAAGAGCTGGCGCTCATCCTGCCGAACACAGCAGCTCTGCGCGAAGAAGGAGATCAGCCGACACCATGGACGCAGCGGACCGCCGCGCGCGCCGACAAGACACTCGGGAGTAACTCCGCCGGCCCACCGTCGGCGGCCAAGACCGCCCCGGGGCTCGCCGCCGCGGCCGTCGCGGCGGTCGACCAGCCACCGGCGCGCGCGGAGGGCGCGCTCGCCGTCGCGGAGCGCGTGCGCGCCATGATCGCCGCCAGCACCTATGCCACCGATCTCGTCGTGGGCGGCGTACGGGTGACCGTGAGCATCGGCGTCGCCTGCCGAACGGCCGAAGACTACCTCACCCCACGCAACCTGGTCGCACGAGCGGACGAGGCACTCTACGAGGCCAAGCGGCGCGGCAAGGATTGCGTGGTCCTCTCCAACGCATCCGGCGATTAAGGCAAACGTCCCTCGCTGAGGATCTGCCGGACGCACACAGAAGCGACCCATTCAGAGGCGACCCGTCAGAACAGCGCTCACGCCACGTTCCACGGCGAGTGGACGCATGTGGACGGGTGCGGAAACTCCCCGGTATACTGTAGGCACACCCTGGTGGGCATTGGTCCTGTGCGGTGCCCACCGTTCTCAGCCTACCGCCCTGCCCTGCCGCCACACAAAGGAGACCGTGTATGCCGTCGGGTTTCCATCGCACGACGACCGGCTCTGCCCTGGTCCTCGGCGGCGGCGTGGCCGGCATCCAGTGCGCTCTCGACCTGGCCGAAGGAGGGTACAAGGTCTACCTCGTAGAGCGAGCGCCAGCGCTTGGCGGCCACATGGCGCAGCTCGACAAGACCTTTCCCACCACCGATTGCTCCATGTGTACGCTGGCGCCCAAGCTAGTCGAGGCGGGCAGGCATCTCAATGTCGAGATCATCACGAATGCTGAGCTCACCGGCCTCGCCGGCGAACCAGGCGATTTCCAGGCGCGCATCCTGCACCACGCCCGGTACGTGGATCCCGAGGTATGCACGAGCTGCGGCGAGTGCGTCCCCGTCTGTCCCGTCACGGTACCAGATGCTTTCAACGAGCGACGGAGCCAGCGCACGGCCATCTCCAAGCTCTACCCGCAAGCTATCCCCGGCACCTACGCGGTCATCAAGAAGGGCCACGCACCGTGCAAACGCGCCTGCGCCGTGCATACGAGCGCACAGGGTTACGTGGCCCTCATCGCTGCCGCGCGCTTCGCCGAGGCCTACCGCGTCGCCACCGAGCCCAACCCGTTTCCCGCGGTCTGCGGCCGCATCTGTACCCACAAGTGCGAGACAGACTGCACGCGCGGCGAGGTCGACGAACCTCTCGCCATCGCCGGCCTCAAGCGCTTCGTAGCCGACTGGGCCGCCGACAACGTCCCCCTGCCCGAGCCGTCACCGGCGATCTACGACGAGCAGGTGGCCATAGTGGGCGCCGGCCCCGCCGGCCTGAGCTGCGCTCGCGACTTGGTCCAGCTCGGCTACAGGGTTACGGTCTTCGAGAGTAAGCCCGAGCCCGGCGGTATGCTGCGCTACGGGATTCCCGAGTACCGGCTGCCGAAAGCGGCACTGCGCCAAGACGTGGAGCGGATCGTGGCCAGCGGAGTGGAGCTGCGGCTTGGCCAGACGGCCGGGACCGACTTCACCGTAGACGAGCTGCTCCGCGATGGCTACGCGGCCGTCTTCCTGGGCGTCGGCCTGCAGGGCGGCAAGTCCCTGGCGATCCCCGGCGCCGACGCCGCCGGCGTGTTCACCGCCGTCGATGTGCTGCGCGACGTGGCCCTGGGCAAGCCCGTCGCGCTCGGCAAGAACGTCGTGGTTATCGGCGGCGGCGACGTAGCCTTCGACGCCGGCCGCACGGCGCTGCGCCTCGGCGCCGACACGGTCACAATCACCTGTATCGAAGACGATCAGACCATGCCCGCCTCGGCCGATGAGATCGAGGAGGGTCTGGAGGAATCCATCACCTTCGTCTGCTCATGCCTGCCGACGGCCGTAGTGCCGGGCCCCGACGGCCGCGCGGCCAAGGTCGAGTTCACCGCCTGCGCACTGGGCGACCCCGACGAGCGCGGCTGGCGACCGCCGATACCGCTGGACAACACGTTCAGCGAGCTGGCCTGCGACACGGTCATCGTCGCCACCGGACAAACGCTGTTCCCGGACTTCCTCCGCGGTGCCGGTGGCGTGCAGACACAACGGAACCAGATCGTCGCCGATCCGGAGACACACATAACCGGCCGCGCGGGCGTGTTCGCCGGCGGCGACGCCGCCGCCACAGGCATCTGGACGGCGATCGAGGCTATCGCCGCCGGCCGGCGCGCGGCCCGCGGCATTCACAACTACCTGCGCGGCGAGCAGCTCCTGCCGGTATGGGAGACAAGCCTCCCTGAGGCTAAACCTGAGCCTGAGGTTCTCGCCGCTACGGAGCCCCTGCCACGCAGCCTACCGGCGCTACGCGACGCGCTCATCCGACGGCGCACCTGGGACGAAGTCAAGGGAGGCTTCACAGAGGAACAGGCGGTCGCCGAAGCACGCCGCTGTCTCAACTGCGCCGTCTGTTCGGAGTGTATGGAGTGCGTGCGCGTCTGTGGGCCCGGGGCTCTGCGGCACGACGAGATCGACCGCGAGACCGAGGTGTCGGTGGGCGCCGTGGTGCTGGCTCCTGGCTTCGATCTGTACGACCCCGGCGCCAAGAGCGAGTACGGCTACCGCCGTTACCCCAACGTTCTCTCGGCGCTGGAATACGAGCGCCTGCTGAGCGCCTCGGGCCCCACCGTCGGCGAGGTCCTGCGTCCCTCCGACGGCGCTCACCCCAAGCGCATCGCCTTCATCCAGTGCGTCGGCAGTCGCGATCAGCACCACGACTACTGTTCCAGCGTGTGCTGCATGTTCGCCAACAAGCAGGCGCTGCTGACCATCGACCATGTGCCGGACTGCGTGCCCGAGGTCTTCCTCATGGATATGCGCGCGCAGGGGAAGGGCTTCGACGCCTTCTACGAGCGCGCCGTAAACCACGGCGTGCGGTTCATCCGTTCGCGCCCCAGCGTGATCAAGGAGGATCCGCTCACCGGGAACCTGCTGATCGTCTGGGAAGACGAGGCCGGCGTACTGCACACCAGCGAGTACGACATGGTCGTGCTCAGCGCCGGGCTAGAGCCTGCCCGCGGGGGGCAGAAGGTTGCCGGCACGCTCGGTATCGAGCTGAACCGGCACGGCTTCTGCAACCTCACAGAATACGCGCCGCTGGCCACGAGCCGGGAGGGCATCTACGTGGTCGGGCCGTTCAGCGAGCCCAAAGATATCCCGGACAGCGTGGCGCAGGCGAGCGCCGCGGCGGCGCAGGTCATGACGGCGCTCGCCGACTCACGCGGCACGCTCATCACCGAGGAACGGTACCCGGAGGAACGTGCCGTCGCCGGCGAGCCACCGCGCGTGGGTGTGTTCGTGTGCCACTGCGGCACGAACATCGCCGGCGTGGTAGACGTCGAGAGTGTCGCCGAGTATGCGGCAAGGCTGCCCGGTGTAGCCTACGCAACCGATACCCTCTACACCTGTTCCTCCGACAGCCTCTCCATGATCAAGGAGAAGATCGCGGAGCACCAGCTGAACCGCGTGGTCGTAGCTAGCTGTACACCACGCACGCACGAGCCCCTCTTCCAGAGCACGCTCGCCGAAGCGGGCCTCAACCCATACCTCTTCGAGATGGCCAACATCCGCGATCAGTGCAGCTGGGTGCACCAGGACATCCCGCGGAAGGCCACCGGCAAGGCGCGCGACCTGGTCCGCATGGCGGTGGCGCGCGCCAGACTCCTCGAGCCGCTCTCCACGATCGACGTTCCCTTGACCCACGCCGCCCTGGTCCTCGGCGGCGGCGTGGCCGGCATGACCGCCGCCTTGGCGCTGGGCGACATGGGCTACGAGGCCCACCTCGTGGAGCGCAGCGCTCATCTCGGCGGGCACGCCCTCGATCTCGACCGCACCCTGCGCGGCTCAAGACCCGCCGAGTTCGTCGCGGAGCTCGAGCGGCGACTCATCGACAATCCCAACGTCAAGATCCACCTCGCGGCCGAGCTGGTGGATTTCCAGGGTTTCATCGGTAACTTCACCAGCGTGATCCGCGAGGACGGAGATAGACGAACACCGGTCGACCACGGAGTGGTTATCGTCGCCACCGGCGGCTGCGAGGACCGTCCCGAGGTGTATGGTCTCGGCGGTCATCCCAACATCGTCACCGGACTCGACCTCGAGCGACTGCTGGCCACGGAAGACCCGGTGGTCACGCACGCCGGCGCGGTGGGTTTTCTCCTCTGCGCGGGGTCGCTGGACGACCACAAGCCGTACTGCTCGCGCACCTGCTGTGCGCAGGCTGTGAAGAACGCCATCAGGCTCAAGGAAGCTAACCCCGAGCGCCCAGTGTACGTCTGGTACAAGGAGCTCCGTACCTTTGGTTTCACCGAGGAGTACTCCACGAAAGCACGCGAGCTGGGGGTCGTCTTCGCTCGCTACGACAACCGGAACAGACCCGAGGTCAGCGGCGACGGCCGCATCCGTGTCACCTACCTTGAACAGGCCTTCGGCGAGCACGTGACCGTGGCCGTCGACCTCCTGGTGCTGGCGACGCCCACCATCCCCAGTGAGGGCGCCGAGACGCTCAGCAAGCTGCTCAAGGTGCCGCTGCAGAGCGACGGCTTCTTCCTGGAGGCGCACAGCAAGCTGCGGCCGGTGGACTTCGCCAGCGAGGGCATGTTCCTCTGCGGCGGCGCCCACTACCCAAAGAACATCGATGAGTCGATCGCCCAGGCCTACGCGGCCGCCGGCCGCGCGGCCGCCATCCTCGCCAAGCCCGCCCTGAAGGTCGGCGGCATAGTCGCCGAGGTCGACCAGGATAAATGCGCGGCCTGCCTCACCTGCGTGCGGGTGTGCCCCTACGAGGTGCCACGCATAGACCCCGCAGCCAAGAGAGCACACATCGAGGCCGCCGCCTGCCAGGGTTGTGGTATCTGCGTCTCGGAATGCCCGGCCAAGGCGATCGAGCTGCGCCACTACACCAACGCGCAGATCCTCGCCAAGGAGATGGCGTTGCTCACCGAGGCCGATCTGGCCGCCGGCGCCGCCCTCCCCTCCGGCGACCCGACCGCTGCGCCGGTGGCCTGCGGCAGCTCTCCGGAGGTGAGTCACCATGGCTGATGAGCTAGTCACCTCCGCCATAGGGCCAGAGGCCATCTACCACCCGGTATCCACCCAGCCAACGGGCTCGGACTTCGAGCCCGAGATCGTGGTCTTCGCCTGCCACTCCTGCGCCTACGCCGCCGCCGATCTGGCCGGCAGTATGCGCCTGCAGTATCCAGCCACCATCCGCATGATCAAGCTCCCGTGCACGGGCAAGCTCGAGGTGATCCACCTCCTCACGGCATTCGAGTATGGCGCCGACGGTGTGTACGCCGCCGGCTGCCTGGAGGGCGAGTGCCACTACCTCAAGGGCAACCTGTGGGCGCGCCGGCGAGTCGAGTACGCCAAGACGCTCCTCGCCGAAGTCGGATTGGAGCCCGAACGCCTCGAGATGTACACCATGTCGTCGGCCGCGGGCCCGGAGTTCGCCCGCGTAGCCACCGAGTTCACCGAGCGCATCAGACGGCTTGGCCCAAGCCCCCTCAAGCGCGCCTCCACCGCGCCGGTGGCGGCCATCGCTGCGTGCGCCTCCGCCGCTGCCCACGTTCAGGAAGGACCGTCCGCATGATCACCGCCGAACGCAAGCCCTTCGAGGAGATCCTCGCCCTGCTCGCGGGCCACACCAAGGTCTTAGTGGCGGGCTGCGATACGTGCGTCGCCGTCTGCCTGACGGGCGGGGAAAAAGAGGCTGAGATCCTCGCCGCCGAGCTGCGCATACAAGCGAAGAAGGATGGCCGCGACGTACACGTGGAGCACACCGCCGCCATCCGCCAGTGCGAGTGGGAGTACCTGGACGCTATCGCCGAGAAGGTGAACGAGTTTCCGGTCGTCCTCAGCATGGCGTGTGGCATCGGCATCCAGAGCATGGCCGAGAAGTTCGCCGATAAGCTCGTACTGCCGGCCGTGAATACCAACATGCTCGGCATGCCACAGGAGCACGCCGTGTGGCTCGAGCGCTGCGGCGCCTGTGGCGATTGCGTGCTCGGCCGAACGGGCGGCGTGTGCCCTATCGTGCGCTGCTCGAAGAGCCTGCTCAACGGGCCCTGCGGCGGCAGTCACAACGGCACGTGCGAGGTCAGAGGCCCTGGCGACGAAGAGATCGAGTGCGCCTGGCAGCTCATCCACGACAAGCTGTACGCCCAAGGCCGAGAGGATCTGATCCTCGAGATCGTCCCGCCGAAGGACTGGAGCAAGAGCCCCTGCGGCGGGCCACGCAAGATGGTCAAGAGGGAGGCGAGGCCGGTATGACCGCCAGGCTGAAGGCCGGCTCCAAACTGGAGAGGCTCCTCGCCGCGGGCGCGTTCACGGTAACGGCGGAGTGCGGTCCACCGAAGAGCGCGGACGGTATGGTGATCGCCGACAAGGCCAAGCTGCTCGTCGGCTCCGTGGACGCCGTCAACATCACCGACAATCAAACCGCCGTGGCGCGCATCTGCTCCCTGGCGGCCAGCTACCTCGCGCAGCAGAACGGCTGCGAGGCCATCATGCAGATGACGTGTCGCGACCGAAATCGTCTGGCCATGCAGGCCGACATTTTGGGCGCGGCCGCCCTGGGCATCAAGAACATCCTCTGCCTGACCGGCGACCACCAGAGCTTCGGTAACCACCCCCAGACGCGGGGAGTGTTCGACCTGGACGCGGTGCAGCTCGTGCGCATGTTCAAAGACATGCGCGACGAGAAGAAGTTCCAGTGCGGCGAAGAGATGCCGACCGAGCCACGACTCTTCATCGGCTGCGCCGAGAACCCGTTCGGCGACCCGTTCGAGTTCCGCGCCCTTCGCCTCAAGAAGAAAGTTGAAGCCGGCGCGGACTTCGTGCAGACGCAGTGCATCTTCAACATCCCCAAGTTCAAGCAGTGGATGGAGCACGTGCGCGTGCTGGGGCTGCATCAGGAGGTCAAGATCCTGGCCGGCATCACCCCCATCAAGGGGGCCGGCATGGCCAACTACATGAAGCAGTCCGTGCCCGGGATGGACGTGCCGCAGGAGATCGTCGACCGTATCGCGGCCAAGGATAAGGGCGCCCCCCAGCAGGAAGAGGGCAAGGCACTGGCGGTGGAGATGATCAAGGAGCTGGCCGAAGTCGAAGGCGTCGCCGGCATCCACGTGATGGCCGTCGAGTGGGAGCCGGTTGTGCCAGAGATCGTCGAGAGGGCCGGGCTGCTGCCGCGCCCGGCGGTGACGGAGTGAGGGCGCGATGACCGCTTCGCCGCTCGCGCCCCACCCGCGCCACACCCGGATCCGGCCATGGAGGTGCTCTTGATCGCCATCTCCCCGGACCTCTCCCGCCGCGTCGCCGCCGGCTCGGGCGAAAACGCGTACAAGTGCTACCAGTGCAAACGCTGTACCGTGGGTTGCCCGGTGGCCGAGTTCGCCGATCTGCACCCGGCGCAGATGGTGCGCGCCGTCCAGCTCGGCGACGTGAATCGCGCGGTACGCAGCCGGTTCCTCTGGCTCTGCACCGGCTGCCAAACCTGCAGCACGCGCTGTCCGCAAGGGATCGACGTCGCAGCCATCGTAGACGAGCTGCGCATGATCGCTCGCGAGCGCGGACTGATTCGCGCCGACGCTCCCTACGCGAACATCCTCAAACTCATCAACGACTCGGCACAGCGCTGGGGCAGGCTGTACGAGGTCGGGCTGCTGGCGCGCGACAAGCTCGCCCGGCCCAGCTCGCTCAAGGACGACCTCCCCATGGGGGTCAGAATGCTCCTCAGGGGCAAGATCAGCCCGTTTCCCACCGTAGGCGACCGCGCGCGGATGCAGCAGTTGTACGCGGAGGCCGCGCGCATCGACGCCGCGCGCGGCCTGCAGTACCTGCCCATCGAGACGCCCACCGGCGCCGCGCCCGCCCCGGTGGTGACGGCGGAATGCGGCGATGTTCGCCACGAGCCGTACGCCGCGGCAGGACCAGCAGACGATCCATCGCCGCGCGAGGCGGGGGACGTTCCATGACCCGCCTCGCGTACTACCCTGGATGCTCCCTGCGCAGTACTGCCAGGGAGCTGGACAGATCGTTTCGGGCGAGCGCCGCGGCCCTCGGCCTGGCGCTGGAGGAGATCCCCCGGTGGGAGTGCTGCGGAACCACCGCGGCACACACCGCCAGCCGGCTCCTGGCCGCGGCGCTGCCGGCCAACGAATTGGCCAAAGTACCTGCCGACATGGGGCTCAACGCCATCGCGACGCCCTGCGCCGCCTGTTTCAGCCGCTTCGTAACCACGCGGCACGAACTCCGCGAAGACGAGCAGCTGCGGCGCGAGGTGGAGATCGTCGTCGGCCGCCCGGTGCCCACAGACATCGCCGTGCTCAACCTCATCGACGTCTACCACGATGTCGTGGGGCTCGCGGCCCTCAGGGCCAAGGTCGCCCGGCCGCTGCGCGGCCTCAAGATCGCCGCCTACTACGGCTGCCTGCTCACCCGTCCCCCCGCGGCCACGCTGGCCGAAGACCCCGAGTACCCTACCCGCATGGACGCCGTGCTCGGCGCTCTGGACGCGGAGCCTGTAGCGTGGAGCTGCAAGACCGACTGCTGCGGCGCCTCGCTCGCCCTCTGCGACCGGACCGTGGTGATCGCGCTAGCACGCAAGATCGTCGCCAACGCCCGCGCCTGCGGCGCCCAAGCCATCGCGACCGCCTGCCCGCTGTGCCAGCTCAATCTCGACACATGCCAGGCCGACATACGGGCGAGCGACCAGACCTGGAGGAGCATCCCGATCTTCTACCTCAGCCAGCTCGTGGGCCACGCCGTCGGCGTCCCCGCCCGACAGCTAGGATGGAGGAAACACGTGGTGGCGGTGCCGGCGCTGCCGTAACGGCACCGCCCAGGGAAGCCCCTGCCGGGAGCCCGTGCTTGGCGCGGGTTCCCGTGCTGCGGTCCGACACTACGCGGAGCGCGGCTCGCGCACCAGGGCCAGCAAGACGACAGCCAGGGCCGCGGCGCCCGTCATCGCCCACCACGCCGGCGCATACGCGCCGGTGCGATCCACGATGAATCCGAAGAGCGGCGGCCCGATGAAGATGCCGATGTTGTTGATGGCCGCCGTCATGCCGGCGGCGGCGCCGGCGGCGGCCGGGCCGGAGATCTCGCCGGCCAGCGCGCCAGACAGGCCGCCCCACCCCACGGCGCCCACGCCCAGAACCCCCAGCGCGGGCACCAGCGTCCACCGCATGCCGGGGCCGGCGAGCGCCAGCGCTACGCAGGAGAGGCCGGCGAGCACGGCCAGCACGACGAGGACCGGCTGCCGCCGGCCGGCGAGCAGCCGGTCGCTGATCAAGCCGCTGAGCGGCTTCCCTACGGCGCCGGTCGCCTGACATAGGGCGAGCAAACCTCCCGCGGCCACCGCCGTGTAAGCCCACTCGGCCTGCAGGAAGAGCACCAGGTGCGCCAGCGCCGAGAACTCGACCACGTTCAGGCAGAGCGCGCCCAGGCCGAGGAGCAAGATGTCTCGTGACCGCGCTACGGCCAGAAAGCCCGGGTTCAGAGTGGCGCGGTCAGTGGCCTCGTCTCCCGTGACACACGGGAGACCTTGTTCTTCGAGGGCCACGCACTCTGGCGCTATCGTCGAACGCCGGCCGACTGTTCTCGGCCATCGGAGGCCTCCACCCGGTTCCAAGCCACTCGGCCCGATCACGGGATCGCGGTAGAACACCACCGCCAGCACGCACGTGGACAGCGCCAGCAGCGCGGCCACCACGAAACCAGAGCGCCACCCGTAGCTCAGAGCCAACGCGGGCATGATCGCCGCGCCGAGTATGCCACTCACGTTTACCGCCGACTGGTTGACTCCCACCGCCGTCGCTCGTTCTCGAGGGGGGAACCACACGACGATCGCCTTGACCGCCGTGGGAAAGATGAATCCGCACCCCAGACCGGAGGCACCTAACAGGAGCAGCATCGCCACGTACGATGGGGCCAGCGCCACCGCGCCCACCGCGATACCCGTGATCAGCGTGCCGATCACCAGCGCCCGCCGAGCGCCGAGGCGATCGGCAAGCCAGCCGGCCAGCAGCAACGTGGGCGCGTAGGTGACGGCCGTGGCGCTCGTGAGAGCGCCGATCTGGGCGTTGGTCAGGGAGAACGACTCCTTGATGAACGGCGCCAGCGGTCCCACGCAGAGACGAGAGAGGAACACCACGAGATACGCGCTCCACACCACACCGAGAGCCACAAAGCGATAGCGCGCAGGACGAGGGCATACGGTGCTCACAGCGGCGTCGATCATCGTGCCATCTTACCGGCCTTTCCACCGGCGGAACGAGCGCACGGGCCTAGTGCGGCGGCAGCGGCCGGCGGCACAGCTCGTCGAGCATCGCCGCTCCGTCGGGGAACTGGCGTACTCCGGCCAGCTCCACGCCGGCGGAGCCGCCGCTGAAGTCCCGCTGGGCTAACCCGGCGACCATCCACGCCGGCGTGCCCCGGGCCACGGCCGCGCGCAGGATCTCCAGATTCCGCAGATTCCCGGGCCCTATGGGTACATCAGTCAGGATCACCACGTCGGCGGCGGCGGCCAGCGCCGCGTTCTCCTCGTGCACTTCATCGGAGATCGCGCAGAAAGCAGCCTCCACCGCCATGGGGAGGCCCATCTCGCGCCCCGTTACTTCGTCGGTGTCCAAGGCATTCACCACTCCAGCCGATACCGCGTACCCCGCCTCGGTGAGCCGGCGCATGAACAGCGAGCCGGTGCCGGCGCCGCACAGGAGATGGACGCGTCCACGACGCTCCGGCCGCGGGCGCGGTGAGAACGTCAGGTAGGCTTGGCCCGCGTGCCGGTGCAGGTGAGCGCTCACCCCATACACGTCACCGATGACGCGCGGGCTGAGCACCTCGTCGGCCGGTCCCCACGCCGCCACCCCGCCGTCAGCCAGCATGAGCAGCGAGCGGCAATACTGCAGGGCCAAATTCAGATCGTGGAGCACACATACCACCGTCAGGCCGCCCCTGTTGAGGCGTTCCAGGCAATCGAAGAACTGGAGCTGATGCGCCACATCGAGCGCCGAGACGGGCTCGTCGAGCAGCAGTACCTCCGGCTGCTGGGCGAGCGCCTGCGCCAGAACCACCATCTGGCGCTCGCCCCCGGACAGCCGCGGGAACAGCCGTTCCGCCAGGTGCTCTACTCCGAGCGTCTGCAGGGCGCGCCGCGCGGACGCGCGCGCGCCGCCCTCGCCGCGGCAGTAGCGCCCCATCTCGACTACCTCGAGGGCGGTGAAGTCGAAGTCTAGGCTGAACTGCTGCGGCACCAGCGCCACGCGCCGCGCCAGGTCGCGACGCGCGTGGTTCAACACCGCCCGGCCGTCCAAAAGCACCGCGCCGTGCTCCGGGCGCAGCAGTCCGTCGATCACCCGCAGGAGCGTGCTCTTGCCGCTGCCGTTGGGGCCCACGACGCCGACGAAGTCGCCGTGCCGCACGGCAAAGGAGACCCCGTGCAGCACGGGATGCTCCGGGTAGGAGAACGTCACCTCGTCGACTACCAGCTGAGCCTCACCCGCGGCGTCCGGCGGGCGGATCGCGAGACCGGACGTCATAGGCGCCTCCTCGAGCGCAGCAGGTAGACGAACAGGGGCGCGCCGAAGAAGGTGGTCACGATCCCCACCGGCAGCTCCGACGGAGCAACCGCCACACGGGCGGCCAGATCGGAGAGCCCCATGATGGCCGCCCCGAGCACCAGCGAGAGCGCCAGGACCTTGCGATGCCGCGGCCCCACCACCAGACGCGCCAGGTGGGGGATCACCAGCCCGACGAAGCCGATAATACCGGAGACGGACACGGCGACGGCCGTCAGCGCCGCCGCCGTCACCAGCAGGATCTTCTTCACCCGCTCCACATCTACACCGAGCTCGAGCGCCCGCTGCTCGCCCTGAAGGAGGATGTCGAGCTCGCGGGCGAAGAACAGCGGAACGGCCAGCAGGGGCAAGGCGAACAGCGCGATCTCCACCTCCAGCCAGCCCCGAGCGGAGAAGCTGCCCATGATCCAGTACAGCAGCGCGTGCAGGTCTTCTCCTGCTTTCACCATCAAGACGGAGATCACCGCGCTGAGGAGCTGTGAGAGCGTGACCCCCGCCAGGAGGAGGACGTAGATGTTGAGATGCCCGCGACGTCGCCCGAGGGCGTAGACGAGCAGCAGCGCCAAGCCGCCGCCGAGGAGAGCCAGCAGCGAGAGCCACGGCACCGCCGGCAGACCCACGACGATACCGATGGTGGCGCCGAGCGCGGCGCCCGACGACACACCCGTGACGTAGGGATCGGTGAGCGGATTGAGCAGCAGTCCCTGCAGAATGGTGCCGGCGGTAGCGAGACAGGCCCCCACGATGAAGGCCAGCAGCACGCGCGGCAGCCGGAGCTGCCAGAAGATCACCCCGGCGGGGTCGTCGGCGGCGCCGCCGACCAGGTAATCCCAAACACGGCCGAAGGAGATCGAGGTAGATCCCAAGGCCAGACAGAGGAACAGGCTCAGGACGAGGAAGACGACGGCCAGCGACAGCCACGCCCTCCTCGTCCATGGTGAGCCCGTGGGCATCGTCAACGCGGTCCCGACATCACGCGGCGGCACTGCGTGCCGCCTATCCGCCTCACTCAGACCCCTCGAAGGCGTCGGGGTGCAGGAAGGCGGCGATCTGCCGCAGTCCCTGCAGCGCCCGCGGCCCAGAGCGGACCACCAGGTTATCCTCGATCACGAAGACGCGGCCCTCCTTGACCGCCGTGAGCTGGTTGTACGCGGGCCGCTTGGCGATATCGCCGGGTTCGGCCTGCGCGCCCGCGACGGCGATGTACACATCAGGATCCTCCGTGATCAACACCTCTTGGCTAAACTCCGGGTAGCCGACCCCAGCCGACGAGCCGATGTTGGCCCCGCCGGCGCGCCGCACCAGATCCTCGATCAGCGTCCCCTTTCCCGCCGTCATCAACGGCTTGCTGTAGATCTCGAAGAATACCTTCAGCCGCTGGCGACCGGAGATGCGCGTCTCGACGTCCTTGGCCACTGCGTGCAGCGAGTCGACCAGGGCCTTGGCCTTGGCCTGCTCGCCAACTAACAGCCCCAACTTCTCTAGATCCTCGAACACGCCGTCCAGCGTCGCCGGATCGAGGACCACCACCGGCACGTTGAGCTCATCGAGACGGGCGGCCGCATCACTCTGCACGCCGGACGCCGCGAGGACGAGATCGGGCTTCAAGGAGATGATCTTCTCCACGTTCGGATTCGCGAAGTCCCCTACTTTGTCGACGTCCTTGGCATCCTGCGGGTAGTCGCAGAAATCGCTCACGCCGACAACCCGGTCCCCGGCGCCAACCGCGTACACCATCTCCGTCTGCGCGGGCGCCAGCGAGACGATCCTCGTCGCCGGCTTCTGCAGCGTGAATGCTCGGCCAGCGTCGTCCGTGACCGCGATGCGCGCGGGGCTAGCCGAGGGTGTCGTCGCCTTTTGATTCGTCCCGCAGCCGACCGCCGCGAGGAGAGCCGCGACGAGTACCAGCATCGCGGCCACCGTGGCGCCCCAGATACGTACACGACGGAGCGCCGCGCCGCGGCTGCGCCCGGAGTACTGCACACCCGAGGTGCGAACAGCTTCTCCGGTACTGCGGCCGGCGCGCATCTCTCGCGGGTCACCCGATCTCATCCTCATCCTGTCTCCTCTCCATCGTGGTTCACCGTAACGTTGGCGAACCAGTGATCGCCCACACGACGCGCACGCCTCACCCGTACTGCGACGGGGGAGGCGAAGAGCGGGCAGTCCGTGACCGCGGTGTGGTACTCGCCGTGCTCGCCGGCGACGTCGCAACCGGCGAGCGCCAGTTCCCGCGCCAGTCGCGCGGTGAGCTGGCGGCCGGCCAAACCGGCGAGCGCCACGTCCGCCCGCGCGGCGACCACGGTGGCCGCCGCCGGCAGCGCCAGAAACTCAGCCAGCACACGCTCGCGCGGACGTCCCCAGAGGGGCAGAGAAGCCCGCAGGCCGGCGGCACGACACACCTTCTCCTCCCACGCCTTGTGCGCCTCGATATCGATGTCGCCGAACACGCCGGCCGCTATACCCTCCGCCGCCATCTTCCGCAGAGCCGCCACGAACTTCTCCTCGTAGTCCTCCCACGTCGTGGCGCACAGGGTCAGAGCGATGCCGAGCGCCGCCGCCTGAGCTTCGATCACGTCCACGGACAAGCCGTGAGCGTTCGTCCGGCGGCCGTCCTCGGCCGTCATGCAGAGCAGCCGCTGCGGCACGCCTCCGGCAGCCACGGCCAGATGGAGCGCCAGGCACGAGTCTTTGCCGCCGCTCCACGAGCAGAAGAAGGGCACGTTCCGTAGGTTCGCCGTGCGCATCATCGTCGCGCCAACGCGCGAGCTACTCGCGCGCCCCTCTCCAGGCGCCCTCGATCGACCAGCCAGAGGAGGGCGCACAACGTCCCCGCCAAGAGCACGCCGCTGGTGTACATGAGGCTCACGGCCCGGGAGATCACCTCCGGCCGCAGTGGTTCCCGTGCGATCCCGATGAATGGCGCGGGTACCGCCTCGCCGCCACGGTACAGTGGACCGCCGAACCGCACCCCGAGCGCGCCGGCGAACGCGGCCTCCGCGAGGCCCGCATTGGGGCTCGCGTGCCGGCCGCCGTCGCGGCGGCACACGCGCCACGCCTGCCGCGCACGTTCTCCGCGCAGAGCCGCGGCGGCGACGACGAACACGGGGAGCACGCGCGCCGGCACGTAAGCGGCAGCGTCGTCGAGACGCGCCGCCGCCCAGCCGAATGTACGGTAGCGCGCGTCTCGGTAGCCGAAGGTCGAGTCGAGCGTGCTCGCCGCCTTGTACGCCATCGCCAGCGGCGCGCCGCCCAGCGCCGCGTAGCACAGCGGAGCGGCCACCCCGTCGAGCGTGTTCTCGGCAACGCTCTCGGCGGCGGCGCGCACCACACCCTCTTCGTCGAGCGCCGCCGTGTCTCGGCCAACCATCCATGCGACGCGCTCTCTCGCGCGCTCCAGATCGCCAACTTGCAGCGCGCGCTGCACACGCAGCGCGTGGTCGGCCAAGTCGCGCGGCGCCAGCGCCCACCACAGCAGCGTCACCTCGGTCAGCGCTCCCGCCGCGGGGTGCAGACGCCGCGCCGCCACCCGCGCCAGAAACACGGCGCTCAGCGTGGCTGTCAGTACACCGAGCACGGCATGAGCGCCCGCGCCGCGCGTATCGCCCCAACGCCGGCGCGCGGGAGCCTCGAGCGCTTGCGCCAAACGCCCCATGCCGCGCACCGGGTGAGGCAGCCACCGCGGATCGCCGGCGAGCGCATCGAGGGCCAGCGCGGCCAGCAGAGCCGTGGCACGCTTCACGACGCCCTTACCCCACGCTCGGCGCGGACCCGCGACGCCATCATGCGAGCGCCTCCCTCAGCGCATCGAGGAGGCGCCGATTCTCCTCCGCCGTGCGGACGGCGACGCGGAAAAAGTGCGTATCCAAACCTGTGAAGTCGGCGCACACGCGGATGGCGATGCCCTGGCGGAGCGTGCGCGCCGCCAGCCATACGGCGTCTGGTCCGGAGCGTTCCAGCCGCGCGAGCAGGAAGTTGGCGCGTGCCGGGAACACGGTTACCCCGGGCACGCCAGCCAATTCCTCCGCGAGCGCCTCGCGTTGCTCCCGCACGTAGACGATTGAGCGCCGCCGGTACTCGGCATCGCCGAGCGCCCGGCGGCCAACAGCCTGGGCCAACGTGTTGACCGACCATGGCGGGAGTAACGCGCGTACCCGCGTGGCCATGTCCGTGCCCGCCACCGCCACGCCGATACGCAGGCCCGGCACGGCGAACAGCTTGGTCAGCGAGAGCAGCACCACAAGGTTCGCGGGGCAGCGATGCGCCAGGCTGGGAAGCCCGTCGACGAAGCCGGCGAAGGCCTCGTCGACCGCCAACACGACGTCGGGATGACGCACGGCGAAGTCGCGCAGCGCACGCGGATCGGTGATCGCGCCGGTCGGGTTCGCGGGCTGGCCGACGTACAGCAGATCGCCGGGCCGCGCCAGGCGTTCCAGCGCCCCCACGTCCAGGCGAAATCCGTCTTCTTCGCGACACGTATGGAAGACGATCGGCACGCCGGCCACTGTCGCGCTGCGCGCGTAATCCACGTACGCGGGAGCGACGATCACCACCCGCCGCGCCGCCACCGCTCGCGGCAGCACCCACAAGATGTCCGAGGAGCCGTTACCGGCGACCACCGCCTCGGTAGGGACCGCGTAGCGCTCGGCGACGGCGGCAACCAGCTCCGTACACGCCGGGTCCGGGTAACGTGCCAGCTCTCCGGCGTGCGACACGATCACGTTACGCAACCACTCCGGTGGACCCAGCGGATTGATGTTCGCCGAGAAGTCGAGGATGTCCGCCGGCGGCCGGCCGGCGGACCGCGCGATGCGGCGGACATCGCCGCCGTGTGTCCACGCCGTCATGCCCATACGGCCGCCGTCGCCACCAGCGCTAGCTCGGCAAGCTCACAGGCGGCGCCGAGCGTATCGCCGGTGTAGCCGCCAATGCGACGCCAGCACACGGCGGCGAACACCAAGCAGAGGAGCAACGCCACCACACCGCCGGTTATCCCCGCCCAGCCCGACAGCAGCCAGGCACTCGCCAGGAACACCGCCACCGCCCATGCCAACGTAAGACCTCGCCGCGCCAGCCCCTCGAGTGAAGCGCTGAACACGCTGGCCAGGCCGTCCGGACGCGCGTACGGAAGCACAGCCATGTTGACCACGAGCGCCGAGCGGCCGGCCAGCGGCGTCAACAGGACGATTCGCCACAGGTGAGCGCTGGGCACAGCGGTCACCAGCGCCACTTTGACCACGATCAAGAGCACCACCGCGATGACGGCCATGGCACCCGCGCGACTGTCTCTCATGATCTCGAGGGCCAGGTCGCGCGAGCGTGCGCTGAGGAAACCGTCGGCGGTGTCGGCCACACCCTCGAGGTGCAGAGCGCCCGACACCGCCACCAGACCGGCGACGACCAGCGCGGCCACCGGCAGCGGCGGCAGTACCCGCTGCAGGCCATAGGTGCACGCGGCTAACACCCCGCCGGCGAGCAGCCCCACCACGGGGAACGCGGGCAGGCTAGAGCCGAGCGCCGCCTCGCCGCCCGTCCACGCACGCGGGACGGGCGCACAGGTCAGGAAGCGCAGCGCCGCGAGCAGCCGCCGCACGTTACCCACGCTCCCGCGCCTTCGGCTGGGCCGCCGCGCCGATCTCGAAGGCATCGTCGGCGCGCGACACGGCGGCCTCCTCGAAGGTGGCGACCTCCGTGAGCACCCTCGCGGCCGCCTCCACCACGTTCATGGCCAGCGCCGCGCCGGTGCCCTCGCCGAGCCGGAACCCCAGGTCGAGCAGCGGCTCCTTCCCCAACGCCGCTAAGGCGGCGCTGTGCCCGGGCTCGACGCTTCGATGGGCGGCGATCAGACAGTCCGCCGTCGCCGGACACAGGCCCCGGGCGACCAGGGCGGCCGCGGTGGTAATCACGCCGTCGATCACCACCGGCCTCCGCCGCGCCGCGGCGCCCAGCATCAACCCGGCAAGGCCGCCGATCTCGAACCCGCCCACTTTCGCCAGCACATCGAGCGCGTCGGCGGGATCTGGCCGGTTGAGAGCCAGGCTGCGCTGGATGACGGCGATCTTGCGCCGCAGGCCAGCGTCGTCCACACCCGTGCCGCGGCCGGTGACCTCGGCGACGCTCCTGCCCGTGAGGCAGGCGATGATGGCGCTGCTCGGCGTGGTGTTGGCGATGCCCATCTCGCCGGTGCCGAACACATCGGTCGTGGCGGCCAGCTCGTCGGCAAGACCTATGCCGGCCTCCACGGCCCGTACCGCGTCGCCGCGGCTCATCGCCGGGCCCTGGGCCATGTTGCGGCTGCCCGCGGCGACGCGCCGCGAGACGACCGTCTCCCACTCCGCGCCGTTCAGCTCGGCGGCCACCCCCATATCGACGATGACCACCCGCGCCCCAGCCTGGCGCGCGAGCGCATTGATGCCGGCGCCACCGTGGACGAAGTTGGCGACCATCTGCACGGTCACCTCCTGGGGGTACGCGCTCACACCCTCCGCCGCCACCCCGTGATCGGCCGCCATAGTCACCACCGTCTTCCGCGCCACCGGCGGCCGCAGGCTGCCGGTGATGCCCGCCAGCTCCTCGCCGAGGTCTAGCAGCCTGCCCAAGGCCCACGAGGGCATGGTGAGCTGTTCCAGTCGCGCATGAGCGGCGGCACGCGTCGCAGGATCCTGGCCCGCGATAGCGGCAATGGTGTTCTCAATCAAGCTCACTGGGCATCCCCCTTAGCACGATGGATGGTCGGCCGACGGCGGCCGCGACGCCACACGAAGCGCGAGCACACCCAACGGATGCTGGGATCCTTTGATCACCAGGGGAATGCCACACACGACGAGGACGACCACGTCCGCGGCCGCGCCCATCGCCTGATTGCAGCGCCCCAGGAGATCGCGGTACTGACGCGCCACCGCGTTGTCGGGCACTACGCCCAGACCCACCTCGTTCGTCACGTACACCACCGTCCCGCCGATCCGCCCACCCGCGGCGATCAGGGAGCGGCAGGCGGCGCCGATGTCGTCCTCGGTCACCGACTCCGCGACCGACTGGCACGGGAGCTCGGAAGTCGTCGCGGGCAGACCGGCCTGCCCACTGCCGGCAACCTCACCCGCGGCCCGCAGCGCGGTCCGCCACATGAGATTGCTGACCCAGAGGGAGAGACAGTCCACCACGTATGTGCCACCCGTCGAGCGACGCAGGACGCCCGCCACGTCGAGCGGCTCCTCGACGGTCGTCCAGCCGCCCGCGGCGCGCGCCGTCTGGTGGCGTCGCACGCGCGCCGCCATCTCCGCATCGTCCTCCCCCGGGTAGGTGGCGACGAACACGCGCGGCCTAGGGAGCGCCTCCGCCATCGCCTGGGCGAGCGCGCTCTTGCCGCTGCGGCTGCCGCCGGTGATGAGCACCACGTCAGCCATCGCCCCGGCCGCCTCTCTCGTCGCCAAGCGGCCCGGAAGCGCACAGGCCGCAGAGCACTCCTCTCTCGCCGTCCAGACGCACGGTGGCCACGGCGGCGTTACAGATTTCAAAGGCGAGATGAGACCTCGGCGCCAGACCCAGCAGATGGCAGAGGAGGAACTGGATCACCCCACCATGCGTGAAAGCGACCACGGTCCGCGCCGGATCGGCGGCCAGGCGTCGCGCCAGCTCCGCGATGCGGTCGATGAACCCTCGCAGATCCTCGCCGCCGGGGAAGGCGAAGTCTGGTACCCAGGTCGCCCAGCGCTCCGCCAGCTCCGGATCCCGCCGCCACACTTCGGCAAACGTGAGACCCTCCCATGAACCGAAGTCGATCTCCCGCAGCGACTCTTCCACGACCGCTCGACGGCCATCGCCAGAGAGGGCGAGCTGCGCCGTCTCGCGAGCACGGCGCAGCGGACTGCTCTCGAACCGTGCCCCCTCCTCGCGAGCGACCAGCGCGCGCAACGCGCGCGCCTGCGCGCGCCCCGGCGCGGCCAGCGGCGGATCGCTCCTGCCCAGCAAGCGTCCTGCGCCGCCGCCCTCGCACGCGGCGTGGCGCACCAGGAGCAGTCGCTCAGCCATGGAGACGTCCGTGGCTCGTGTTCGCCTCGCCCACGTCAACCTTCCCTTCTCTCCGCCTCTCTCCAGTCATCCCAGCGCCGGCGGTATCTCGGCGTCTCACCAACGAAAACATCCCCGGACCCTAGCGGGTCCGGGGATGCCGTTATTCCATCCTCCTCGATTGCCGGACGAGCTCCAGTGACCGCGAGAGCTCAACGTCTGCGCCGGCGCTGCATGGTGGGTCTTCTGGCTTCCGGATCTCCCTACTCGCCGCGCCTTCCCATTCTCACGAACAGTGGCTCGTGCGGCTTTGGTCCCCGGTTACAGCGGCGGGTCCGCGACGGACTTTCACCGTCTTCCCCGTGGCTCTCTCGAGCCGGTCCCATGCTGACGTTCTGTTTACCGGACGCACTCCGGCCTGTCAAGCATGCTGCCGAAAGTGATATCATTCTAATATCGATCTCACCCTGGAGAACCGCAGGGTACACAGACGTCTGGGAGGACGCCATGAGCGTAGAACGCGAAACGAACGTGCCGAGCGGCTGGCTAATGCTCCTCGTGCTGCTCGCCCTCACCGCCGGCGGCGTAGCCCTCTTCCTCATCGGGGTGCTGCCGGGGACCGAGGCACAGGGAGGGCAGACGAACGTGTGGGCATTGGCGTTCGGCCTGGCCCTGCTACTCGCCGCGAGCCTGATCATACCCGGGTTCTTCACCCTGCAGCCAAACGAGGCGCGGGTGTTGATCCTCTTTGGCTCCTACAAAGGGACCACGCGTCAGACCGGCTTTCGCTGGGGTAACCCCTTCTACTCCAACGGACCGGGGCAGGGCACAGTACAGCTGAGAGGCGCGGGGTTTCCCACAGCCGAGGCCAAAAAGCCCGGGAAGCCGTCACGCGGCCTGCGCCGCTACAAGGTCAGCCTGCGCGCCCGCACGCTCAACGGCGACCGGCTCAAAGTCAATGACCGGCGCGGCAATCCGGTAGAGATCGCCGCCGTGGTGGTCTGGCGAGTCGCCGACACGGCGCAAGCCGTCTTCGATGTGGACGACTACGAGCAGTACGTGGCCACGCAAAGTGAGTCCGCCCTCCGCCACGTGGCCAGCGCGTACGCCTACGATCACGGGACTGGAGACGAGACGAGTGCGGAGATCACCCTGCGCAGCAACGTGGTAGAGGTATCGCAGGCGCTGCAGAACGAACTCGAGCAGCGCCTGGCGAAGGCTGGCGTGACCGTCGACGAGGCGCGGCTGACCCATCTGGCCTACGCTCCGGAGATCGCGCAAGCGATGCTCCGCCGCCAGCAGGCCGAGGCGATTATCGCCGCGCGCCAGAAGATCGTCGCTGGCGCCGTCGGCATGGTCGACATGGCTTTGCGCGAGCTCTCGGCGAAGCAGGTGGTCAGCCTGGACGACGAACGCAAGGCCACCATGGTCAGCAACCTCATGGTCGTGCTGTGTGGCGAGAGCGAGGTGCACCCGGTTGTGAACGCCGGCACGTTGTACCAGTGACACTCACGATCCGACAGGGCATAGTCCACAGGTCGTCAGGGGTTGGACGCGAGCGATGAGCGAGCGCAAGAAGTTCCTGCTGCGCATAGATCCGCAGCTCTGGGCCGAGCTCGAACGCTGGGCGAGCGCCGAACTGCGCAGCGCCAATGGCCAGATCGAATATCTGCTCCGCGAGGCGGTCGCCCAGCGCCGAGCCGGAGGCGGCGCGCCCGCCCGGCCGGCGACTCCTCGAGCGAACGCGCCCCCACGCCAGGATACAGCCAGCCCACAGGACGAGCTGGATCGTTAGGGGCCCCGTTGCCGTCGCGCCCGCCGGCGGGCGCGACGCGCGAACGGCTCACGACACTAGTCACCGCGTCGGTCGAGGAGTAGGGTGTCCCGAACGGACAGGGGGTCGTGCGATGAACGAGATAGCGCCCGGCATCTCCCACTGGACAGCGCCGCATCCCGAATGGCGCACGCGCGATCCGTGGGGCCACCGCGTCGCTAGCTATGCCCTCGTCGATCGACGCGGACTCTCGCTCGTAGACCCTCTGCTGCCCCCCGAGGACACGGCAGAGCGAGCGCGTGTCCAAGCACGTCTCGATGAGCTTGTCGAAGCGGCACCCCGCCTCGACATCCTCATCACCATCCCCTACCACACGCGCAGCGCCGAACCTCTCTTCCACCGCTACCGCACACGTCTGCCCGTTCGCATCTGGGGGGCGCCCGGCGTCCGCACGCGCTTCCAGTCGTCCGTCACCCCGCTCACCCCGCTCCAGCCGGGCGACACCGCAGGGACCTCCGCCGTGGCTCTAGCCATCGGCAAGCCCCGCCGCTCGGAGATGCCGCTGTACTTCGCCGCGCACCGGGCGCTCGCGCTCGGCGACGTTATGGTGAATTACGCGGGTGCCGTTCGGATCTGGCAGCCGCCCCCGTTCACCGAGCGCTGGTATCGCGAGGCGTTTCTGCCCTCTCTGCACCCGCTCCTCACCCTCGACGTCGAGCGTATTCTGGTAACACACGGAGAGCCGGTGCTCAGCAGCGGAGCGGCGGCGCTTGCCGCAGCCGTACAGATGCCTCCATGGAGCGGGCCTCACGGTTAACCCCCGCCGATGAGTACGGCCTTCTGCTCAGCGCGAGCCCATTACCGCGGGAAGCGGCGGCACAGAACACGACGGTCGTGCCGGCCTAGGGCGCGGCGGTCCCTCCACGGAGCACGCCCTTGCCATCGAGCCACATGGTCAGTTCGCCCTCGGTAGGCCAGCCGACGATGTAGCCGGAGATCCCTCGCTCCAAGTTGCCAAGGCGGAGCTTGAACTGCTCGAGCAGCGGCTGGAGAGCGTGGTCGGCGGCGCTCACCGCCCACTCCTCTCCTCCCCCCTCGGGAGCGTTCAGCGACCACGGATCGACCCCATACTGGATGCCAGCCAAGCGAGCCCTCCCGGTATCCAGATCGACGAGGAAGGCAATCATGAGCCCCGGGGCACGCGCCTCTACCAGGTATCCGACGATCTCCGCGCCCTCAGCCGTGAAACCCATGAAGCGCTCCTTCTGCTCCGAGTCGCTCGGATGACTCAAGATCGTGGCCGCGTGGGCAAGCGCCTGCGCCTCTCCCTTGGAGAGCTCGTGCTTCGCCGGAGGGCTGGGGGCAGACGACGGCGCGGTGAGCGTGACGTTGGGAACGGGGCTGGTGCCAGGTTTCTGGGAACCGTCACAGGCAGTTGCCAGGCCGCCCAGCAGCAGGAGCGCGAGGCACGCCGCTACTCGCCGGAGCGTGCTTGAACCCGCAGTCTTGCTGCATCGGAACCGTCGCCCCTTGCTGCCCACGCTCAGAGGCCCCCTTGTCGAAGTGCTGTGCGAGAAGTCTACTCGCAGCGCTACCTCAGTGGTACCCAAAGGCCACCACCGCGCCGCGTGACCGCGAGCCTACCACACCACCTCGAAGCGGCATTCGCGGTCGCCGGCGGCCAGACAGGTAAGCGCGCGGAGCCGGGCCTCGTCTACGGCGAGGAGGCCGGCGATCAGACCCCGATCGAGGCTGCACACCACGTGCGGCGTGGCGAGCGCCGGCTCGGCGAATACGCAGACGCCGATCGACAGCGCCGTACGCTCACCGTCTTCTCCGCGCGCCGCGCACCCGCCCTCGTTCAACCAATCGGCCACCACGAGAGCAGAGGGGGCAACCGCCGCTTTCCCCGTCGCGCCGCTCCCGCGCGTGAGCTGACGGCCCACCATGCGGCCGTATGCCCATCCCGCCGCCGCGGCAGCCGCCGCCGCCTCGGCCTGGCTGCTGGCCAGATCCAACATCGCTTCTGCCAGCAAGCGGGCGAGGAGGCTGTACTGCCGCGGCGGGACGGTCACACTCTCCGGCTGGCGAGAGGCTCGGTACACCTTCGCCGGCCGGCCGGTCGTCGCGGCACGACGAAGATCGGCGCAGAGCACGCCGGCGGCCACGAGCCGTTCGAGGTGGCTACGGGCAACCGTACGATGCACGCCGGCAAGATCCCCGGCGGCCGAGGCCGAGAGAGGCTCGGGAGCACGGACCACCAGCTCGTAGAGCAGCCGCCGCGTCGGATCGGAGAACGCATCCCCGAACCGGGTCAACCCGTCGTTATCGTGCTGCCATGAGGCAGACATGTGCCATGAGGCGGACATCCGTATCGCGTGCATCCTATCAGCCGCCACGACGTTTTGAGTGTGACAGCCCTCTCAACTGTCACGGAGGGCCGGGCGGCCCGTCTCGTCGACGGCGCGGTGCGAGGATCACGCACTACAGGCTCGCCCCGCCGCCGCCGTGATACCGCGACGAGGGAGGAGACGACAGCCTGTTGACGAGTGGCGCCATCGGTTGTAGCATTTCAGTGCGTTCTCACCCTCACAATAGAACGCTCGTGAGGCCTTCTCCAGGCATCTGCCCCTACCCCAGGTGCCGTGGAGCACGGCCCGAAAGGCGGCGCTTCCCTCCAGGCGCCGCCTTTCCTTGCTAGGGACCCGCCGGCGGTTCGCCGGCGTCGCACGCTCGTTCCCACGGCAACGCCGAGAGCCGCAGCAGGAAAGACGCCAGCTCGGTCTGCGGCATGACGACGTCGGCCGCCTGCCACACACACCGCGCGCCCTCGGCCATAGCTACCGCGAACCCGGCCCATTCCAGCATGTCGACGTCGTTCATCCCATCCCCGCACGCCACTGAATGTGCTCTCCCCACACCCCAGTGACGGCCGAGGAACTCGAGGGCACTGCGTTTGGTGGCCGTTGACGCAGTTATCTCGACGTAGCCGGGCTGCGAGAGAGAGATCGCCAGCTCATCTTTCCAGCGTTCCCGTAGTTCGGGCAAGAGCGAGACGGCGTCGGCGGCGGCCGTCATGAGGAGCAGCTTATCGGGCGCCGTGGACTGAACGAGGTGCTCCAGATCGTCGTCGAGTATGTAATCCACGCCGGTCCGCTGGACGTACAGGCACGTCCAGGCATCGAGTCGCTCCACGTGAAGCTGGTCGTCGACGAATGCGTTCACGTGACGATCGCGCGCACGGGCGAAGCGTACTACCGCAGCCGCCACGCTCGCGGGCACCGGACGGTGCCGTAACTGGCGGCCGTCAGCCAGATCCGCGACGAGCGCGCCCTGATAGCAGACCACGGTCCCGTCCACGATGCCGAGGAGCGCCGCGACACGGCGAGCGCTCTGGAACATGCGGCCCGTGCAGATCACCACGCGCACGCCGCTCGCCGCGAGCGCGGCGAGCGCCACCGCCATTTCGGAGGAAGGCTCGCCATGCAGGGGCAGCAACGTGCCATCCAAATCGGCGGCCACGAGCCGCGGCCGTACCGCGGGGAGGAAGCCGGTACCCAGGCGCAGAGGGAGTCTCACCGGCCGTGGAACGGCGGCCGCAGGTGTGACCAGGCCTCGGTCGGGGTACAGTGAGCTACGAAGCGGAGAAGACGGATCCTCAACAGAGGTCGCTTCTCAAAGAGACCTGGTGAACACCAGGTCTCTTTTCGTTGGGACGCGCTCCTCCAGCCGAGGCCAGGAGGAATGGTCACTTCCTGCGGAAGCTGTCGAAGAGCTTGTACAGGTCGACCTGACCCTCAAAGACACCGGCGACGAGCCAGCCGATGAAGGCGCAGAGCCCAATGAACAGCATCTCGCCGAAGCCGAGCCACATCCAGAGGAAGCCCACAAGGGCTCCGCCCAGAAGCCCAGCGTTCCGTCCTTTCACGCTCCTTCCCTGCCCTTCACGTCGAGCTTCTCGACATCGAGGTCCACGCGCGTCAGGTCGAGACCCGTGGCTCGCCGCAACTCGCGCCGTACCACCGCCGCGACCTGCGTCCGGAGCCCCAGGAGATCGCAGCATCCGCGGAGCTGCACCAGGACTCGCGCGCTGTACGCATGACCCGTTGTACACAACACTACCTTGACCGCGTGGAGCACGGGAAGCTGCCGATGCAAGACCTCGGCTAGCAGGCGATCGAGCGTCGCGGCCTCCACCACAACCGCCGCGTTGGACTCCCCCAAGTCGAGCCTCCGTACTCCCGATGAGCGCCGGCGGAGCAGACGCAGCGCGGCAGCTCCACAGACAATCGCCGCCAGTGCGGCTACCACACCCGCCACAGTCGGCCGTATCCAGCCACTGTCGGATACCAGCCACGAAGTCCAGGCGGGCAACTCCCAGATGACTCCAGCCTGGGCGGCCAGCAAAACCTCCCGCACGAGCGCGGCTCCGGCGATAGCGGCGCCGACCAAACCAGCCACTGCGATGACCGCACGCGCGATCATCGCAGGTACATCCGCAGACGTCGGATGCTCACGACGTCGACCGACACCGCGGGCGTCGCCGGCGGCAAGCCGGCGGTATCGCACAGCGCGCTCCGCACCGCTCGCTCGCCGATGCCGCGCAGCGTCGTCGCATCGGCCAGCGGACGGGCGATGATCTCCACCTCGGCCGCCAACCGGCCTCTTCGCAGGCGCACTCGCGGCGCGACGCGCAGAACATCCGGATGCGCCGCCAGCTCGGCTCTCACGAGCTGTTCCAGCGCTCCGGCTCGGACCACGACGTCGCCCTCTTCTGAGGCAAACCGCAGCACCAGGTCGCGCTGGCGCAAGCCGACCGCGAGTACCAGAAGCGAGACGACAAAGGCCAGCAGCAGCAGGCCGATACGCCCACCATGATCGACGGGGACGCCAAACTTGCCCCATGGCGAGTAGGTAGAACCGGATGCCACCGCCGCCAGACGGACAGCCAGCAGCGCAAGCGCCACTCCAGCCGCGACGAGGATGACCGCCGCGAGCACCGAGGCAAAGCGGTCGGCCGTCGCCGCGCGCTCCCTGGCGTCATTCGACGGCACTCGCTCCCCCCCCGTCGTCGGGGAAGTGAACGTCGCTTACCAGGATGTTGACTGCCCGGACCTTGAGCCCGGTGATCCCCTCCACCTGCGTCCGCACCGCGCCACGGCACAACTCGGCGACCTTCGTCATGTTTGCACCGTAGGTGACCACGAGCGTGACGTCTACGTCCACCGTGTCGTCTACGATGTCCACGCTAACGCCCTGCGTGCGGCTCTCTCCGCGGAGACTGGAAAGAGCCCGTGAGGCCGCACCGCCCAGCGCGTGCACACCTTCGATCTCCCTGCATGCGTTGTGGGCGACCTTAGCGACCACATTGTCTGAGATGGTCACCGACCCGTTGGTCGCCTCGCTCTCGGGGTGCGATACATCGGCCATGGCGCCTCCTTGACGTGTCGCGTGCACCTGCAACTCTACTCGGATTCACGTCTCCCGCGCATCATGGGCCGTGAATCCGGCATCGACGACCACTCGACAGGTAGGCCGCCGACTGAGAGATCCGGCCGCGCGCCGCGCGGAAGGCACGCCGAAGACAGCAGAGAACCCGTCAGCCGCACCTCGAGTAGCCGCACAGCCTGCAGACCATGCACCCGCCCTCGTGCTCGATAACTCCACCGCAGTCTGGACACGCGCCCTGCGCCACCTCGACGAGGGTGAGCTGCGGCTCCGGAGTACCGGAGCTGGCCGCGCCCAGCACGTAACGACGCTCGAGCGCCTTGCCGATCGCATCGGCACAGCTGGTGCAGGCGTTGGGCCCCAGGCCGTAGGGGACGTGGCAGCGAATGCCCTTCAGCTGCTCCACGATCTCCATCGGCTGAGCGCCTTTCTTCAAGGCGAGCGAGATGAGCCGCCCGAGGGCTTCGGTGTTCGAGGAGGCACAGCCGCCGGCCTTGCCCATGTTGGCGAACACCTCGCGAGCTCCGAGCTCATCGTCGTTCATGATCACGAACAGCTTGCCGCACCCCGTTTCCACCCGCTCGGTGGCGCCGGAGAGCAGCCGCGGGCGCGAAGGTCGCGTAACCGCGAGGCCGGCGACCGGATCGCGCGGCTGCTCCTTCTTCTTCTGCCCGACGTTGAGAACCTGCTCTTCGCGACTGCCGTCGCGGTAAATAGTGACACCCTTGCACCCCGCCTGAAAGGCGAGCAGGTACACCTTTTCCACGTCCTCGACGGTGGCATGGTGGGGGAAATTGACCGTCTTGGAGACAGCGTTGTCCGTATGACGCTGGAACGCCGCCTGCAGCCGGATGTGCCACTCGGGCGAGACGTCGTGGGCGGTGGCGAACACGCGTCGCCACCGCTCGGGCACCTCGTCGATGTGACGCACGGACCCCTCTTCAGCGATGCGCTTCATGAGCGCCTCGGAGTAGAAGCCCTCGCGGCGAGCGACCTGCTCGAAGTAGGGGTGTACCTCGAGCATCTCGTCGTCGTCGAGCACCTTGCGGCGCACGTAGCTGACGGCGAACAGCGGCTCGACCCCGCTTGAGCAGCCGGCGATGATGCTGATGGTACCGGTCGGCGCGATCGTCGTGCGGGTCGCGTTCCGCACCTTCGCACCACCCGGCGTGTCGTACACCGAGCCCTCGAAATTGGGAAACACCCCCCGCTCTTCGGCCAGCTCGACCGACGCCGCCGTGGCCTCCGCCTCCACGAAGCCCATGAGCTCCTCCGCCAACTGCGTGGCCTGATCTGAATCGTAGGGAATGGCGAGTCGGAAGAGCATGTCCGCGAAGCCCATGACGCCGAGGCCGATCTTGCGGTTGCCGCGCGTCATCTCGGCGATCTGCGGCAACGGGTATTTGTTCACATCGATGACGTCGTCGAGGAAGCGCACGGCAGTGCGGACGATGCGCCGCAGATGATCGTAGTCTACCCGGCCGTCTTCCACGACCTTGTCCACGTTGATCGAGCCCAGATTACAGCTCTCGTACGGCAGGAGCGGCTGCTCCCCGCAGGGGTTGGTGCTCTCGATGTCGCCGAGGTGCGGCGTGGGATTGTCTTGGTTGATGCGATCGATGAAGACGATGCCAGGGTCGCCGTTCTTCCACGCCAACGTGACCATGCTGCGGAAGACCTTGCGCGCGTTCAGGCGCTGAACGACTTCGCCCGAACGCGGATTGACGAGGGAGTACTCGCGATCTTCCTCCACCGCCCGCATGAACTCGTCAGTGACGGCGACGGAGATGTTGAAGTTGTTCAGGCGATCGTCGTCTTGCTTGGCACAGATGAACTCGAGGATGTCGGGATGGTCCACGCGCATGATGCCCATGTTGGCGCCACGCCGGGTACCCCCCTGCTTGATGGTCTCGGTGGCGGCGTCGAACACGCTCATGAACGACAGCGGCCCGGAGGACACGCCCTTGGTGGACGAGACAACGTCGTTACGGGGCCGCACACGCGAGAAGCTGAAGCCAGTGCCGCCACCGCTCTTGTGGATGAGCGCGGTGTTCTTGATGGCCTCGAAGATGGAGTCCATCGAGTCGCCCACGGGCAGCACGAAACACGCCGAGAGCTGGCCGAGCTCTTTGCCCGCGTTCATCAGCGTCGGGCTGTTGGGCAGGAACTCGAGGCTCGTCATGAGATCGTAGAACCTGGCCTGCCACTCGTCGAGGGAGGCCGCGGGGTTGTAGAGCCGCTCCGCCTGCGCGACTGCCCGGGCGACGCGAGCGAACATCTCTTCGGGGGTCTCGAGCAGCTCGCCCTTTTCGCCCTTTCGGAGGTAGCGACGCTGGAGCACCTTCAACGCGTTTGCGGAGAGCTCCACTACCTTCTGTCCCATGATGCCCCCTCTATCTCCTGATCCGGACCGAGCGCGGATTTGCGTTCCCGTTCGTCCGGCACCTCTCGCGATACACCTGCACGTTCCGCCCGCCACACCGGGCCGCGGCCGCCCGGCGCCTCTTGTGCACCCCACGTAGGGTGCTCAGCCGGACTCGCCGCGGCGAACACCGCGTCGAGCGCCAACTGGTGACGGTGGGCGGCGGGCTCCTGTTCCAGCCTCGTGAGCTCCTCCTGGAACTCCTCTACGTCCTCGAACTGACGATAGACAGAGGCGAACCGCACGTAGGCCACCTTGTCGAGCAGCCGGAGCTGCCGCAGAGCGCGCTCGCCGATTTCGGCTGAGCTGACGCGCTGCAAGCCGCCTCGACGGAGCTGGCCTTCGATGCCTCCGACCAGCTCCTCCAGCAATTCCAGAGGGATGTCGCGCTTCTCGCAGGCGCGGAGCAGCCCGTTGAGCAGCTTGCGCCGCGAGAATACCTCCTCGTGACCGTCGCGCTTGACCACTATGAGAGGCATCTCATCGACGCGTTCGTAGGTGGTGAAGCGTTTTTCGCACGCAAGGCATTCACGGCGGCGGCGGATTGCGTCGCCAGCCGCCGCATCGCGCGAATCGACGACCTTGCTCTCGTGACTGCCACAGTACGGGCATCTCATCCGCACGGTCCTTCCACAGGATATCCACAATATGTTGTGGCTGAAGTATCTGAAGACATCACTATAGACCACAGCGCCTCGGACGCAAGGCCTCCTGACCCTCTTTCTCGGTTAGGAGAAGAGAGATGCGACCCGTCATACTCTCGTCTTCAACTATACGGTTAGACTTCCTCCATCACGTGGGTTTCCTGCGTCACCGTCTTCCCCGCGA
This sequence comes from Thermoleophilia bacterium, assembly GCA_040772045.1. Classification (GTDB taxonomy): domain Bacteria; phylum Actinomycetota; class Thermoleophilia; order UBA2241; family UBA2241; genus JAXGYV01. The sequence goes on from JAXGYV010000005.1 coordinate 118,795, forward strand.
GAACGGCAGGCCGTCCAGCGCGTTTGACGAGCCGAAGCCTGGTAGAATCCGTCGAGCACGCGCGTCCCTCGGCGTGCGTGCTCGACGGAGGAGCAGCTGTGAGGATCGTCGTCCTTCCCACCTATAACGAACGCCAGACCCTGCCTGTGATCGTCCAGCGCATCCTCGCTGTGTCGCAGGAACATAGTTTAGGGCTCTCCGTGCTCGTCGTCGACGACGCGTCGCCCGATGGCACCGGCCACATCGCCGATACCCTAGCCGCCGAGGACGAGCGGATCGCCGTCCTGCATCGCCCCGCGAAACAGGGGCTGGCCGCGGCCTACTTCGCCGGCTTTCAGCACGCGCTCTCAGAGGGCGCCGAACTGATCTTCGAGATGGACGCGGACCTGAGCCACGATGCCGCCTACCTCCCCGGGATGATCGCCCGCATCGACGAAGGTGCCGACGTGGTTCTCGGCTCACGGTATGTCCGCGGTGGTGGCGTTACCGGATGGCCGGCGACCCGCCGCCTGATCAGCCGCGGCGGGTGCCTGTACGCGCAGACCATCCTCGGCCTGCCGTATCGTGATCTGACAGGCGGTTTCAAGTGCTTTCGCCGGCGGGTACTGGAGGCCATCGACTTCAGCACGATCCGCGCCGGCGGGTACGGTTTCCAGATCGAGATGACGTACCGCGCCCATCGCCTCGGCTTCCGCATCGTCGAGTTGCCGATCGTGTTCATCGAGCGGGCAGCCGGTGAATCCAAGATGAATAAGGGCATCGTGCTGGAAGCCGCGCTCATGGTCTGGCGCCTCCGGTTCTCGCGAGTCGCTGCCCTATGACGACGAGCACCAGCCGACCCGGCACCGTGACCGCCGGCACTCCCGATACTACCGATACCACTGCTCGCATCTTCAGCCGCGACTTCATCTTCATGTGGGCCGCGAGCTTCTCGGGGTTCTTCAGCTTCTACGTCATCCAACAGCCGACTCTCCCACTCTACGTAGAGAGCCTAGGCGGATCGGCAGCGGAGATCGGCTGGGTGGCCGGAGTATTCTCGGTGGCCAGCCTCCTGTGCCAGCCGCTCGTGGGGCGCGCCGTCGACACGCTGGGGCCACGCACCGTGATCCTCACCGGAAGCTTGCTGTTCCTGCTCTGCGCCCCGATCTACGCCGTGGCTTCGGCCCTGCCGCTGCTCATCGCACTGCGCATGGTGCATGGCGCCGGTATGGCGATGTTCACCACCTCAGGGACCACGTACGCGACGGACCTCGCGCCGGTAAAGCGACGTGCTCAAACGATCAGTTACTTCGGCATCGGCGGCAACCTAGCTCTGGGGCTCGGCCCGCTCGCCGCCTCGCTGCTGCTCGCCGCCCACGTGAGCTACGAGAAGATCTTCCTGGTGGCTACGGCGATCGCCCTGGCGAGCGTCCTCCTGATAGTCCCCGCGGGCGAAAGCCGGCAGCGCCGTGGTCGTCAGCACGACTGGTCGCTGCGCACGTTCTTCGACAGCCGTGCGGTGGCACCCGCCCTCCTGTTACTCACCGCGTCGTTCACGTACGGCACGCTGGGTACATTCCTCCCCGTCTGGATCCCGCGCGCCGGCCTCGAGACCTCCACTGTGGCGTGGTTCTGGCTCGTCTACGCGGCCGCGCTCGTGTTCACACGGCTCTTCAGCGGCAGACTAGCCGACCGCTTCGGACGGCCCGCGGCTATCATCCCAGGCCTGATCCTGGTGAGCAGCGCGATGTTCCTTCTCTCTTTCCTCAACAGCGTTTCACTTCTCGTGTTGTCCGCCGCTTTGTACGCAGCGGGGTTCGCGTTCGTCTGCCCCACGCTCTTCGCGCTGGCCGCCGACCGCGTAGCCGCCAGCAAGCGTGGCATCGCGTTCGCCACACTGGAAGCCTTCTTCGGCGCGGGCATCGGTATCAGCGCCATGATGAACGGCGTGCTGGCCAACGCCCTCGGTTACCCAGTGGTATTCATCCTCTCGGGAGCGGTGCCGCTGATCGGCCTCGCGGGCAGCCTGGTCATCCTCTACCACCGCAACTCCGCGAGCGGAGGAGACCCCTCCTGAGCAGGCAGGCGGCGCGGGGCGAGGCCCGCGTGCTCGCCGTCGACGTGGGCGCGGGCACGCTCGATGTGCTGGTGGCCGAACAAGACCAGCGACCCGAGAACTGGCCGAAGCTCGTGGTACCCTCCCGCTCGGCGGCCGTGGCTCGTCAGATCGGCGCCGCGACCGCGGAACGGCGCGCCGTCGTCTTCAGAGGACCCACCATGGGCGGTGGGGCCGACAGCCGCGCCATGAAAGCCCACGTAGCCGCCGGACTGCCCTTTTTTGCCACAGCCCCGGCGGCGCTCACCTTCGACGACGACCTCGCGGCAGTCGGCGCCGCGGGCGTCCAGGTACTCGACGAAGCCGAGGCCGAGCGCGAGGTCCAGCGCGACGCCGTGGACGTGCGCAGCGGCGACGTAGACCTCGGCGCGCTGGCGAAAGCTCTCGCTTGCCTCGCGGTGCCCACGGCAGTCACCGCCGCCGCCGTGGCCGCGCAAGATCACGGCTTTAGCCCCATGGCGTCCAACCGCATCCTGCGCTTCCGCACATGGGAACGGGCGGTCGCGGAGCACCGTCCGCTGTCCTCGCTGTTCTGGCGCGCCGAGAGCATCCCCACCCTCCTCACGCGCTTGCGCGCCGCGGCAAACTGCCTGGCCCCTCTGGGCGTTCCCATCCTGGCCGGCGATACGGGGCCGGCCGCCCTCCTGGGCGCCATAGGCGCGGACACCAGTGCGATCCTGGTGAACGTGGGCAATGGGCACACCATCTGTGTGGTAGCGCTCGACGGTCGGCTGGCGGGCGTCCTCGAGCACCACACCGGCTGCCTCGACGAGCGGCGCCTCGCGGTGCTCTTGCGCCGCTTTCTCGCCGGAGAAGTGACCACTGACGAGGTACGCGCCGACGGCGGCCACGGAGCCGTGCTCCGCTCGCCGGTGCCGACAGATCTCCCGCTGCTGGTCACCGGGCCGAGGCGCGACTTACTGGTGGTACCCGATCTCGCCGTGCGCTTCCCGGCGCCCTATGGAGACATGATGATGACCGGTCCTGCCGGGCTGCTGCGCGCCTGTCAGGTCCACGGCCTATGGCCCGGGCAACTACCGCACGGGTAGCCTAGCGCGGCAGGAGCGTCCCCGCGCCCGCCGCCAGCGCCCTCCGGTATACGAGCTGTGCGCAGACCACGTCTTCCACAGCGATGCCGAGGTTCAGGCAGAAGATGCGCTGTCGCGACGAGGTTCTGCCGGCCACCCGGCCGACGACCACCTCGCCCAGGTCCGCGTTGATGACGGACGGCACACCGCCCAGCCACGCCCCGTCCGCCTTTGTCGCCGCCACCTGGGCGGCATCGTCCACTACAAAACGGTCGCACTCGGCCATGGCCTGCTCCGTCCACGCGGCATCGTAGTCCAGCGCCACCGCGAGCGCTCCCGGCATGAGCAAGCCGGCGCCGAGCGGCGGCGGCACGCCGGGGATCATGGTGATGGCGGTGACCACGATCTGCGCCCCATGGCAAACCTCTTCCGCCGAGGAGCACACCGCGCACCGCAGGTTCAGGGTCTCGGCCTCTTCAGCGAAGGCCGTCGCCGCCTCCGCACGGCTGTCGAAGCAGCGGACGGCGCGTAGCGTCGGCAGCGTCGCGGTGAGGGCGCGCAGGCTCGCCCGAGCCTGCGCGCCGCACCCGAGCACGCCCACGCACGCGGCACCCGGCGGCGCGAGGTACCGGGCCGCCACCGCGACGCTAGCTCCCGTGCGGTGTGCGGTGATCGATGCCCCCTCCAGCACGGCCACGGGCACGCCCGTCTGCGGATCGTGGAGCACGATGAGCGCACTGATCACGGGCAGGTGCCGCGCGGCGTTCTGCGGAAACGCCATCACGAGCTTCACACCCAGCCCGCATTCCTCGGCCGCCGGCCGTTCGGGGGCCAACCACGCCGGCATGACTTGGGCGAAGGCGCCAGACACCCCATGCATGGTCACCTTCGGCGGTATGAGCACAGTTCCCAGGCCTTTGAGCCGAAACGCCTCGTCGACCGCGGCGACCACCTCGGCCATCTCTACGCCAAGCCCCTCGATATCCGCACGAGACAGGTACAGGAGGTGCTGCCCCCCACGAACTTCTCCAGCTCCCAACGCAAGGGAGGACTCCTGCTCGCCCTCCTGCCTCGGTACTTGATCGCTCACCGCCCGCGCGAGCTGAGCCTCAAAGGCCGCAGTGGCCGCCTGATCGTAGGTAGCGAAGACGACGCGCCGCAGCCCAGTCTCCGGCCGTTCTCCGAGGTAGCTCGTCACGGCAGCCATCATGAGACAGGCACACTCGGCAACCGGAAACCCGCCGACGCCCGTGCCGAAGGCGGGCAGCGCCAGAGAGGAGACCCCGAGCTTGTCGGCCAACGCCAGCGCGCTCTCGGTGGCGGAACTGATGGCCGCGGCGTTCGTCCGCAGGTCTTGTCCCATGACGGCGGCGTGGATCACCCAACGGGCAGTCAATCGCCCTCCAGTGGTGGCGACCGCCTGACCAACGGCGATCGGCCCCTGTGCCACCGCCTCCCGCTCGATCTCCACACCGCCCCGGCGCTTGAGAGCACCGGCGACCCCGGCGCCCATCCACAGGCGATCGTTGGCGGCGTTAGCCACCGCGTCGACCGCCAACACGGCGATGTCCCCTTGCACTACCATGAGCTGTGTTCTGAACGACCGGGTCACCGAACCCCCTTTTGTCACGCGCACACCGCACCTCGTCGGCGCCGCCCTTCATGGTCTAGCTGTAAAGGTACCGATCGCGGAGCCACGCCGCTACGAGAGAGAATACGATACCCCGACGGCCACACAGACCGTGTCCGGTCGTCGCCCCAGACGCGCCCGCGTACAATGAACAGGTGAAGATCCTAGCCCCCTTCTCGCTCCCCCATGAGGTACCGGAGCTCATCGCCGCCGGGGCCACCGAGCTGTACTGCGGAGTGGTACCCGAAGAGCTCCGTCACGAGGTTGGCGATTTCGAGTCGCTCAACCGACGGCGAGGCTACGACGCCAATCTCTGGAGCCTGGAGGACTTGGAGCACTCCACGGCCGTAGCGCACGCCCAGAGCGTGCCGGTCTTCGTCACGCTCAACCGCTTCTTCTCGCACCGTCAGTACCCGGCTCTCCTCCAGCTCGCGCGCGACCTGCGCGCGGCCGGCGCCGACGGACTCATCGTCGTCGACCCCGCGCTCATGCTCGCCCTGCGCGACGAGGGAGTGCGCTTTCCATACCTCGCCGTGGGCACCGGGGGCAGTACCTTCAACGCTTCTACCGTGACCTTCTACCGCACGCTCGGCGCCACACGGGTCATCCTCTCCCGTCACCTTACGGTGCCCGAGATCCGCGCGATTGCCGCGGAAGCACCAGCCGATGTAGAGCTCGAGGTCTTCATCCTCCACAGCCTGTGCCCGTTTGAAGATGGTTTCTGCTCTTTCTACCACGGCCACGACCCTTCGCCGGACAGCCCCGGACCGCTGCCCCCAGGCTGCTTGCCGAGCTACGACCCGTGGTTCGAGGGCGTCGGGTGCCGCCTGCGGTTCCAGGCACACCGGGTCGGCGAGGCGGGGACGGCGTTCGGACCGGTGTTCGCCCACGACCGGGCCGACGAGCTCCGGCACGGCGGCGCCGATTGCGGCGTCTGCGCCCTGCCGGAGCTCCTGGAGGCCGGCATCCACAGCGTGAAGATCGTGGAGCGCGCCTTCCCTACCCAGCGCAAGGTATCAGCCACACAGTTCGTTCGCCGTGCACTGACGATCGCCCAGAGCACGCCCCCGCCGTCACGGCGCGACTTCCAGGTACAGGCACAGGAGCTCTATCGCCAGATGACTGGCCATCCGTGCTCGGGCTACGAGTGCTACTATCCAGCCGCCGTCGTGGCACGAGGGTCACTCTAAATGGAACGAGCCCTCTACGTGACCGACGCGGAAGCACTGGAGAGCCTGTCTTCAGACGCCCTCCCCGACCGACTGTACTTCGGGCACGAGTTCTGCCAGCGTCGCCTGCCCTCCGCGCGTCAGCTCCAGACCGTGTACGCCTGGTGCGAACAGCATCGGCTCCCCCTCACCTTTGTCACACCGCCGCTCACCGACGCCGGCCTCCGGCAGGTGGAGCCACTCCTGGACGAGCTGGAGAGCCACCGCGCGGAGCACGAGGTGGTCGTCGGCGATTTCGGCCTGCTCGCTCTGCTCGCGCGCGAGCGGCCCGCGCTAGTTCCAGTGCTCGGCCGCCTCCTGGCGCGTCAGCACCGCGATCCGCGGCTCGCCCGCCTGCGCGGCGACGGCTCGCTGGTAATGGCCGGCGGCCGCCTGTGGCAGCACCTTCCGCTGCCGCCAGACGCTGCCGCGACGTACCGCTCTTGCCCGCTGGATGCACCGGCGCTGCAGACGCTGCTCGCCGAGCTCGGCGTGCGCCGTGTAGAGCTCGACAACGTGGTCCAAGGCTTGGACGTGAGCCTCCCGCCCACCCTCGTCGCGTCGCTCCACGTCCCCTGGGTCTGCGTGACCACCTCCCGCCGCTGCCAGGCGGATCCCGCAACTGCCCCACGGCCTTTCGACTGTTTGATCTCTTCCTGCCGGCGGGGCTGCGGCGCCACCTACGAGCTCACCTCGCCAACCCTGAACACGCCGCTCTTTAAGCGCGGCAATACGGTCTTCTTCCGCAACGATCAGCTACCCGCGGAAGCCGAGCTCGCCGCCGCTCGCATCGATCGGCTCGTGACGGCGACGTTGCCCCCGGTATGACAACGCCGCGGGGCGGCGGGAGCCAACCTGGCCTCCCGCCGCCCCGCGGCGCCGCTACGTCATGGAGCCGCGCCGGCCGCCGGCCGGCGCGACTCCACCCCTACTTAGCGCCCGGTTGCTGGCACGCCTCCTTGCGCGGCCGCTGACCTGTCTTTGATGAGCGGCCGGCCGAGCGGCAATCGCCAACCCACCGAGGACAGAATGGCGTCGGCACCACTCAGGATGCCGCCGACACCAGCCACGAAGAACGCCCAGCCGCTCACGTCCATCAGCACCTGGCCACCGTAGCCCCAGAAGATGAACGCCAGCGTGATGAGACCCACATCGGCGGCGATGATAGAGCCCCACGCCGCCGCGTGCGAGTACTTCATGAAGATCGGCGTCTCTATGATGAGCACTATGCCGAGAACGAACCACATGTAGCCCTGGATGCGACCATCCACGACCCATTCGTTCTTGGCGGCCATCCAGCCGATGAAGTAGTTGAGCGCCGACGCACCGGCGAAGAACGCTCCGAAGTACAGCCACGTAACGCCACCCGCAAGGTTGCCGAGCTTGAGCTGCGAGATCGCGGCGCCCATGTAGGCGATCAGGCACGCCACCGAGATGGCGGCCATGTAGATCTGGGCGGCAGGATCTACGTACCCCAAGAGGAAAGCCCAAGCCATAACCACGGCTACGGAGTAGCCGATCCAGCCTGCAGCGCCGGCATCGGCGATAGCCGGGCGTGTGTCGGTTTCAGCCATGAGAGTCGTCCCTCCGTCTGCTGCGTTCAGCGCGCCCGCGTGCCTGCGCCGTTACCGTTCGGCTTAGTCACAAGGTAGTTGCCGAACCGAGTGACCTCGGCGGCATACCCGGGCTGGATCGCGATTGTGGTGGTAGGTTCTACGATGACCGCCGGTCCCTCGATCACGTTGCCGTACAGCAGCGGCATGCCGAGGTACAACGGCGCTTCGACCGTGCCTCCGGCCTCGCGGAAGTACGCCTTGCGAGCCCCCTTGAGGGCCGCCGTCGGTAGTTCCGCGACCGGATCGTGGCCGATCTCCTTGACTCGCTCGTCAACGTCACGCCGGCCGATGGCCTTCAGACGCCAGAACACGCACTCCACGTAGCTGTCCTCGCGCACCGCAAAGGCCTTCTCGTGCTCGACGTTGAACGTCTCGACCAGCTTCGCCAATCCCGCCTTGTCGAGTTTCCCGTTCTTCGTGAGGAACTCGTCGATGCGCACGGGGATCTCCCACACCTGATAGGGGTAGCGACCCTCCATCCACACCTCGGCCGCTCTGTTCTCAGGGGCGATCCGGTTCCGCTCGAAGAAGTCGTTGGCCTCTTGGAAGAGGCTGCCGAGCATCTCGTTCACGGCGGTGAAGTCGAACTCGCGCGTCTCCGTGTACACGCTGCCGGTGAACTCCGAGATGGCCTCCGAGAACACGCCGCCGACGGCGCTCAGCGCGCCCGCGGTCTTCGGGATGAGCACCTTGCCCATCTCCAGTCCCTCGGCCAGCGGAATAGCGTGCGCTCCACAGGCGCCGCCGCCGACCACCATGACGAAGTTACGCGGGTCGATGCCCTGCCAGATGGTGATGTCCTTGATGGCCGTCACCATGTTGGCGTTCACCGTGGTCCAGATAGTGAACGCCGCCTCTTCCACACTGAGGCCCAGCGGATCAGCGACGTCCCTGCGGACGGCCTCTTCGGCGAGGTCCACGCGCAGGGTCATCTTGCCGTCGTTGAAGTAGTCAGGGTCCAGGTAGCCGAGGATCACGTTGGCGTCCGAGACCGTCGCCTGCGTTCCGCCACGGTCGTAGCACGCCGGGCCAGGCTGCGAGCCCGCGCTCTGGGGACCCACGCGAACCATGCCGCCGGCGTCTACCCACGCGATGCTGCCGCCGCCGGCGCCGATGCTATGAACGTTGACGCGCGAGATCCCTGGCACTTCCCAGCCGATCTTCGTCTCGCGCGACACCGCGCAGACGCCGTCGCGCACGCAGCTCACGTCGAAGGTCGTGCCGCCCATATCCAGCACGACCGCGTTCTGCTCGTTCAACTCGTCGAACGACAGGCGCGCGCCAGCCACAGGGGCCAGGGCGGGGCCGGAGTCGATGGCATACAGCGGCCGAGCGATGAGCTCCTCGGCATTCCCCACGCCACCGGTCGAGTTGAGCATGCCGACTTCGCCGTGGTAGCCGGCCTCGTTCATCCGCCGGTTCACACGGCGGCAGTAGGTGGCGATCAGACGCTTCAGCGAGGCGTCCATGGCGGCCGATACCCAGCGGCGATACTCACGGATGCACGGATTGACCTCGGAGGACAACACGACCTCGATCTCCGGGTCCTCGGCCTCGATGATCTCGCGAATACGCTCCTCGTGAACGGGATTGGCCACCGACCAGATCAGACACACGGCCACAGTGTCCACGTTCCACTTCTTGAACTGAGCCAGGGCCGCCTGCACGTCGCTCTCGACGAGCGGAATGTCGATGCCCCCCTCCGCGTTGACTCGCTCCGTCACTGGCAGAGTGAGGTAACGCGGGATGTACGGCTCGGGGAAGTCGATCTGGAAGTCGAAGGGGTTCTTGATGGGGCCGTCCCGGAACAGCAAGACGTCCCGGAAGCCCTCGGTGACGATCATGCCGACCTTGCCGACCTTCTTCTCGAGGACGGCGTTGGTGGCGATGGTGGATCCGTGCGTGAGTGCTCCGCCGCTGGCGAGACTGCAGCTCAGCAGGAAGTCCTCCAGCGACTCATTGAAGTAGTCGGCGGCACGGTTGGCGGCCTCGAGCATGCCCTCGAGGTAGTCGTGCGGCGTCGTCGGCGCCTTGAAGACGTTAACGTCGCCGTTCTCGTCCAGCACGGCGACATCCGTGAAGGTGCCGCCGACATCGATGCAGACGTATTTTCCCATTGTCATCGCTCCTCGTGCGCCAGCCGTCAGGCCTTAGCCTGGCCGCGTTCAGCTCGCTTGGCGGCGCGCAGCTTCTCGGTGGCCGCGTAGTCGACCGAGAAGAGCTCGGGCTCTAGGTCGAGGACCACGCCGTACACGTCGCGTGCCTTCTCCACGGATGTCCAGCCCTCGCGCACCCTGTGGCGCACAAGCTCGGGGTCGCGTTCCAGCGGATCGCCAAAGCCGCCACCGCTGGAGCTCTCCGACACCATCGCCTCGCCGAGCGGGAACTCGGGGTTGGCGAACGGCGGCAGGTTCACTCGCGACGACTCGCCCTCGGCAATGGTGTACTTCCAGGCCGCCGCCTGATGGCCATTCAAGCCACCGTAGGCACCCTTCGGCAGGTTCTCGATGCCGTCGCAGGAGTAGGCGGCCATCAGCGGATGATGCCGCGGAGCCAGCACGAACTTGCACGCCGGGGCGGAATCCCACTGCCCAGCGCCAGCCGAGTCGGTGATGAGCTCCTCGTGGATCACCTGCACGGGGTACCGCTGCTCCATGATCTCCGTGCCCGTCCAGTAGAGGGCACCGCCGGTGCAGGGGTACTGGTAGGTGATCCAGCCGTCGTGGCCCTTAACGCCAGGGCCGCCGGTCATGCCGCAGAACAACTGGTTGACGTACGGCTCGTCGTTGCGCCGCCAGTCCTTGCCGGAGATGACCGACACGGCCGGGCACTGCACCGCGCCGCCCTCGGCCATGCCACGGATATCGCTGATCTGGTTCATCAGACACTGCACGCCGCTGATGAGTCGGTCGGCGACGTTGGTGGTGGCCACCGAGGAGGAGTAGGGCAGCTTGGCCTTGCCGACACAGCAGCCCTCGCGCATGAGCACCTTGATGTGGCTCATGGCGCCCTCGTTCTGCGGTACGTCGGGAGCCATACGGTTCAAGACGCCGGCGCGGACGCTGGCGAGAGTCGTCGCTTCACAGAGGTTGAGGCCGCACTCGTGCGAGTCGGCGTTGTCGCGCAGGTCGATGACGACGTTGCCCTCTTCGGGCTCAACCGTGCACACGATGTGGATGTCGACACCGCCCGGAAGCAGACCGGGGATGGGGTCGTGCTTGATGTGGTAGTCCCAGGTACCAGCCGGGAACTTGCGAATCTCCTCCACGATGCGCTTGGAACCGTACTCCTGATACGCGTCGCAGAACGCGCGGATCAGGTCGTTACCGTACTCCTCGCACATCTCCTTCAGGCGCCGCTCGCCGATCCGGGCAGAGCCGACACCAGCCAGGTAGTCGCCGTACCACTGGTCTGGCACGCGAATGCGCATCTGCGCGATCTTCACCAGATCGGGGACGTCCTGATAGTCCTTCTGGATCTTCACGCACGGCCAGATCAGAGCGCCTTCCTCGTAGAGGTCGCGCGCCGTCGGCACGTAGGTGCTGGGAATGCTGTTACCGCAGTCAGCCTGATGCCCTTTGGCCGCGGTGAAGAACATCAGCTCGCCGTCGCTGAAGACCGGCGCGATGTAGGTGTAGTCGGCAGGATGGGTGTTGCCCGTGTAAGGAGAGTTGTTGAGGAACAGGTCGCCCTCTTTGACTCCCTCAGGATGATCGAACGTGGGCTTGACGGTGAGCCCCATGTTGGCGCAGTGCACGGGGATGCACGGCGGCAGGGAGATCACATCACCGTTTCGATCGCAGATCGCCGTTGACAGGTCGCGGCAGATACTCATCAGCAGCGACCGCGCCGAACGGATCATCGTGTTGGTCATCTCGATGCCGATGCAGTACAGCCGGCTCGAGAGGACGGACATCAGGTACGGCTCGACCTCGATGTCCGCAGCGCTCCTAGAAATCACGGAGTCTTTGACAGTTGCCATGAAATACGACCTCGTCGTCGCTGTTCACGACGGGCGGAGAGCCCGTCGCCCCCCAGATTCCGCTATGGCATCCCCCCTTTCAACGATCACGAGGCCTGCGGCCCCCGCCGCCACAGTCCATCCTTTACCCCTGGGGGTTTCGCTGCGGCACGAGCGTGGGCTTAGCACACCGGTAAGAGAGTGGCACGAGAGTGGGGCCGGGGGTGGCGGGGGGCCCCCCCCCACCCCCCCCCCCCC
>JAXGYV010000006.1:0-113020 GCA_040772045.1 Thermoleophilia bacterium
CTTTGCCGGGCTCTGAGCAGCCGCGGAGATGTCTTGATCGCTGGCCACCGCTGTCGCATCACTGGCACCATGAGCATGGATCAGATGACGGTGCAGCTGCCCGAGAGGGGCTGTCGCTTGGGAGACGAAGTAGTCCTCATCGGCGAGTCCGGTGGCGAACGCATCCTCTGCGAGGACATCGCCCGGCTGCTCGACACCATCAACTACGAGGTTGTGAGCGACGTGAGCCCGCGCACCGTACGTCGCTACGTCGGCGAGCCCTGGGAAGGGCCTGCCTGAGTGTGGTGTGGGCGGCTGAGGCAAGCTCGGTTGTGGCCGCCTGCCTCGCCGCGGGCGAGGAGGCCTGGCTGGTCGGCGGGGCGGTCCGCGACGGCCTCCTCGGCGCGCAGAGCAAAGACCTCGACTACGCGGTGCGCGGCGACACGTGTCGTCTGGCCACGGCGGTGGCGGACGCGCTGGGTGGCCGGTGCTTCACCTATTCCGAGACGTTCTCCACCCAGCGCGTGGTCCTCGCCGACGGCGAGATCGACTTCGCTTCCCTGCGCGGACCTTCGATCGAAGCCGACCTCGCCGCTCGCGACTTCACCGTCGACGCTCTGGCGGTGTCGGCCCGTGCGGAAAATCTCGGCGGGCTCTTCGAGACGGGCCGGGTGATCGATCCGCTCGGCGGCCTGCGTCACCTACGTGAACGCCGTTTGGTACCCTGTGCTCCCACGGCGTTCTCCGCGGATCCCGTTCGCACACTGCGCCTGGCGCGGCTGGCGGCGGCGCTTGACCTCGACGTGGCGGAGCAGGTGCTCGCGGCCAGCACACGGGCGGCCGCCAGTCTGGTCAACGTGAGCGGGGAGCGCATCGCCCAGGAGTTGGCCATCCTCTTAGGTGGGCCTGCGCCGGTGCGCGGTCTCCGCCTGCTGGATCGCACGGGCGTGTTGTCGGCTGTGCTCCCGGAGGTGGCGGCGCTGCGGGGGGTGGAGCAGAACCCCTTCCACCATCTGGATGTGTATGAGCACACCTTGGAGGCGCTGGAGCGGTTACCGCAGGTAGTGGCCCAAATGGGTGGCGAGCGGTTTCTGGCCGTTCCCTCGCAGTGCGGCCTGCCGGGGGCGCCGCCGCTGGCTGCGCTGGCGTTCGCCGTACTCTTCCACGACCTCGGCAAGCCGGTGGTGAAACAGACGGCCCAGGATGGACGCATCCTGTTCCTGCGCCACGACGACGTGGGCGCGCGGATGGCCGTCGATATCGCCGCGCGCCTGCACCAGAGTCGCCGCTTCCAAGCGTATCTGACGCTGCTGATCCGCACGCATCTGCGCCTCGGCTTTCTGGTGCGTGAGGCTCCGCTGACGCGGCGGGCCCTCCTGCGCTACCGCCGGGCGGTGGAGCCGTTCGTGTTCGAATCCGTCGTCCTTTCGCTCGCGGACCGGCTGGCGACTCGTGGGGCGCGCACCAGCGCGGCAGCCATCGCGCGGCACTACCGGCTGGCTCGCGTCGTCTGGCTCGAGATCCCCAAGGCGACCAGGCCTCGCCCTCTCGACGGGCGCCAGGTGATGGAGCTCCTGGGCCTGGCGCCTGGTCCGCTCGTGGGCGAGGCTCTGCGCGCGCTGCAGGACGAGGTTGACGCACTCGAGGTCCGCGATCGCGAGCAGGCCGTACGCTTTCTGCGTCGCTGGTGGGAGCGGCGGCGGTCGGAGTTCGGCGAGGATGTCGAGAGGGCCGGGCATGCCTGAGCTGCCTGAGGTGGAGATCGTGCGACGGCGCCTCCACTCCGCTGTTGTGGGGCAGCTCATCGAAGACGTCATCGTCCTCGATCCCAGCGTGTGCCGTCAGGAGCCCGCGGAGGTACGGCGACGGCTGGTAGGCCGCCGGATCGCCGGTACGGCACGGCGCGGGAAGTGGCTCATCTTCGACCTTGGCACCGTCCTCGCGGTGGTACATCTGCGCATGACCGGTCGTCTCCTGTGGCGGCCGGCGGCAGAGGACCAGAGCCGTCAGCCACGGTTCGTGATCGAGCTCGAGGGGGGCCAGCGGCTCCACTTCTTCGACGTCCGTCGCTTTGGCGGGCTGTGGGCTGTGCCGACCGCGGAGGCCACAGTCTTCTTCTCCGAGCTTGGCGTAGAGCCCCTGAGCGAGGAGTTCACCGTGGCATGCCTGCGCGATCTCGTGGCTGGTCGCCGAACTCCCCTCAAGGCGTTTCTCCTCGACCAGCGGCACATCGCGGGTATCGGCAACATCTACGCCGACGAAGCGCTGTTCTGCGCTCGCCTGCACCCTCTGCGTCCGGCTGGGAGTCTGGGACCGCGGGAGGCGGCGCGGCTGTGGGGCGCTCTGCGAGAGACGTTACAGCTCGGCATCGATCACGAGGGGTCCAGTGTGGAGAGCTTCGTGGACCCGGCCGGCGCGCGCGGCGGGTTCCAAGAGATCCTCAACGTCTATCAGCGCACCGGCCAGCCCTGCCGCGTCTGCGGCGCGAGCATCCGCCGAGTGGTCGTTGGCGGACGAGGGACACACTACTGCCCGCGTTGTCAGCCATGGCGTTCTGCGAGGGGGGAACGGCGAAAAGCTCTCCACTGCACGCAGCGGGGTCACTGAAGACCATCTGTCGCGAAGCCGCTCGGCGCCGCACGACGTGGCGGGCTCAGGACACCTCAGACCCGGCCGAGGAGTAAGCCCGCGACCATCACGAGCAGTACGACGGCGGTGATGGCGGTGTAACGGCGGTCGCCGGCCTTGGCGAAGAGCACGATCGACCCGGCGACTCGCGCGAACGGCGTGAGTACGAGCACGAACAACCCGGTGGAGAAGAAACCGATGGGCTGTGCACGGGCGAGGTCGGCGAAGGAGGCCGGTGGCATGGTGATGGTCGTCGGCAGTTCTCCTCCCCGAAAGGCCCACACGATCAACCCGCCGAGCAGGAGGGCGGCGCTGAGCGCCAGACCCCAGAGCAGCACGTGATGGACGAGTCGTTCGATATTCTTCACGCGACCGTCCTCCACAGCATCTGGATCGCGAACACCGTCAACGTGAGCACCATGAGTGTACGAAGCACGCGGGTGGGTAGCCGACTCGCCAGACGGGCGCCTCCCTGCGCGCCGAGGAGCACGCCGAGAGCGGTCGGCACGGCGACCAGCGGATCTACGAAACCCTTGCCGATGTAGACGGCCGCGCTAGTGGCCGCGGTGACCCCGATCATGAAGTTACTGGTCGCGATGGCGGCCTTCAGCGGCACCCCCATGATCACGTGCATCACAGGCATCTTAACGGCTCCGCCGCCCACGCCCAGCAGTCCCGAGACATTGCCGGCGAGGAGACTCAAGCCGAGGCCGAGCGGCAGGTGGCGCACCCCGTAGCGCACCACGGTCTGCGTAGCCGGATCCAGGAACTGATCGTCCAGTACGCCTGTAGGGATTGAAGGCCGCCGGGCGGCTCGTCGGCCGCGCATGCTCCATGCCGCCCAAAACAGCATGATGGCGAACAGGAGCTGGAGTACACGGACATCCACCATCGCGGCGGTCAGCGCACCGCCGATGGCGCCCACGGTGGTGGCCAGTTCGAGTGCCATCCCGAGTCTCGTATGGGTGATGCCGTGGTCCACATAGACGATTTGGGCGGCTGAGGAGGTGGCGATCACGCCGATGATGCTCGCGCCAATGGCGACCTTCATCGGCACGTCCAGGAACAGGGTGATAACCGGCACCAAGATCAGCGCTCCGCCGATACCGAGCATGCTCCCGAAGGCGCCGGCGACTACCGCGGTGAGGAAGATGAGGAGGAACATCGTCGACACGCGCCGAGTATACCTGGGTGACGTGCTCTGAATGCAGGACGTTCCGGCCGTGGTGTTCTCCGCCGACTTGCACCGGCGGTGCTCGGGCGGCTAGCCTCTACGTTCTTCAGATGAGCGGGAGATGACTCCGCTCGGAATCGCGGCAAAGGAGTGCACAGCTGTGAATGAGTTCCTGACCTTCCGCAAGATGGTGACCCCCGTCTTCATTCAGGTGGTCTTCTGGCTCGGCCTGGTGGCCAATCTAGGAGTGTCGATCTACACTATGACGCGGGGTGGCATCAGCATTCTTTTGGGTTTTCTTCTGATCCTTCTCGGTTCGCTGATGGTGCGCGTGTACTGCGAGTTGGTCATCCTCCTGTTCCGCATCTATGACTCGCTGCGTGCTATCGAGGGCAAGGGCAGCGGGAGTATCGCGTAGTGGCTGAAGGCTGATCCTGGCTCACGCGGCCGGAACAGCCTGAAAATAGGGGGGCGGCCCCCGGTGTTGTTCCCGTAATCACCGGGGGCCGCAGTGCGCCAGGGGAGGCGCATGGGGGGCTTCTATGGGCGGGCCGCGTGCTCTGAGCGCTCAAACCCGGTGTACGCCGTCCGCGTAGCCTATTGTAGACAATCTACTCCGCGTTGTAAACCCCTGTTGTCACACAATCTGAGGCCGGATTCGTGGACGGCACTCCTCGGGCCGAGGTCGTGGCGGTGGGCAGCAGGTGCTCTCGTGCCGGGCGCGTGCTCTACAGGAGACGCATGCTCGAGCGGTGGGCGGTGACACGACGAGCCGTGAGGCGTGCGCGCCGGTCATGCGATGCTCGGCGCTAGAGCTCTTCGTCCTCGGGTGTCGGACCGATAGTCTGGTCGTCACCAAGCAGGTCGCTGGGCGCTTTCGGGGAGGGCCCGTACCTGTTCCACTGCGGCTGCCCGTCGAGCGCGAAGAAGACGATGAGCGCCGCGGTGCCGGCGAAGGGGACCATCCCAACGAGGAGCCACCACCCGCTGCGGCCAGTGTCGTGCAGCCTGCGCACTCCTACAGCGATGCTCGGGATGAGTGTGGCCACGGAGTAGACGCCGTCGAGAGCGCCGATGGCGGCGCGGGGGTTATACCACCCGAGGGCATAGCTAGCGAGGATGAGCACGAAGATGACGAGCGTGTTGACCAGCGTGAAGTACCAGAACTCCTTGCGTCGTGCTCTGCCCTCGAAGACCGCGTATTTCCGGAGTACGGCGAAGTACCAGCTCATGGTCTCCCTCTGCGCGGCGGTTGTCCTCGTGGAGTCCCGTCCGCCATCGTGTTGTGCTGTAGCACGGCGTGCCACAGGCTATCAGGCGCGCAGGAGAGGCGAAAGACGCGGTGGTGGCCGGCGTGCCCTCGCCCGCACCGCCGCGTCTTTCGCCGGGAGCCGTACGACGGTGTCGATTCACCAACCGCGCAACTGCAGGAGCTGATCCTGGCCGAGCGCCGCGATCTCCAGGCCGGGCATGGCCTCGCCGAGATCCTGGGAGACCTCGGCGAGGAGCTCGCTGTTCGTGTAGTTAGCGGTTGCCCGTACGATGGCCTCAGCCCGTTTGGCCGGGTTGGCGCTCTTGAAAATACCCGAGCCGACGAAGACCCCATCGGCGCCCAACTGCATCATCAGTGCCGCGTCGGCTGGTGTGGCCACGCCGCCGGCGGAGAAGTTGACCAGCGGCAGACGACCGTGCTCGGCGACCCAGGCCACCAGCTCGTAGGGAGCGCCGAGCTCCTTGGCGGCGGTGTAGAGCTCGCTGCGGTCCGCGTTGGCGAGGTGGCGGATCTCTGTGTTGATAGTACGAAGGTGTCGCACTGCCTCGACCACGTTTCCCGTGCCCGCCTCGCCTTTCGTGCGCAGCATGGCGGCGCCTTCCGCGGCGCGTCGCAGCGCCTCGCCGAGATTCGTCGCGCCGCAGACGAACGGCACGTCGAACCGCCACTTGTCGATGTGATGGGCCTCGTCGGCGGGGGTCAGGACCTCACTCTCGTCGATGAAATCGATGCCCAGGGCCTCCAGGATCTGTGCCTCGACGAAATGGCCGATGCGTGCCTTGGCCATCACGGGAAGAGAGACCGCCGCCTGGATCTCGCGGACCTTGGAGGGATCGGCCATGCGCGCCACCCCGCCTTGGGCGCGGATGTCGGCGGGAACTCGTTCCAGGGCCATCACCGCGCAGGCGCCGGCGGCCTCGGCGATCGTCGCCTGCTCGGCGGTGGTGACGTCCATGATCACGCCGCCCTTCAGCGTCTCGGCAAAGCCGCTCTTAACCCGGGGGTTTTCGGACTCGGTCATCAGTTCCTCCACTCGTCGTGATCGTTATGAACCGGTTCAATTGGTATTCGCCTGCACCGGCCGGTCGGCGTTCATCCCGAAGGCCTTGCGAGTCGTCTTGACGGCGCAGAACGCGCCGCACATGGAGCAGGCGGCATGATCGACCATGTCGCCGCACGTCTCGCTCCATGCCGCGCGCCAGCGGCGCACCACCGCCGGGTCTAGGGCGAGCTCGCTCTGCCGTTCCCAGTCCAGCGCCCAGCGCGCGGCGGCCATCTGGTCGTCGCGCCCGCGTGCCTCCGCTCGCCCGCGCGCCACATCCGCGGCGTGAGCGGCGATGCGCGCCGCGATCACGCCCGCCCGCACGTCTTCGTCGGCGGGGAGCCCGAGGTGTTCCGCGGGCGTGATGTAGCAGAGGAAGTCGGCGCCCGCCCACGCGGCCAGAGCGCCGCCGATGGCGCCGGCGATGTGGTCGTAGCCGGGAGCGATGTCGGTGACCAGCGGGCCGAGAACGTAGAAAGGCGCCTGCTGGCAGACGGTCTTCTGCATGGTCACGTGGGCGCGCACTTGATCGAGGGGTACGTGACCGGGTCCCTCGACCATCACCTGTACCTCCGCGGCCCGGGCGCGGCGGACCAGCTCTCCCAGTGTGACCAGCTCTTCGATCTGGGCCGCGTCGCCCGCGTCGGCCAGGCATCCGGGGCGCAGGCCGTCGCCGAGAGAAAGGGTTACCTCGTGCGCCCGGGCGATGGCGAGGAGGTCGTCGAATCGCGAGTAGAGGGGGTTCTCTTTTCCGTGGGCGATCATCCAGGCGGCGAGCAGGGAGCCGCCCCGACTAACGATGCCCATCCGGCGGGTATCCGCGCGCAGCAAGCCGAGCGCCCGCTGCGTGAGCCCGCAGTGCACCGTCATGAAGTCCACTCCCTGCTTGGCTTGGCGCTCGACGACCTCAAACAGGAGATCTTCGGACAGCCGCTCGGGTGCGCCGTTCGTGCAGGCGGCGGCAGAGGAAGCGGCTTCGTAGAGGGGGACAGTGCCGAAGGGGAGCGGGCACTGCCGCAAGAGCTCGGCGCGCAGCGTTTGCAGGTCGCCGTCTATCGACAGGTCCATGACGGTATCCGCGCCCGCGTCTCTCGCCACGTGCAGCTTGCGGAGCTCGTCCTCCGTGCCCCCGCCGCCCGGCGCGGTCCCGATGTTCGCATTGACTTTGACGCGCAGACCGGAGCCAATGCCCACGGGCTCGAGATGCTCGTGCAGGGGGTTGGCGGGCACCACCACCATGCCTCTGCCCACCAGGTCGCGGAGATCCGTGGCCGCGACTCCTTCCCGAGCCGCCACACGGTCGATCGCCTCGCTGGTCACGCCTCGTCGCGCGTCGCGTACCTGCGTCATGTGAGATCCTCCTCGCGTGGTGCCTTAATGCAGGTGGCGATGGTTCGCACCTTGCCGATGACCTCCGCGGGGTCTTGGCCCAAAACGCGGATCATCGGCTCTTTCCCGAAGGCTCCCCGATCGCAGATCGCGTCGGGGACCTCGCCAGCTCGCCTGAGCGCCACCCGGGTTCCCCAGTCGAGGGATGAGCCCTCATGGCGCCGCACTGGTTCGGGCTCGTCGTCTCGATCGAACTGCGCGATCCGCAGGCCGGCGGAGGAGCAGGCGCCGAGGATGTCCGGCGAGGAGCGGATGTTCATTGCCGCCCGGCTCCGCCGGTCGTGCGCCATCGCCGCGAGGATCACGGAGGCGATGTGCCGGGAGGCTCCGAATGCCGGTGGGCTCACCGCGACGTGGCGTCCCGCCAGCGCCGTGATGCGCCCGGGGAACGCGGCGACCTCGGCGCGGGTTCTGGCCTGTGGCAGCGCGTAGCCGAGGTTGGCGCGTACCTCTGGTACGAGCCATCCGAGCTTGGCGCGGGAGAGGTCGTCCATGGCCGAGCGCAGTGCCGCCAGGACGCCCGCTCTCTCCTCGGAGTGCGTGCACCATTCCTGTGCGGCCAGAGGAGTTGCCATTCCGGCCGAGGGAGGGAGGGCACTGATGGCTAGGGCGACCAGCCGCTGGGCTTCGCTGGCGGCGGCGAGGACGCTCATGCCCATGGCTAGGAACGTCGCGAGAGCGCTGGAGTGCGCGCATCCCGATCCGTGTGCGCCGAGACGGTGGGTTTGGCGCCCGGCCAGCAGGGTGCACTTGCCGCTGTCGAAGAGCACGTCCAGAGGGTCTCCGTCGAGGTGCCCGCCGGTGACGAGCACGCTGGCGGCGCCCATCTCGTGAAGGCGTCGTGCCGCCCGTTCCATGCCCTCCACGTCGCGAACCCCCGAGCCTGTGAGCTCTGCCGCCTCCGCCAGGTTGGGGGTTACCACTCGCGCCAGGGGCAGTAGCTCTGTGCACAAGGGTTGCATCGCGTCTTCGGCCAACAGGCGCGTCCCTGACGTGGAACGCATCACTGGGTCCAACACGAGGGTGGGGACGCGCGCACCGCGAACGGCGGCCGCCACCGCGCGGACGGTGTCCGCGCGGGCCAGCATGCCAGTCTTGATCGCGTTTACCGGCCCGTCGGCGAAGACCGCCTCGAGCTGTCGTGCCACCAAGGCGGCGGGCACCGGCTCCACCGCGCACACCTCCCCCGCTGTCTGCGCGGTGAGAGCCGTGATAACGCTGGCGCCGAAGGCGCCCAGGAGAGTGATCACTCTGAGGTCGCCCTGGATGCCGGCTCCGCCGCTGGAGTCGGACCCGGCGATGGTGAGGATCCGCCTCATGACGCCTGAGCGAGCCGTTCGAGGATCAGGGTGGCCACCTTTTCACCCGAGAGCAGCATGCCGCCGAAGATGGGCCCCATGCGGCAGGCGCCGAAAGTGGCGTTGGCGCACATCCCGGCGACGTAGACGCCCGGGTACACCTCTCTCGTGTTCAGCAGCGTCGCGCTCTCGGCACGGTCCGCCCAGAGCGGGCCCTGTCCTTCGACTTGGCCGCTCGGTGTACACAGCCGCCAGCCCTGGCGGGCGAGCAGGTGGATCACGCTGGCGTCGTGGCCGGTGGCGTCGACGATGAAGCGCGCCTTTACGGAGAGGGGATCCACGTGCAGGCCGCCCATCTCCACGGCTGTCCAGTTGACCACCAGGCCCGTGACGTGAGCCTCCTCCATCGCCACGTCTTCGACGCTCACCAGATTGACGATGCGCGCGCCAGCCTGAGCGGCGCGGGAACAGATCGTGCTCACCGCCTCGACGGCATCCGCGGTGTAGTAGGAGCTTTCGTAGTGGCGCGCGTGGACGCCGAGCTCGTCGAGGATCCTCTTCGCCTCTTCCTGCACGACGATCTCGTTGAACATCATGCCGCCGCCCCACATGCCTCCGCCCACGCTGAGTTTGCGTTCGAACAGGGTCACCGAACAGCCGCCTCGGGCGAGGTAGTAGGCGGCTACCAGGCCCGCCGGTCCGGCGCCCACGATGACCACGTCTTGACTGAGGCAGGAGAGGAGCTTCTCCGTGTATCGCTCGATGATCGCCCGGGAGATGACGTGCTCATCCAACATGGCCTTGGCCTCCTTGCTCGGCGGTACAACCAGGTGAGCCAGGAGAACCGTTGGCTTCCGATGAGGGGTCAAGAAGGCCACGCGGTTAAGGCGAAGAGCCTTGAACCTTGGCCGAAGGGAGGAAATGAGACTGCTTCCCTACGACGGCATTACCCGCATCAGGTTCAAAGGGTCGGGCAAACACGCCCTCTCAGCCGGAAACCGGCCCCCCTAGCTAGATATCGAGAGGAAGCTTAGCACGCACTACCCGTGGGCGTAAAGGGCGCCGTGGAGATGGGCTGATCGCGATCTCGGTGGACAGCTCTACCGGGTCTTCTCCCACTTCTGGAGATACGCTACTTCACTGAGCGTCTTGCCGCCATCGATCTCGCCGCGCAGCCGATTCTCCTTCTCCAGTACGTCCATAGCCCGGTTGGCAAGCTCCACGGCCTGCTCCTTAGGCAGGGCCATGACGCCGTCGTTGTCGCCGACGACCCAGTCCCCCGGCCGTACGGCCTGGCCGGCGATCGTGATCGGGACGTTGATCTCGCCGAAGCCCTTGGGCTCTCCCGCGTTGGCGCACACCAGGGTGGAGAACGCTGGGAACCCGAGGCGGGCGATCTCCGGCGTATCGCGTACGGCGCCCCATACTACGAGTCCGGCTAAACCCTTCACCAGCGCGCTGTGGGTCGCCAGCTCGCCCCAGATCGCCGGAGAGGAGTTGGCGGCGTCGATGACGAGCACGTCGCCGGGCCGGCAGACGTCGATGGCCTCCACGGGCTTGGCCCAGTCGCCCGGGTAGGTACGTACCGTGACGGCCGGCCCACACATGTGCGCGCTTGGCAGGAGAGGCCGCAGGCCGGGGAGACTGGGTTGCCGGTGCCAGGCATCGGAGATATTGGCGGTGGAGACCAGCTCGAGGACGCCGCGCACGGTGTCTTCGGTGGCGCGCTTGTACAGAGTGGTCTCGATGCATACCTCGTCGTCGAGGGCACGGCGGATGGTGGCCGCCGCGGCGGCGGCGTCGGCGGCCTTAATGATGGCGCCGCCGACGACGACGATCGCGGCGCCAGCCCGCGCCGCCGCCGCCGCCGTCTCCGAGTTGATGCCGCCGGCGACCGACACCGGGATGGTGACGGCGGCGGCCACGGCGCGGAGCGTGTCGAGTGGCGCCTCGCCGCGCATCTGCTGGTCGATGGCCGTGTGGATGCCGATGAAGTCGGCGCCTAGCTCCTCCGCGCGGCGTGCCCGCTGGACCGGATCGGCGACCTCGATCATATCGACGATGAGCTTGCAGCCGTAGTTACGTGCCGCCTCGGCGCACTCGCGAATGGTCGAGTCGGAGGCCGCGCCGAGCACGCCGACCACACCGGCGCCGGCCTTGGCCGCGTACTCGACCTCGGTGCGGCCGGCGTCCATCGTCTTCATGTCGGCCACGATGGTCTGGTCGGGGAACGCCGCCCTCAGCTCCCGGATCGCCCGCAGGCCCTCCGACTTAATCAGCGGAGTGCCGGCCTCGATCCAATCGGCGCCACCGGTGACTGCTTCGCGTGCCACCGAGACGGCTCGAGGGAGATCGACGAAGTCGAGGGCGACTTGCAGGATGGGTCGTTCGCTCGGCGTGCAGCCGGGCTGCGGGGCGCCAGTCACGGCAGCCTCACACGCCCAGCATCTGCACAACCAGGCGGCGTTCGCGCGGGCGTGCGTCGAAGTCGACGAAGACGATCTCTTGCCAGCGGCCGAGCGTCATCACTCCATCCACGAAGGGAATCGTCAGCGACGGGCCGAGTAATCCGGCGCGCACGTGGGAGTGCCCGTTGCCGTCGCCGAGGTTCACATTGTGCTGGTAGTGCTTCCCAGGTGGCACGATGGTGTCGAACAGCTCCTGCACGTCGGCTACCACACCCGGTTCGAACTCGATCGTCGTCACGGCGCCGGTGGCGCCGGGAGCGAATACGGTGAGTGTGCCATCGAGGAGTCCCGTGTGCGCCAGGGCGGCCTTCACCTGGTCGGTGATGCGCGCGATGTGGGCGTTACCGGGTGTCGCGAGCTCGATGTGCTCGGTGACCACGCGGACAAGCCCCTCACGCTGTCGTGTGCGCGGCGCGCAGTCGGTGTTTACAGTCTCGTGCTTCATTCTCGATCCTCCGCTTCGTCTGCGGTCGCACGGTGTTCGCCCTCGACGGGCACGTTGTCTATGAGACGCACAGTACCGAGGCGCGCCGCGGCGACCAGGAGGCAGCCCCGGCGCGGTTCGGAGATCTGCGCGAAACTCTCGGGGTCCACGACGCTGGCGTACTCGAGCGCCAGGGTAGGACCGTCGCTGCCCGCGGCAAGCTCTGCCGCGACGATGCGGCGGACCTGAGCGCCGCTGGACCCATTGGCCGCCGCGGCCGCTCCCAACTCCAGAGCGTGGTGGAAGCGGGGCGCGAGCGCGCGCTGCTGCTCGCTCAGGTAGGCATTGCGCGAGCTCATGGCGAGGCCGTCGGCTTCACGATGGATCGGCAAGCCGACTACCCGTACTGGAATGTCGAGGTCGGCGACCATGCGCCGTACTACGGCCAGCTGTTGGGCGTCTTTCTGGCCGAGGAACAGCAGGTCGGGTTGGAGGATCATCAGAAGCTTGGCTACCACGGTGGCTACACCGTCGAAATGGCCGGGCCGGCTGGCGCCCTCGAACGTGTCGGTGAGCGGACCGGTGACGCGAATCGTGGTGGCGGCGCCTTCGCGGTACATCTCTGTGGCCGTCGGCACGAAAGTGATCGCTGTACCAGCCTCCTCGAGCAAGCGGAGGTCGCGTGCCTCGTCGCGAGGATAGCGGTCGTAGTCCTCGTGCGGGCCGAACTGCAGTGGATTGACGAAGATGGAGGCCGCCACGGCGGCACAGGCGGCGTCCGCAGCCTCGACAAGTGAGAGGTGGCCGGCGTGCAGTGCGCCCATAGTAGGTACCAGTCCAAGCGGGCGCGGTAGCTCGGCGACCGCCGCCCTGGCTTCCGCGATTGTCCGGCAGACTCTCATGTGATCTCTGGGCCTGGCGCGGTGAGGTGATCGGGGGAGCTGTCCAGGATGCGCCGGAGTGTCTGGACGGCCTCGTTGTCCAGGCGCGGCGCGGCGAGCGACAGCGCTTGGAGGGACAGTGCCCGGTAGGTGAGCTGAACGCGAGCCGGTTGCCGCTCGAGGAGCGAGAGATGCGCGCGAACCGTACCCACATCGCCCCGGGCGACGGGGCCGGTGAGAGCAGCTTGGGGCCCGCGCTCGACGATGTTGCGCAAACTCGTCGTCAGCAAGGGGCTCAGCAGCTGCACAGCCTGCTCGAGATCCGCGCTGTTCACGGCCTGCCGAAGGAGCTCGCTGGCCTGACTTTGGAGGGCGACGAACAGGTTGCTGGCTACGGTGGCGGCGAGGTGGTAGAGGGGTTTGGCGCTCTCAGGGACCAGGAACGCTTGTCCGCCGATGATGTTGACGAGCTGCTCGCCGAGCTGTCGCGCCGTCGCGCTCACCGCCGTGACGGCGATGGGAATTCCGTTGAGCCGCTGTGCTTCGCCCTCGCCGCCGGCGAACGTCTGCAGAGGATGCAGGCTCAGTACTTCCGCGCCGACGCGTTGCCACGGCTCCAGCGTGTTCAGGTCGCAAAGGCCGCTGCAGTGCACCACCGCCACGTGACCGCGTGACTGGGAAGCTATCGTCGCGGTCTGCCCAGCTACGGCGGCGATGGCATCGTCGGGGACGGTGAGCCAGAGCACTTTGGTCGCCGCGCCAGTAGCGAGTGTTGCGGCGACCGCCGATGTGGAGTCCAGGAAGGGTGGAGAGGTGGCTCTGTCCTCAGAGCCGGCGCACCTGACGCCTACGGCCACCACTGATTGCCCGCTGGCGTTGAGGGCCGCGAGCAGGGCTGAGCCCAGCCTACCTGGCCCGATTACGCAGTGTGCCACGATTCCTCGTTGTGAGGTCCTCAAGCCCCGGCCCTCCTGGGCTCAGGTCCGACTGGTGGAGTCGGTACCCTGCCGGCCCTTGGCCTGACCATGCTGTGGTGAAGCACCGCGTCTCTCGCATCGCTGAGAGCGCAGCTTTCGACTCACAGTGTACCTCACCATGCGCTCTTTCATCCCCGGACATTTCGTAGCATCGTGACTGCGCCGTCTGGCCGACCGGTCGGCTGATTCCGCCGTTGGCGTTGAGCCCGCGGGATCTCTCTGCCTTGCCGCGAGGGCACGGACTGCCTCTCGCCCGGTGGTAAACTACGTCCATGCCCATTTACGAGTTTGTCTGTCAGCAGTGCGACTGTGAATTCGAGGAACTGGTTCGCGAGGGCCAAGTAGTACACTGTCCGGCCTGTTCCTCCGATCATGTCAGGCGGCTGCTCTCGCGGTTCGCCGTCCATTCCTCCGGCGTTCGCAGCGCGGGGGGAGGCAAGAGCTGCTCATCCTGCTCCAGCGCTCACTGTGCAACCTGCCACTAGCCCAGAGAGAGCTGCCGCGCTCAAACACCTCTGCGCGCAAGTAGAGGTGTGCACGGGCTGCCGGTTGCACAGCACGCGGACCCGGGCGGTGTGTGGAGACGGAGACCCGGGGGCGCGGCTCATGTTCGTAGGCGAGGCACCGGGCTACCATGAAGACAAGCAAGGCCGGCCGTTCGTGGGCGCCGCCGGCAAGCTATTGGACGAGCTTCTGGCCTCGATTAACCTGCGGCGAGACCAGGTCTATATCGCTAATGTGCTGAAGTCGAGACCGCCGAACAACCGCGATCCCCAGGCCGACGAGATCGAAGCCTGTACGCCCTATCTGGTCACGCAGATCGAGATCATCCGACCCAGGGTAATCTGCTCGCTGGGCAACTTCGCCACCAAGTTCCTCTCCGAGTCGCCGATGGGCATCTCGCGCGCACATGGGCACCCGCAGCGGCGACAGATCGGTGATCACGTCTATACGCTGTATCCGATGTACCATCCGGCGGCGGCGCTGTACACGCCCTCCATGTTGGACACGCTGCGAGCGGATTTCCAGCGTCTGCCACGCCTGCTGGAGCATTCGCAGGCAGACGCAGCACCTCTTCCCGGCCGACGCGAGGAGCAAGACTGCGCGCCGACGACGTCGCGTGGCGAAAGCCAGTCACCGTTGTCAGACGCGGAGCACGACTCTCGTCGCGACTCCGCCGCCGGTGGAGCGTTCGAACAGCTTGTGCCGGACGGGCAGCTCGGCTTGTTCTAGCCATGATTCACGTTGCTCTGCCCTCTCCGGCTGCGACCGCGAGCTTCGGGCGTGCCTTGGCGGACTGTCTGAGTCCGCCGGCCCTCGTAACGCTCGCCGGCGAGCTTGGCACGGGAAAAACGGCGTTGGTGCGCGCTGTGTTCCGGCGATTGGGAGTGCGTGAACAGGTGGTGAGTCCCTCGTTTACCATCGCTCAGAGTTACTACGGCAACGGTGGCGTGTGCCTGCACCATCTGGACTTGTACAGACTCTCGCCGGGCGACGACGCGACGCTGTTCCCTTGGGAGGACTACGTGGGCGCGGGGGCCATTACGTTCGTGGAGTGGCCAGAGGCGGCAGACCGCCAGTTGCCGCCCGCGGACGTCTGTATCCGGCTATACCACGAGGAGCGTCGCAGCCGCCGCGCCGAGATCTCCGCGTGCGCGAGCGTTGAGGCTGAGCTTCTCTCGCGGTTACGTGCGGCGGATCTCGACGCGCGAGCGGCTGTTTCGGCCGTACGGGGCCAGGAGGTGTAACCCGTGATCCTCGCCTTGGAGACCGCGAGCGCCGCCTGTTCCGTTGCCGTCGGCGATCCTGACGGACGTCTGCTGGCGGAGATCACGGCGCCGCGCGGTCCGGCGCACACGCAGCGCCTGCTTCCAGATGTCCACCACGCCTTGACGATAGCCGGAGTGGACGTGGCTGAGGTACACACCGTTGTAGTGGGTATTGGCCCCGGTACGTTCACTGGCTTGCGCATTGGCGTGGCCACCGCGCGGGCGCTGGCGCAAGCCCTCGGCGCTCGCCTTGGCGGCGTACCGACCATCGCCGCCCTGGCCCTGGCGCTGGCGGATGGCGATGCGGTCACCCGGGCGGCGTGGCTGGTACCGCTGATCGACGGCAAGCGAGGAGAGGTCTTCGCCGCCTGCTATAGCCGGACGGTGGATTTCGGCGTCTGCGAATCCGCGGCGGGCGGCATCGCATCGTGTCTCGAGGTGGTTCGTGATGTCGCCGCGGTTCCGGCGGCTCAACTCCAGGAGTTCCTGTCGGCGTGGCCAGCGGCGATCGTGGGCGGCGATGGCGCGTACCTGTATGCTCACGCGTTGCCCACCAGCGCGCATTTCGCTCGCGGGGTGGAGCACGCTACGGCGGCGATGCTGCTGCGCGCCTGGTCCCGTGGCGTACCGGGCACTGTCGAGGATGCGGATGCGGTCCTGCCTATCTACGGGCGGGCGCCAGATGCCGCACGCTGGCTCGAAAAAACCGTCGCCGCGCGGGAGGCTGGCGCGTGAGTCGGGCGATCCGGCCAATGGTGCCGCGTGATCTCTCGCAGGTGTGCGCCATCGAGCGTGATGTGTACACGCACGAGTGGTCCCTGTCGCTCTTCGAGCAGGAGCTTCAGCGGGATACGTCCATCGCTCTCGTGTGCGAAGACGATGGCAGAGTGGTTGGGTACCTGGTCGCTGACATGTTCGTGGACGTGTGGCATGTGATGAACGTGGCCGTACACTACGGTTACCGCAGGATGCACGTGGCATCTGATCTGCTGGGTGCCTATTTCGACATCACGGAACGCCGCGCGCATCGCGGGCACACCCTGGAAGTACGGGCCTCCAACCAGGCGGCGATCGATCTCTACCGAAGCTACGGTTTCGTAGGCACGGGGATACGGCCGCGCTACTACGAAGACAACAGCGAGGATGCGCTCATCATGTGGAAAGATTGGGACGGAGACACGGCGTGACCGGTCTGCCCGCGAGCGGGCATGGCACGTTGCTGTGCATCGAGACTTCCTGTGACGACACGAGCGCGGCGGTAGTACGCGACGGCCGCGTCCTCTCCTCGGTGGTGAGCTCACAACACGACTTGCACGCCGCGTTCGGCGGCATTGTGCCGGAAGTGGCGTCGCGGCGGCATACCGAGTTGTTACCGGCGGTGGTAAACGAAGCCCTGCGCGAGGCGCGGGCGGACTGGCACGGCATCGCTGGTGTGGCGGTCACCGTCGGCCCTGGTCTCATCGGCGCGCTGCTCGTTGGTCTCGCGGGCGCCAAAGCCATCGCCTATGCGCGCCGACTGCCGTTGGTCCCCGTCAACCACCTTCAGGGTCACGTGGCCGCGGTCTACGCGGAAGAGCTCGCTCTGCCGTCTGGGCTGGCCCAATTGCCGGCGCCGGCGAAGCCGCCTTTCGTCTGTCTCATCGCCAGCGGTGGGCACACCACGGTGGTGATCGTAGAAGAGGGAGTGCGGTATCGGGTCGCGGGCCGCACCCTAGACGATGCCGCCGGTGAGGCGTTCGACAAGGGTGCCCGGTTGCTGGGCCTGCCCTACCCAGGGGGCCTGGAGCTCGATCGCCTCGCGGTTGAGGGCACCGCTGGAGCAGTCCGCTTTCCACGCGCGGTGCCGCGTGGGCCAGACTTCAGCTTCAGTGGCCTCAAGACGGCGCTGCTGTACTACGTGCGTGAGCACAGTGAGGCCGATGTGGCGGCCCGGCGTGCCGACATCGCCGCTGGCTACCAGGCGGCGATCGTGCGGCAGTTGGTGGACAAGACGCTGGACTGTGCGCAGCGTGAGGGGCTCAAGACTATCGCCGTAGCTGGCGGGGTCGCGGCCAACTCGGCCTTGCGACAGCGTTTGACGGCGGAGTGCGAGCGGCGGGGGATGCGTGTGCACTTGCCGCCGCTCGCGTTGTGTACCGACAATGCCGCCATGGTCGGTCTGGCCGCGGCACACCTTCCGGCGCTGGAGTGGCCTCTCTACCTCGGCTTGGATGCTTATGCAGCCGCGGCGGCCCTCGGCTCAGGCGTACCGCGTACGGTGAGCGGGTCGCGCCGGGTCGCTCGTCACGTGGTCTGCTGATAAACTATGCACTATGATCGAGACTGAAGCGCTCGGCTCAGAGGATGCTCGCCGCTCTACCCTCGATGGTCCCCAAACGGCCGCCCAGCTCTTTGTGCGCTGTCTGGAGAACGAGGGAGTGGAATACGTATTCGGCATTCCTGGCGAGGAGACACTGGATGTAAGCGAGGCGCTGGAAGCCTCGGAACAGATCGAGTTCATCCCCGTCCGCCACGAGCAAGGTGCGGCCTTCATGGCCGACGGCTACGGGCGTCTCACCGGCCGTCCTGGCGTATGTCTGGCCACTTTGGGACCCGGCGCCACCAATCTCGCCACCGGCATCGCCGACGCCACGCTAGACCATGCGCCCATGGTGGCGCTCACGGGTCAGGTGGGCCTCTCTAGCATGCACAAAGAGACCCATCAGTACGTCGACATCGTCGACATGTTCAAGCCGATGACCAAGTGGAACGCGCGCGTGCACGATTCGCGCATCATCTCGGAGGCCGTGCGCAAGGCGTTCTCGGTCGCGGTGGCGGAAAAGCCGGGCGCTACGCATCTCGAGTTGCCCGCCGACGTGATGGCGTGGCCTACCGAGGGCGTGCCGCTGCATCGTCCTCCGGCCGCTGTTATGGAGCCTGACCAGGGCGCGTTGCAGCGGGCGGCCGAGCTCCTGCAATCGGCGAAACGCCCGGTCGTGCTGGCCGGCAACGGAGTAGTCCGTCAGGGGGCGGCGTTGGCCCTCCGCGACTTCTGCCGGCGAACTGGTCTGCGGGTGATCACCACCTTCATGGGCAAGGGTGTCATCGACGCCGCCGACGAGCATTTCCTGTTCACGGCCGGTCTGCGGGCACAGAACTACCCGCAAGGCATCATGGGACGTGCCGATCTCATGGTCTGCATCGGGTACGACCTCGTGGAATGGGCACCCGCGGCCTGGAACCCGGACGGCAAGCTCAAGATCCTCTGCATCGATACCGCTCCACCGGAGATCGACGCGCACTACGTGCCCGAGGTCGAGCTGATCGGCAACATCAATCACGTGCTCAACCAGCTCGGCTGCATGCTGTGGAACAAGCCGTTGGCGAGCTTCAAAACGCCCTCGTACCACAAGGCCTTCGGCAGAGTCATGCAGGTGGGCGACGACAACGACTTCCCGATCAAGCCACAGCGGGTGTTGCACGATCTGCGCAGGGTGCTCGCCCCGGAAGACATCTTGGTGAGTGACGTGGGAGCACATAAGCTCTGGGTGTCGCGTTTCTGGGAGGCGCGCGAACCGAACACGGTGCTCATCTCCAACGGCTTCGCCGCCATGGGCTTCGGCCTGCCGGCGGCTATGGCGGCGAGCCTCGCCATGCGTGGACGGCGCAAGGTGGTGGCGATCGTCGGCGACGGCGGCTTCATGATGACCATGGCCGAGCTGGAGACGGCACGGCGGCTCAAGTTGCCGCTCGTCATCATTCTCTGGAGCGACGGAGCCTTCGGCCTCATCGAGATACATCAGAAACGTCGCTTTGGGCGCGTCATGGGCACTCGTTGGGAGAACCCCGACTTTCTGGCCCTGGCGCGCGCCTACGGCATCGAGGGGGTGCGCATCGCTTCCGCCGGCGAGCTCGCTGGTGTGCTCGAGCGCGCCCTCAAGGCCGACGGCCCTGTGCTGATCGACGTCCCCATCGACTACGCCGAAAACGAGAAGCTGAGCATCGACCTCTGGAAGCTGGTGCCAACCGTCATCGAGTGACGCCGGCGGCCGCGGTCGATGGACTCTCCGCGGTGGCCGCGATCAACGGCGTCCGCTGAACGAAGAGGGCGGTCGGCGAGGGCAGAAAAGGCGCGGCGCCGCACGCAGCCCGTGGGTCGGCGCTACCCCTCCAGCATAATGGTCACCGGACCATCGTTGACCAGCTCCACACACATGTGCGCGCCGAACGTACCCGTCCGCACCGGCACGCTGGCGGCGCGCAGGGCGTCGATGAAGACGGTGTAGAGGCGCTCGCCGTGCTCTGGTCCCGCCGCCTCGGTAAAGCTAGGGCGGTTCCCTCTCCGTGCGTCCGCATAGAGGGTGAACTGCGAGACGGCGAGCACGGCGCCGCCAACGTCGGCGAGAGCGAGGTTCATGAGACCCGCCTGGTCGTCGAAAATACGCAGGCGGGTCGTTTTCGCCGCGAGGCGCGCGGCGGTCTGCTCCGTGTCGCCGTGTGCCACGCCGACCAGACAGAGCAGACCTCTGCCGATAGCTCCGACCTCCTGGTCAGCTACGGTGACGCGAGCGCTGGATACTCTCTGGATCAAGATTCGCATGAACGTATTGTACGCTGTTGGCACTCTCGCCAAGTGAGTGCTGAAGGGACCGACTCCGTGTTTGACAGGTGGGCGTCGTGGCCATACCATACCGGACCGCGACGAAAGTGGCACTCTCAACTCGAGAGTGCCAGCCAGCACATCCATGGATGCAAGGAGGGTAGCTGAATGAAACTGAAGCCGCTCGAAGACCGCGTCGTCGTCAAGGCCGTGGAGGAAGAGGAGAAGACGGCCAGCGGCATCGTGCTCCCCGACACCGCCAAGGAGAAGCCTATGAAGGGCGAGGTCCTCGCGGTCGGTCAGGGGAAGTGGGACGAGGACGGCCAGAAGCGCATTCCCGTGGACGTCAAGGTCGGCGATAAGGTGATCTACGGCAAGTACTCGGGCACCGAGTACAAGACGCCGGAGGGCGACGAAGTGCTCATCCTGCGTGCCAGCGAGATCCTCGCCATCATCGAGTAGGAAGGAAGGAGGCTGATCTAGCGTGGCCAAAGAACTCAAGTATGCCGACGAGGCGCGACGCGCTCTTGAGCGCGGTGTGAATGCGCTCGCCGATGCCGTGAAGATTACACTCGGCCCTAAGGGCCGGTACGTGGTGCTTGACAAGAAGTTCGGCGCCCCCACCGTCACCAACGACGGTGTGACCATCGCTCGTGAGATCGAGCTTGAAGATGTTTTCGAGAACCAGGGTGCGCAGCTGGTTCGTGAGGTCGCCACGAAGACCAACGACATCGCTGGCGACGGCACCACCACCGCGACGCTCCTCGCGCAGGCGATCGTCCGCGAGGGTCTGCGCAATGTGGCCGCAGGCGCCAATCCGATGGCCATCAAGCACGGCATCGAGGCCGCTGTCGACGAGGCCGTCGCTGCCATCAAGTCGCAGTCGCGCGAGATCGAGGGCAAAGAAGACATCGCTCGCGTGGCCACCATCTCGGCCCGCGATCGCGCCGTCGGCGATGTGATCGCCGATGCCATCGAGAAGGTCGGCAAGGACGGCGTGGTCAACGTCGAGGAGAGCAACACCTTCGGTTTCGACCTCGAGTTCACCGAGGGCATGCAGTTCGACAAGGGGTACCTCAGCCCGTACATGATCACCGACACCGAGCGCATGGAAGCCGTGCTCGAGGATCCGTATATTCTGATCGCCAATCAGAAGATCGGTGCGGTGCAGGACCTGCTTCCCGTGCTCGAGAAGGTCATTCAGCAGGGTAGGCAGATCCTGATCGTCGCCGAGGACGTCGAGGGCGAGGCGCTCGCCACTCTCGTGGTCAACAAGCTGCGCGGCACGTTCACCAGCGTCGCCGTCAAGGCTCCCGGCTTCGGCGATCGCCGCAAGCGCATGCTCGAGGACATCGCCATCCTCGCTGGCGGCGAGGTTATCACCGAGGAGATGGGCCTCAAGCTCGAGAACACGCAGCTCGGTCAGCTCGGCCGTGCCCGCAAGGTGGTCGTGACCAAGGACAACACGACCATCATCGATGGTGCTGGCGACACGGAGCAGATCAAGGGCCGCATCAAGCAGATCAAGAGCGAGATCGAGACCACCGACAGCGACTTCGACCGTGAGAAGCTGCAGGAGCGCCTGGCCAAGCTCGCCGGCGGCGTGGCCGTCATCAAGGTCGGCGCGGCGACCGAGGTAGAGCTGAAGGAGACCAAGCACCGGGTCGAGGACGCGCTGAACGCTACGCGGGCCGCGCTCGAAGAGGGTATTGTGCCCGGCGGCGGTGTCGTGCTGGTAAACGCCATTCCGGCCGTCAAGGTCGAGGGCGACGACGCCGACTTCAAGACCGGCAAGGCCATCGTGGCGCGCGCGCTCGAGGAGCCGCTTCGCCAGATCGCGGCCAACGCTGGCATGGAAGGCTCGGTTGTGGTCAATAAGGTGAAGGACCTGGAGAAGGGCATCGGCTACAACGCCGAGACCGATGTCTACGAAGACATGGTGCATGCGGGCATCATCGATCCCGCCATGGTCACCCGGTCCGCGCTGCAGAATGCGGCCTCGATCGCCAAGAACATCCTGACCACCGAGTGCATCGTGGCCGACAAGCCTGAGCCGGAGAAAGCCGCGCCAGGTGGAGGCATGCCTCCGGGCATGATGTAAGCCGGAAGGACAACGCGTACCGCTGCGCCAGGGCGGCAGATGCTCCAGCTCAGGCGCGACGAGAGCTATGGGGCGGCCGTACGGCCGCCCCATGGCGTTTCTTCATCTGTCTCTACGGCATATGCTGTGCGAATCGTCGGATGCACATGGCGTGGTGGGCGAGAGACAGGGGTGTGGCCCGATGGGCTATGAGGCGCAGCCGAATCCGCATCGGCTCATTGTGACGGGGCCGCTTCGCGACGCGCTGTACGAACGCTTTGCACGTCTCTACAACGGTCGTGTCGATGTGGAGGTCGTGAAGGATCGTCGGTATGCGGACCGCCGTGGAACGACGCGTGCGGTGGTGCGGGATCGCCGGCGAGGTAGCGATCGGCGTTGGCGCACGCCAGACTGGGTGTTCCCGCCGGAGATCGCCTGATGCCCGATGCCGTGGGGACTGTCGATCGGATATCATCGAGCTGTTCATCCCTTCTCCTTTGTTGACCCCGGAGGTAGCTGCGCATGTTGTTGATGGGTGAATCGATCAACGGGACGCGCCGGCAAGTCGGAGAGGCCATCCAGGCGCGCGATGCGGATTTCATCAAGCAGCTTGCGCTCGACCAGGTCAACGCGGGGGCGAGGGTCCTCGACGTCAACGGAGGGGTCGCGGGCGGTAACGAGACCGACGACCTCCTCTGGCTGATCGAGGTGGTACGTGGGGTTACCGATACGCAGCTCATGATTGACTCGGCTAGCCCGGAAGCTCTGGCTGCCGGCGTAGAGGCGGCTTTGGCGAACGGTGGCGCCACGCCGCTCATCAACTCGATCAGCGGCGAGCAGTCGCGCATCGACGTCGTCATTCCGTTGGTGGAGCAGTACAGATGCCCCGTCGTCGGCCTCTGTCTGGGCGATGAGGGAATCCCCTCGACGGCCGAGGGCCGTCTCGCGGTGGCCGAGCGCCTCGTCAATCTGGTGACCGCCGCTGGATTGCCCTCGGAGGATCTGTGGATTGATCCCCTCGTCCTCGCCATCTCCGCGGATACGCAAGCGGCGCTGGTGAGCATGGGCACCTTAAAGCTCGTCAAGGAACGTCTCCCCGTACGCACCACCGCCGGCCTCAGCAACGTCAGCTTCGGCCTGCCGAACCGTGCGCTCCTGAATCGCACGTTCGTGGCCATGTGCGCAGGTATCGGCATCGACGGCATCATCGTGGATGTACGAGACAAGCAGATGATGGCTACTGTCCGGGCCATCGAGGCGTTGCGCGGCGAAGACGCCTACTGCGGTGGCTACCTGAAGTGTCATCGTCAAGGGCTCCTGGAGGCGCGAGACTGAAGGGCAGCAGTGGCCGCCGACGCAGCGCTTCGGCTCGTCCGGCGCGGTGTGTCACGTATGAGCATGGCGGCCATAGGGGCGCGCTCGACGTGGACGCGGAGCGTCTCTCCAGTCACATGTCCCGTCGACTCCGGCCGCTCAGCCGTGTGCCGCTGAACGGTCGGAGGCAACGACTGCTCAGTCAGCCTGTCCACGGACTCGCGTTCTTTTTGGACATCGTGTAATGTCCTATTCGTCAAGGGGGAGGCAGAGGGGACATGATCACTGTACAGGACATTTTGGACATCCCAGACCTCAATCTGCGGTTGCTGGCAGGTGCCAAGGCGACCAGCAACCCGGTACGCTGGGTGCACATCGCGGAGGTTCCCGACCCGACACAGTGGCTTAAGGGCGGCGAGCTGTTGTTGACCACGGGGTACGGTTTGACGGGCCCCAAAGAGCGCATCCTGAGTGGCCTGAAGCGCCTCATCGACCATAATCTGTCTGGCTTGGGCTTGGGTGTGGGCTTCAGTTTCGACGAAGTGCCCGCGGAGATGATCGAGATGGCGGAGGAGCACAACTTCCCCCTGTTCGAGATCCCCTACAGCATCCCGTTCATCGCCATCACTGAGGCTGTCTCGTCGAAGATCGTCAATGAGCAGTACTCGCTGCTCCAGCGCAGCTTGGCGGTGCACGAGAAGCTCACCAAGATCGTACTTGAGGAAAAGGGGCTCGACGCTATCCTGTCGACGCTCTCGGCGCTCGTTGGCTGCGCGGCTGTGCTGTTCGATTTCCACGGTCTGGTGCTCTGTGAGACCTCGTACCGGCGGAAGCTGCCCAGCGGTCTGATTACCGATCTCTGGAGGCAGATATCCGACCGGCGGGCGAGCAGGCAGGATTTCTCCGTGGGGCTCGACGGCTTCGGCGGTGGCGTGCAGGTATACCCGGTAGTCGCCTCTCACCGCATCGGGGCTTTCCTCGCTGTCGTCAAAGACAGTGGCGATTTCTCGGACTACGACCGCATCATCCTGCACCACGTGGTCACTGTTACGGCGCTCGAGCTGGTGAAAAAGAAGGCGGTGGCGGAGACCGAGAAGCGCCTGGCGGGCGATTTCTTCGACGAGCTCATCGCCAGCGATCTCTACGAAGAGGAGATCGCTCGCCGACTCGCCTTCTTCGGGCTCGATCCCGAGGCCGAGCACCTCATCATGCTGGTCGACATCGACGGCCTCAAGGCGTTTCGCGAGGGCGAGCGCGAGGAAGCGATCGTGCTCGACATCAAGGAACGTCTGCATTGGGCGGTCGACGAGTTCCTCGCCAAACGATCGTGTGCTTTCATCTCCGCTTCTCGCAGCGACGCGATCGTGGTGTTGGCGCAACTCGGACTGGGGATCTCGGCTGGCATCATGCCGCTCGCGCAAGAGCTGCATGCCACGGTCGCCGAGATGCTTCCGGAGATCGGCGTATCCATCGGCCTCGGCAGGCCGCACAAACTGCTCGTCGATCTGCGGCAGAGCTACTACGAGGCGCACTACGCGATCAAGATCCGCAAGCTCAAAGGAGATTCTCGGGTCATCGCGAGCTTCGACGACCTTGGGTCGTACGGCCTGCTCCTCGGGCTGCAGGACACGCTGTCGCTCGAGGTCTTCTACGACAGCGTCCTCGGTGCACTGCGGGAGTACGACGAGGAGAGTTCCAGCGACTTGGTGAAGAGCCTCGCCTACTTCCTCGAGGCCAACGGCCACTGGGGAGACGCTGCCGAGCGTCTCTACGTCCATCGGCACACGCTTCGCTATCGAATGAAGCGTGTGGAAGAGATCACAGGGCGGAGTCTGGACTCGGCGCAAGACCGCATGGAGTTCTGGCTCGCGCTCAAGGCGCGGGAACTCATCGACCAGGCGGCGAAGAAGCCGAAGATGCTGCGCGATACCTGAGGCGGTCTTCAGGGCACGATCAGGAGGGGATGCCTCAGGATTCGGCATCGCTTTTGGCCGAACAACTCGCGTGATTCCTCACTGGCGGTGCGGGGTATGCGAACCCCCGGCAGCAACCCAGCGATTCCCGAAAGGATGTGACTGTTGAGTACCGCGCTCTTCGTTGGCCATGCACGACCTCCGGCGAACACGGTGACGGGGCAGCTCTACAGGGTTCTGAGCGTTGTGCTTGAAGTCGATCTGGTGACGGGTACCATCGTCGCCGCCGATGTGAGCGTCTCCTCGCCGGTCGTGCGCGATTTCCTCGTGCGTTTACTGGTGGGCAAGAGCCTCATGGGCGAACTCGGGACGATCACCCGAGACGTGGAACGCACGTACCACTCCGCCACGCAGAAGGCGGTGGTGCAAGCTCTCAACGACGCGGGCAACAAGTTCATGTCGTATTTCCTGAAGCAGGCCTCGTCATCCTTCGGCGACCTCTCACGATACTAACCCTGTTGCGGAATCCCATGGTATAGTGCATTGGCCTTCTGTCGCCGCGGCTGTGGCGACAGCGGCGTGTTCAGGCCTTCGCTGGCACAACGGCTGGGGTGTTCCCCACTGCTTCGCGCGGTGACCGTCCCCCGCCCGGCCGACGCAGCTGAACCGGACTCTTCGCACCTGCTCGATGTGGAGCGCGGAGGATCAGGTCGCATGTTGCTCGGTTGTTCGATCAGCTTTTGGCCTCGCCATCACCGAAGCAAGCCCCTGCGCCAGGGCAGGGGTTGCGGCCCTCTCTGCCCTCTGTCTCCTCTCTCCTGCCTCGAACGCGTTTGCGGTGTTGTATCCGGCGTTCCACTGCGTGTTCCCCGTGGCGTTCGGTTCGCATCCGCGGTGTTCCCCATCCCTTTCTCCCGGTCCTTTGTGTGCGCTCGTCGAAAGGGGGTGATGCTCAGCGCGCCACGAGTGGCGCCGTCGAGGGCGCCGTATGGCCATCCAGATCGTTACCCAGGAGGAGGCTGAATGCCCATGGCTGGCAAGTACGATCCGGTGATCGAGAAGATCCCGGCGCAGGACTCACGGCCGGAGGTTGTCATCAGGCAGGCCGGTGACGGGTTCATCCAGATGGAGTACTTCGCTACTCCGCGCTTCGATATGGTGGACTCGTTCCGCATCCAGACCATCGACAAGATCGTCAAAGAGAACGCGCCCAAGGGGCTTATCGAAACCGTGCCCTCGCTGCGGGCGAACCTATTCCACTTCGATCCGGAGGTCTGCGACCGCCGTGCGCTCATCAAGGTGATCGAGGAGGCAGAGGCCAGCCTCGAGCACGTTGAGGACATCGAGTTCGATTCGCGGATCATCCGTCTACCCATTGCCTTCGAGGACAGCGAGACGAAGAAGGCAGTCGCGAAGTACGAGAAAGAAGTGCGGCCCGGCGCGC
The DNA here is from genome assembly GCA_040772045.1 of Thermoleophilia bacterium. Classification (GTDB taxonomy): domain Bacteria; phylum Actinomycetota; class Thermoleophilia; order UBA2241; family UBA2241; genus JAXGYV01. Next base: position 26,633 of record JAXGYV010000006.1, read on the forward strand.
CCAATGTCATCAACGGCTACAACATCGAGTACATGGCCCTGGTCAACGGCTGTTCGGTGCAGACCGTCAAAGACGCGGTGACCAAGACCGATTGGTTCGACAGCGGGAACGGCTTCTGGCCGGGTGGCGGCTTCTTCTGGCCCCTCGATCCGCGCTACGCACTCGTCGTGCCCAAGTACAATCCGCCGCGTACGTGGACCCCGGAGGGAACGGTCGGCATCGGCGGTCCCTGCCTCTTCGTCTATACGACGCCCACCGGCGGCGGCTACCAGCTTTTCGGCCGCAGCATCCCGGTCTTCCAGTTCGCTCAGAAGCACCCGATGTTCAAGGACGGCCCCACGCTGTTCCGCGCCGGCGACCGCCTGAAGTTCCACGAGGTTTCAGAGGAAGAGGTGGTGGAGGTCTACAGCCACGTTCACGGGCCGCAGTACGACTACGAGTACGACATCACCGAGGACGTCTTCAAGGTCAAGGACTACCTCGACTTCCGCAACCAGCCTGAGGTGCAGGAGGGTGCCCGCAAGTTCCAGGAGGCACAGGCCGAGGCCGTCAAGACCGCTCCAAAGCTGTGACCGTCAACCTGATGATTGGAGGATGAAGCGATGCTGAAAGTCATCAAGGGAGGCATCGAGAGCGTTGTGGAGGACTGGCCAGGTCGCGTGGGCTACCTGGATAACGGTATGGCTTCCTCGGGGGCGTTCGACCCGGTTGCGCTCGGTCTCGGCAACGTGTGCGTCGGAAATCCCTCGGGCGAGGCCGGCATTGAGATCGCCGGCGGGTACTTCGAGGCAAGCTTCGAGGACGACGCCGTGATCGCCGTCACCGGCAGCGACATGAAAGCGACGGTCAACGACCAGCCGATCCCGATGTACGAGGCGGTGAAAGTCAACAAGGGCGACGTGATCAAGTTCTCGCACTTTGGCGAGTTCGGCTTCCGCGGCTACCTAACCGTCGCCGGCGGCATCGACGTGCCCGTCTATCTGGGGAGCAAGTCGACCTGCATCTTCGGCAGCTACGGCGGGTTCGAGGGCCGCAAGCTGCAGCCGGGCGACGAAGTGAAGATCGGCACACCATCCGCAAGCCTGGACGCCCTCGCCGGCCGCAAGATCAGGGGCGACAAGCGGCCGCGGATGGAGCGCGACTGGCAGCTGCGGTCCATCGTGGGCCCTCAGGCCTACCCCGATTACGTGACCGAGCAGGGTATGGACAGTCTCTTTGGCAAGCCCTACAAGGTGTCGCTGACCTCTAACCGCTCCGCCTACCGCGTCGCCGAGATCGACCCGGAGACCTTCTTCGCCCGACCGGACGGCGGCGTCGGCGGCAGCCACCCGTCCAACATCCTCGACAACGCCTACGCGATTCGCGGGACGATGAACGTGTGCGGCAACACGCCGATCCTGCTGATCGCCGACGGCCCCACCCTGGGCGGCTACATGAACCCCCTCCAGGTTATCCAGGCCGACCTGTGGAAGATCGGCCAGGGCACGCCGGGACGCGACAACTTCGTCTTCGTCCAGAGCACGCCCGAGGAGGCCATCGAGGCACGCAGGTCGATGCGTGAGTGGCTGAGCGAGGCGTCTCTCGCCTGAGCACCGGTCTGTTCACGCGTCTGAGAGGTGAAGAACGTATGGACATCAACGTCGACATGGGAGAGAGCTTCGGTCGCTACACCCTCGGCAACGATGAGGGCATCATGCAGGCGGGAGCCACCTCCGCGAACATCGCCACCTGCTTCCACGCCGGCGACCCCACGGTACTGGTGCGTACGGTGAAGTGGGCCAAACAGTACGGCGTGGCGGTTGGGGCGCATACGGGCCTGCCAGACAAGCAGGGTTTCGGTCGTCGGCGCATGGACATTACGGCCGATGAGCTGGTCGCCGACACGCTCTACCAGATCGGCGCCATCGCTGCCGTGTGCAAGGTTGTCGGCGTGCCTCTGCAGCACGTCAAGCCGCACGGCATCCTCTACCGCATGGTCTCCGAGGACGAGAAGTACATCGACGCGTTCCTCGACGCCGTCGCCGCGTACGACGAGAACCTGTGGATCATGATCCCGCGCTCCACCCCGATCTACGACAGGGGCGTTGCCAAGGGTCTAAAGATGGCCGGCGAGGCGCTCATCGACCTTGGTTACGACGATGAGGGCAACTGGGTGATCGAGCGGGTCAAGGTGGAGCGTTCGGCGCAGGACGTGGCCAACAGGGCTGTGGGGGTCGCAAAGGAAGGCAAGATCGACACAGTGAGCGGCAAGCTCATCGACATCGAGGCGGTCACCGTGTGCTGCCACGGCGATGCTCCGAACGCGGTGGATGAAGTGAGGGCTGTGGCCCAGGCGCTCAAGGCGGCAGGGGTGCCCGTGGCGTCGCTGGGCGCCTAGGGAGAGTTGGCGACCTTCATGAAAGCGTGAAAGCAACGGAAGAAGGAGTAAGCAGGTGGATGCAACTATCACTGCCCATATGCCGGGTCTGGTAGCTCGGGTTGTGGTCGACGAGGGCGATCAGGTGGTCAGGGGCCAGGAGGTCGCTGTCATCAACTGCATGAAAGCTGAGCTCTCCGTCGAGTCGAACGTTGACGGGAAAGTCAAGGAGATCCTCGTCAAGGAGTGGGACGAGATGGAGGTCGGTTCACCGATGTTGGTGGTTGAGAGCGCGTGACGGGAGGCGGGCCGCTGTATGATTAATAAGGTCCTCATTGCCAATAGAGGCGAGATCGTCCGTCGTGTTCTGCGCGCCTGCGGAGACCTCGGGCTGCGGACTGTCGCCGTGTATTCCGATGCCGACGCTGGTGCGTCGTACACGCGTCAGGCTGAAGAGGCGCTGCGCCTCGGGGAAGCGAATCCCGTGAAGAGCTACCTCAACCTCGAGGCGCTCGTCGGCGCTATTCAGCAGTCAAAGGCTGACGCTGTTCATCCTGGCTACGGCTTTCTCTCCGAGAACGCCGCTTTCGCGGAGGCGGTCGAGGGTGCTGGCGCGGTGTGGGTTGGTCCTCCCGCCTCCGTTCTGCGGGCTATCGAATCCAAATGCTTCTGTCGGGATATTGCCACTAAGGTGGGAGTGCCTGTAGTTCCTGGGTCGACCGAGGTTCTGGCGACGGTGGACGATGTGCTCGACGTCGCGCAGCGGCTGAACTACCCAATCCTGCTGAAACTGGATCGGGGTGGTGGCGGCAAGGGGATCGAGAAGGTCGAGCGGCCGGAGCAGGTGGAGGAGGTGTTCCAGCGGGTCCAGCGCATCGGCACCATGGCCTTCGGAAACCCCGACGTGTACGTCGAAGAGGCCATCGGAGAACCGCGTCACATTGAGGTGCAGTTCCTCGCCGATCATCACGGCAATGTGGTCTGCTTGGGCGAGCGCGAATGCTCCATCCAGCGGCGACATCAGAAGATCATCGAGGAGTCACCCTCGCCGGTGGTCTCTGCGCAGCAGCGCCAACAACTCACCGACTACGCCACCAAGCTCGCGAGGGGCATGGGGTATGTCGGTGCCGGCACCATGGAGTTCCTCCGTTCTGGGAGTGGCAACTTCTACTTCATGGAAGTCAACGCCCGACTCCAGGTCGAGCACCCGGTGTCTGAGTATGTGACCGGGCACGACATCGTGCAGTGGCAGCTGCGCATCGCTGGTGGAGATCGCCTGAGCTTCTCGCAGGCGGACGTGCAGCTCGAGGGGCATTCTATTGAGGCCCGCTGCTACGCGGAGGAGCCGGGGACCTTCCGCCCCTCTCCGGGCACGATTCGCGGGATTCGCTTCCCAACCACGGGGCGTCACCTGCGGGTTGATCACGCTCTGGAGGTCGGGGCGGTTGTCCCCCCGTATTACGATCCACTGATCGCCAAGGTGATCTCATGGGATGCGACTCGAGAACGGGCGATCGAACGTCTGGCGGCGGGGTTGTCCCAGTTCTCCATTCTCGGTCTCGCCACGAGTGTGCCGGTGAACCTGCTGATTCTGAGCAGCCAGGCCTACCGCACGGGCGATCTCCACACTGGATTTCTGGACGAGCTGTTCGCCGAGCACATCGACTGGTCTATGTACGAGCCTAAGATGTTCGTGGGGGAGTCGTAGCGGCCGAGTGCGAAAGGGCCAAGGCCGTTTTTCGATAGGGAGGAGACAATGGCAGACGCAAGTGCGCCAAAGATCGCCGACGCCGGCCCGGTCGGCTGGGTCGGGTACTCGATCGCGGTCTGGATGGCGTGGGTCTACCTGTGTGGGTACGTCGACCCGAGCGCCGGCATCTTCATGGCCGGTATCTCGGTTGCCTGCCTCATCGCCTACATGTTCGCCGCCGTCACCGAGATCATCCTCGGTAATGTCGCGGGTGGCTGCACATGGGCGTACTTCGGCGCCTTCTTCGCCGGGGCGTCTATCTTCAACTACCTCGTCGGTTGGATGAACGGCAAGTACGCTTGGGAGGCCGACGGTCGCATCCAAGGGTGGATGTGGATCGTCCTCGGAGTGATCCTCATTCTCGAGACACCTATCTTCATGAAGTTCAGCAACGCCGCAGCGTGGATTTCCATCATCGGTGCTGACATCGGAATCGTGACGCTCTCGTTCGTCTTCTGGGGATACGGTGGTACGGCCCTCATGGATATCAGCGGCTGGGCGTTCTTCGTCGCCGGCGTGGGCGGCATCCTCAACGCCGCCGATGGCATTCTCCAAGGCGCCGGCTGGAAGCTGCCGCTCGGGCCGCCGATACTCGGGTCGCGAAAGTAGCCTGCGGGTCCTCCGCGCTCGAGTGTTGGGACGCGGGAAGAAGGGGGGGGGGGGGGGGGTGGGCCCCCCCCCCCCCCCCCCCGCCGGGAAGAGCAGTGCGCGGGCGTGTGCGGCGTCTCGCCGGCCGCTCAGTAGGCGCCGTAGGCGTCCATCTTGAGATCTTTGGCGATCTCGTAGTGCATGTCGGTACACGCAGCGATGTCGTCGAGCGTGTACCCGTAAGCCACCTCGCAGAGCAGGAACGGCTTACCGTGGGTACGGCGGAACACCGCGCGCTCGGTGATCACCACGTCGACCTCTCCGGCGGCGGTGAGTGGGTACGTGCAGCGTGGCATCAGCTTGGACTTGCCGTCCTTGGAGCAGTGCTCGGTGACCACGAACACGTGCTGCGCTCCAACCACCAGGTCCATAGCGCCGCCCATTCCCGCGAGCCGGCTGCCGGGGATCATCCAGCTCGCGAGGTTGCCCTCTTCGTCGATCTGGAAGCAGCCGAGGAAGGTGGCGTCGAGGTGGCCGCCGCGGATCATGCCGAAGGAGGTGACTACGTCGAAGTAGCTGCCGCCGGGGATGATCGTGATGGGATCGTTGCCGGCGTTGGCCCGGTCCATATCTTCGCAGCCGGAGTCGGGCCGTGGGCCGACGCCGATGGCGCCGTTTTCGGTCTGGATGACCACGTATACGTCGGCGGGGATGTAGTTGGCGATGAGTGTGGGCAGGCCGATGCCTAGGTTTACGTACATGCCGTCGCGTAGCTCTCTCGCGGCACGTTGAGCGATGATCTGTTTGGTCGAACTTGTAGCCATGGCCCTACACCCACTTCACAGGAGAGTCGATACTCGCGACCGGCTGCAGCGCGCGCTCTACGCAGTACTGGAGGTCCGAGCGGACCACCGCGTCGACGAAGATGCCGGCGGTGTGGATGGCCTCCGGGTTGAGCTCGCCCATGCAGTACAGCGTCTCCACCTCGGCGATCACGTAGTCGGCGCAGGTGGCGATGTTGGGGTTGTGGTTGCGTGATGTGCCGCGGTAGACGAGATTGCCGCGCCAGTCGCCCACGTGGGCGCGCACAAAGGCCACGTCGGCGTGGAGGGCTGTCTCCAGCAAGTAGGTCCGGCCAGCGATGTCGAACGTCTGCTTGCCGTTGGCGACCTCCGTGCCCACGCCCACGGGAGTCAGCACGCCGCCAAGGCCAGCGCCGCCGCAGCGGACGCGTTCCACGAACGTCCCCTGCGGCATCAGCTCGATCTCGAGGTCGCCGGCGTTCACGGCCTCGCCGATGTAGGGCGTGGTTCCCACATGGCTCGTGATCATCTTGCGAACCATGCCCCGACGGACCAGCTCGACCAGCCCTCGTTCGCCGAACCCGGCGTCGTTGGCGACCAGGACGAGGTCGGTGATGTGCGTCATGCGTTTCAGTCCGTCGATGAGCGTGAGCGGGTCCCCCTGGCCGATGAATCCCCCAACGGCGATGGTCATGCCGGACTCAATCCGCGCCAACGCCTGATCGAGAGGGATGACCTTGTTCTCTCGCACCTGTCCTCCTTCACCGTCACCGGATGGGTCGGTGCGCCGAGGGAGTGCTCGCGCTTCGGCAGCCTCTTGGTTCCTCCACCTGAGCTCGCCCCCGGCCCGAATACGTGAATAATCGGTAAACTTACCATCTTTCCCGACCGGTGGCAGTACCGCCGACGGCGGCGCACGCTCGATATACTGCCGTAGGTCAAACAGCCGCGGTGCGCCGCTCTGGCGTCCGTGAGTATCCACGGGAGGGATCGGTGAACGCTGTGAATGAGTCCGCTACGGTCGGAGTCATCGGGGGCTCCGGCTTCTACGAGCTGCTGGAAGGTGCCCGGGAGGTGGCGATCGTCACGCCGTTCGGTGAGCCGAGCGACGTCTACTTCGTGGGTGAGATCGAGGGGGTGCCGGTGGCCTTCCTGCCGCGACACGCTCGTGGTCACCGTATTCTGCCCTCCGAGATCAACTATCGGGCGAATATCTGGGGCTTGAAGAAGCTGGGGGTGAAGACCATCCTCTCGGCCAGCGCCGTTGGCAGTCTGCGGGAAGACCTCAGGCCGCTCGACGTGGTAATCCCCGACCAGCTCTTCGATCGCACCAAGGCTCGGCCGTCGACGTTTTTCGGCGAGGGCGTGGTGGTCCACATGGGTTTCGCCGATCCTTTTTGTCCGTATCTCTCCAAGCTTCTGGCTGAGTGTGGTCGTGCGGCTGGGGCGACAGTGCATCAGGGCGGTACCTACGTGTGCATCGAGGGCCCGCAGTTCAGCACTCGCGCCGAGAGCCGCACCTATCGCCAGCTCGGCTTCGACGTGATCGGCATGACTAATCTGCAAGAAGCCAAGCTGGCACGCGAGGCAGAGATCTGCTACGCGACCATGGCGCTGGTGACCGACTACGACGTCTGGTACGAGGGGGAAGAGGACGTCACTCTCGCGCAGGTGCTGAGCAACGTAGCGCGGAACGTGCAGATGGCACAGGCGATCGTACGCCGCGCGGTTGCTGCGCTGGACCCAGCGCGCGACTGCGGCTGCCGCCACGCGGTGGAGTTCGCCATCAACACACCTGCCGATCTGATCCCCCAAGCCACCAAGGAGAAGCTCGACTTGCTGATCGGCAAGTACCTGTAGGGGGATCTCGTGCCGAGGGAGCTGGTGCCGAGATCTGCCGTCGGTTGGGAGGAGTTCGTATCGGCCACAGATCTCGCGTTGCCTCGGTGAGCACTGCGCTCTCGACTATGCGTCGAAGCCGATGACCGGAGTTGGGCCGCATGGGCGTGGCACGGCCGGGGCGGGACCGTGTAGTATCTGGAGGGTGCTGTGCCGGGCCGCGACTCGGGGCCCGGCTCTCGTGCGGTCGTAGTGCCGCCGATTCCCTGCCTCGCCAACGGCTGGGCGGTCGCCTGCATGCGCCGCACCATTGGCCGGGTCGTCACATTCACGCACGTGTTGGAGGGAAAGGAGTGAGGAGTGGGGAGTGACATCCTCGTCGCGATCAGCACATCTCTGTCCGCAACGCTGATCGCCACCGTCTGTGGCCTGATCGCAGTCGCCTACGGCGTCTTGCTGATCATGTGGCTGCTCAAGTTGCCCGCCGGAGACGACAAAATGCGGAGCGTCGCCGGAGCGGTACAGGAGGGGGCTAAGGCCTACCTCAATCGGCAGTACAAGACCATCGCCTACGTAGGCGTCGTTGTCGCCGTCATCATCTTCGTAGCCATGGGCGCCACCGACAAGGGCTGGAGCTTCGGCGCCAAGACCGCTATTGGCTTCATCGTGGGCGCCGTGCTCTCCGCTGCCGCCGGATACATCGGCATGATGGTCAGCGTACGCGTCAACGTGCGTACCGCCGAAGCAGCCCGTAACGGCCTTGGGCCGGCGCTCAAGGTTGCTTTCCGCGGGGGCTCGGTGACCGGCCTGCTAGTGGTGGGCCTCGGCCTTCTCGGAGTGAGCGTTTACTACTGGATCACCAAGGATGTGGCCGCGCTCGTGGGCCTCGGGTTTGGCGGCAGCCTGATCTCCGTGTTCGCTCGTCTCGGCGGCGGCATCTACACCAAGGCAGCCGACGTTGGCGCCGACCTGGTCGGCAAGGTTGAAGCGGGTATCCCCGAAGACGATCCGCGCAACCCGGCCGTTATCGCCGACAACGTCGGCGATAACGTCGGCGACTGCGCCGGTATGGCGGCCGACCTGTTCGAGACCTATGCCGTTACCGCCGTGGCCGCCATGCTGCTGGCGCACCTGTTCTTCAAGGGTTTCGAGAACGCCATCGTGTACCCGCTGGCCCTCGGCGCGGTGTCTATCATCGCGAGCATCATCGGCACGTTCTTCGTGCGCCTCGGCAGCAGCAAGAACATCATGGGCGCTCTCTACAAGGGTCTGGCCGCCGCCGCCGTGCTCTCGATCGCGGCGTTCTACCCCGTCACGCAGTGGCTCATGGGCGGCGACGCGGCCGCAACTGCTGGTGTGGCCAGCGTGCCGCGGCTGTTCCTCTGCGCCGTCGCCGGCGTGGTGGTCACCGCTTTCATCGTCGTCATTACCGAGTACTTCACCGCTACGCGGTATCGGCCCGTCAAGGGTATCGCGGCCGCCAGCGTCACCGGCCATGCCACCAACATCATCCAGGGTCTGGCCGTGAGCATGCAGTCCACGGCGCTGCCCGTGATCGTCATCGGCGGTGGCATCCTGGTCGCCAGCCAGCTCGCTGGCCTCTACGGCGTGGCCGTGGCCGTTATGGCCATGCTGTCCATGACCGGTATCATCGTGGCCATCGACGCCTACGGCCCCATCACCGACAACGCCGGTGGCATCGCTGAGATGGCCGACATGCCGGAGAGCGTGCGTGCCGTCACCGACCCGCTCGACGCGGTCGGCAACACCACGAAGGCCGTCACCAAGGGTTACGCCATCGGCTCGGCCGGCTTTGCCGCCCTGGTCTTGTTCGTGTCCTACACCTACGACCTCAAGGACCAGGTCGGCTCGATCATCCCCTTCGACCTCAGTAACCCCTGGGTGCTGGTTGGCCTGTTCTTCGGTGGCCTGCTGCCTTACCTGTTCGCCTCCATGTGTATGCAGGCCGTGGGCAAAGCCGGCGGTCTGGTCGTAGAAGAGGTACGGCGCCAGTTCCGTGAGCGGCCGGGCATTATGGAGGGTACCGAGAAGCCTGACTACCGGCAGGCCGTGGACATCGTGACCAAGTCGGCCATCAAGCAGATGATGCTGCCGGCGGCCATCCCGGTGCTCTCGCCGATCGTCTTCGGCCTCGCGTTCTACACGCACGGCAAAGAGGTGCTCGGCGGCGTGCTCGTGGGAACCATCATCACGGGCATCTTCCAGGCCATCAGCATGACCAGCGGTGGCGGTGCTTGGGATAACGCCAAGAAGCTCATCGAAGACGGCGCCTTCGGTGGCAAGGGCTCGGATGCTCACGCCGCCGCCGTCACGGGCGACACGGTTGGCGACCCCTACAAGGACACCGCCGGTCCGGCCATCAACCCGATGATCAAGGTCATCAACATCGTGGCCCTGCTCATCATCCCGTTCCTGCAGTAGATCCGCGGGACAGATAAGCGCGTTCCGGAGGGGGCGGGCGCTTGAAAGCGCCCCCTCCACATGCATCGCCTGTACCGCGCGCCGTTCCTCCTATGCTTTGCTCAGTGGCCGTACTCGCGCGCTTGTAGGCCGCGTTTCTCCCCATGCTCTACTCTCCGGTTCGGTTTCCACGAGACGGTTGAGTCGGTAGGGAGCCGGTGCTATCGTCGCGCGGTTTGGCAGAGTCCCCGAGATGAAAGTGGCTGGCTGTGCAGCGAGCGAATCGTATGGCCGCTGTGGCGATCGCGCTCCTCGGCGTGGCGCTGGTGATACGTGGTGCCTGGGGTGGCGTGTGGCCGCTCTCTGTTCAGCTCATCGTCGGCCTTCTGCTGGTTATCTACGGAGTGGTCCGTTGTGCCTCTGGCGGGGGCGGCCGATGCAACGGCGGGCGTTCGAGCGAAGAAGGGCGCGCGCCGCGGAGCTAAATGGCTGGACCGGCTCCAGGAATCTGTGCCGTCGCAGTCAAACCAGCGTCGGTGCGTTAGACGAATCGGCGTTTGCGATGTGCCCGTACGTGATGTACGGGTGGTAGCATCCATGCGGTAGAGCGCGGCGCGGGTATGCCGACAAGGCGGGAGAGCGAGAGAGGAAGGCTTGGCTCGTCGTAAGCATAGAGAGGCCTACCAGGGAACCGTTGGTGTCGGCGGCCTGTTCAGCACGGCGTTCGGCAGTGTTGGGTCCTCGATCTTCTACGCCCTGGGAATCGTGGCGCTGTACGCGCTGGGTGCCACGTGGCTCGTGTTTCTCTTGGCGGGGCTCGTGTTCGTGCTCACCGCCTGGTCTTACGCCGAGGCCACCGCGCTTCATCCCGAAGATGGCGGCGCGGCGGGCATGGCCCGCCGCGCCTTCAACCAGCTCATCGGCTTCGGCGCTGGGTGGGCACTGCTGCTGGACTACGTGATCACCATCGCCATCTCAGCTTTCTTCGTGCCTCACTACCTGGCCACCTTCTGGCCAGCGCTCAAGCAGTGGCCGTACAGCGTCGTGGCTGGCGTAGCCGTCGTGGTGGTTCTCGCAGTAGTCAACATCTTCGGCCTTAAGAGTCCACCGCGCTTGGGCTGGCTGCTGGCTCTGCTCGTGCTGCTCACCCAGGTGCTGCTGATCGTCGTGGCGTTCATCTTGCTCTTCGAGCCCCGTATCGTCATCGATCAGGTGAATTTTGGCGTACGGCCTACCTGGAGCCAGTTCCTCTACGCCATCCCGCTGGGGGCAGTCGCCTACACGGGTCTGGATAGCATCTCCACTATGGCGCCGGAGAGCTGGGACCCCCGGCGTCACATTCCGCGTGCTCTCAATCTGCTGCTGCCGGTCACTATTGTGGTCTCCGTCGGCCTGGCACTGGTAGGGCTCTCCGCGCTGCCAGTGAAGTCCAACGTGCTGCCGGTCGATCCCCTTACGGGATTCACCCGGCCGCTCGAGGTCGTGTCGCGAGATGGCCAGTACTACTTTGCCGATCGCCCCGGCGAGCGCGTGTTCGTGCAGGTCGAGCGGCGGGGCATGGGATGGAGGGTTCCTGCGCTGCGTCCCACTGGCTCGGTATACCAGGATGGGGAGGGTCGTGCCGTGACGCGGCTGTACGGCACTCAGCTCGGCAGCGCCTATCTCGAAGACCCGGTCCAGGGCATTGTGCAGGCGCTGCCGGCGACGGCTGGGTCGCTGCGCCGCATGCTGGAGCCTCTGGTTGGTATCCTCGCGGCCGCCATCCTCGTCATGGCCGCCAACGCCGGGCTTGCGGGGTCCTCGCGCGTCATTTACTCGCTTGCCTATAACCGGCAGATTCCTTCAGTGCTGGGCCGCATGCTGCCGTGGCGCATGACACCGTACGTGGGTACTATCGTGGCCGGCCTCGTCGCCGCCGGCCTCATGATCCCCGGCCATGTCAGCCTGTTGGCCGAGCTCTATGCCTTTGGCACCATGCTCTCGTTCACCGCCGTCCACCTCTCGGTGATCGTCCTGCGCTACAAGGAACCCGGGTTGGCACGGCCGTTCCGCGTGCCTCTGAACATTCGCTTGCGCGGCACCGCGTTGCCGCTGTTACCCATAATTGGTGCACTGTGCACGCTGGCTGTGTGGGTTGTGGTGCTCGCCACGCGTCCTACCGGGCGGATCATCGGGCTGGCCTGGATGGCGGGTGGTCTGGTGCTCTATGTGGTGTATCGGAAGATCGCCGGCTATCCGCTGCTCCGCGAGCCGGGCGTGGCCAAGCTACCGGTTACGGCCACAGTCGACATCGACTACAACCAGATCCTGGTTCCGGTGACGGGGACACGGCTCACCGACGAGATGCTGGTGTTGGCCTGTCAACTGGCGACCGAGAAGGGGTCCTCTATCGATGCCCTGTATGTGATGGAGGTTCCCATGGATCGACCGCTCACGGCCGCCACAGATGAGCAGCGTGAACGAGCAGAGCGTGTGCTCAAGGCGGCCGCGGCCATTGCCGAGGAGTTCGGCGTAGGTGTGCGGACGCACACCGTACCCTCTCGTCAGGCTGGGCGCGCTATCGTGGACATGGCTGCCGAACGGAAGTCGGAGGTGGTTATCCTGGGGGCTGTGCGTAAGCGCCGGATCGCGGAGCGTGTGTTCGGTGACACGGTGGAGTACGTGCTGCGTCACGCTCCCACGGAGGTTATCGTGAATCTGGTTCCGTCCGAGTACCCAATGGATGGATCAGCGGACGAAGCTACGACACCCGCTGGCTGACCATGACGGTCGCCGGCGGATACGAGGAAGAAAAGAGGGGCCATGTACGTGGTGATCGCGGGATGCGGTCGAGTGGGGTCGGCTATCGCCAAGCAGCTCGTGGACGAGGGTCACGAGGTCGCGATGATCGACGAAGACCCATCGGCGTTCGAGCTTCTGGGTGAGGCGTTTCCCGGCCAGTTCGTCACCGGTGCCGCTATCGACTGGGATGTGCTCAAGGAGGCCGGCATTGAGGGGGCAGATGCCTTCGTGGCGGCTACCGACGGCGACAACACGAACATCGTCTGCGCACAGATCGCGCAGCGCGAGTTCGAGGTAAAGTGCGCGGTGGCGCGTGTCTACGATCCCGCTCGTGCCGAGTTGTTCGCGATGCATGGCGTGCGTACCGTGTGCCCCACCAGAGACGCTACGGCAATGCTGCTGGAGGCCCTGCGCTCCTGCGAAGTACCGAACGGACCGGGGAGGTAGCCGTGTTCGTCATTATCGTGGGTGCCGGCAAAGTCGGTCTGAACACCGCTCGCAGTCTGGTGCACATGGGCCATGAGGTCGCCGTGATCGAGCAGCGCGCCATGCGCTACAACCTCTTGTTGCCCGAGCTGGAAGAGAAGATCATGCTCGGCGACGGTACGGAGATCTACGTGCTCGAGCGCGCGGGCATCGCCCGTGCCGACATGATCGTGGCGGTTACCGGCGACGATGAAGACAACGTGATCATCGCCGAGGTCGCCAAACTCAAGTACGGCGTGCCCAAGGTGGTGGCTCGGGTGAACAATCCGCGCAACCAGATCACGTTCGATCTGCTTGGCGTGGACGCCACTGTCTGTGCGGCCACGCGGCTGATCTCTCTCATCCAGCATGAGCTGCCGACGCACAAGTACGTGCCTCTCCTCTCTTTCCGTCGCGAGAAGTTGGAGCTGGTGGAGCTCGAGGTCAGCGATGAGTCGCCGTTTGCCAACCGCACGGTTGAAGACATCCAGTTGCCCGACGGGGTGCTGCTGACCGCCATCCTGCGTGGGGGCAAGGCCATCCTCGCGCGAGGCCACGAGGCCATCATGTCGGGGGACTACGTGCTCTGTCTGCTGGAGCCCAGCAAGGAGAAGGCGCTCATCAAGGCCTTCCTGCCGAGTGAGCGGCCCGAGGACGTGCAGTACGAATCGGGCATCGACATGCTCACGGAGTAAGTGTGGCTCGCTCGCATGCCGCCCAAGATGTGGTGCAACCGGCGGGCCGTACTCTGTTGACGAACGCGAGGGAGTCGGCGTGAGGAGCATCGTTGTCGGCGCCGGAGTGCTGGGGTTCAACCTGGCCCGGCGTCTTTCCCGCGAGAACCACAGTGTAGTGGTCGTGGACCACGACGAGGCCAAGGTACGGCATGCACAGGAGTCACTCGACGTAGGCGTGGTGCATGGGCAAGGGAGTGGTCCGTCGGTACTGCTGGAGGCTGGTCTCGAGCAAGCGGACATGCTCGTGGCCGTCACCGGCAGCGATGAGACGAACATCGTGGCCTGCCTAATCGCTCAGACGCTCAACCACGAGGTCGTGCGCATTGCTCGACTGCGCGATCCCGCTTATCTGGGACCACAGGGGATCATCCACAAGGCAGCGCTCGACGTACAGCTGGTGATCAGCCCCGAGCAGGAGGTGGCGCACAGCGTGGGTCTGTTGGCCGCCGTGCCGGGAGCGTCCGATGTGCTCGACTTCGTCGGCGGCCGGGTGAAGGTGGTAGGGGTGCGTATCGATCCGGGCTCCCCGTTGGACGGCAAGCCGATCTCGGCTATCCGCTGGCTAGCCGAGGAGCAGGCCCTGCTCGCCGGCGTCTACCGGGAGGAGATGGTCTACGCGCCCTCTACGGACATGCGATTGGCGGGCGGAGATACCCTCTTCATGGTGACCACGCAGGAATCCACCCGGCGTGTGGTCACCAGGCTCGGCAAGCGCTGGGTGCGCACGCGGCACGTGATGATCGCCGGTGGCGGCCGGCGAGGTGTCGCCATCGCCAAGCACTTGAGTGCCGCGGGTGTGCATACCAGGATCATCGATCCCGACGCAGCGCTCTGCGAGCGACTTGTCGAGGAGGTGGGGGGGAGCGTGGTGTTGTGCGGCGACCCGCTGGATCAGGACTTATTGCGTGACGAGGGCGCGGGACGCATGGACCTCTTCGTCGGTGCCACGAACGACGAACAGCAGAGCGTGTTCGCCGCGCTGCTTGCCAAGCACCTGGGCGCCCGCCGTGTGGTCGCGCTGGTGGATACGCCGAACCATGTTCCGTTCGCGCTGCGTATCGGGGTAGATGTTGTGCTCAGTCCCATGCTCACGGCGCTGGGTCCTCTCTTGCAGTTCGTGCGCCGCGGAGAGGTGGTCTCGGTGAGTACCCTACGCGAAGAGCTGGTAGAAGGCATCGAGTTCATCGCCTCGGCGGATTCCGAGATCGTCGGGCTGCCGCTGGGTTTGCTCCGTATGCCGCGAGGTTCGCTGGTGGGAGCCATTGTGCGCGACGAGCAGATCATTATCCCCGACGGGAACAGCGTGATCCAGCAAGGCGACCGGGTGGTGCTGTTCGCGCGGCCGCAGCTCATCCCACGGCTGCAGCGGCTGGTCGCGCGCACGTAGGCTGTCGCGAGTGGACGCACGCGCAACCGGGGAACGACTGCAGCGTCAAACGTTCCGGCCAGGCGTCACCGCGGCGAGTCGCGTCTGGTTCCTGCTGAGCAGTTGCTGCTCTGTCTGGCCGGTGTGCTGCTGGTGCCGCTGGCCGTCGCTGTCGTCTACGGCGAGGGGCGCATCGCGGAGGCTTTCTCTCCACGATCTTGCTCTGCACGATGGTTGGCGTTTCAGGGGTGTTCTTGTTCCGAAGCAGTTCGGGAACCCTGACTCGTCGTGAAGGCTTCGCCGTGGTCGGCATGGGGTGGATGCTCATCTGTCTTGCCGGGGCACTCCCCTTCGTCTTCAGTCACACGCTGGGTTTCGTGGACGCGCTGTTCGAGTGCGTCAGTGGCTTCACGGGCGCTGGCGCCAGCGTGATCCCCGACATCGAGAGCGTATCGCGGGGGATCGTCTTCTGGCGTAGCTTCACCCACTGGCTGGGCGGCATGGGCTTCGTGGTGCTCTACATCGCCGTGTTCCCGCTGCTCGGCGTGGGCGCCATGCAGCTCTACCAGGCCGAGGCGCCGGGGCCGGAGAAAGACAAGGTAACGCCGCGCATTCGCGATACCGCTAAGGCGATGTGGCTCATCTATCTGGGCCTCACGAGTGTTCTGGTCATCTTGCTCTTGGTTGGCGGCATGAACCTCTTCGACGCGCTGTGCCACTCTTTCGGTTCGATCGCCACCGGCGGCTTTTCCACCCGTAACGCAAGCATTGGTGCCTACCAGAGCGCCTACATCGAGTGGGTCATCCTCATCTTCCTCTGCCTGTCGGCTACCAACTTCACCCTGCACTACTTCGTGCTACGGGGAAGACCGATGCGACTCCTCAGGGACCCCGAATGGCGCTTCTTCACTAGCCTCGTGGTTGGCGTGAGCCTCATCTGCACGGTCCTGGTGGCGACGCAGCTCCGCGAGCCCTTTTGGGAGGCTCTCCGGCACGGGACCTTTGTCGCCGTGTCGACCATTACCACCACCGGGTATGTGACCGCTGACTACGAGGTGTGGCCCTACCTGGCCCAGTTCCTGCTTTTCACTTGCCTGTTCGTTGGGGGATCGGCCGCGTCGACAGCGGGTGGCATCAAGATCGTGCGCGTGTTGGTCGCTCTTCGGCACGTCTGGCGGCAGCTCGCCCTTGTGGTTCATCCGCGCATGGTCTCGCCCATCCGGCTCGGGGAACGGGTGCTCAGCGTGCCCCTCATTCGCGGCGTCCTGGCCTTCATCGGTCTGTATATGGCTGTGTTTGGCATCAGTGCAGCCGGACTGTCTCTCACGGGGCTAGATTTGCCCACGGCGCTTTCCGCGGTGGTTGCCTGCATGTCGAACGTTGGTCCCGGACTGGCGGACGTTGGCCCTACCGACACCTACGCCGCCATTCACCCGGCCGGCAAGCTGCTCCTCTCGTTCTGCATGCTGGCCGGCCGTCTTGAGCTCTACACCGTGCTGCTGCTGTTCACGCCGCGCTTCTGGCGGAGATAGCCGAACATGGGATCCTCCGCGTCGTCATCGGTCGGTTTCCGGCGTTTCCCAGAGCGACGAGAGCGGCCAGTCTGGTTGATTCGCGGTAAGATACGCGTGTTCTTCGGTGCCCTGCCCTTGAGCGACTTTGTTTCTGCAACCAGAGTGGTTGGCGCGGCGCTTCGTGAATGCACAGGCAGTCGCTCGGGTGCTCTCTCTCGGCGCCTCGTTACATTCGGCGCACACCGTTGCCTTGGCTCGTGCCGCCGCTGCTCGATCGTGTGACGGGTTGGCTTCGTGGGGTGCTTCGCATGTCTGCACCGATGTGACGAGTGCGGAGGGCTTTCACTGCGGATGGAGAGCAGGCACAATGCTTTCTGCTCTGGGGAGTCGCGGCTTGGCACTGCCCCTGTGTCCGGTGGCGCGACTATCGAATCACGGCACCTGTTGGTCGACAGATAGTCTTCGTCGCACATGGAAGTACCTGAGGTGAGGGAGCGGATGCGGTCCGGGATGCTGTCCCCCGGGGCTACTACAGCGAGCCGTATCTGCTTTCTGCTGAGCAGCCTGCTGCTCTGTCTGGCCGGTGTGCTGCTGGTGCCGCTGGCCGTCGCTGTCGTCTACGGCGAGGGGCGCATCGCGGAGGCTTTCCTCTCCACGATCTTGCTCTGCACGGTTGCCGGCCTCTCCGGCGCGCTTGCCTTCCGGGGCAGTCTGGGGACGCTGTCGCGCCGTGAGGGTTTCGCCGTGGTCGGCTTGGGGTGGATGCTCGTCTGCCTGGTCGGATCGCTGCCCTTCGTCTTCAGTCACACGCTGGGATTCGTGGACGCGCTGTTCGAGTGCGTGAGCGGCATGACGGGGACGGGCGCCAGCGTGATCCCCGACATCGAGAGCGTATCGCGGGGGATCGTCTTCTGGCGCAGCTTCACCCACTGGCTGGGCGGCATGGGCTTCGTGGTGCTCTACATCGCCGTGTTCCCACTGCTCGGCGTGGGCGCCATGCAGCTCTACCAGGCCGAGGCTCCGGGGCCGGAGAAAGACAAGGTAACGCCGCGCATTCGCGATACCGCCAGAGTGATGTGGCTGATCTACATTGGCCTGTCTGTGGTGCTCACGGTGTTGCTCCTCGCCGGCGGCATGAACCTCTTCGACGCGCTGTGCCATACATTCGGCGCGATCGGAACTGGGGGTTCTCCACCCGTAACGCAAGCATTGGTGCCTACCAGAGCGCCTACATCGAGTGGGTCATCCTCATCTTCCTGTTTTTGGCGGCCACCAACTTCTCCTTGCACTACTTCGTGCTCCGAGGAAAGCCGATGCGCTTGTTCAGGGACCCCGAATGGCGCTTCTTCACTAGCCTCGTGGTGGGCGTCAGCCTGATCTGTACCATCCTCGTGATGGTGCGGCTTCACGAGCCCTTCTCCGAGGCTCTCCGGCACGGGGTGTTCTCCACCGTGTCGACCATTACCACTACCGGCTATGTGACCGCCGACTACGAGGTGTGGCCCTACCTGGCCCAGTTCCTGCTCGTTCTCTGTCTGTTCCCAGGCGGGTCGGCGGGTTCCACGGCGGGCGCCATGAAGTCCGTGCGCGTGCTCATCCTCCTGAAGCACGTGAAGCGGCAGCTCGGTTTCATCATCCACCCGCGCATGGTCTCGCCCATCCGGCTCGGAGAGCGGGTGCTCAGCGTAACGGTGATCCGTGGGGTGCTGGCGTTCATCGGACTGTATCTCACGGTGTTCGTGGTGGGTGTAGCTGGCATGGCACTGGTGGGTTCAGATTTGGAGACGGCGGTCACCGCGGTGGCCACGTGCATGGCCGGCTGTGGTCCTGGGCTGGCGGACGTTGGCCCCACCGACACCTACGCCGCCATTCATCCGGTTGGCAAGCTGCTCCTCTCGTTCTGCATGCTGGCCGGCCGCCTCGAGCTCTACACCGTGCTGCTGCTGTTCACGCCGCGCTTCTGGCGCCGCTGATGCACCGCAGGCACAAGCTCATATGGCTTGCGTGCTCCGCAGCGTGACCTCATGACACGGTGTAGCCGGGATTTCTGCCCGCTCTGCGTCGGTTGACCCTCCTGGCGGGCGTGTCTAAGATAGCCGGGCTCTTTCGCGCCCTGTTCGTGGGCGCAGCCACCTGTGGCGGGGTAGCTCAGTTGGTAGAGCACATGACTGAAAATCATGGTGTCGACGGTTCAATTCCGCCCCCCGCCACCACACCAAATTTCCGCAAGACGACGTGCCTTCCGGCGTTCGCCGTGTTTACGAGCTTTCACCACGTGGCGGCTCGGGAGAGGCCGGCGTGAGCATGAGCGCGGTCCGCGTGGCGCTGGCGGGGGCACAGGTCGCAGTCAGATAGGCGTTCTAAGGCTATCGCGGCGCGCGCTGCACCCCCGTACGGTGAAGCTCCAGATATGCCGGCTCAAACGCGTGCACAGTATGCGGAGTGTAACGCCGTCGGTGCGGATCTTAGCCGGCATGGTCGAGTAGACTGCAGCGCGAGCGCGGTAGCGCGGCATGTGCCGGCCAGTGTGGCGAGGGGCCAGAAGGGGTGCGCAAGAATGCTCTTCGAGCGCTTCGAAGCGTCAGGGTTGGCGCACTACTCGTACCTCGTGGGAGATGGTACCGCGGCGGCGGTGATCGACCCGCGGCGCGATGCCGCTGTTTATCAGCGGGTCGCGCTGCGGAACGGCATGCGCATTACGACTATCTTGGAGACACATCGCCACGAGGATTTCGTGAGCGGGTCAGTAGAGCTCGCGAGCCGTACGGGGGCTCGCATCTACCACGCCGATGCGCAGCTCGCGTATGCCTACGGAGAGCCAACGACGGCGGGACAACGGTTCCCGGTTGGCCGTCTCGCCCTTGAAGCTCTTGCCACTCCTGGCCATACACCGGGCTCGGTCGCCTATCTGCTGTACGATCCCAAAGGCAGGCTCTGGATGGCGTTTTCTGGAGACACGCTGTTCGCGGGAGATGTGGGCCGGGTGGATCTGGTCGAGGGGGGTGATCCCCTGGCCATGGCAGAGCTGCTCTACGACTCTCTCCATCGGCGTCTGCTCCCGCTCGGTGACGAGGTAATCGTCTGTCCCGCTCACGGCGCGGGGTCGGTGTGCGGAGTGGCGATCGCAGAGCGCATGATCACCACTATTGGACTGGAACGTCGCTTCAACCCGAGGCTCCAGCTTGACCGGAGTGCGTTCCTGCGGGAGGCGAGTGCGACACATCACCGACCACCGTACTTTCGCCGTGTCGAGTTACTGAACGTTCGCGGCGCACCGCTGCCGCGGTGGTTCCCGCTGCCAGAGATACTCTCTTCCGAGCGATTTGCCGCGGCGCTTGCGAACGGTGCGGCAGTACTCGACGTGCGCAGCGAGCTGGCGTTCGGCGCTGCTCATATCCCCGGGGCCATCTCCATTGGTCTGTCGCGTGTGTCGCGGTATGTCGGCTCGCTCGTGCCGCTTGAGTCGCCGCTCCTCCTGGTCGGTGAAGGTGATCAGATCGTAGCGGCCGCGTGCGAGCTCGTTCGACTGGGCTACGATCAAGTGGTGGGCTCGCTCGCTGATGGCATGAGCGCCTGGAGTCAAAGCGGTCGGGCGGTGGCCTCCGTCGACACTGTGAGCGTCCAGCAGCTCTGCGAGCTGCTGGACGACCGTGGCCCGGTCGCTGTGCTCGATGTGCGTACTACGGGCGAGACCCTCAGTGCTGGCGAGATCGAGGTGGCTACGCACATCTCTCTCGTCGAGTTACCGGTACGCCTGCAGGAAGTACCGCCGGGACCGCTGTACATCTTCTGCGGGAGCGGTGCTCGGGCGATGACGGCGGCGAGCGTACTGGCTGCCGCTGGCCGGCGCGATCTGCACGTCGTCCTGGGCGGCGTGACGGCGTGGCGTTCGGTTCGTTGCCCGCTGCGTTTTCCGGAGAGACCCCGACGCTAGACGAAGAGGTCTTCGCCTACGAGCTGGCGTACGCGGAGCATGTCGAAGACCTGCGTCACGGCAGGAGTAAGGTTACGGATGCGCAGCGGAACTCCCCGCTGTTGCATGTCCAGGCAGAGCCTGACGAAGATGCCGGTACCCGACGAATCGACGAACCTGACGCCGCCGAAGTCCAGGGTGACGCCGGCGGGACCGGCCGCTTCCTGCACCGCCCAGCGAAGCGTCTCGGCGCAATCGAGGTCCATCTCGCCCTGTAGGTATACGACCGGCTCAGAGTCCTTCTCGATAATGGTATGGAGCATCTGATCCTCTCGCTAGGTAGTCTGGTCCAGCAACAGTGTGGTGCCGGATGGGCACGTATGCAAGCTGATGCGGTCGATGTGCTCGAGGATGATCCTATACCCGTAGCCCATAGATGGCTGCATGCCGGCGGCGGGCTTGTCGTACCAGTTCAAGAAAGTGAGGCCAGGTCCAGTGTCGGCGACCACTACCCGTGCGGTGTTGGGGAGCTTGATGAGCGAGAGGCTGCCGACTCCTCCGCCGTGGATGAGGGTGTTGGTTGCCGCCTCGCAGGCGCCGAGGACCACGTGCTCGCGGGAGATCGCGGCGATGCCGAGGGCTTCCAACCCCGTGCTGAGGTGCTTGCGAGCTGCCGCCAGAGTCCCCGGTCCCGTGATCTCGCGGTAGAGCATCTGTTCGCCGCTCGTGAGCTCGGCGGCGAGCTGTGAGGCATCGAGGAATCGCAGTTTTCCGCAGGCTACTGCCGCCGCGAGGTCGCTCAGGATCTCGGAGAGGCTGCGGCGGTGGTCTCCGTGTGTTCGACGCCATCCGTTGCTGTGGATGCAAAGGACCTCGCAGTACTCACCGGAGGGGATGAGGCACAACTCGTCGATATCACTGCCGGGGGTGGTCCGTACGATGAAGGCGCGGTGGGTCATGGCGTCGTGGGCGCGCGTCGCGATCTCGGCGCGGAGGCCGGGCGATGGATCGTTGCCCAGGACGGTGCGCAGAGTAGTGGTGCGCGCGTCGTAGCGGAGGACGCGGAGGGTGGCCGGGCGACCATCGTGACCCGCGACTGGTCCCAGCGGTATCTTGTGTGGCAGTGCGCTCGGGTGTGCTTTCATGTGGTTTCGGAGAGGCGTACGAGGAGGAGTGTGGCGTCGTCGGTCGGCTCGTTGCCCTCACGGAATATATCGACCGTCCGCCAAGTTTCCTGGAGGATGTCTTCGAGAGATTTGTGTCGTAGCCCGAAAAGGAGCGTGCTCAGCCTCTGCACGCCGAATTGCTCGCCGTCCGCTCGCCGTGTCTCGGTTATTCCATCGGTGAACAGCGCGAGTACGTCGCCGGGCGCTGCCGCCACAGTATCCTCGGGGAAGTCGAGGTTGGGCCGCACGCCCAGCATGGGCCCTTGTGATGCTATGTGGCGGACTCCGGTCGCGTTCAGATGGAGCACGGGGTTGTGCCCGGCATTGGCCAGGGTGAGCGTACCGCGTACGGGATCGTAGAGGAGATAGACGGCGGTGAGGAAGTACGGCAGCTGCTGTCCCTCGAGGTCGCGGGCCAGTGAGTCGTTGACCTGGTGGAGGATCTCTCCCGGTCGTCCACCGGGTGCGGCCGCTTCGTGAACAACCGAGCGCGCCATGGCCATGATCAGCGCGGCCGCCAGACCCTTGCCCATCACGTCGCCGCAGACAATGCCCAGGCGGCCGTCACGGTAGGGGACGAAGTCGAAGTAGTCGCCGCCCATCTCACTCAGGAAGGCGATTCGATGGGCGATCTCGAGCCCTGCTACCTGTGGCGTTGTTTGGGGAAGCAGATCGATCTGGATGCGGCGCGCGCGCTCGATCTCCGCCGCCACCCTGCGCTGTGCGGTGCGCAGCTCATCATGGAGCTGTTCGGACGCCGCGAGCTCCTGGCGGAAGCTGGCGAGCTCCACTTTGTGCGAGGCTCGCTCGCGCGCGCGTGTTACGTAAATGTCATAGGAGTAGTAGATGAGGAACAACGGTGGCAGGCCGAGCAGCAGTCCCGGCAGTCCGAGTTGCAAGTACAGCCATGCCACGAGGAGGGCGAGCGAGGCGCCTGTCAGGTAACTCGTGATGCCCCACTGGTAGTTGGTGCGCCATACATTTGCTGGTCGCTCGCCCGTAGAGAGACTGATCACTGTTGCCAGTACGGTGGTGGTGATCAGGAAATCGAGGCCCGCGTACGCGTACGCGGGCAACACGATGGTGCTGAATGCGTCGCCTTGCCCGACGAGTACCTCGTATACGTGGCCTGCCAGAAAAGTGGCGAGTACGAAGTTGCCGATGTTCAGCGTGACCTTCAATGGGTCGCGGGTGAGCCACAGCGCGCCGCCGCCCGACACCGCGGCCACGAGCATGGCGGGCCAGATGCCGAAGACGATCAGGGTGGCCAGCGTGGGCACAAAGGAGAGCGTGATCACGCCCACGCCGGGAAGCCGTACCTCGCGCAGGTCGGCCACGGTAGCCATGGCCATGAATCCGAGGACGGCGAGCGGGAATGGTTCGCTCCACGCGCTGCCGGCGATCACCAGGCAGGCGATGGCGGTCAGGCCCACCAGACAGACGAAGACGGGGACGGCCGCGCGATGTCGCGTGGCCGTCCCCGTCTGTTCCGCGGTGTGGGTTGCGGCTACTGCCCCTGGAGCAGCGTGGTCCAGCGATATCGGGTCCACCGATACCTGGTCCACCTGTACCTCGTCCAGCGATACCTCGTCCACCGATACCTGGTCCACTTGTACTCGTTCCAACGCTCATATGTATCGGCAGGAAGGATGGAATCCCCTGAGCCGACTTTCTCTGAGAGCGTGTACCCGGTGGCCGTGAGTGTCGAAGAGAGGGCGCCGGGGACGTCGACGATGCCGGCGCCCTGTTGGTACGTGGTAGCTCCGGGCAGGGGATCGGCGGTCGCCATGAGGCGGAGCTTCACGTCGTCCGGAGTGAGATCCGGCTGTTCGTCGAGCATCAGAGCGACAATGCCGCTCACGACTGGCGCTGCCGTACTGGTGCCCGAGAGCACGAAGTACTGCGGGGAGGCGGTAGGAGGAGCGCCGGTGATGTACTCAGATACGGCGAGCCGGTTCTCGGGGAAGAAGCGGTCCACGTAGCTGCGTGGCGAGCGCAAAGATACGTTGCGGTTACCGGGGGCCACCAGGTCTGGCTTGGCGATCTCATCGAACATGGTGGGACCCGCCGAACTGTAGCCGGCGACTGTGTCGTCGGCGGAAGCGAACGTCTGCCGGGTATCCGTGGCGCCGACAGTAATCACGTACGGGTCGTTACCGGGAGAGAGGATGCCGCCCGATCCAAACTCGCCCTCGTTACCGGCGGCGCAGACCACGACGATGCCCGCCTTCCAGGCGGCCTCAACGGCTTGAGCCATCGGGTCCGTCTCGACGGGGCCCACTACATCGCCGCCGAGCGACAGGTTCAGGACACGGATGTCGTAGCGCTCTCTGTTGGCGATGGTCCAGGCGATAGCCCGAATAACGTCCGATTCACGGCCCGTGCCGAACTTGTCCAGGACCTTCAGGGACACAATGTCCGCTTCCGGCGCCACGCCGCGGTACTGGCGAATCGCGCTCCCGCCTTGATCGAGGGGGAGAGAAGCGCTGCCGTTGCCGGCGATGAGGCCGGCGACGAAGGTGCCGTGCCCGGCGTCGTCGTAGGCGCGGCGACGATTCTTCACGAAGTCCTTGAAGGCCAGCAGACGCAGCGTGCCGTCAGCATCGCGAAGGTCTGTGTGCGTGCTGAGGCCGCTGTCGATGATGGCCACGGTAACGCCATCGCCGGTAGGCCCATCTTGCCACGGTGGCAAGATGGCGGGCAGGCCGATGGCGAAGTTGGTGAAGCTGAGCGAGTCCGTCCAGCCGATGCCCACCACATCGTCGTCGGCCCGAATGCTGGCAACGCTGGGGAGGTTTGCGAGCGTTGTTATCTGGTCCGCGGTGAGCTCGGCGGCTACGGCGTTCAGGAGTGGCAAGCGAACGGCTTCGGTATTTCCGAGGTACGAGGTGACCTTGTCGAGGCGATCCGTGCTGAAGACGATCACGGGGATGGTGGCGCCGGGTACGTCCTTCATCGTTGTGGCGACGTCGGTATCTATCGGCGCGCGGCGCGCGGCCCACGCGGTTCCCGCGGTGAGTAGAAGCACGAGCAACAGGATCGCAAGCCCTGCAGCGACTCGCGAGCTGGCCTTCATAGTCGCCTCCCCGCCGGCTTGACTTCGGCGGCCGGCCCGCCTCCGGTTGAGTGTCGTGCACGTTCAACGGGGACGCGAGCGCCGTGGCGATGCGGCATCGCGACGGCGCTCTCGTAGGAGGAGTTCGTGCACACGGACTCCCACGACGCATGCCTCGTTGCTTCCTTATCGGCAATCGCGGGCGTGTCCTGACCGTGCGCGCGCGCGAAGTGTATTCAGCCCAGACGGCGGGAGGGGCGCGTGGGAGAGCGAGGGCGGCCCTGCTGTGGCGTGCAGTCGTCTGCTCGTCTGGCATGCGTGGCCCCTCGAGGCACCGGTCATCGCGACGGCGAACCGCGGCGGCGGGTGTTGAGCGGCGTGCTAAGGTAATTGGGAAAGGGTGTCGAACAGAGAGGCGTGAGGATAGAAAGGCGCAGGACACTCCGTGGGCGCCGCCGCGTCTGCGTCGCACGGAGGCACACACCGTTGCGACGCGCCGCACTGCTGACGCTGGCGGCGTGTATAGGTCTGGTAGCCGCGGCCTGGGGGGCTCCACGGATCAGCACCGCTGTGGCCGGGTGGACCAAAGCTGCTCCGGTACGGGGCTGCAAGATGGCGGTGCCACTGGTACCGCGGCGGCCAGCCCCGAACGCCGCCGCGCGCTCGGGTCTTCCAGGTCCCCCCGTGAGTCCGCCGGGAACGCGCGGGCGTTTGGACCCTGGCTGGCGCTTCAACGCGGTTGGCGTTGTGTGCGATGGGTTGCCGGCGGGGAGCCCGATGCCCGAGGTCGAGGTACGAACGAAGAACGACGATGGGTCGTGGTCGGCTTGGCGCGCTCTGACGTTCGAGGTCGCCGACTCCGAGAGTGGCGTGGCCGGGCGCTTAATGGCTGAGCTGCTGTGGGTCAAAAGGGGGCGCTCGCTCGACTACCGCATCGTGGCGGCTCCGGCGAGCGCCAAGTTGGACATCTCCTTCATCAATACCGCGGGCGACGCCACCGGTACGGACCGTGTAGTGGGCGCTCTGCGTACCGTTGTCGCAGCCATCTCGGGCGTCCCCCTGGTGCCGGCCGCGAGCGCCGCGCCGGCCATGCCGAAGATCATGACGCGGAGGGAGTGGGGTGCCAACGAGCGGTGGCGAGACGGGGAGCCGGACTACGCGCTGGTGAAGATGGCTTTCGTCCACCACACGGTGAGTGGCAACAACTACACCAGGCAGGGGGGCGCAGGAGTCGTACGGGCCGTGTACTGGTACCACACACAGTCTGCCGGATTCCGCGACATCGGCTACAACTTCCTCATCGATAAGTACGGCCAGATCTACGAGGGTCGCTACGGCGGCATCCGGGAGGGTGTCATCGGCGCGCAGACCCTGGGCTTCAACACCAGCTCTACTGGCGTGGCGCTGGTGGGCACTTTTTCCAGCGTGTCGCCGCCGCCGGCCATGCTGGGCAGTCTGCGGGCGTTGCTTGCCTGGAAGCTGGACGTGCACCACATTAACCCGCTGTCCAAGGCCAAGATGCTCTGCCGCGCATCTGATCGTTTTAGGGCGGGCACGACCGTGTGGTTGCCCGCCATCTCTGCCCATCGCACTGCCTGTTATACGGCTTGTCCTGGAAACGGGATGTATGCCCGTATGGCTTGGCTGCGCAAGGCCGTGACGGCGCGCGGTCTGCCCAAGATCTACGCCCTCTCGGTCTCGCCGGCGGTGTTGAGCCCCACGGGCGATGGTGTGCGCGATACCGTCAGCGTTCGCTACACCATATCGGAGGCGGCCAGTTGGACGGTCACCGTCAGCGATGGCGCCGGGACGCTGGTACGCAGCTTCGACGGGCAAGGCGCCACGGCGGTAAAGGTGGTTTGGGATGGCCGCGACGATCAGGGCGCGGTGGTGCCCGATGGAACCTACGTGATTACGGGGAACGCACAGACGCCCAGCGGACGAAAGGCGAGCCCAGGCGTGCAGGCCGTGACGGTAGATACGGTGCCCCCGGAGTTCGAGCAGTTGAGGCAGAGCGCCACGGTCGTCAATCCGCTGGGCACTGGGGCTGGCGACCGGGTCGCCGTCTCCTATGTGTTGAACGAGCCGTGCAGTGTTCGGGCGGTGGTTCGCTCGGCAACCGGCGAGACGGTCCGTGAGCTGGCGGGTATGAGCAGCCTTCACCAGGGGCCGCGTTCGGTAACCTGGGATGGCAAGATCGTTTCGGACGGTCGGACGGTGGCGGCGCCGGAGGGCGTGTACACGATCGTGGTGCTGGCCTCGGACGCTGCCGGCAATGCGGGAAGCGCTTCGGCGGAGGTGAGGGTGGATCGCACCGTGAGGGTTACGGGGGCGCAGCCCATCTACTTCTCGCCGAACGGCGACGGCCGGCAAGACATCGCTACCGTCCCGTTCGCCCTGCTTCGTGCGGCGGATGTGGTGGCGACGGTGAAACTGGGCAGTACGGCGGTTCGCAGCATGCCCATGGGCCGGCTCGAGGCCGGTGCTCACTCGCTCGACTGGGACGGCACCCGCGCCGACGGAACGGTGGTGTCGAGCGGCGGGCTGTACACCGTCGTGTTCGAGGCCACGGGCGACGCGATTGAGTCGCGTGCCGCGGGGCGCGTGATCGTCGATCGCCGGGGGCCGTACTTCAAGCTGGGGGCGGGAGTGACCGTGCGGCGCTCGACGACCGCTCGCATGTACTACGCGGTGTATGACCAGCGCAGTCCGCGGCCCACGTGACCGTGGTCGTTCGCCGCTCGGGAGTGGTGGCGAAGCGTCTGGATTTGGGTTGGTTACGTACTGGTACCAGACTGCGGTTCTCCTACACCCCGCCGAAGGCTGGCGTTTATGTAGCTACGTTTACCGCGGTTGACCTGGCCGGTAATCGCCAGCAGGCGCCGGCCTACTGGCGTGTGAACTCGCGGTAGGCTTTCGTCTGCCACGGTGCGCCGTAGACCTCGCCGCCGCCTGGCCGCGGGGGGGGGGGGGGGGGGGGGGGAACCCCCCCCCCCGCCCCAAACGGCTCAGCACGCATGCTCGCGGCGCCACCGGCAGTGCGGGATGGGGCACGAGGCCATGCGCGCGCTGTCGCACAGCTCGCAGCGTTCGGCGGCTAAGGTGATGGGGAGATCGTAGTCGCCGTTCCCCGCACCGGCGAGGCGCATGACGGCGTGGAGGCCGCGCGACACGGTCTTCATGTCGGCGAAGGAGTCGGCCTTCTCGGGGATGTCCACGAGGCCCATTCGCGCGGCACGCTTGCGCACGCGGCCGTCGGGTACGTACCCGTACCGGTCGAGCTGATCGCCGTGCCAGAGATTCAGTCGGCGCATCTCGCGTACCACCCAAAAGGCGCGCGACTTGAGCGCGCCCCCCGAGGTGGCGCGCAGTACGTCGACGGCCGTGTCTGGGTCGGGCGGCTCGGGGAGGAGCTGTGCCCATGCTTCACGAGTGGCCGCGAGCCTGGCGAAGTCGATGATTTTGCCCTTGCTGTCGCTCCGCGTGACGGGCGGGTCGAGTGCGTAGCAGGTGAGCTCGAACGTGCCCGCGAAGACGTCGGCGACCGTGCCCGCCGCCAGGAGGCGATCCCAGTCTGAGCGGACGACCGCCTCGGGCGCGGGCTGGGCGGAGAGCACCGCGTAGCAGAGGAGCTTGAAGAAGAGCTCCTGCTGGATGAGAGCGTCGCTGGAGGCGAACGAGGCGGCCTCCTCCGGCTCCAAAACCGCTGCCGCGGTGCGGCCGGCGGCACGGAAGGATTCGAGGAGGAATGCTGCGTCTTCCTTGCGCTCCTTGTTGGTGAGTGGAGCTGCTTGTACGTCGGTGTCGGTCACGGTGCCCTCCTGTCCCGTAGGACGGTTGTTGGTTGCGGCCGGCGGCGATGTGGTGAGGCCTTCTGCGCGGCCGCTGCCGGGATCAATCCCCGGAGCTCGCAGCCTACGGATGGCGAACACGCTGGAATAGGGCGACGAAACGGGGGTTGGGTGGACATGTGGGATACTCTCCGGTGCACAATGACCGAGAATGCGGACTGTGGCAGTCCGTTTGCGGTGGCGCGGCGGTCATACTAGGATGTAACGCCGGTCGGGGGCAGAGAGCCCCAGGAGAGCACCGGTGTCCCCGTGGAGGCAGGTTCGCGACAGCCCATGGCGTTTTTGGGTATCGATATCGGGTGTATCAGCCTCAAGCTCGCGCTTCTCGGCACTCCGACCGATGTATCGCTGTTCCAGCGCCTTGCCGTACAGCATCCTTCGCTGTTTCACATCCCAGACGCGGGGCTGGTGGTCGTGCATGGCTCCCCCCTGCTGGTCTCTGCCTATCGCCGCATCAAGGGGAGCCCCGCCGATGCTACGCGCGCGCTGCTCGACGAGGTATTCGCGGTGTTTCCGCGGGAGGCTATCGAGGGTGTGCGCGTCACGGGATCGGGGGGGCGCCTCATCGGTGAGGCGCTCGGCGCCCCCTACGAGAACGAGTTCAAAGCCATCGCCAAGGGCCTCGCGGCCCTTCACCCAGAGGTCGTCACCGTCTTCGAGATGGGCGGCGAGACCAGCAAGTTCATCCGCCTCGAGGCCGACGGCGGCAGCTCCGTCGGCATCAGCGACTACTCCACCAACGGCGACTGCGCGGCCGGCACCGGGTCCTTCATGGACCAGCAGGCCAGCCGCTTGCTGTACGACATAGAAGACGTCGGAGAGATCGTACTGGGGGCCGGCAAGGCGGCCAGCGTTGCCGGCCGCTGCAGCGTGTTCGCCAAGAGCGACATGATCCACGCGCAGCAGAAGGGCTACCAACCGCCCGAGGTGCTGCGCGGCCTGTGCGACGCCGTCATCCGTAACTTCCGCGGCACGATCACCAAGGGCAAGGTGATCGAGCCGCCGGTGGCGTTCATCGGCGGCGTGGCCGCCAACCAGGGCGCCGTGCAAGCTGTGCGCGAGGCCTTCAGCTTCGCCGACGGCGCCCTCTTCGTACCCCCGCTCTACGCGTGGATGGGCGCCGTCGGCGCCGCGCTGCTCGGGGCGGAGGCGTCGGAGGCCGCGGATCAGGCGACGGTCTCCGTAGACGTGGGTGCCTTGCCGGCCTCCCAGTTTCCGGTGAGCGAGCCGCTGAGCATGAGCCGCGTGCGTCTGCTGCGCGATATCGCGCCGCAGGGCGAGGTGAGCGGCGACGGCGTGCTCGATACGTACCTGGGCATCGACGTCGGTTCGGTGTCCACGAACCTGGTGCTCATCGACGACGAGTGCCGGGTGCTCAAGGAGATCTATGTAAAGACGGACGCGCGGCCGGTGGAGGTGGTCGACAAGGCGCTGCACGACCTGCGGACCGAGTTCGGCGCAAGCATCCGGCTGTGCGGCGTGGGGACTACCGGTTCCGGGCGCGAGCTGGTCGGCGAGTTAACGGGAGCAGACATCGTCACCGACGAGATCACAGCGCACAAAACGGGTGCCGACTTCATCGGGCGCATGATCGACCGCCGGGTCGACACCATCTTCGAGATCGGTGGCCAAGACAGCAAGTTCATCAGCCTGCAAGACGGGGTGGTGGTCGATTTCGCCATGAACGAGGCGTGCGCGGCGGGCACCGGATCGTTCCTGGAGGAACAAGCCGAGAAGCTGGGCATCAGCATCATCGGCGAGTTCGCGGAGCTGGCGCTGTCCTCACAGACACCCGTTCGTCTCGGCGAGCGGTGCACGGTCTTCATGGAGCGCGACGTGATGAGCTACATGCAGCGCGGCGCGCGCAAAGAGGACCTGGTCGCCGGTCTGGCCTACTCGATCGCGCACAACTACCTCAACCGAGTGGTGCGCGATCGGCGCATCGGCGAGTGCATCTACTTCCAGGGCGGCACGGCGTACAACGACGCCGTGGCGGCGGCGTTCAGCCAGATCCTGGAGAAAGAGATTATCGTGCCGCCGTGCAACGGCGTGATGGGCGCGCTCGGCGTGGCCCTGCTGGCGCGCGAGCGCATGCAGCGCACGCAGGCCGCCACCGGCTTCCGGGGCTGGGACCTCCAGAAGGTGGACTACACGGTCGTCGACTTTGTCTGCAAGGGCTGCAGTAACGAGTGCGACGTGCGCCAGTTCACCATCGAGGGCGAGAAGACGTACTGGGGCGATAAGTGCTCGGACCGGTACCGCAAGCGGGCCAAGGTGGAAAAGGAGCCGGTGATCGAAGATCTGATCGCCGTGCGCGAAGACGCGCTCGTGGGTTCCTACGAGCGCCTGCTGGCGGACGTGCCCGCCGACGCGCCGATCGTGGGCCTGCCGCGCGCCATGTACACCTTCGACCGCCTGCCGTTCTGGTCGGCGTTCTTCGCCGAGCTGGGGCTGCGGCCGATGCTCTCGCCGGAGAGCGACCGTGGCATCCGCGAGAGCGGAGTAGAGGCCACGGTCGCCGAGCCGTGCTTCCCCATTCGCGTGGCACACGGGCACGTCGCGTGGCTGGCCGATCACGGCGCGGAGCGCATCTTCGTCCCCAACCAGATCAACGAGGAGACGGAGTTTCCGCGCTATAACTCGCACGCGTGCCCGTGGGGGCAAACGCTTCCCTTCGTGGTGCGCACGGCGCCGCGGCTGCGCGCCCACGCCGATCGCCTGCTCATGCCGCTGGTGCGCTTCCGGCTGGGCAAGCAGGGGCTGCTGAAGGACCTGCGAGAGATGGCGGCCGAGCTCGGCGCCTCGGAGGCGCGGTTGAGCGCCGCCATCGATCGCGCGGAGCAGGCGCAGCAGGATTTCCGCGCGATCCTGCTGGCCGCCGGCGAGCGTGCCCTGGCCACGCTGGAAGAGCGCGGGGAGCAGGGCATCGTCCTCGTGGGGCGGCCGTACAACATGTACGACAAGGGCATCAACATGGACATCCCGCGCAAGTTGCGCAAGTACTACGGAGTCAACGTACTGCCGCTCGACTTCCTGCCCATCAAGGGCATCGACGTCAGCGACGTGGTCCCCAACATGTACTGGAACTACGGGCGCAAGATCCTGCAGGCGGCGCGACTGGCCGGCGAGACGCGTCATCTCCACCTCATCTACGTCACCAACTTCAAGTGCGGGCCAGACTCGTACATCAAGCACTACGTGCGCGAGGCGGCCGGCCGGCCCTTCCTCACGCTGCAGTTCGACGAGCATCAGAACGACGCCGGCCACATGACGCGCTGCGAGGCCTATCTGGACAGCAAGGGCTTCCTGCGCTGGTGGTCGGACGCCGCGCTGGAGTGCAGCGTCTCATGAGCGCGGCGGGCGGGACCAAGGCGGCCGAGCGCATCAGCGGCCTCTCGCGGGAGCTGGGCCTGGAGGGCCGCACGCTCTATCTGCCGCACATGCCGTGGGGCGGCACGTACTTGCTGTCTGCCGCCCTGCGTTCGATCGGCCTCGACGCGTGGCCGGTGCCCGACTCGGACGAGCGCACGCTGGAGCTCGGCGGGAGCGTAACGTCGGGCGACGAGTGCTACCCGCAGAAGATCGTCGTCGGCGACTTCCTCAAGCTGCTCGAGACGGGCGAGCGGAGCAAGATCGCCTTCCTGCTGCCCACGGCCAACGGTCCGTGTCGCTTCGGCCAGTACAACCATCTGGTGCGACGCACGCTGGACGAACGGGGCTACCAGGACGTGCCACTCATGACCATCACGTCGAGCGACGGCTACCGCTCCATCGGCGAGTACGGGAACGACCTTGTGCGGACTGGCTGGCGAGCTGTAGTGGCGCAGGACATCCTCATGAAGATGCTGCTCAAGACGCGCCCCTACGAGCGCGTGGCGGGCAGCACGGACAACGTGTACCGCGAGAGCCTAGAGGACGTTGGCGGGGCGGTAGCTACGCTCGGGGTCTCCCATCGCGAACGTCTCAACCGCGCGAGCGCCGCCCTGCGGCGTTCGCTGGAGCGCTTCCGTTCGGTCGACTGCGACTACGACAGAGGGCGCCCGCTGATCGGTGTAGTCGGAGAGATCTTCTGCCGTAACAACACCTTCAGCAACGCCGACCTGGTCCGCGTGGTAGAGCGCCAGGGTGGCGAGTGCTGGATCAGCGACATCGGCGAGTGGGTCTGGTACACCGACGATGAACACAAGCGGCGCCTTGCGGAAGAGGGTCGAGCCTTCTCCAAGGATGGCCTGGTGCGCTCGGTGAAGGCGAAGATCCAGCGGCGCGACGAGGAGCTTCTGTACGCCCCATTCGAGCAGGAGTTCGTCGGATACGAGGAGCCGCACGAGGTGCGCGAAGTACTCGATCTGGCCTGGCCGTACCTGCCCTACACCGGCTCGCTGGGCGAGATGGTGCTGAGCGTGGGCAAGACCGTCTACCTGCATCGCAAAGGTGTGGACGGCATCATCGACATCAGTCCCTTCAGTTGCATGAACGGTATTGTCACCGAAGCGGTCTATCCGGTGGTCCAAGAGGATCTCGACCGGATACCCGTACGGACGTTCTACTTCGACGGCACGCAGTCCGATTTGGACCGCGACGTGGGCATCTTCATGGAGCTGGCGCGCACCTACCAGCGGCGCAAAAAGACGGTGCGCCGCTTCCCCGCGTACTTCGGCGCGGCCTGAGGCCGACGTCGCGGCCGCGGCGCGTTCGCGGATCGTCTCCGGCTCATCTTACGGCGCGTCGATCGCGTCGTCGCGCAGCGTCAGTAGGCCGTCGCGCGCCAGACCCTGGGCGAGCGCGCGCGCCCTGGTCGGAGCGAGCCCCAGCTCGGCCGCCACCTTCTCGAGAGGGAGGCGTCCCCGGTCGAGCACGGCGGCGAGCATGCGGGCGCGGTACCAGCGCGTGCTCCCCTGGTAGGGGCCCTGGCGGGCACGGGGGGCGATCGCGGTGGCCCGGGCGGTGAGGACGAGGGCGCCGTAGTCCATGAGCGCGTTGTGCCAGTCGCGGGCGCGGCCCGTCGGCAGTACGGTCTCCGCGACCGCCTGGAGTGCCGCCGGCGTGAGATCCCGCGGCAGATCCAGCTCGTGCGTGAGCACGCGGCGTACGTTGGCGTCCACGGCGGCCAGGTCCGCGTTCCAGGCGAATACGAGGATCGCGCGGGCCGTGTACGGCCCGATACCCGGGAGCTGGCGGAGCTGCTCGAGAGAGGCCGGCAGCTCGGCGGGGCGGCCGTGCGCGACGTTCACGGCCGCCTGCGCGCAGCGCTGGAGGCGCACGGCGCGGGCGTTGTAGCCCAGACCCGCCCAGTGCCGGAGCACGCCGGCTGTAGGCGCACTGGCCAGCGCCTCGAGGGTGGGGTAGGCGCGCAAGAACGGCTCGTACTTGCCGACTACCCGCGCCACCTGTGTCTGCTGCAGCATGACCTCCGCGACCAGGATGGCGTAGGGGTCGACGGTCCGTCGCCAGGGCAGGTCGCGGCGGTGCTCGCCGTACCAGTCGAGGATCTTGCACCGCAGCCGCCGGACGTGCCGCGCGGAGAGGTCGCCGGCGGGCGTAGCCGCGCCGGCGCTAGCGCGGCGAGCGGCTGCCGCCACGCTGGTTACCTGCTCGCTGGCGCGAGCTTGTGTCGGTGCTCTGAGCCGCATCCGCGACCCGAGCGTCTTCGTCGGCGGTCGCGGCTTCGTCGACGGCCGTCTCCCAGTCCGCGTACAGCCGTTGCAGGTCGGCGTCGAGCGCGGCCCGCTGCGCGGCCAGGCGCTTGCCGTGCTGAGGATCCTGCCACGTGTCTGGTTCGGCGAGCTCGGCGTCGAGGGCGCCCAGCCGGCGCTCGAGCTTGAGGATCTCGCTCTCCAGGCCGCGAATGCGGGCGCGCCGCCGGCGCGCCTCCTCCGCGCTCGGCGGGCGGGAGGCGCGGGTAGCGCTCGCCCCGGCGGGCGCGGCCGGCGAGGCGGCGCGCCCGGGCGAGAGCGGGCCGCGTTCGGGCGCGTCGTCAACGGCGACGGGCGCGCGCTGCGCGCGCGCCTCCCAGTAGCGCTCCACCGAGAGGTGGCTGAGCAGGCCGCCGTCGTGGATCTCCAGCACCCGTGTAGCCACGCTGTCGATGAGGTGGCGGTCGTGGGTGATCAGCAGCAGCGTGCCGGTGTACTCGGCCAAGGCCGCGGCGAGCGCCTCTACCGAATCTACGTCGAGGTGGTTGGTGGGCTCGTCGAGGAGGAGGAAGTTGGCCTGCCCGGTGAGCAAGACGAGCAAGCGCAGGCGGCTCCGCTCGCCGCCCGACAGGGCGCCGACGCGCTTGGCGACGTCGTCGGCGCCGAAGAGGAAGCGGCCCAGGAGCGCGCGTGCCGCTTGCTCGTCGTGACCCACCAGCGGCAGCGCGCAGTCGAGCACCGAGGCGTCGGCGGCGAGCTCTCGGCCCTGCTGCGAGAAGTAGGCCAGGCGCACGTTGTGGCCGATGTGGACGGCGCCGCTGGCCAGCGTGCGCAGGCCGACGACGGTCTCGGCGAGGGTGGTCTTGCCCGAACCGTTGGGCCCGAGCAGCGCGATCTTCTCGCCGCGTTCCACGACCACGTCGACGCCGTGTACCAGCGTGGTGGGCGTGGCGCCATCCTCACCGCCTACGGTGAGGGCCGACGTCTTCATCTCGAGCACCACGCGGGAGGAGGGGTGCGGCTGCGGCAGGCCCAGGCGGAACGACCGCACTCTCCGTGGCGGCGCCTTGAGGTCGCGCCGAATGCGTTCCATCTGCGTCAGCTTGGCCTTGGCCTGCTTGGCCTTGCTCTTCTTGGCGTGGAAGCGGTCGTAGTAGCGCTGGAGCTGGTCGATCTTCTCCTGTGCCTGCGCGTACTCCCGTTCCAGCAGGGCGAGCGCCGCCTCGCGCTCGCGTACGTAGGTGGCGAAGTCGCTGGCCATGGTCTCCACGTGCTCGTGCTCGAGCGCCAGCACGCGAGAGCCGACGCGCTCCAGCAGACGGCGGTCGTGGGTCACCAGCACGAAGGCGCGCGAATACGTGGCCAGGAACTCCTCCAGCCACTCGACCGAGTCGATGTCGAGGTGGTTGGTCGGCTCGTCCAGGAGCAGCAGGTCCGCTTGCGCGAGGAGCGCCCGGGCCAGCGTGACCCGGGTGAGCTCGCCGCCGGAGAGCGAGAGGATGCCGCGGTCGAGCAGATCGGATGGCAGGCCGAGGCCCTCGAGCACCCCGTCCAACTCGACCTGGTAGTGATAGCCGCCCAGCAGCTCGAACTGGCGCTGCACTTGTTGATAGCCGCGCATGGCGTCGCGTAGACCCGGGCTGTCCTCGCGCAGGCCGGCGAGCCTCTCTTCGGCGCGCCGG
The DNA here is from genome assembly GCA_040772045.1 of Thermoleophilia bacterium. Taxonomy (GTDB): domain Bacteria; phylum Actinomycetota; class Thermoleophilia; order UBA2241; family UBA2241; genus JAXGYV01. The sequence continues at coordinate 62,553 of JAXGYV010000006.1, forward strand.
AGCTCGGCCTCCAGGGCGGCGACCTCGCTGAAGGCCTCCATGAGGTACTCGCGTACCGGCCGGTCCTGCTCTAGCTCGGGTGTCTGCTCGTGTAGCCATACACGGCGGCTCCTGGCGCGCACCAGGGTGCCGGCGTCGGGGCGTTCCACGCCCGCCATGAGGCGCAGCAACGTGGTCTTGCCGCTGCCGTTGCGGCCTACCAGCACGGCGTGATCGGTTGCGTGCAGCATGAGGGAGACGCCGGCGAACAGGCGCCGCTCGCCGAAGGACTTCTCGATGCCGTGGAGGGAGATCAGGCTCATAGTGCGCTTCGCTTGCGTGAATCCTGGATATCCTACACGTGGTGGCCGTGGACGAGCGGCCGGGACCGAGCAAGGAGTAGTCAATGCAGCCAGATACCCCAGTGGTCGTCGATCTCTTGGCCCTCGCCGAGGTGGCCGAGGGCGGCATCGTCAGCAAGCCGGTGGTGGAGAACGAGCACCACAAGCTGGTCCACTTCACCTTTGCCCCCGGCCAGGAGCTCTCCGAGCACACGGCCAGCGTCCCGGCGGCGATCCACGTGCTGCGCGGCCGTGCCACGATCAAGCTGGGCGAACAAGCTTACGAGGCGCACGCGGGCAGCTTCTTCTACATGCCCGCGTACCTGAAGCACGCCGTGCATGCCGAGGAGGAGTTGGTCTTTCTGCTCACGATGTTCAGAACCTGAGTCACGCGGTGTGTGTCGGCAGACGGTTATCGGCGGGCGGGGCTATGGAGACGGTGTACCCTGTGTTCTGTCTCGCACCGGCAGCTTGCAGGAGGTCAGGATGGACGTGCTCGATCTGATTGCCCGGCGCTACAGCGTGCGTGCCTACCGGCCAGATCCGGTGGAAGAGGAGAAGCTGCGGCAGGTGCTGGAGGCAGCCCGTCTGGCTCCCACGGCCGCCAATCGACAGCCGTTCCGCGTGCTGGTCGCCCAGACGCGGGGGAGAGAAGAGGAGCTGCGCCGCGTCTACAACCGGCCGTGGTTCGTGGATGCGCCGCTGGTGGTCGGTGTGGTGGCGGTGCCAGCCGAGGCATGGCGGCGCATGGACGGTAAACCCTACGACGAGGTCGACGCGACCATCGCCATGGATCACCTGGTGCTCGCGGCGACGGCCCTGGGGTTGGGCACGTGCTGGGTCGCGGCCTTTGACCCCGCGGCGGCTCGCGAGGTGTTCGGCCTGCCCGACGATGTGGCGCCGGTGGCCTTCACCCCGCTGGGCTACGCGGCCGACGAGCCGCGTCACAAGACGCGGCGCCCGCTCGAGGAGCTCGTGAAGCACGAGCGCTGGTAGACGCGCACGGGGCACGAGACGGGCGCCGCGGCAACTTCGCCCCGGCGCCCCGCATGCCCGCGCGGTGGAGCGAGCCAGGCTCAGTGGTAACCCAATCGCGACTGGGTGCCGGTTTACAATGCCTCCAGGTACTTGACAGCGTGGCATCCGTTCTGCGAACGTCGCCGTGCAGCGTCCGCTTACCAGAGAAGGCGTACGTTCATCTCCGAGTTTCGCGTACCCAGTAGCACCCTGGTTGCTTAGCGGCTGCAGGTTGTACTGGGTTAGTATAGAGCGAAGCGGAGGAGAATCATGGGTCGGGGAGTCTTCTCTGGGCGGGCGCTGCGTTGTGCTCATCGTGGGCTCGCGTTCGCACTTTCCTTTGTTCTCATCGTGGTCTTGCTGGGCGTTCTTGCTCTCTGCTCACAGAGAGCCGCCGCGGCCCAGCCCAGTGTAGTGCGCGAGCTCACCAAGCTGCGCGGCGAGAGCTCCACGACCTATGAGCTCTCCGACGGCAGTCTGCGCAGCGAGTTCTTCTCCTCGCCGATCCGCTTTCGCGATGCCGCCGGCGCCTGGCGGGCCATCGATACGCGTCTGCTGAGCGATGCCAAGAGTGGCGAGTACGTGGCCGCCGCCATGCCTTTCGCCGTGCGCCTCGGCGCCGCGCGGCCGCAGGTACGTCTCGGCGCCGACCGCTACGAGCTCTCTCTACAGCCGCGCGGGTTGGCCTCCAAGGCGGCCGTGGTGCTTGGCGATCTAGCTACCTACCCGGCAGTGGCCGTAGACACCGATCTTCGCTACCAGGTACTCGCTGAGGGCGTCAAAGAGGAGCTGCTGCTGGCCTCGGCCGCCGCGCCACGGCGCTTCAGCTTCTCGCTCGCTCACCCCGGCCTTACCTTGCGGTACGACCTTCAAGAGGGCTGGGGGCTCTACGCCGAGAACGCCAAGCAGCCGCTGTTCGTGCTCGGCGGCCTGTGCGTCTTCGACTCCTCGGTCAGCAAGGCCGGCGAGCCCGCCTACTGCGCCGGGGCGACCATGAAGGTGAGTGTGGGCCGCGAGGAGAGCACTATCACCTACGAGGTGCCCGAGGCGTGGGTGAACGCTTCCGAGCGCGTGTTCCCCATCCACATCGACCCCACTATCACGTTCGGCCAGTCCTCCTGTACCGACACCTACGTCTCCTCGGCCTTTCCGGATACCGCCTACGCGGGCTCGCAGGAGCTCAAGGTCGGCCGCTACGACGCCTCCACCGGGCACAACCGCACGCTGATCAAATTCGATCTCTCGAGCATCGCCGGCCACTACGTGCCCACCGCGCAACTCCACATGTACCAGTTCCATCAGTACTACTACAGTCAAGCAATGACCACGCACATCGGGCTGCTGCGTGAAACCTGGGGACAGGGCACCACCTGGAACATCCTGGCCGACAATGGCGGCCACGAGTTCGATTGGTGGAAGGATGTCGCGGTGGCTCGCGGGGAGTGGATGGAGCCTACCGCTCGCATCCCCACCCAGGAATGGGTCGAGGGACGCTGCGCTAACTACGGCTTCATCGTCTACCAGACCACCAGCGAGGACGCCACGTACTGGCGGAAGTTCCGCTCGCGCGAGTACGGTACCAGTAGTTACCGTCCCTCCCTGGAGGTCACCCACGAGACTCCGCAGGCCACCTCGGTCGCCGATGCGCCGCGCTACCGTACCGGCGACACGGTGACCGCCACGGTAACCATAGGCAGCACCGTCAACGCGAGCCAGACGCGTTCCGTGCAGGTGGGCGTGAATGCCACCGACAGCGATACCTCGCGTTTGCGCGGCGTGCTGGGCTGGTTCAGCTACGACCCCAGCCTGGATACTCGCGATCCTCATCGCAACTCCTGGGTGAGGATTCCCGGCTCGCCGGCGGGTTTCTACTACGACTCGCAGGCGACCGGCGCGGACGCTATCGAACCGCTGGCGGAGTGCACCAAGAACTCCTCTACACAGTGCACGTTCCGCTTCCGCATCCGGCAAGGTTTCGGCGAGATCCAAGACAACGACCTCGACACCCGCCTGAAGATGGACCCCCTCGCCGACAGCAGCCCCGCTTGGGATAGCGGGTGGGTGCACCGCGACACCAACTTCGACATCCTGCCCAACGACGCATTCCACACCAGCGCCGATCTGGGAGAGTGGGCCGGACACGCGGCCTCGGCGCAGCTTGACCGGGGCGGCTTGTGCCTTGCCACGAGCGACCTAGACATCGCCTCCTGGGGCCCCAGCGCCGCCCTTGCCCGCAACTACGACTCAGGCCGCACGACTGCCGGCGCCTTTGGCACCGGCTGGCGCTTCTCGTTTGAGCGCAGCCTGACCATCGGTACCGCCGAGACCGTCTACGTGGATGAAGCTGGCGATCAGCACCGCTTCACCAAGATCGATGGCGTTTGGCTCGCGCCCACCGGCTGTTTTGCCACGCTCGCCCAGAGCGGCGATGGGTGGACACTCACCGAGACCGACAAGAGCGTGCTGAGATTCGACTCCGCCGGCAAGCTTACGAGCGAGGCCGACGCCAACGGCAACACGACAACGTACGCCTGGTCGGGCGGCGACCTGACCTCGATTACCGCCGCTAACGGCCAGTCCATCAGCGTGACCATGAGCGGCGGTGTGATCTCGGCGGCCAGCTACGCCACCGCCGCCGGCACGCGCACCGTCAACTACACAGCCGGCGCTACGCCCTCGGTGACTTACTTCCCCGGCCAGGCGGAGGAGCGCGCCGTCAGCTACAGCTACTCCGCAAGCCGCCTGTCGGCGATCACCCAACAGGGCTGGCCGACCACTGGCCAGAGCGTCTCCGAGTCCTTCCTCTACACCGACGGTGTTCTCACCGAGGTTCGCTTCCCCGACTACGACGCAACCAGCAAACCCGATGCTCGGGCGGGCATCGTCTACGGCGAAGCGGAGGCGACCATCAGCCGCTACGGTACGGTTGGCGGTCAGGCGGGCCAGGCCTGCGATGTTGTCAAGTATGCTTGGGAACCGCTGAGTGGCGCTGTCGTCAGCGAGATCCGTAACCCGGCGGTCGCGGACCTTAAGTTGAGCACTACCTACCAGTACGGCGAAGATCTTCAGGTGGTAAAAGAGAGCTCCAAGGATGGCGACAACACCCTGCTTTCTACAGTAGAGAGCGACTACGATGCACAGGGCAACCTCGTCGAGCAAGTTGAGCAGCGCGATGAGGAACTGGCTACTACATTCGAGTACGAGGCGGGCAATGATCAGCCGATCTCTGAGGAGACCACACACGATGCCCAGTGTGTCTCTCAGACCGATAACGACTACGATGCCGACGGTAACCTCACTAGCAGCGTGGAGGCGATCTCCGGACAGAGCAGCGCCCTGAGCCAGTACAGCTACGGCGATGTCTCTGTCGGCTCATCGCTGTACAGGGGCGCCCAAGTACAGCAGCGCGGCAAGATCAGTGCCGGCCCCGATGTCTGGGCGCAGACCGACTTCGCCGACTTCGCCGCCAATGGCGAGCCGCGGAGCACCACCTACCGCGATGTGCTGCGCAGCTACGGCGGTACCGCATCGGATTTGACCGAGACCGCCACCTACGACGCCTTCGGCAACCGCCTCTCCAAGACCGATACCTCGGGGACTACCACCGAGACCAACACCTACGATCTGGCTGGTCGGCTGCTGACGAGCACCGATGCCAAGGGCGTGACTACCCATCATCTCTACGATGCGCTTGGTAACGAGATCGAGAGCTGGCAGAGCGTGTCTGGCAACGATGCGAAGAACAGCTGGACGAAGTCGGTCTACGATGCCCGAGGTCATGCCACCGGCCAGACCACACTGCTCTGGGATGCCCAACACCCCAATGGACAGACACAGAAGACGATCGTTACCACCTACGACGGTGTCGGCAATCCGACAAGCGCCAGCGACTCGACGGTCGGCGGCGAAGACGAACGCTGGATCTACGATATGCAGGGCAACATCACCAGCCACTGGGAGATGGGCGTTGCCAGCTACGACACGGTGCGAGCAACCCGTTCTACCTACGATGAGCAGGGCCAGCAGGTCAGTGTGACTGCGCCCGGTGAGTCGGCGGCGACCACCTATATCTACGATCTGGCCGGCAACGTAGTATGCCAGATCAACCCCGACGGTAGCCGCATCATCAGCTGTTACGACGCCGAGGGTAACAAGACGGCGGAGAAACGCACCCTGGAAGGCTACGATCCCAACACTAACCCCACGGCGGTAGCGACGACGAGCTACACCTACAACACCGGTGATCAACTCGTCTCAACGACATCGTCCGGCGGCCTGACCACTACCTATACGTACGATCTGCTCGGCCGCCAGATTGAGGCGGGTGGCTCGAGTCTGACCCTCAACAGCCTAGGCTGGGAGCTGCGTAGCCTGGATGCCGACGGTATCGCCATCAGCAAGAGCTACAATATCGCCGGGCGGATTACCAGCGAGGCGCAGGGCAGTCGCGATACCGCCTATGCCTATAACGCCAGCGGACTGCTGGCGAGCGAGACGATCGTCAACACCGCTCCGAACCCGGATGAGGAGCTCTCGAAGGTAAGCTACGCTTACGATACTTTCGGCAACCTAAACCACGAGACGCACACTCGGCCTGGCGATCCCAACCCTGTCACGCTGAAAGACGTCGCCACCACCTACGACTCGCTAGGGCGGCCGGATGAACGTGTAGATACCGTCTCCGGTCGCCAGCAGAGCTGGAGCTATCCGCTTAACGAGGCCACCGGCACGCAGGAGAGCGAAAACTATGGTTCTGCCACGCCGGTAGTAACCCAGATCGCCCGCAACGCTCGCGAGCAGGAGAGCACCCGTACCACTACCATCGCCGCTGGGCAGACCGTTACCCGAACGATCACCGATCGCGATAACGCCGAGCGCTGGACCACCGCCACCTTGGGAAGCCTCTCCTTTGGGCGCAACTTCAACGGCGCCTCTCAGCTCAATGGGCAGTCGGGTGCCGGCTTTACCGCCGCCGGCTCTTATAGCTACGATGCCGCCTCGGGCCGCAAGAGCACCGAGAACCTGCCGCTTGCCCTCGCGGGAACGCTCTCTTCCAGCTATGCCTACGATGCTACCGGCAGACTGGAGAGCTCCTCCGCCGGCGGCCTGACCGCCACCACCTTCGACTCCGCCGGCAACCTGACCGCCTTTACCGATGCCGGCGGCTCGGCCAGCCTGACCTACGATGCCGCCAATCGTCTTACGCAGATGAGTTACGGCGCCGCCACCACCCACTACGGCTGGGATATCGCCAACGGCTGGCGCACGCAGCAAGGACCTTCCGCCGACCCCGACCGCGAGCGCTTCTCCTACACCGCCAGCGGTCGTCTAGCGGGCTATGCCAACGACGCGAGTGGCCTCACCGCCAGCTATGCCTACGATGGCGGCGGGCAGCGCATCCGCTCCGAGATCACCCAGGGCACCACCACGACAACCACCACCTACCTCTACGAGGGTCTGAGCCTGCGCAGCCTCTCGGCGATCCGGGGCGAGACAAGCTGGCGCATCGACTACCTCTACGATGAGGAAGGAGTTCCTTACGCCGGATCTACCGCAGCCCCGCTTCCTCAGTCAGCCCGGTGCTCTTTGCTCTTATCACCTCCGAGCGCGGCGATGTACTCGAGCTGCTGGACAGCAACGGCGATGCCTTCGCCGCCTACCGCTACGATGAGTGGGGTAACCCCATCGGTGCGGGCAACTACGCCACCGGCATCTGGACGCAGGCCAGCTCTGTGGTGAACTCCACCCTGGCCGGCCAGATCGCCTCTCGCCAGATCCTGCGCTATGCCTCCTATGCCTACGATGCCGAGAGCGGCCTCTACTATCTCTCCGCCCGTTCCTACGATCCGCTCACCCGCCAGTTCATCAGCAAGGACCCGGCCAAGGCCGATGGTGAGGAGAGTGCCTATCAGTACTGCGGTGGGGAGCCGGTGACGTTCATCGATCCGACCGGCGAGTCGTGGTACAACCCGTTCTCATGGAGATGGGTGAAGAAGATTCCGCCGGAGGTCAAATGGTCGGTGTGGCCATATCGTTTCTACAAACTTGTAAAGGAGGTGCAGACATTTTGCACAATCGAACGCGATGTCTATAGGACATCTGCTGCCGAGAATGCACGCAAGGCGAGATATGAGTTTGAGAAACGGAAGTCGCGTGATCCTCAAGCTGTATATGAGGAGATTTTCGGATATAACGGCGATTCATATTTGCGACCTGACGGAACGTCGAAACTTGCCTCGCTGTCAACGAGTCGGATAATCGGCTGGGCGCAAGTGTTTTCGAGCGAATATAAGCGTTGGCATGCATCACGCAACTACATAGTTGCTCACAAAGTATATCACAAGAAGGTCGTTTCATTCTGGAAGTCTGTGACAATATACATTTCCCTTTGGTGAGAGAAAAGAAAGACAGTAAGCATGATGACTGCTATGAGTGATAAGTGAATGATTACTTCCTTGAATAGATGGAGTGCAAAATCGATATATGGTGGAGTCCTGCTTGCGCTCGTTGCTATAGGTGTTATCATTCTGCTCCTATGGCATTTATCCAGGGGATCTCTGGAGGTCCGTAGACTAGTTGCTGGCGATCACGTGCTTCTGCAGTCCGGCTTATCGTTTGTCGTGCCAGAAGACATGTCAGGTACGTGGTCATCTTGGCATTCCGATAGTCGGGATAGTAGCTCGGGAGGACTCGCTGAGTCGATAGTCTTCGACAGCGCGCGGCACCACAGCGTTCCTCCTGCTATCGATGTCTACTCGCACTGCGGTAAGCAGTCCACGTCTCTACGCATGGTCCTTCGGCAGAGACTTGTTTCGCGCTCGAAAGATAGAACCACCGAGATACGCTGGATGCCGCCTCATACGGACGTGTACAACGTCTTCGTGATTGTTCGTCTTGACAGACATCTTCCATGCGTAGTGATGATCTCGGCACCGAACGCGACTAGCCCCGCCGGTGCGTGGAAAGTGGTGGCTGAGTTGTGGCGGCGGCTGGATGTCCTAGGCGTTTCGGTTCCACCTCGGCCGGAGTAGTCAATCCTAGCGTGTTCCATGATGCTCCTATACACACTGTCATGTCCTTGGATGGCTCGCCGACCGACGCTCAGCGTCCGATACACCTCACAACACCGTCCTTCGTACGAGGAATGATCTGCATGACTCGCATGAATTTTTGAAGGTGATGCGAATGAGGCGAGATCGGCACGATGGACCGTGCAAGCATGCGTGGAGAAGAACGGCATCGCAGGCAGGCGCGGCGAGCGTGACGTAATGGTTACTAGGAGACGCATGGTTGCGAGGGGCCATTGTGGATGGCTGTACTATCTTGGCTATGGAGCGCTCGCGGCATTCATGACAGCAACGGTCGCCGCCTGCGGGGGAAGCGACAGTATTTCTGTCCACTCACCCTGGCAGCAGCTCCAGGGCACCGGCGGCATCGAGGGCCGGCCTGGCAGTATGTGGTTCGACGATGCCCAGCATGGCTGGTTTGTCAACGAGGATCGGCCTGGAGTGTGGATTACCAATGATGGGGGTCGAAGCTGGCAATCCTGTGAGGGGACCGTCCAGGGAACGCCTAAGCAGCTGGCCAGCCTGCCGAGAAAGATCAGCGCTCTGCCCTGCCCTCGCAAGATCCTGCGCTTGGGGAACATCCTGTATGTAGCCTTCAACGTACGACCCCCCGGCTTTGAGGATCCGGCTCCCGAAGAGCAGTACGCGGGCATCATCGTTAGCCGAAATGAGGGAGTTACCTGGAGCCGCTGTCTCACTCTGCCGGCAAGCAAGGAGTGGATGCTCGATTTCTGCGCGGGCGAAGGGACGCTCTATGCCCTCTGTGGGCCCCGAGACCCGGATAAACCCAGTGACCATGGAGTGCCGACCTACCTGCTGCGCAGCAGCGACGGCGGGCAGAGCTGGAAGCGTCTGCCCCAGCCCGCCGGCATCGATGGCGGCACCACGGTCCTCCTGCCGCCACTGACCTTCGTTGACGATCTTCATGCCTGGTCTGCCTGCGAGACCACCGAGCCCAACGGCTGGGTGTTTGTCGGAGACCTCCTAACCACTGTCGATGGTGGCAAGAGCTGGAAGAAGGTCACGGGGGAGGTCGGGGGAGGCCCTCTCTTCGTCTTTGACGCCGCCCACGCCTGGACTACCGGCGGGGGTTTCAACGAGGCTGGCGTGGGCTCTGCCGCCTGCGTGGCCACCAGCGACGGCGGCAAGAGCTGGCATGTGCTGCATGAGCTGGATGACATTATGCTAAGCGGCATCTTCTTCGCCGACCTTCAACATGGCTGGGTGCAGTGCGGTGGCGGGTTCCTGGCTACTAGCGATGGTGGTAAGACCTGGGTCGAAGAAGGAGAGACGCCCGATAACTACGGCGGCGACTGGACGTTCTTTCTGACCGACACAAGGCTCTTTGCGAGCAGCGGGTCGCTACTGCTCGCGCGAAAGCTGCCGTAGCATGCGGGAAGACCTGTTCGTGGCGTGGTACGTCTTCTTACCCGCTCCGGAGGACGGCGAGATCAGTTTCGGAGGCGTGTTCGGCTTTTTGCTGGTTTTCTGTCGCTTCAGGTGTGCTTGTGCTGTTCTGTAGCAGTATGGTCCGCTGCGCATCGGACGACCCGAAGGCCGCCCGGGTGTGCTTGTGCTGTTCTGTAGCAGTATGGTCCGCCGCTGGCCACTAGCGGCGGCGATCCCTGATCCCTGCGTCTCTTCTACCGTGGGTGTGCCTCGGCGGCGGGCGTTGGCCGTGAAGGCAACGGAATCTCACTGGTTGACGTGCGGATACTCGACGGAGCAGCAGCGTTCTACATGACCCAAAAGGAAGTTCGATTGGCGGAGATTCCGGTGCGTATCGCGGATAAAACTCGATATACGCAGACTTTGACCCGGAGCGCTGAGGCGATCATCGTTCTCCCACAAGGTTGACGTTAGGGATCGGGCCGCTTTTCTGCGTGAGTATTACGGTAGGCTTACGTAGTACATGGCGCATGCCACGAGGTGGCGGGCGATCGGCGCCGACGCCAGCCGAGGATCGGACGCGTCGCGTCTTCGCCAAACCGATGGTTGGATGACGTTATTACCAATGGCACAGTATGCATGCACAACAATGAGAGCGGGGGACGGAGGTCAGAGCAATCATGGGCTGTAGAGGTTTTCGAGGGAGGTTGCGCAGCGTTCTAGAAGACGCCGATTTTCACGGGTCATGATCGGCCAGGGCAGCGGCGAATTCGACAGAGACAAGGAGATCAAACTTCCTGTGGTTCTCGCGGCGGTTGGCGGAGCTATCGCTCTCGTGCGAGCCCTGAGTGGAGCGCTGCTGATGAAAATGGGTGTCGGGGGCGACAGCTTTGGCCCAAACGACTGGCTCCTCATCGTGCTGCTGTTCGTGTTTCCGGGCGTGCTCGCGCTCCTGTGTTCGGGGATGGCCCGCGTTCGACCACTGCCCGCTGCCATCGGGCTGCTTCTAGCAACCGTGGCTCTGCTGTTCTCTACGATCTTCGCCGATGCCATGGGCATCACCGCCGGCACGGTACTGCTCATAGCGGCATGGCTCACCCTGCGGGTGTGGGTGCTGGGGCGGGTGGAACAAGAAGGTCGCTAATACGCAAACTTAAGCACAGTCGGGCAAGGGGGCAACTGTGGCACTACCGTTACTGGGGAATCCCGGATGGAGACGACGAGCACTCATCGGTATCCTCGGCACCTTCGCCGTGCTCGGCGTGCTCGGGCTCGTAGGGTTCCTGATCTCGCAGCCGTGGTCCGCGCCGCGTAGCTCGGAACAGGCGGCGCTGCGCACGTATCTCAACGACTTGCGGCCGGCGTTCGAGAGCAACCTCGAGGCTACGCGCACGCTTGCCACGTTGCCCGAGGACGCCGCTCCCGAAGATGTGGCCGCCGCCTGCGAGCGGGCGGCGGCCGAGTACCAGCATGCCGTGGCATGTCTTCGCCGGGCCAGGATTCCCCAAGCGCTCGTCGCGGCGCATGCTGGTTTCACCGCGGTGTACGATCGTGGTCGAGCGATCACCGCGCGCGACGCCGCCGTGCTGCGCGAGCTCCTGGCCGGCACGCTCTCCAACGAAGAGATGGACCGGCGCGTCGCGGAAGTCGAGCGGCTCGATGCCGAGTTCGCGGGGCTGCCGCGAGATGCGCGGTCGGTCCGTTACCTCCGGGATCTCGCGGAGGAGTTGGTGCACAAGCGCATCGAGCAGCCAGGGTGGTTCAGGGCTTTGACGGAGGAGATGCGGGAGCTGCGCGAGGGGGCTGCTACGCCTGAGCCATGATAGGGGCGAGCGTTTGACGTATACCCCCCGGGGGTAGGAGTGGAGCGGCCGCCGGCGACGCTAGCGGAACCGGCGGCCGCCACTCGACCCAGCGAAGAGAGGAGCGCTCGCGTATGGACATACGCATCGGGTTTCCCCGCGATCTGCAGGTGACCGCCGACATCGATGGCTTCACGGTGGTCACCGATCAGCCACCGCGGGCGGGCGGAGGGGGCGAGGCGCCCACTCCTTTCCAGCTCTTCCTCGCCTCAATGGGGACGTGCGCCGGCGTCTACTACCTGGGCTTCCTACGCCAGCGTGGAATCCCTACCGCCGGAGCCGGGATCACTATGGTGCCCACCTTTGATCCTGCTAGCGGCCTGCTCACGGAGGTACGCATGGATGTCCAACTGCCGGCGGGCTTTCCGGAGAAGTACCGCGAGGCGGTCGTTCGGGCCATCGACGTGTGCGCCGTGAAGCGCAGTCTCGGTCAGCCGCCAGTGTTCACAGTGACTACGAACGTGGGCGATCGCCAGGTAGTGGAGGAGTGCGCGCTGCCGGCCGCGGGAGTGTGATCGGCCGGATGTGATGTGGCCGGCGGCGTGGCGCGGGATATCATCTTCCCGGAGAGGTTACGCCGGCAGATTGGGGTCACGTGAAGTACCGCACTTTTGGTCGTCTGGATTTCTCACCGTCCGCGCTGGGCTTTGGTGCCATGCGGCTTCCCGTGCTCAGGTCCGAGGAGACGGGCGCGCTGGACTTCAGCCGCATAGACAAGCCCGCGGCCACCGAGATGCTGCGCTGGGCGATCGACCACGGCGTGAACTACGTGGACACGGCCTACAACTACCACGAGGACGCGAGCGAGCAGTGGCTCGGCGAAGCCCTTGCCGATGGTTACCGCGAGCGCGTCAAAGTGGCCACCAAGATGCCGGCCTGGAAGGTCGAGCGAGCCTCGGACTTCGACCGCTTCTTAAACGAGCAGACCGAGCGGCTTGGGGGCGCTCCCGACTTCTACCTGCTCCACAGCCTGACGGGGGAGTCGTGGCGCAAGGTGCACGGCTTCGGAGTGCTGGCGTGGGCCGAGCGGGCGCTGGCCGAGGGCCGTTTCTCGGCCTTCGGGTTCTCATTCCACGACGAGTATCCAGTTTTCGAGGAGATCGTGGACGCCGGCCTCGGCCTCTGGTCCTTCTGCCAGATCCAGCTCAATTACATGGATACGCAACACCAGGCCGGCCTGCGTGGGCTGGAGTACGCCGCGGAACGGGGGCTTGGGGTGGTGGTCATGGAGCCCATCCGCGGTGGCCAGCTCGCCAAGGAGCCGCCGCGCGTACGCGAGATCTGGGACTCAGCGTCCGTGCGCCGCAGCCCGTCCGAATGGGCCCTGCAGTGGGTCTGGGACCATCCCGAGGTCTCGCTGCTGCTGAGCGGGATGAGTACCCTGCAGCAGGTGCAGGAGAACGTGGCCGCGGCCGAGCGCTCCGGACCCGGCGGCCTGAGCGCCGAGGAGCGGATGCTGGTGGCGCGGGCACACGACGCGTTCCGCGCCGGCATGGTGGTGAGCTGTACGGGATGCCGGTACTGCAGCCCGTGTCCGCAGGGCGTGAACATCTCGCGGATCCTCGAGATCTACAACGACGCTCACATCTACGATGATCTTCGCCGCCAGCGGCTGTTCTACAGCTGGCTCGACGAGGCCGCCCGCGCGGACCGGTGCACGGGTTGTGGCGAATGCGAGGCGCGCTGCCCGCAGCTCCTCGAGGTGGCCGAGTGGCTGCGGCGAGCGCATGCGCTCTTGGGGGCAGAGGAGGCCGAGAAGTGAGCCAGGGGGAGGTCGTGGTCGGCGTGGACGTAGCCGCCCGCAAGCCGAGCGTGGCCGTTGTGCTGCGCTGTGGCCGGACGGCGCGCGTCGAGGGTTGGTTCGAGGCGGACGCGCGCCACAAAGAGGGGTTGCTGGCGCTGCTCGATTGGGTGGCGGCGCATCGGCCGGCGGTGGTGGCGATCGATGCGCCGCAGTGGTTCAACCGCAGGCTCTTGCCAGAGAGCCGGCTCCGCGTGTGCGACTGGGAGCTGCGCCGTCGCGGCCTGCCCCTGTACCAGGTACCGGCGCGCGGGGAAGAGCTGCCGCCGTGGATGGCGGTGGGCTTCGCGCTGTATCGAGGGCTGCAGCGGCGCGGCTTTGAGCGCCCGGAAGACGGCGGCCTGCCGGCCTCCTTCGGCCGCGCCCCCGCTGTACTGGAGGTCTCTCCGCACGCGAGCTTCGAGGCGCTGCTGCGCGAGGCGCAGGTAGCACAGGCGATGGCCGCCGACCGGCGATTGCTGCGCAAGACCACTGGCGAGGGCGCGCTCCTGCGCCTCCGCCTGCTGCGCCTCGCGCGCCTGGAGTGGGACTGGTGGGCGCGTTACCTCGATCACGACGCGATCGATGCCCTCGGCGCGGCGGCCACGGCCTGGCGTTACCTGCAGGGCACGGCCGGTTCCGTGGGCGACGCGGCGGAGGGTCTGCTGTGGCTGCCGGTCACGCGCGAGTTCCTGAAGGAGCACCTGCCGCCGCGTAGCGGGCGGTCCGCGCGTCGCTGAGCGGTCGCCGCTCGGAGCTGGCTACGGTGGCGTGCGCCGCGGCGGCCGTAGCCGCGTCGCCGCGTCTCTACGCGGCAGGCCCCTCACGGTTGTATCATGCCCTCTGGCCGGCCGCCGCCGGCGCGGTGCGGAGCACGGGGGTTCTCGATGAAGGTCGTCGCATTCAACGGCAGTTCGCGGAAAGACGGCAATACCGCCATCTTGCTGCGCTATGTGCTCGGCGAGCTGGAGCAGGCGGGCGTAGAGACCGAGTTGGTGCAGCTCGCCGGGACGCGTCTCTCTGGCTGCGCGGCGTGTCTCAAGTGCCGCGACACCAAAGACATGACGTGCGCCATCAAGAACGACGTGGTCAACGCGTGCATCCAGAAGATGGTGGCCGCCGACGGCATCCTGCTGGGCTCGCCGGTGTACTTCGCCGACGTTACGGCCACCATGAAGGCGCTCATAGAGCGCGCCGGCTACGTCACGCGGGGGAACCACTGCGCCTTGCGGCGCAAGGTCGGCGCCGCCGTGGTGGCCGTGCGGCGTGGCGGCGCCGTGCACACCTTCGACTCCATCAACCACTTCTTCCAGATCAGCGAGATGGTGGTCGTGGGCTCCAGTTACTGGAACCTCGGCGTAGGGCAGCCGATCGGCGCCGTCGAGGAGGATGCCGAGGGCATCCAGACGATGCGGACTCTGGGCCAGAACATGGCGTGGGTACTGCGGAGGCTGAGCGAGTAGTGGTGGACACCGCCGCACAGAGCTCAGAGCAGGCCGGCCGCGCGAGCGCGTCCGCCGACGTTATCGCGATCGAGGGGCTGAGCAAGCGGTATGGCGACATCCTGGCCGTGGACGGCGTGTCGTTTACCGTCCACCGGGGGGAGGTCTTCGGCATCCTAGGGCCCAACGGCGCCGGCAAGACCACCACCCTGGAGATGATCGAGGGCCTGCGCGAGCCAGACGCGGGGCACATCGCCATCGACGGCCTGCCGGTATGGCCGGATCCGTCGGCGACCAAAGCCCGCATCGGCGTGCAGCTTCAGGCGACGGCGCTCTACGACTACCTTCGGCTGCACGAGCTCATCTACCTCTTCGGCTCGTGCTACGGCGTCTATCGCTCGCGGACGGAGATCGAGGAGCTGCTGCGTCGTGTCGGCCTCGAGGAGAAGGGCGGCGCCTACGCCAAGGAGCTCTCGGGCGGGCAGATGCAGCGTCTGTCCATCGCGCTGGCCCTGGTGAACGACCCGGTCGTCAGCTTCCTGGACGAGCCGACCACGGGGCTGGACCCCCGCGCGCGGCGTGCGCTGTGGGAGGTGATCCACGAGATCAACCGGGCCGGTACTACCGTGGTGCTGACCACGCACTACATGGAGGAGGCCGAGCGCCTCTGCGACCGGGTGGCGGTCATGGACCGTGGCCAAATCCGGGCTTTGGATACGCCCAGGGCGCTCATCCATGCGCTCGGCGCCGAGGCCACGGTCACGTTCACCCTCACGCAAGACGAGCCGGCCGAGGTGTTCTGCGACCTGGCCGGCGCGCTGTCCTGCCGGCGCGACGACCCCGGCTACACCGTGGTGGCCACCGACGCGCAGGCCGCCGTCATCTCGCTGCTTCGCCTGGCCCACGAGCGTGGGCTCACCATCCACAACCTCGATGTGAAGGGCGCCGACCTCGAGGACGTCTTTCTGTCCATGACCGGCCACCGGCTGGTCGAGGAAGAGGAGGCGGAGGCTGCGCCGCCGAAGAAGCGGCGATCGCTGTTCGGAGGTTCACGATGAGCGATCGCCGCGGCCCCACCTTCCTGCGCAGCTTCACCGATTTCTCGCGCGCCTTCACGCTGATGCGCCTGCGCAACCGCGAGGCACTCTTCTGGACGTTCTTCTTTCCGATCCTGCTGATGGGGCTGCTCGGCCTGGTATTCGGCCGCGGCTACAACATCGGCGTCAAGATCGGCGTGGTACGGCACGACGCGGGTATGGTCGAAGGCGTGCTGGTCAAGGCATTCCAGTCGATCGATGGGATCGAGGCCGTGGAGCTGCCGCGCGATCAGGCGCTGCGCGAGCTGCGCGACGGCGATCTCAGCGGCGTGCTGGTACTGCCCGAGGGGCTCAGCCAAGGCTTCGCCGACGGCGCTACCAAGCTGGACTTCTACTACGACCAGTCGGACGCGATGACCGCGGGCCAGGTGCTGACCATCGCTACCCAGGTGGTCGAGGGGGTCGCCAACGGGCTGAGCGGCTATCACCCCAAGCTCACGCTGCAGCCGCGCGGCATCGCCGCCCAGGGCTTCGACTACCTCGACTTCCTCGTCCCGGGGATCGTGGCGCTCTCGCTCATGCAGACGGGCATCTTCGCCATCGGGTTCGAGCTGGTGTTCAGCAAAGAGAAGGGCATTCTGCGCCGCTTGCGAGCTACGCCCCTGCCGCTGGCGAGCTACTCGCTCTCGATGATCGTCGTGCAGTTGGTCGTGAGCCTCATCCAGACGGCGCTGATCCTGGTGGTCGGCATGCTGGTCTTCGGCGTGGACATCAACGGCTCGCTGTGGAATGTGGCCGCCCTGAGCATCATCGGCGGCCTGTGCTTCGTGAGCTTGGGCTTCGCCTTATCCAGCCTCTCGCGCGATGTGAACTCGGCCAACGGCCTCATTCAGGTGGTGCAGATGCCGATGATGTTCCTCTCCGGCATCTTCTTCCCCATGGACAACGCGCCGGGATGGATCAAACCGGTCGTCAAAGCGCTCCCGTTGACGTATCTTGCTGAGGGGATGCGCGATGTGGTGGTCGATGCCCACAGTCTGTGGTTCATCCGCTGGGACATCGCCGTCCTCGTAGGGTCTACGGTTGTGTTCATGGCCATCGCCGTGCGCTTCTTCCGCTGGGAGTAGGGCGCGGGCGGCCGGGGGAAGGGACGAGCATGGCACGTTTCCGTGAGAACACGGTCCGCGACTACTGGCGTACCATCGGCCTCATCCTCGCGCTCGTCGTGGGGACCGTCTTCGCTTTGGTGGTGCTCCGTCCGGTCTCGGGGACCATCGTCACCGTCCTCTTCCTGGTCGCGCTCTTCTGGTTCATCACCAGCTGGGCGTCTCGCGCCTTCGGCTACCGCTGTGCCAACTGCAAGCGCGTGTTTCGCGTGCCCACCACGGTGAACTTCTTTACGCCCTCCGGAGTGGCCAAGAACCCCGACGGCACGTACTACTCGTGGAAGAGCCTCACGTGCCCGCACTGCCACCAGCGCACCAAGGCGCGCGTGCTGCGGCGCGCCGACCTGCGCGGCAAAGAGACGCTGCTCAAGGACGCGAGGGGCTGGCGGAAGAACTAGCGGGTTCTAGGAGAGGTCGGCGGGCGCTCCGTGGGCCCGCCGCGGAGGATCGCCGAGCAGGCGGTCGAGCTGAGCGCCAACCGTACCCGCGAGCTCGTGCGGAGCCGCGCGAACCACGGCGACCTCCGGCAGGCTGCGGAGGAAGTCTTGCCCGTAGCTCATCTTGCTGAGCCGCTGATCGAGGACCACGATCACGCCGCGGTCGGTCTCGGTGCGGATCAGGCGGCCGAAGCCTTGGCGGAAGCGCAGGATGGCCTCGGGCAAGTAGAAGCTGGGAAACCACGGCCGGCCCTCCTGCTCGCACGCCTGTTTCCGGGCGCGAAACAGCGCGTCCTGGCGGGGGAAGGGCAGCTTGGCGATCACCAGGCACAGCAGCACGTCGCCGGGGAAGTCCTGACCCGTCCAGAGGGAATCCACGCCGAGCAGCACGGTAGCCGGATGCGAGCGGAACTCCTCGGCCAGGGCCGCCGCGCTGCCGTGGACGCCTTGGGCGAGCAGGACCACGCCGTCCTGCTCCACGTGGCGGCCTACGGCGTGCGCCACGTGCTCCATCTCACGGCGGTTGGTAAACAGGGCGAGCAGGCGGCCGCCGGTGAGCTCGGTGAGCTCGCGCAGGCGGCGAGCTTGCCGCGCCGGCAGGTCGCCTCGCTGTGCCGGCGCGGCGGCGTCGTGCTCCAGCACGAGCACCGCTTGGCTGCGGAAATCGAAGGGCGAGGAGAAGGTGTGCTCGTGTACCTCCAGATCGCGAGAGAGCCCAGCCTGCTCGCGGAAGTAAGCGAACGAGCCGCTCACCGTGAGCGTGGCGCTGGTGAGCACCGCGCTCGCGAGGCGCTCCCAGAGCATGTCGCGGATCTGCGCGGCGGAGCTGAAGGGCGCCGCGGTCAGCGACCAGCGCCCATCGGCGGCCACCTCGCCCCAGCAGACGAGGGAGGGGTCGTCCAGATCGGGCAGCGACCCCAGCAGGTCCGCTAGCGCGCCGGCCTCGCCGGCCAGGGCGCGTACCTGTGGCGCTTCGCGGTGCTCCTCCGGGAGCAGGTCCGCCGCCCCGGCGGCGGCCGACGCCACCGCGTACAGGGCGTCGGCGAGCAGCGAACAGGCGGTGGCGAACTGGTCCCAGGCGGGCAGCTCGCGCAGCGCCGGCCGTAGCCACACGCTGTGCGCGTAGCCGGCTTCGGCGTCGCCCTCCGCGTCGGCGGCGGCGAGATCCGCGAGGGCCGCCGCCAGCGCGGCGACTTCGTCCGGGAGCAGGGCGGCCGCCTGCTCCAGCCGGTCGGCCATGGCGTTGCCGGCGGCCTGATCCTCGGGCGGGAGCTGCGTGGCCGCGCCGCGCAATCGGGCGGGCAGGGAGCGCTGCCGGCGGCGGCCGCGGATATCCCAGCGCAGGCGCTCCAGGGTCGCGGTGTCCGCCGTGCGGCTGAAGGCCGAGAGGGCCTCGCCGGGCAACAGGTGCGCCTCGTCGATCACGGCGTGCTCGTAGGCGGGCACCGCCCCGGGCGTGAGCAGGAGCGCATGGTTGACGCACACCAGGTGCGCCGCCTGCGCGCGGGCGCGCGCCAGGCGCCAGTGGCAGCGCGCGCGGGCTGGGCAGCGGTGGCGCAGGCACGAGGCAGACGTGGAGCGCAGGTCGTGGGCGAGCTCTCGGAGGGCGGGTAGCACGAGGGTGGCGCGGTAGGGGAGCGCCGACAGGTCGACCTCGCCACGGCGCGCGCGGCCGAGGAGGTAGGCCAGGGCCAGAGAGCGCTCGCGGTCGGGGAGTCGTTCGTTTGCCGCCTGGACCGCCTCGTCGAGCGCTCGTTGGCAGAGGTAGTTCTCGCGGCCCATGAGGATGGTCCAGCGCCACCCCTCCGGAAGGGCCGCGGCGGCCAGCGGCAGGTCGTGGGCGGCAAGCTGGCGCTGGAGCACTTTGGTCTTGGTGCTGATTACCACGCGCTGGCCGCTGGCGGCCGCGGCGAAGGCCGCCGGCAGCAGGTAGGCGAGGCTCTTGCCCATCCCGGTACCGGCTTCGAAGAGCCCGATGCCGCCACGCTGCCGGATGTTCATACACGCCTCGGCCAGCTCGAGTTGGCCGGGCCGCGGGCGGAAGCCCGGGAGCCGGGCGGCGAGCCCGTGCGGCGCCTCGAACTGCTCGCGCCAGGCCGCCGGATCGCACGGGAGGGCGGGCGGCGGCTCTGCCGGCGGCTGCGCTGGCCGAACGGGCGGCGGGCTCTCCGGCGGCTCGCGCCGCTGTGCGTCGAGCAGGTCGAGCGCCGCCCAGTTCGTGAGGGTGAGCAGGCGCCGCTCCTGCGTGCCGAGCTCCGCGGCGCGTGCGCAGAGGAGGCGGAAGAGCGCCGCTGTGGTGAGGGCGTCGGGCAGTGCCCGGTGCGTGGGCCGCGGCAGATCGAGGGTAGCCGCCACGATGTCGAGGGCGTGCCGGTCGAGCTCGGGGTACAGCAGCAGCGCGGCCTCGAGGGTGTCGAAGCTCCGCGGGGCGAGGGGAGGCAGGCCGACACGCTTGGCTTCCGCGGTGAGGAAGTCTAAGTCGAAGGCGATGTTGTGGCCGATGACCACGGCGCCGCGGAGGAAGCGCGCGAGGTCCGCGTGGACGTCGCCGAAGCGAGGCGCCCCGGCGAGGTCCGCGGCGGAGATGCCGGTGAGCCGCTCGACCATCAAGGGCAGCGGCTGTTCGGGGTTTACCAGGCAGGTGAAGGAGTCGGCCGGCTGGAGATCGGGACCCAGACGTACCGCGGCGATGTCGATGATGCGCTGCCGCGCGGGATCGAGGCCGGTGGTCTCCGTGTCGATGACGACGAGATCGGGACGGTGCATACCGCGAGGATAGCAGACCGATCGGCGGCGACGTGGGTACCGAGTGGTGGCGACTCCGTTCGGCGCGCCGAGCGCGGGAGCGTGCGCCCCTGCGCATGTAGTAAGCTGACGCTTCGAGACGGCGCGGGAGTCGCGGCGGAGCAAGCTCGGTCGTCGGCGCGGTCTCTCCCAGCGGGCGCCACGGTCGATCTGGCCAACCATGGCTGGCGAGGCGCCCGCCGGGCCTCGCTCTCGCATTCGTGCTGTGTCCAGAGCGGCGAGCGCGGCGGTGCGCTGAGCACCGCGCGGCGAGCCGTCCCGCTGACCGCGCCGGCGGATAGCGAGTGTGGCTGTGCAGGGGGAACGCTGGGCGGCGCCTCATGGCACACGGCAAGTGCTAGGCGTCGACGGCGACGAGACGCACGCCGGTCGGTGGTGGCCGACAGAAGGGGAGACGGCACGGGAACCTCATGAGAGAGACGCGTCGCGGGCACTGCCTCGCGACGCGAACGCAACAGACGAGGAGCACGGCCAGGAGAGCCGGTGGTCAACTCCGCCGACAGGCGAGCCGTTCCGTTGTCCGTGGAGGGAGTGCGGTGTGAGAGGGCGTGTCGCGAGGGCTCTTCGTGACCTGCGGGGTTTCCCGCGGCCGTACTGGATCCTCATGGTGGGCACGTTCGTCTACATGAGTGCCGCCTCCCTCGCCTTCCCGTACGAGGGCATTTACCTCCGGCGGTCGCTGGGCCTATCGATGAGCTGGATCGGCGTGCTCTTCGGCGTGGTGCCACTCACGATGATACCGCTCCAGGTATGGGGCGGCGCCCTTACGGACCGCATCGGGCGCCGCCGCATGCTGATCCTCTCGGCGTGGATGGGTGTGGTGTGGTTCGTCGGCTTCGCCTTCGTCCGGGAGATCTGGCAAGTGGCCGTGCTGGTGGCGATGGAGAGCGCCTTCGGGTGGCCGCTCTTCCTCACGGCGAGCGGCGCGATGATCGCCGATTTGCTCCCGCCCGCGCGGCGCGCCGAGGCCTTCAGCTTGTCCCGCGCGGCCATGAACCTCGGCGTGGTTGTGGGGCCGGCCGCGGGCGGCCTCGTGCTGGCCGCCGGCGCTTCGTTTCGCACGCTCTTCCTGCTGGCCGCCGCCGGCTGCTTCGGCTTCACCCTGCTCACCATCTGGGGCGTCAAGGAGACGCGGGCGGCGGCGCAGGCCGATGCCGTGGAGTCGCCGGAAGCACACGCCCGCACCGGTTATCGTGTGGTGCTGGCCGACCGCTGGTTCCTCGCCTTCTGCCTGGTGGCTCTGCTGCCGGTGGCCTGCTTCGGCACCTTCGGTGCCATCTACTCGGTGTTCCTCGTCAACGATGTGGGCATACCGTACGGCACGTGGGGCCTTCTCCTGGCCTTCAACTCCGGCATCATCGTCGTGCTGCAGTATCCGCTGATCCGCATGACGCGGGGTGCCGATCGCTTGCTGCTCCTGGCCCTCGCCAGCGCGCTGCTGGGTCTCGGTCTGGGCCTGTCGGCGCTGGCGCACACCGTCTGGCCGCTGATCGCCCTCATGGCGGTGTTGAGCTTCGGCGAGATGCTGCTCTCGCCGCTCTCCGCGTCGCTGGTGAGCGACATGGCTCCCGCCGCCGTGCGCGGCCGCTACATGGGCGTGTGGACGGTGGTCTGGAGTGGCGGGATGGGATTGGGTCCGTCGCTGGCCGGCTTCAGCATGGATGCCCTTGGCGGTCGGACGACCTACCTGCTGGTGCTGGTAGTGGGCATGCTCGGTGGCTTGCTGTTCCTGGGGCTGCGATCGGCTCAACGCCGCCGCTTGCCGGTAGCCCCTCGGGGAGCGCAGTAGTTAGTCGATGCCCGCCAGGTTGGCGAGACGGTTGGAAACTGTCTCGACGCGCTCTCGTTCGGCCACCGTGTTCAGCCAGCGGACGGGGATGGCACGCTCGCCGAAGAGGGCTCCGGCCAGCGCGCCGGCTACGGCGCCGGTGGTGTCGCTGTCGTTGCCGAGGTTGACGGCGGTCACCAGCGCTTCTTCGAAGCTGTGTGCCTGCAGCGTGGACCACAGCGCCGCCTTGAGTGTATCGAGAACGGCGGCGGACGAGTGGATCTCCTCGGGCTCGGCTACCGCCGCCTCGCGGAGCGTGGCGCTCACGCGTGAGTCCTCTTCGTCGAAGCCGGCGGCGATCGGTAGGAGGCGCCGCCGGAGCTGGCCGGCGAGTGCCGCGGCGAGCAGCTCGTTGAACGCGGCGCACGCCCAGCCGGCCAGACGGTCGAAGTGGGTGAGCGCCGACTCGCGCAGGGAGACGTCGCGGCGCGTCTGGCGGTCGGTGAAGTAACAGAGGGCGACCGGCGCGCAGCGCATCAGGCTGGCGTTGCCCGCGGTGGGGCTCCCGAGGACCTCGAACGCACGTCGCGAGGCGAGGTCGAGAGAGGTGCCGGCCTTGATGCCCAGGAGCGCGGTGCGCACGGTGAGCGCCACATCTTTCGGATTCGACTGGAACCAGGCCAGGTAACGCCGTGCCACGTCTTCGGGGGCGAATCCGCCTTGGTCGGCGAGGCTCTCGGCCAGACAGAGCATCATCCCCGTGGCGTCGGTGGTCTCGCCGGGTGCTACGTCGTGCGGTCCGCCGCCCACCATCTCGGTGAGGACTCCCCAGCGCTCGCCCACCTGCTCCGGTGTGAGGAACTGGGCGGGTGCGCCGAGCGCGTCGCCGATGGCCGCGCCCAGCAGGGTGGCGCGGAAGCGCTCGCGGCGGGTGGGCGGTACCTCTCTCGCGTCATTCATCGCAGTACCTCGGTGACCAGTCGTTCCATGAAGAGTGCCTGAAAGGGCACGTCCGAGACGGCGATGCGCTCGTCGCGCGCGTGCTCGCGACCCCCCATGGCGACGGCGTCTTCCGCGTCGAAGGGGCAGAAGCCGTAGGCGGTGACCTCCGGAAAGGCCGCGCGGAACCAGCGCGAGTCGGTGAAGCCGCACAGGTGGGTGGGGACCAGATCGGCTCGCGGCACCATCGCCGCGAGTACATGCCGCAGCGCGGCGGCCAGGGGGCCGTCCGCCGGCGACTCGTTGCCGGCCATCACGTCGACCCACTCCAGGTCCCACGTACCGCCCAAACCGGCGAGGGCGCGCCGCACCTCTGTCTCCACCTCGTGCTCGGTGTGGCCGGGGAGGGTACGGCAGTCGATGATCGCCTCGGCGTGGGAGGGGATCACGTTAGGAGCCTCGCCGCCGGCGTGGGCGATGGTGGGTGAGAACGTGATGCCGAGCAGTGGTTCGATGAGGTAGGCGCGCTCGTCGCCGGCGGCGTGCATGGCGGCGATGGTCTCTCGCGAGCTGGCGTCGTCTGTGAGAAGAGCGGCCAGTTCGCGGTTGGGGACCAGGTACTCGATGTACGCCGCCGCGGTGTCGGTGACGTGCACCGGCGGGCGGTGCTCCGCCAGGGCAACGATGGCTCGAGCCATGGTGGTCACAGCGTTGTGCTTGTGCAGCGGCACCGAGCCGTGGCCGCCGCGTCCTTTGGCGCGGACGCGGAACTGCGCGTAGCCTTTTTCGCCGACGGTGTAGGTGTAGAGGCGGCGGCGACCGATGCGGACGTAGCTGCCGCCGCCCTCGTTGATCAGGTAGTCGCAGCGCACCAGGTCGGGATGCTCGGCGACCAGCCAGCGGGCGCCGCAGTGGTCGCCGCGCTCCTCGTCGGCCGTGGCCGCGAACAGCAGCTCGCCGGCGAATGGGGCGCCGGCGCGGGCCAGGCGGGCCATGGCCACGGCCGCGGCCGCCAGTTGGTTCTTCATGTCGAGCGCGCCTCGGCCCCACAGGTAGCCGTTCTTGACCACGCCCGAGAACGGTGCCTCTTGCCATTCCGTGGCCTCGGCGGGGACCACGTCGGTATGGCCGAGGAGGAGCAGCGTTGGCCCCGGCCGGGTCCCCGGCAGACGGGCTACCAGGTTCATGTGAGCGGGTGTCTCACCGACGAGCTGGGTGCGCACGCCGGCGTCGGCGAGGAAGCGCTGGAGGAGCTCGGCGCAGGGCGTCTCGTTGCCGGGCGGGTTGCTGGTGTCGATCCGCACGAGGGACGACAGCAATGCCAGCGATTCCCGCTCCAGCTCCGACCATGCTGCCCTGCCGATGCCGTAGGGGCTCACCAATCCTCCAGTTGAGACAGCCACTCGCCTGAGTGACCTCCCTATGATACCCGGTCGCCGGCGCCGGCGGCGCGCGGAGAATGAGGGGCGGTGCTGGAGCGGTGGGGAGTGCGGAGATCCTGCCTGGTGGCCGGCGGCAGGCCGCGGCGCGCCGCCCCGTGGCAACGGCGCGGCGCACGTTGACCGTGGCCGCGGGGCGCCTCTATAATCACCCTCCGCGGTGGCGTACGGCCGCCGCGTCGGCGCGTGTCGGAATGGCGGAATTGGTAGACGCGCTAGGTTGAGGGCCTAGTGAGGGCATAACCTCATGGGGGTTCAAGTCCCCCTTCCGACACCATCCTCCTCTTCGAGCTCCTTCCACAGGTACAGCCCGGTCTGGTCGTCGTAGGCGCGATCCAGCGTGGCTCCCATGAGCTCTGTGAGTACAACTTCGCAGGCGAAGACGATGCAGCCGGCGTCGAGGTGACCGCCGATCGTCTGGCCCGTCTCGTCGGCGAGGCAGGTGTGAGCATGGACCATGCGTTGCCCCTCACGATGGGAGATGGTGCCGCTCAGGGCGGCGATCTCCGTCGGCCGCTCGATGACGAGCGGCCGATAGCCGCGGCCGCCCTCCGCCGCCGGCGACTGGACGTAGAAGGAGAGGCGGGCGCGCTGGAGGGCGCCGACGGCGCTCAGCGCGCCCGCCTCCACGCCGTGCCGCGTCGCTACGTCGAGCACGGCCTCCAGGAGATCTGCGCCGTACGGAAGGCGCGCCACGATCGTTCGTCCGTGTGTCAGCTCTCGGCTTCCCATACCAACTCCTTCTGCCGCCGTGTCTGTAGCGAGAGTATGCCGCACGAGAGCTTCCCCTGCATGCGTCGGCGGTAGGCCCGCTGCTCGTGTCGCGCGGGCTCACGTTGTACGGAGGCGTGTTCTGCGTAGACGGATAATCCATGTGCGGTTGCCCGGGCTCGCCGAAGGAAGAAGAAGAAGGGTCGGTGCGGCTTGGTCAGGCTGCGTAGAGCGCGGGCACACCGGGGAATAAGGAACCAACCTGATGGGCATTGTTGCAGGGGCAAGCGGATGACGAGCCGAGAGGGGATGGAGCTGGGCGTCGTGGAGAGAGAAACGGGGAAGCGTGAGGAACCCCTGTGGGTGCATCGATTCGACATCCCAGGTGTCGCAGGGGCCATCCCCGAGGCTCGCAGACGCATATCCGCCGCGGCTGCGAGCCTCGGCCTCGAGGGCACGGCACTCTTCGAGTTGCTGTTCGCCGTCGGCGAGGCGCTCACCAACGCCGTCAAGCACGGCTCGCCGCGGGGAGAGCTCGATCGCGTGTACGTGGCCGTGGGGGTGTGCAGTGGGGGCGTGGCCGTGCAGATCAGCGATCAAGGCCAGGGGTTCGCCGATACGCCCGCTTGTCACCCCGACGCGATGGCCTCTACGGGGCGAGGCATCCCCTTCATGCGCTCGCTGAGCGACGAGTTCCGCTTCGACTGCGCCGAGGGCGGCACGCGCGTGCTGCTGGTGAAACTCCTGGACGAGTGAGGGACGCGGCCGTCGACACGCTGGCGCGGTGGTAGAGTGTAAGCGCCCGTCGACCGGAAGGACCATGGCGCCCTCTACACCTACCGCACGTCTCTTCTTGCTGGATGGCAGCAGTCTGGCCTATCGGGCCTACTTCGCGCTGCCGGAGACCATCGCCACCCAGGACGGCTTTCCGACCAACGCGCTGTACGGCTTCAGCCAGATGCTCCTGAAGATCGTCGCCGAGTTCGAGCCGGCGGCCGTAGTGGTCGCCTGGGATGCCAGGGAGAAGACGTTCCGCCACGAGGAGTACGACGGGTACAAGGCGCAGCGACCCAAGATGCCCGATCTCCTCTCCCAGCAGTGGGAGCACCTGCCGGACCTGGTGGATGCGTTCGGGTTCCACAACCTCGTGCAAGCGCCCTATGAGGCCGACGACATCCTGGGTACGCTCGCCACGCAGGCCGCGCGCCGGGGCATCGAGGCGATCGTGGTAACCGGCGACCGCGACACGCTGCAGCTGGTCGGCGAGCACGTGTCGGTGATGGCCACCGGCCGCGGCGTAACCGATGTGAAGATGTACACCCCGGCGGCGGTGGTGGAGCGTTACGGCATCGCGCCGGAGCTGATCCCCGACTTCATCGGCTTCAAGGGCGACACCTCAGACAACATCCCGGGGGTACCGGGCATAGGCGAGAAGACGGCCGCCGCTCTCCTGCAGCAGTTCGGCTCGCTGGAAGCGGTCTACGACCGCTTGGAGGAGATCGGCTCGGAGAAACGGCGCGCTCTGCTGCGCGAGTACGAGGAGCAGGCGCGCCTCTCCAAGCGACTGGCGACCATGGCCCTCGACGTACCTGTGGGGCTGGACGTGGTCGCCCTCATGGCGGAGGCTCCCTACAAGCTGCCGGCGGCCGAGGTGGAGGCCGTGTTCACGCGCTGGGAGTTCGCCAGCCTGGTGCGCCGCGTGCGCGAGCTGGCCGCCGGGCGCGCGGCGCAGACGGCGCCGGCCGATACGCCGCCGGCCGAAGACCTGCCCCAGCTCGTGCTCGAGGAGGGCGTGGGGCCTCTAGCCGCGCTCCTCGAGCAGCAGGAGACGGCGCTGGGCTGGGCGCCGGCGGACGACGGGCAACAGGAGTTCGCGGTAGCCGTATACGCCGGCGGCCGGCGGGTGCTGGCCGCGCGCACCGACCAAACGGGCTGGCATGGCCTGTGGCGGCTGGCGGCTCACGTGGTGGGTCACGAGGTCAAAGGGTACCCGAGCTTCGCCGACGCTCCGGCGCCGGCGGCCTTCGACACCGCTCTGGCGGCACACCTGCTGAGCCCCGAACGGGCGGTGGGCAGCCTGCCGCGACTGGCCGGCGTGGACGACGGCTGCGTGCTCGCTGGCCCGCGGGGCGAGGCGGAGGCGGCCACGCGCGCGGTGCTCACGTGGCGCGTGGCTCAAGTGCAGCGGCCTCGCCTGGAGTCCCTGGGGCTCGGCTGCCTGTTCCGTGAGACCGAGCTGCCGCTGCAGCGCGTCCTGGCGCGCATGGAAGCGGTGGGCGTGTACATGGACGCCTACCGGCTGGGCGAGATCACGGCCCGCGTGAGGGAGCGCGTGGAGGAGGTCGAAGACCGCATCCACGCGCTCGCCGGCGGGCCGTTTACCATCGGCTCGCCGCAGCAGCTCGCGGCGGTGCTCTTCGACCGTCTTGGTCTGGCCCCTTCGCGGAAGGGCAAGACGGGCTACTCCACCGACGCTCGTGTGCTGCGCGGCCTGCGCGAGGCGCACCCCATCGTGCCGCTCGTGGAGGACTGGCGCGAGCTGACCAAGCTCCTGAACACGTATCTGGAACGACTGCCGGACTGGCTGGACGCGCGGGGTCGAGTGCACACCACGTTCAACCAGACCATCGCCAGCACGGGCCGGCTCACCAGCACCGATCCGAATCTCCAGAACATCCCCGTGCGTACCGAGCTGGGGGCGGAGATCCGGAGCTGCTTTGTGGCCGAAGACGGCTGGCGGTTGGTGGTGGCCGACTACTCGCAGATCGAGCTGCGCCTCATGGCCCACTTCGCCCAGGAGCCGGCGCTGCTGGAGGCGTTTCGCCGTGGGGAAGACGTCCACAGGGCGACCGCCGCCGCGGTGGCCGGCATCTCCGTGGAGCAGGTTAGCCGGCAGCAGCGCGAGCGAGCCAAAGCTACCAACTTCGGCATCATGTACGGCCTCTCGGCCTTCGGGCTCTCCGAGCAGATCGGCGTGCCTCGCGAAGAGGCGCAGGCGTTCATCGACGCGTACTTCGCACGGTACCCGCAGGTCAAGGCGTTCCGAGACCAGGTGATCGTGCGGGCGACCGAGGAGGGGTATGTGACCACCATCCTCGGTCGCCGCCGCCCCGTCCCCGAGCTGCGCGCGCGTACGCAGCGCGAGCGCTCGCTCGGGGAGCGTCTCGCGGTGAACAGCGTGCTGCAAGGGAGCGCCGCGGACATCATCAAGATGGCCATGGTGCAGGCCGACGCCGAGCTCGACCGGCTCCATCTCCGCGCACGTCTCGTGTTGCAGGTGCACGACGAGCTGGTGTTCGAGGCGCCGGCGGCGGAGGTGGACGAAGTGGGAGAGCTCGCCCGGCGCTGCATGTGTGGCATCTATGAGATGGACCCCGCGCTCGAAGTAGCCGTTGGCGTGGGGGAGAACTGGCGGGACGCCAAGTAGCGCCGTGGCTGTCGGGTCTGTGTTTGTAACCTTGCCTACACGCGCCCCTCGGATGCTATAATCCCTGCTTGCGTCCCGTAGCGGTCCACTGGGCGCACCCCATCTGTACCCGACATGGACCGTACGCCACGGGAGGCACACCCACCCATGACTGACACTCCTGAGTCCACTCTCTCCCAAGCTGCTCCGCAGGCCGACACCGAATGCTTCCTCGAAGTCGATGGTGTGCTTGTCCCGGACTACGACTCAACGATCACCCTGTTCTCTGAGGGCGATATTGTCACCGGCAAGGTTGTACGTA
This sequence comes from Thermoleophilia bacterium, assembly GCA_040772045.1. GTDB lineage: Bacteria > Actinomycetota > Thermoleophilia > UBA2241 > UBA2241 > JAXGYV01. Next base: position 91,460 of record JAXGYV010000006.1, read on the forward strand.
TCGACAAGGATGAGGTTCTCGTCGACATCGGTTATAAGTCGGAGGGCGTCATCCCCCAGAACGAGCTCTCTATCCGCAAGTCGGTCAATCCCAACGACGAGGTTCAGCTCGGGGAAGAGATCGATGCGCTGGTCATGCAGAAGGAAGACGCCGACGGACGCCTCATCCTGTCCAAGAAGCGCGCCCGCTTCGAGAAGGCGTGGAAGCGCATCGAGGGCGCCTTCGAGAGCGGCGAGCCGGTCAAGGGCACGGTCATCGAGGTGGTCAAGGGCGGCCTCATCCTCGACCTCGGCGTGCGCGGCTTCCTGCCCGCCTCCCTCGTCGACATCCGTCGTGTGCAGGATCTCGGCGAGTACGTCACGCAGGAGCTCATGTGCCGCGTGATCGAGATGAACCGCAACCGCAACAACGTAGTGCTCTCCCGGCGGGCCGTGCTGGAGGAAGAGCGCAAGGAAGTCCGGCAGCAGATCATCGACGAGCTCCAGGTTGGCGAGATCGTCGAGGGTACCATCAGCAACATCGTCGACTTCGGCGCTTTCGTGGACCTCGACGGCATCGACGGCCTCATCCACATCTCCGAGCTCTCCTGGACGCACATTAACCATCCGTCCGAGGTGCTACAGGTCAATCAGAAGGTCAAGGTCAAGGTGCTGGACATCGACCGCGACCGCCAGCGCATCAGCCTGGGCCTCAAGCAGACACAGGAAGACCCGTGGACACGCATCGTCGCCGAGCATCGCATCGGCGACGTGGTGCAGGGTCGCGTCACCAAGATCGTCGCCTTCGGTGCGTTCGTCGAAATCTACGCCGGTATCGAGGGGCTTGTGCACATCTCCGAGCTGGCCAACCGGCACGTAGAACGCCCCGACGAGGTGGTAAGTGTCAACCAGATGGTGGCCGTCAAGATCATCGAGATCGACTCGGATCGGCGTCGCCTGAGCCTCAGCATCAAGCGTGTCGAGGGCGGTCCGTCGGCGGCCTCCGCGGAAGAAGACGAGCTTTCCGCGCAAGAGGAGGCGGCAGAAGAGCCCGCCGAGGCGACGGAAGAGCTTGCCGAGGCGACGGAAGAGCCCGCCGAGGCGGCCGAAGAGATCGTGGCGGCGGATGCGGAGCAGCCGGCCGATGTACCGGCCGAGGAGCCCGTCGCCGAAGAGGCGGAGCCGGCGGAGGCCACTCCGACGCTTGGTCTGAGCGACGAGGTCTTCCCGGCGGGGCAGGCCGTGCCGGCTGAAGCGGAGGACGAAACGGCCGCCGCGGACGAGTCTTCTCAAGGGTAACCTGCCGACGCGCCGGCGCCCCTTCGCTGGGGTGCCTCGGCGTGGGAAAGGATCCTGCATGAGCGAGCGCCGCTGGACTCACAAACCGCCACGAGTGGCCGTCACCGGCGGTATAGGCTCGGGGAAATCCACCGCGCTCGCCTTTCTCGGCGAGCTGGGTGCCGCTGTGCTCTCGAGCGACGACGTGGTGCACCGGATCTACACCGATCCCGCCATCCAAGACGCGCTGCGGCGGCGTTTCGGCATGGGCGTGGTCGACGGCACGCGAGTCAACCGAGCTATGCTCGGGCGCCTGGTGTTCGAGGATCGCGAGGCGCTCGACTGGCTCGAGCAGCTCACGCATCCGCACGTACGCCGCGTGGTCGAGGAGTGGGCGTTGGCCCACGAGCACGCCCCGCAGCCGCCCGAGCTGCTCGCGGTCGAGGTGCCCCTCTTGTTCGAGAGCGGCTTGATGATCGAGGAGTTCGACTGCGTGCTGCTGATCACCGCGCCGCGCGACGTTCGCCTCGAGCGCGTGGCGGCCAAGCTGACGCCCGAGGAATTCGAGCGGCGGGCCACACGCCAGCTCAGCGAGGCCGAGAAGGCCGACCGCAGCGACTTCGTGTTCGAGAACACGGGGTCGCGGCGGCGCATGCGAGAGTTCATCGCCGAGACGTACGCCGCCATCCTGTCGGCCGCGGCGGCCGGCGACGAGGAGCGCGTGCGCGTGTGAGACACCTGCGTGTCCTGCTCGTGCTGGTGCTCCTGTGCGCGGCCGGCGCGGCGGCACTCGCCACAGTCGAGCGCTGGTACCAGCCGTGGATGCCAGCGAGCGTAGGGCGGCTGGGCTTCCCCCTCGAACACGTGGCGGCTGTGCGCGCGGGCGCGGAGCGTAATCGACTCGATCCGGCGCTGGTGGCCGCCGTCATTTACACCGAGAGCGGCTTCGACCAGCACGTGCGCTCGTCTCAGGGGGCGGTGGGACTCATGCAGGTGCTGCCGTCCACCGCGCGAGAGATCGCTCGGCAGAGCGGGGGTGCCGCTTTTGCCGTCTCGGATCTGGCGACCCCCCGCATCAACGTCCTGTACGGCTGCTTCTACCTGCGGCGGCTCCTGGATCGCTTCGAGGGGTCGCTGGTTGAAGCGCTGGCGGCCTACAACGCCGGCGCGGCGCGGGTGGAGGGCTGGCGGACGGCCGCCGGCGGGCAGCTCGCCGTGGCCGACATCCCGTACGAGGAGACGCGCTCGTACGTGGAACAGGTTCTCCACCTGCGCGCGATCTACGCGCACGTGTACGGGTCGCGGCTCGCCGGCGGGTCATCGGAGATCGTGGGGTGCCCAGGGAGCACTGACTTGCGCGAACGCCTTTACGAACACGTGTTCGTGCGGGTAAACTAGGGGCACGAGGCGCCCGCGGCCGGCGGCGGCGGGCGCGTAGCGGTCGGTCACGAGGTCGCATGCCGTCGTTCTCTATTCAAGCCGAGTACTCGCTCACCGGCGACCAGCCGGAGGCGGTCGACGCGCTGACCGAAGGGGTACAGCGCGGCGACCGCTTCCAGACGCTGCTCGGCGTCACCGGCTCGGGCAAAACATTCACCATGGCCAACGTGATCGCCCGCGTGCAGAAACCCGCGCTGGTCATCGTCCACAACAAGACGCTGGCGGCGCAGCTCTGCAACGAGTTCCGCGAGTTCTTGCCCAACAACGCCGTCGAGTACTTCGTCAGCTACTACGACTACTACCAGCCCGAGGCCTACGTGCCGGCGCAGGATCTGTACATCGAGAAAGATTCCTCGCGCAACGACGAGATCGATCGTCTGCGGCACGCCGCCACCAGTGCCCTGTTCCTGCGGCCAGACGTGGTCATCGTGGCCAGCGTGAGCTGCATCTACAACCTGGGCTCGCCGGAGGAGTACCTCAACAGCATGCTGCTGCTGGGCGTCGGGGCCACCTACGAGCGCGACGCCCTCCTGCGCCGTCTGGTGGACGTGCAGTACGCGCGCAACGACTTCGAGCTTGCGCGCGGCAAATTCCGCGTACGCGGCGACACCATCGAGGTCTGGCCGGCCGACGACGAAACGGCGCTGCGGGTCACCTTCTTCGGAGACGAGGTAGAGGGTCTGCAGCGCTTCGACCCGGTCGGCGGGCAGGTGCTGGAGAACTTGCGCCACGCCACCATCTATCCCGCCACGCACTTCGTAATCCCTGGGCCCAAAATCGAGGCGGCCCTCAAGGAGATCCGCCAGGAGCTGGAGGAGCGTACCGCCTGGTTCGAGAGCCAGGGCAAGATGCTGGAGGCTCATCGCCTGCGCCAGCGCACTTTGTACGACATGGAGATGCTGCGCGAGCTGGGTTTCTGCAACGGAGTCGAGAACTACTCGCGCATCCTCGCCGGCAAGCCTCCGGGGGCCACGCCGGACTGCCTGCTCGACTACTTCCCCGAGGACTTCCTGTGCTTCATCGACGAGAGCCATATGACGGTGCCGCAGATCGGCGGCATGTACGAGGGCGACCGCAGCCGCAAGCAGACGCTGGTGGACTACGGCTTCCGGCTGCCCAGCGCCCTCGACAACCGTCCGCTGCGCTTCGACGAGTTCCTGGAGCGCGTGCCGCGGATCGTGTTCGTGAGCGCCACGCCGGGGCCCTTCGAGCAGCGCAACAGCCTGAACGTGGTGGAGCAGATCATCCGGCCCACCGGGCTGGTGGATCCCGAGGTCGAGGTACGGCCCACCGAGGGGCAAATCGACGATCTCATGAACGAGATCCGGCGCCGGGTAGAGGCCGACGAGCGCGTGTTGGTCACCACGCTCACCAAGCGCATGGCCGAGGACCTCACCGACTACCTGGTGGAGAACGGCTTCCGAGCGCGGTACCTGCACAGCGAGATCGACACGCTCGAGCGTATCCAGATCGTGCGCCAGCTCCGCCTGGGCGAGTTCGACGTCATGGTCGGCATCAACCTGCTGCGCGAGGGCCTCGATCTACCGGAGGTCACGCTGGTCGCCATCCTCGACGCCGACAAGGAGGGCTTCCTGCGCGGCCAGACCAGTCTCATCCAGACTACTGGCCGGGCCGCGCGGCACGTCAATGGCAAGGTCATCATGTACGCCGACCGCATGACGGAAGCGATGAGAGTGGCGATCGGCGAGACCAACCGCCGGCGCGAGCTGCAGATGCGCTACAACGCCGAGCACGGCATCACGCCGCGCAGCATCGTCAAGGCCGTCAGCGACATCGCGCAGCTCAGCTCCACCAGCCCCATCCCCAGCCGCGGCAAGGGCAAACGGGCGGCGGCCGCCCAGTTCGCCATGCCCACGCCCGACCTGCAGAAGCTGATCGCCGACCTGGAGACGGAGATGTTCACCGCCGCCGAGCAGCTCAAGTTCGAGTACGCGGCTAAGCTGCGCGACGAGATCCGCGAGCTCAGCCACGAGCTAGCGCGGCGCGGCGCGAACGACGCCGGTTCGCCTGCGGCCGCCGGCCCCGCGGGTTCCGCCGCGCGCCGCCGCCGCTGAGCGCCGCCGTCGCGGGCCTCGTCGGCACGCGCCGCCCCTGCCATCCGTCCTCCTCGTTCGATACACTGAGCAGACACCCCATCCGGCGTTGGGTGGGGGCGCAACGACACCGTGGTGGAGGGGCGTGGCGTGCGCGAGGTGGTCATCGACAATCCGGTCATCAATTCGGCCTTCGAGGAGCCGACGTGCCACTACCGCTTCGACGACGACGGCATCACCAGCGAGATCATCCAGAAGCGCCGCCCGAGCGCCTACTTCATCCCCGTCGCGCAGCCCAAGAAGAAGGGTAAGCAGCTCGAGCTAGGCACCGAGTGGACCGAAGACAGGCTGCGTGAGAACGACTACATCAACGAGGTGCGCACGGCGGTTGGAGCCTGGCGCGCGCGCAACTACCCCGGCATTACGCGCGTCACCCGCCGTCTGCTCGAGCACTGGCGACGCCCCGAGCGCGACCGTCGCCTCTTCTTCTGCCAGCTCGAGGCCGTCGAGACGGCCATCTACTTGCGCGAGTACGTGCCCAAGCTGGGCAATCCGTATCTGCTCAATCGTCTGAAGGACGAGAACGAGGCGGCCAACCCCGGCCTCGATCGGCGCGCCTTCAAGATGGCCACCGGCAGCGGCAAGACGGTAGTGATGGCCATGCTCATCGCCTGGCAGGCGCTCAACAAGATCGAGGCGTCGCAGGATGCACGCTTCAGCGACGCCTTCCTCATCGTCGCTCCCGGCATCACCATCCGCGACCGGCTGCGCGTGCTGTTGCCCAACGACCCCGGCAACTACTACCGCGCGCACGACGTAGTGCCCGCCGAGCAGATGGAGCGCCTCAACCGCGCCAAGGTAATCATCACCAACTACCACGCCTTCCTGCCGCGCGAGACGATCAAGGCCGGCTCGCTCACCAAGAAGCTGCTCGCCGGCCGCCAGGGGGGCGAGCAGAGTCCCTTCACCGAGACGCCGGCTCAGATGGTGCGCCGGGTGTGCCGCGAGTTCGGCAACAAGCGCAACATCGTGGTCATCAACGACGAGGCGCACCACTGCTATCGTCGCCGGCCGGCGGGTGCTGCCGGGGCGAGCGCCGGCGAGGCCGGCGCCGAAGAGAAGCTCAAGGGCGAGGACCTCAGGGAAGCGCGGCGGCGCGAGGAAGAAGCGCGCGTGTGGATCAGCGGTCTGGAGGCCATCAAGGCCAAGGTAGGCGTTCGCGCCATCTACGACCTCTCGGCCACGCCCTTCTTCCTGCGCGGCTCCGGCTACAGCGAGGGCACACTCTTCCCCTGGGTGGTCAGCGATTTCTCGCTGGTCGATGCCATCGAGTGCGGCATCGTCAAGGTGCCGCGCGTGCCGGTGGCCGACAACTCGATGGCCGCCGACATACCCATGTACCGTCACCTTTGGCCGCACGTCAAAGACAGCCTCCCCAAGAAGGGCCGCAAGACTGGTGAGCTGGCCGGCGGCATGCCGAAGCTGCCCAAGGAACTCGAAGGTGCCCTCGAGACTCTCTACGGCAACTACGAGAAGTACTACCAGGCCTGGCAGGCGGCGGCTGAGAACGCCGGCGACGGCAGCCGCCTCACTCCCCCCGTGTTCATCGTCGTCTGCAACAACACCAACGTCTCCAAGCTGGTCTTCGACTGGATCGCCGGCTGGGAGCAGTCCGAGGGCGAGGGCGAGGACTCCCATACGACCGTTGCCGCTGGCAGGCTCAAACTGTTCAGCAACGTCTCCTTCGGGCAATGGACCGACCGTCCCAACACCATCCTGGTCGACTCCTCGCAGCTCGAGTCGGGCGAGGCCATGAGCGCCGAGTTCAAGAAGGTGGCGGCGCGCGAGATCGCCGAGTTCAAGGCCGAGTACCGCCAGCGTTTCCCGGAGAAGGATCCCGAGGCGATCACCGACGAGGACCTGCTCCGCGAGGTCATGAACACCGTGGGTAAGCCCGGCCGCCTGGGCGAGCAGGTCAAGTGCGTGGTGAGCGTCTCCATGCTCACCGAGGGCTGGGACGCCAACACCGTGACGCACGTGCTCGGCGTGCGCGCCTTTTCCACGCAGCTTCTCTGCGAGCAGGTCGTGGGCCGGGCGCTGCGGCGCACCACCTACGTGACCGACGAGAACGACCGCTTCCCGGCCGAGTACGCCGAGGTCTACGGCGTGCCGTTCTCGTTTATCCCCGTGGGCCCCGTGATCAGCACGCCGGTGTTGCCAAAGAAGGCGACGCGGGTGCGGGCTCTGCCCGAGCGCGTCGCCCACGAGATCACCTTCCCGCGCCTCACCGGCTACCGCTACGAGCTGACGGGGGAGAGGTTGCACGTACGGTTCGGCGAGGGCGCCGGCATGTCGCTCTCCACCGCCGACATCCCCACCGAGGTCGAGAACGCGCCGATCATCGGCGAGTCGGTGATCCACGATCTCGATCAGCTCAAGGAGCGGCGCGAGCAGGAGGTCGACTTTTTGCTCGCCAAGCTGGTCTACGAGAGGTACTTCTGTGCCAGCGACGACGCCGGCGCCGACGCGCGCAAGCCCTGGCTCTTCCCGCAGCTTCTCGCCGCCGCGCGCGCTTGGCGCCGCCAGTGCCTTACGTGCAAAGACGACTGCTTCCCGCAGATGCTGCTGCTGGTGGAGTACGCGCACGCGGCGGCCGAGAAGATCTACCGCGCTATCGTCGACTCCACCCCCGGCGAGCGGCGCCTGCTGCCCATCCTGCAGCCCTACGACGCGGTTGGCTCCACCAGCTACGTCGACTTCGACACCGCCCGTCCGGTGATGGTCACCAACCCCGAGAAATGCCACATCTCGCACGTGGTCTGCGACAGCAACTGGGAAGTCAAGATGGCGCAGGTGTTCGAGAGCATCCAGGGCATGGATGAGGTCGAGAGTTACGTGAAGAACCACAACCTCGGCTTCACCATCCCCTATACCTACGAGGGTGAGGCGCACAACTACACCCCCGACTTCATCGTGCGGCTGCGTCCGGGCGCACAGACGGGCGTGAGCGCTCCCGCCGACGCGGGCGACGGGCAGGCGCTCCTCAACCTCATCGTCGAGGTCTCGGGCGAGGCCAAGCTCGAGAAAGCCGCCAAGGTGCAGACGGCTCGGTCGCTCTGGGTGCCGGCGGTCAACAACGATGGGCGTTTCGGCCGTTGGGCCTTCCTCGAGATCACCGAACCGTGGGACGCGAAGAACACGATTCGTGCACATGTGACGCAGGCCAGGCAGCGCGAAGTGGCGACGTGAGACACACAACCCCCGGCTACTCCGGAGGAGAGACGCTCGGCGGAGCGGACGTCGCCTTGCCGGATGCCAGCATCCTCAACTTCTGGCAGTGGGCCTACAGCGATCTCGCCGACAACGTGAATCGAGGCGTCTTTGCAGAATGGATGGTTGCGAAACTGCTCGGTCTCTCCTACACGGAGTGCCGACCGCCATGGCAGGCGTGGGACATCACTTCACCGGAGGGCGTCCGCATCGAGGTCAAGGCGTCGGCGTACGTTCACTCCTGGACGACAGCAGGCTCGACGACTTCGCAAGCTGCAAAGCCGACGCGTATCGAGTTCACTAACCTGTGTACTAGGGCGTATGTCGACGAGGCGCAGACGAAACTCGCCGCGGAACCGACGTACAACGCCGATCTGTACGTGTTCTGCATGCAGACAAACCCCGACCCACAGACGTGGGACGCGCTCGACCTGAATCAATGGGAGTTCTATCTGGTGCCCAAGGCGACGCTGGAGGCGCACGGCTGCAAGTCCATGAGTCTCAACCGGGTGTGCCAGCTGTGCGGCAGCTCGCTGACCGCAGCCGAGTTCCGCAAGGCTGCTCTGCAGATGATCGCGCAGGCAGAGACACCTGAGACAACAATCCCGAGAGAGAAGTGATGGAGGCGATCGGCTGATGGCCAGACAGAGAAAACCGAATGGCCCCAAGCCCGTCGAGACCTACCGGCACGACGACAAGCGCACCAACATCCCCACCAACGAGCTGCGCGGCTTCGTGGAGGGTGACGAGTCGCAGCCGGGCCGCATGCTCTACCCCCGCGACCCCTCGCTCGACCCGCAGCTCGTCTGGAAGGGCAAGGACGAGCAGGACGCCCGCGACCTCGAGGTGCCGGTCGTCCCCATCTACATCCAGGAGAAGATCCTGCCGCAGGTGATCATCGAGAACCTGCGCGACACGGCGCGCAAGGGCGAGCCCGAGCCCGAGATGACGCTGTTCGACGACTACGACGGCATCGAGTTCCAGGAGCTGGTCGAGTTCTACCGCCACGAGCAGAACTGGGCCAACCGCATGATCCTCGGCGACTCGCTGCTGGTGATGACCTCGCTGGCCGAGAAGGAGGGCCTCAAGGGCAAGGTCCAGATGATCTACATGGACCCGCCGTACGGCATCAAGTTCGGCAGCAACTGGCAGGTGAGCACGCGCAAGCGCGACGTGAAGGACGGCAAGGCCGAAGACGCGACCCGCCAGCCCGAGCAGATCAAGGCGTTCCGCGACACCTGGGAGCTCGGCATCCACTCGTACCTCGCGTACCTGCGCGACCGCCTGACGGTCGCGCGCGAGCTCCTCACCGAGAGCGGCAGCATCTTCGTGCAGATCGGCGACGAGAACGTCCACCTCGTGCGCTGCGTGATGGATGAGGTGTTCGGCGCTGAGAACTTCGTGAATCTGATTACGTTCAAGAAGACCACCGGCGCCAGAGCCGGCACCACCGATGTGCTCGCGTCGGTCAACGACTACGTGCTCTGGTTCGCCAAGTCGAGGGACGAGGTCAAGTACCGGCGGGTCTTCAAGGGCAAGGAGCAGGCGGCCTCGGCGGCGCCCAGTACCCAAGCTCGAACTCGAGGGTGGCGTGCGGCGCAGGGCGTCAGCCGCGCGAGCAAATCAACCCCCAGTGGGCGCCGTTTCTACCGTGTCTCCGACATGACGTCTCAGATCTGCTGGGCCGACCACGGTCTTCTCAGTCGAGCTTGCCGGCTCGGAGTACGTCCCATCAAGGGAGGATGGAAGACCAACTCCGAAGGATGACGCGCCTTGCAGCAGGCGAACAGGTTGACTGCGCTCGGCAAGACGCTCCTCTTCGTACGCTACATCGACGATTTCCCCGTGTCACCGTTCAACAACTTGTGGGATGACACGGTGACATCCGGCTTCGGTGATCCCAAGGTGTACGTAGTCCAGACCGAACGCCAAGGTCATCGAGCGGTGCGCGCTGATGGCTGCGAGATCCAGGAGATCTCGTCCTTGATCCAACCTGTGGAAGCGGCACGACGGCGACGGTCGCCGAGCAGAGCGGGCGCCGCTGGATCACCGTCGACACAAGCCGTGTCGCTCTCGCTCTGGCGCGCACTCGCCTCATGGGCGCGCGCTTCCTGTATTACCTACTCGCGGACTCTGAGGGGGCGAAGCGCGAGGCCGAGCTGACTGGCGTCCCGCCGGCGGCCTCGGCCCACTCCCACGACGTGCGCAAGGGTTTCGTCTACAAGCGCGTGCCGCACTCGCCCTGAAGTCGATCGCCAACAACCCCGACATTCGCGAGGGCATGTCGCGCGAGGAGATCGACGCCGCCATCCGCCGTCACGCCGACACCGAGCTGCTCTACGACCAGCCCTACGAGGACAACTCGCGCATCCGCGTGACCGGGCCGTTCACGGTCGAGAGCCTCTCGCCGCATCGGGTGCTGACCGGCGCGGACGACGGGGCGGCCGCTCGCGAGGCGGCGGACGGGCCGGCCGGCGCAGCTCCGCCGACCCCCTCCGCGCCTGCCCGCGACGCCGCCGACTTCGTCGCCGTCATCCTCGAGAACCTGCGCAAGGCCGGCGTTCAGAACACCGTCAAGCAGGAGCGCCTCGTCTTCGACCGCATCGAGCCCTACGCCGGCACCTACGTCCAGGCCGTCGGCGAGTACACCGACGCCGCCGGCAAGACCCTGCGCGCCGCCATCTCTATCGGCCCCGAGTACGGCACCGTCGACTCCACCTGGGTCAAGGAGGCGGCCAAGGAGGCGCGCCGGGGCGAGGGCTTCCCGCTGCTCGTGGTCTGCGCCTTCGCCTTCGGTCCCTACGTCGGTGAGGAGGCCAAGCAGTGGGGCAACCTCACCATCCTCATCACCCGCATGAACCCCGACCTCGCCATGGACACCGCCGACCAGAAGCTCCTCAAGAGCACCGGCGCCGGCAACCTCTTCATGGTCTTCGGCGAGCCCGACCTCGAACTGAGCACCCTCCCCGACGGCAAGCTGCAGGTGGAGCTGCGCGGCCTCGACGTCTACGACCCCACCACCGGCGAGATCCGCAGCAACACCACCGACGAGATCGCCTGCTGGTTCATCGACAGCGACTACAACGAGGAGAGCTTCTTCGTCCGCCACGCCTACTTCACCGGCGCCGACGAGCCCTACAAGAAGCTCCAGCGCGCCCTGCGGTCCGAGATCGACGAGGCCGCCTGGTCAACCCTGTATGCCACCGTGAGCCGGCCCTTTGAGGCACCGTCAACCGGCAAGATCGCGGTGAAGGTCATCAACCACTACGGGGACGAGGTGTTGAAGGTGTACGCGGTCGGCCTAGCGGCGGCCCCGTCCGCTATCGATAGGTGATTTGAGAGGAGGAAGTCCGTGACGGAATTCTGCTACACCACCGTGCCGGGCAAGGTCAAGACGCTGCTATCGAAGATTCGTGAGGTGGGCGTCCCGCCGAAGGTCACGGTGCAGTGGCTCAAGACCATCGGCTTCACGTCCAGCAACGACTCCTCGCTGATTGGCGTCTTGAAGCAGATTGATTTCGTCGATCAGGGGCGCGTGCCGACAGCTCGCTGGAGTCAGTACCGCGGCGCCAATCACAAAGCAGTCTTGGGTGAGGCTATTCGCCACGGGTATGAGGACCTATTCGAGATCTACTCGGATGCCGACCAGCGTTCGCAGACAGAGCTGAGCCACGTTATCAGCCAGGGTTCAACTGGCGGGAAGCAGGTTATAGTCAAGACAGTCAGCACCTTCAAGTCGCTCACTGAATTGGCCGACTTCGCAACTCCCATCGACTCCCGGGACGACCAATCGGTCGAGGGGACCACAGCAATGCCCGAAGCTCGCCCGGCGCCATCGGGAGGTGGGCAGACGTCACGGCCCTCCGTGCACATTGACATACAGATCCACATCTCCCCCGAGGCTACGCTGGAGCAGATTGACAAGGTCTTCGAGAGCATGGCTCGGCACATCTACCGCGAAGCCACCGCTGAGCAATGACTCGAGGTGCCGACGAGCTGTCACACGCTCGGGCAATCCAAATGGAGATCGATGCGGTCCTTGGGCCACCAGAGGAAGGCCTGCTATCAGAGACGCAGCGAGTGGTTCCAGGGTCTCTGGTTCGCGGGACCAGAGGCTACATCGAGCGAGTTGTGAACCAGGCCAACGGCGCTTACGAACACGGCTGGTACGACGCGTGTGCGGTCATGGTCAGACGTCTCATCGAGACGTTGATCATTGAGGCGTTTGAACACCACAAGCTCGACGCGAAGATCAAGAATCCGGCAGGGGATTTCTTCTATCTCCGTGACTTGGTTGACGCGTGCCTGAAGGAGCCCAGCTGGAGCCTCGGACGCAGCTGCAAGAGGGCGCTGCCAAGGCTCAAGGATATTGGCGACCAGTCAGCGCACAGCCGTCGCTACATTGCGCACCGTAGCGACATTGACGCAGTCCTGACGGACCTGCGCTTGGTTATACAGGAGTTCGTGTTCCTCGCGGGGCTCAAGTAGCACGATGAACGGCGTCGGGCTCGGCTTCATCGCCAACACCGACTTCGGCTGGTTCTCGCACTTCCTGCATCGCGCCGAGCCACCAGACGAGGGCGACTTCTGGCAGCCCTCGCCGCACGGCTTCCGGGCGATTCCGCCGGGCGCGCCGTTCTTCTTCCGGCTCGGCGCGTCCTGGCCGCGGCAATTGCCGGCTTCGGGTTCTTCGCCGCTACGAGCGCGTGCCCGCGTGGCTCGCCTGGGAGTCCTTCGGCGGCAAGAACGGCACCGACACGTTCGCCGAGATGGCGGCGCGCATCGAGGCGATCCGCCGCCGCACGGGAGCGCCCTTCTCGCCCGCCCCCAGGACTAGCCACCGTAGGCGGGCTGAGCGGCGCGGCGGGACGAAGCAGTGATCCGCGACGGACTACGAGGTCGGCTGCATCATGATCGCGCAGCCGGTCTTCTTCCATCGTGACGACTGGGTCGTTGACCACGTCGACTGGCGCCTGCGCATCCAGGGCGGCAAGACCATCGATGTCGCGAGTGGCGACGGGCGACGCATCCCCGCGAGTGCCTGGAGCGCTCGGCGCGGCTGCGGCCGGAGGTGGAACCGCTCGCAGACGAGCTGCGCCGATACGGCGCGCCGCAAGTCGTGCAGCCGCGCCTCGGTCAGGGTACCTTCCGCATCGCCGTGACCAGCGCCTACGGCGCCTGCGCCGTCTGCGGTGAGCACTCGCTGCCCGCGCTCGGGGCCGCGCACGTGCGCCCCTACGCGGATGGCGGCACGCACGCCCTGCCCAACGGACTGCTCCTGCGCGCCGACATCCACCGCCTCTACGACACCGGCTACGTCACCGTCACGCCCGACTAATGCTCGCAGGTCCACGAAGAGCACGAAGCGCTATTGAGCGGCCGCCGGCTCGAAGGGCTCTGCGGCGGACGGACTACCGCTTCCGCGTCAGCCACGACCTCTTCGCCGACTTCCACAACGGCCGTGAGTACGAGCGCTTCGCCGGCCGCACCATCGCCGTCCCGCACGCTCTCACCGACCAGCCCGACCCCGAGCTGCTCGATTGGCACGCCATCGAGGTGTTCAGGGAGTGGATCGCACCCTGGCGTCGCTCATGGGTGGACAATAGTTGTAGCACTTATGGTTAAGTGTGGTAACTTTTGTCCATGGCAGGTCCATCTCCACAGGCGGTGCAGGCGGCTAGGCGTGTGTTTGAGCGCCATGACGGCGTCATGCGCACGTCGGACGCTCTCGCTGCGGGTATCCATCGCCGCACTCTCTACTGGATGCGCGACACGGGCCAGCTGGAGTGCCTCAGTCGCGGCGTCTATCACCTCGCGTCCCACGAGCTGCCGGCGAGGCCGGATGTCGCGGCGGTGATGCGCCGGGCTCCCAGGGCCGTGCTCTGCCTCATCAGCGCTCTCGATCTGCACGAGATCGGCACGCAGATTCCCGCGGAGGTGCAGATAGCTCTACCGCGAGACGTGCGACCGCCGCGCATCGGCTACCCACGGGTGCGGGCTTTTCACATGAGCAGCCAGTCACTCGCCGCCGGCGTCGAGGAGTGGAGCGAAGCGGGCGTCAGCCTGAGAGTCTTCAGCGTGGCCGTAAGACCGCTGCTGATTGCTTCGGCCACCGCACCAGCGTCGGGCAGGACGGCTCGAGGCTCTGCAGGAGGCCATCCGAGAGCGGCGCGCTCATGGAAATCATGGACTACGCGAGGATCGATCGCGTCCAGAACGTCATTCGCCCATACCGAGGCGCTTCTGTGAACGAAGACACCGCCCCGTCGCCGACCTGCGTAACGGGCGGATGAGCTCGGCCTCGACTTCCAGCAGGCTGTCCAGTACTACGCGATGGAACGCTTCTTGTTCCGGCTCTCGCAGTCGGCTTATGCGGAGCGCTTCATCGTCAAGGGCGCGGTGATGCTGCGCGTCTGGGATGCGGCAATCGCGCGACCGACGCGCGACATCGATGTTCTGGGGCGGATCGAGAACTCACCCGCGGCCGTCCACGCGGCAGTGCTCGAGTGTCTGAACGCTGACGTGCCGGATGACGGTCTGCGGTTCTCGGACCACGTCGATGTCGTACGGGCGATGGTCGATGACCGCTATCCGGGGCTGCGCGTGAGAATGCGTGGCCACTTGGCGGGTGCCCGCTTCGCGCTGCGTCTCGACATCGGCATCGGCGACGCTGTCGTGCCGGAGCCGGGCTGGGTCGACTACCCGCCCCTGCTCGACCAGCCGGCGCCGCACATCCTCGCCTATGACCCAGCAACTGCGGTCGCAGAGAAGCTCGAATCCATTGTTGCCCTGGGCCTCATCGACAGCCGCATGAAGGACTTCTACGACCTCTGGATGCTAGCAGGCACGCTGGCGTTCGACGGCCAGACGCTCGCCGCCGCCTTCGGTGCCACGTTCCGTGCACGCGGCACCGAGTTGCCAAGCGGAACCCCTGTGGCGCTGACGGCGGCATTCTCGGGGCGGGCCGGCACGGCCGCGATGTGGCAGGCCTACCGCGCACGCCTCGGTGCGTCCGGCGTCGAGGCGCCAGACGATCTCGCCGACGTACTCGCCATGATCGCCGCGTTCGCCATGCCGCCGGCCCGCGCAGCGGCCGAGGACGCACCCTTCCTGCAGGCATGGCGACCCGGCGAGGGCTGGCACCCGAACGCCTGACCTCGTCGTCCGGATGCACCGCCTCTACGGCGCCGGCTACGTCACCGTCACGCCTGACCACCGCTTCCGCCTATGACGGGCTACGCGAAGTCGTGGCAGGACTTCCGGGAAGCCGTCGGAGACGACGCTGATCTTCGCGTCGCGGAACACCGCGATGCGCTGTTCACATGGTTGAACAGTTGGGGCTGCAGGATCACCGTGAAGGGCGAAGCGCAGGTCAAGGACTACCTTGCCGAATGGTACGAACAGAATGGTGATCGCCTCGTGGACAGGAGTACCGGTCTCGCTGAGGCGTCAGACGGCGATCTTCGCGACGTTGCCGACCTATTCGATAGCCTAATCGCCGACATGCAGTGTTCCGCTTCCACGAGAAGCCTCCGTTTCGGCCCGACTGCCGTCTCCAAGACCGCATGCAGGCGGTGATGACGGTGGAGGAGTTCCTCGTGGGCCTGCGCGGGCCGGGGTGATATCGGCGGTGCGCGACGTCACGAGCACTCGCTGCCCGGGCTCGAGGCCGCGCACGTACGCCCGTACGCGGACGGCGACGCGCACGCCGTGCCCAACGGGGCTTCTCCAAGCGCGCGGTCTACTGCGCCACCAAGGCCTACTCCCTCCTGACGGATGAGCTGCGAGATCGTGTATCGGCCCGTGTGTTCGACCTGATCGTGCACACCGATAACCGTGCCAAGATGACAGGGCTGGAGCTTGGGTGCGCGCTTCGTAGACGAGCTGCGGACCGCCGGGTATACTCATCACGAATTGCGGTGCACCCTCGAGGGGGCCACCTGAGATGGCCGGAGGCTTCCGGCCGTTTCCTTTTCTCGGGCGGTTCGCCAGCCATGCGCTCGGATGAAGCAGAAGGCCAACCGAACGACGCAGCACTCTGATCTGCCCGGATCCACGGCGCTCCGTTGCCGGGCCCAGGTCGTGAAGGCGCCGCCTCCGAACTCGCCGGGCTGGTCCTGTCAGCGTGTCCAGACCGAGGTCGAGGCGCTGGGCTGACTCCACTCGACATGCTGCGTTGAACACTCGGCAACGGCCGGGGCGCCGCGGGTCTCGAGCCGGAGAGCCGGTCGCGAGCCAGTCGCGAGAGCTGGCTTCTCGCCGAGGCAACGCAGGCCCAGGCGCATCGTCTCCGAGAGCGTGCGGCCGCTGGCCTCGGACAACGCCACCAGAAGCTCCATCTCATCAGGCTTCAGGCGAACCGAGACGACCCCACCAGCCTTGGCGCCGCGACTGACGCCGACGACCTCGTAGTCGCTCTCGTTGTCTGTGCTGGTTCTCTTGTTGGTCATGACTTACTCCTTTGCGCCACCGGGCGCGTTGCGCCTGAGCACAGCTTGCTGCGCAGCCGTGGCGTCGAAGGCGGTCACGGGTCGCCACATGTCGGCAGTGCTGGTCCTCGCAAGCGCGACCGCAGCACGCGTCCCCCGTGAGCGCGACCGATCATCAGAAGCTGTGCGCTTCGCCTAAGCGAACACAGAGTTACAAATCATCTTCACTTATTGACAAAAGCAGATGATTTGTAACAATACGATCATGACACGCTCGTCTGCAGACCAAGTCCTTGCGTTCATCCGTGCGCATGGCGCCGTGCGACCTCTCGACCTTGAGGCTGCCGGGTTCGGCCGCATGTGGCTGACCAGACTTGAGCGCAGTGGCCACATCGAGCGGGTACGCCGTGGGATCTATGTCGCTGTCGATGCAGAGTGGACTGAACGTCACGCTTTCGTGGAGGTAGCCAAGCAGGCGCCGCGAGGGGTCATCTGTCTGCTTTCGGCACTGAGCTTCCACGAGCTGACGACGCAGCTTCCGTTCGAGGTCTGGCTGGCGCTGGATCGCGCAGCCTGGGCGCCCAAGGCACTATCGGTTCAGACGCGAATCATGCGCTTCTCGGGCAACGCCTTCACGACCGGCATCCAAGAGCATGCCATCGAGGGTGTGTCTGTGCGCATCTACGGTCCGGCGAAGACCGTTGTCGACTGCTTCAGGTATCGCAACAAAATCGGCCTCGATGTCGCGCTCGAGGCACTGCGCGACTGCCATCGCAGGCAGCTCGCCACGCTCGATGAGCTGTGGGAGTACGCGAAGCTCCTGCGCGTCGCTGCGGTGATGCGTCCCTATTTGGAATCGCTCGTGTGACTAGGCCGCCGACCGATGTCGGCGCCTCGGCGTTCAATCGTTTGAAGGCCTTGGCGCGTGCTCCCGGGTACGACTTCAATCTGACCCTGACTCGCTATGGCTGCGAGCGTCTCCTCTACCGATTGTCTCAATCTCAGCATCGCGATGCCTTCATGCTCAAGGGCGCGACCCTCTTCATGGTGTGGGAGGAGGAGCCCCATCGCCCGACGCGTGATATCGACCTGCTCGGGTTTGGCGAAGACTCGGCAGAACGTCTGCGTGGGGTGTTCACGGATGTGTGCCGCCAAGGTGTCGAGGATGACGGCGTCGTATTCGACTCGGGCAGCATTGGCATCACCGACATCCGCGAGGGTCAGACCTATCAAGGGAAGCGGCTCACCATCCGGGGCAGAATCGGGACGGCAAGACTACAGGTGCAGGTCGATGTCGGCTTCGGCGATGCGGTGGTCAGCGACGGCGGCGAGGTCGTGCTGCCTCCGCTGCTCGACTTCCCGGCGCCGCGGCTGCGAGCCTATCCGGCCGAGGCCGTCGTCGCGGAGAAGCTCCACGCGATGGTGCAGCACGGCGTGTTCAACAGCAGGATGAAAGACATCTATGATGTACAGGCTCTCTCCGCTCGACTGGAGTTCGACGGCACGAGGCTATGCGAAGCGATGCGAGCTACCTTCGAGCGGAGAGGGACGCAAATCGAGGTCGCGCTGCCGGCGGCGCTCACACCGGCGTTGGCCGTGGATGAGGTGATGAGCCAGCGATGGGCCGCCTTCCTCCGTCGCATCCGGCTTTCGGAGATCGAGCTGACCGTGGCCGTTCACAAGGCCAGGAGCTTTTTGCTGGAGCCCTGGACGGCGGTCGCCCAGCATGCCGAATTCCATCGCCGCTGGCCGCCCGGCGGCCCTTGGGAGTCGCCGGGCGAGTCGTGAACGTTTCGTTTGCCAACCTGGCGCTCGACTGCGGGGCGGAACGGCTGTTCCGCCGCCCGGGTCGGCAGCCGTTACGGGCGGCATAGAATAGTCCTGTCCGGCGACCCTTGTCCCGTCATACGGGCAGTGCTCGAGGAAAGGACCTCATGTGACTTCTGTCCAGCCCCTGCCGCCTGAGGCGCTCTACACCCGCTGCACGCTCGCCCACGTCGACTTCACCACCACCGCCGACTTGGACACCGACATCGAGTTCGTCGGCCAGGAGCGGCCCATCGCCGCCATCGAGCTGGGCGTGGGCATCGATTACCAGGGCTACAACATCTTCGCCCTGGGGCCCAGCGGCACCGGCAAGTACACGCTGATCCAGCGTCTCGTGGAGCAGCGCGCCGCCGCCGAGCCGCGGCCCGACGACTGGTGCTACGTCAACAACTTCGAACAGCCCTCCACGCCGTGTGCGCTGCGTCTGCCGGCAGGCATGGGCAAGGAGCTGCAGCGCGACATGCAGCGGCTGGTGGAGGAGCTGCGTGGCGGCCTCTCCTCCGCCTTCGAGAGCGAGGAGTACGCCACCCGGCGGCGCGTGCTGGAGGAGGAGTTCCAGGAGCGCCAAAAGGAGAGCCTCAACGAGCTGCAGGAGCGGGCGCAGGCCAAGGGCATCGCCCTGGTACGCACGCCCACCGGGTTCTCGTTCGCCCCCATGAAGGACGGCGGCATCATGCCGCCGGAGGAGTTCCAGAAGCTCTCCGAGGAGGAGCAGAAGCGCATCGAGGGCGAGGTGGAGGCGCTGCAGGAGCAGCTCCAGAAGGTGCTGCTGCAGGTGCCGCGCTGGAAGCGCGAGTTCGCGAAACGGCTGCGCACGTTGAACGACGAGGTCACCGGCGTGGTCGTCGAGGATATCCTCGACGACCTGCTCGCCAAGTACAAGGACCTGCCGGACGTCGTGGCGTACCTCAAGGCGGTGCGGCGGAGCGTGGGCGAGCACCTCACCGACTTCCTCGAGGCGGGCGAGGAGAAGCCCGAGGAGGGCGCGGCGGCCGGCCTGCCCGTGCCCGACGCGCTCAAGCGCACGTCGGCGCTGCGCCGCTACCAGGTGAACGTCCTGGTCGACTCCAGCGGCGCCAGCGGCGCGCCCGTCATCTACGAGAGTAACCCGTCCTACTTGAACCTAGTGGGCCGCGTGGAGCAGATGTCCATGCTGGGTGCCCTGGTCACCGACTTCACGCTGATCAAGCCGGGGATACTGCACCGCGCCAATGGCGGCTACCTGATCATGGATGCGGTGAAGGTCCTCACCAATCCCTACGCTTGGGAGGGGCTCAAGCGCGCGCTCCAGTTCCGCCAGATCCGTCTCGAGTCGCCGCTGCAGATGCTCAGCCTCACCAGCACCGTGTCGCTGGAGCCGCAGCCGATTCCGCTCGACGTCAAGGTGATCCTCCTCGGCGACCGCGAGCTGTACTACCTGCTCGCGCAAGCCGACCCGGAGTTCAACGAGCTGTTCAAGATCGCGGCCGACTTCGACGACGCGTTTGTGCGCGACGAAGACACCACGCGGCAGTACGCGCGGCTCATCGCGGCCATGGCCCATCACGAGGGCCTGCTGCCGTTCGATCGCTCCGCGGTCTGCCGCGTGATCGAGCACGCGGTGCGCCTCACGGGCGACTCGGAGCGCGTCACGGCCCGCATGCGTACCATCGTCGACCTGCTGCAGGAAGCCGACCACCGGGCGCGGCAGACGGGCGCCGATCTGGTCGTCGACGGGCACGTGCAGGAGGCGATCGACGCTCAGATCTATCGCGCCGATCGTATGCGTGCCCGGATGCAGGAAGAGACGCTGCGCGAGACGCTGCTGATCGACACTCAGGGCGAGAAGGTCGGGCAGATCAACGGGCTCTCGGTGCTCTCGCTGGGCACCTACAGTTTCGGCCGGCCCAGTCGCATCACGGCCTCCGTCCACTTGGGCAAAGACGAAGTGGTGAACATCGAGCGCGAGGTCGAGCTGAGCGGGCCGCTGCACTCCAAGGGGGTGCTCATCCTCTCCGGCTTTCTCCGCGGCCGCTACGCCCAGGAGCAGCCGCTGTCGTTGGGCGCTAGCCTGGTCTTCGAGCAGTCTTACGGCGGTGTAGACGGGGATAGCGCCTCGTCCGCCGAGCTGTACGCGCTGCTCTCGGCCATCGCCAAGGTGCCGATCGCCCAGCGCTTCGCCGTGACCGGCTCGGTCAACCAGCGTGGCGAAGTGCAGGCTATCGGCGGCGCCAACGAGAAGATCGAGGGCTTCTTCGACCTCTGCCAAGCTCGCGGGCTCACCGGCGACCAGGGGGTGCTGATCCCCAAGGCCAACGTGAAGCACCTCATGCTGCGGCAGGACGTGGTGGAGGCGGTGGCCGCCGGACGGTTCGCCATCTATCCCATCGGTGCCATCGACGAGGGGATCGAGGTGCTCACGGGCGTGTCGGCAGGGGAGCCCGACGCCGAGGGCCGGTACCCGGAGGGTACGGTGA
This sequence comes from Thermoleophilia bacterium, assembly GCA_040772045.1. Taxonomy (GTDB): domain Bacteria; phylum Actinomycetota; class Thermoleophilia; order UBA2241; family UBA2241; genus JAXGYV01. The sequence goes on from JAXGYV010000006.1 coordinate 112,192, forward strand.
ACCGCATGGTCGCCGATCGGCTGGCGGAGATGGCGGAGAAGAGCAGCGCCAAGCAGGAGGAGACCAAGCCGCGGCGGCCGGTGCGGAAAAAGTCGGCCGCGAGCGGAGGCAAGGCGAGCGCTCGCGGCCGTGTGCGTGGCGCGAGGGTCGGCGACGGGCGGCGGGCATGAGCGACGCCGATCCGCGGGAGCGGCCCGACCGCATCGTGGTGGCCCTGGACGCCTCGCCCCACAGCGTGGCGGCGCTGGAGGCGGCGGCCGAGCTGGCGATGCTGCTCGATGCCGAGCTCGAAGGGCTGTTCGTCGAAGACATCGATCTGTTCCGCCTGTGCGGCCTGCCCTTCGGCCACGAGGTCGGCTCGTACACGGCCGAGGTGCGCCGCGTGGACCACGCGGCGATGGAACGTCAGCTGCGGGCGCTGGCCGCCGCGATGCGCGAGGCCATGGAACGCATCGCCTTGCGCACGCCCATCCGCTGGAGCTTCCGCGTGAGCCGCGGATGCGTGGTCGACGAGCTGATGTGCGCGGCGCAGGGCGCGGCGCTCATCAGCGTGGGCCGCACCGGGCGGGCGCGGGGCAGGGGGATGGGTTCCACCGCCCGCGCGCTCGCCGGCCGCGCTCCGCGCCCGTTGCTGATCGCCGGCGAAGGCCGGGGCCTGGAGTTTCCGCTGGCCGTGCTCTTTACGGGCACGCCGGCTGCCGAGCGGGCGCTACGGCTGGCCCTGCGGCTCTCGCGGCGAGATCCGGCGCTCCTGCGCGTGGTCGCGTGGGCGGGTGCCGATCCCTCGCTGGGCGCTGACGACATGGCGGACGCCGTCCGCCGTCTGGCG
>JAXGYV010000007.1:0-105141 GCA_040772045.1 Thermoleophilia bacterium
ATCAGGCCCGCTTCTGCTGCCCAGTCGCTGTGTGCCTTTGGCTTGGCAGCATCCCTGCGCCCACGTGCCATAGGAGCCGGCCATACCTTGTCTATGAACGTCTACCCAAGCACACTGCGGAGTCGCGAGAATCCGGTGGTAACCTTGCGATATGTCAGTCCCGACCGGAGATGAGCCCTTCCACCTCGAGTTCTACAAGGATGAGGGAGGTGACGAACCCGTTCTCGACTGGCTGCGGTCACTTGACTCCGCCAGACGCCGAGCCATCGGCGTGGCCATGCACGAAATCCTCGGCAAGATGGGAATCGAGGTCTGCGGAACGGAGTTCGGAAAACACCTGGGACAAGGTCTCTTTGAGTTCCGCGTGCGGCAGTCTGCGGACCAGATCCTCACACGCGCTGGTCATGCCAGGAAGGGCGGGAGCGCCAGCGACGAGAAGAACATCCTTCTCAGAGTCTACTGCCATGCACACGCTAACAGAGTCATCCTTCATCGCTGGCTATGACAAGGGAAAGGACGCCAGCGCGAAGCGGGAGAACAGGGAGATCGCTTTGGCCAGGAGGCGCCTTGCCGAGTTTCGGGGGCGACAGGAGCGCTAGGTTCAAGCGAGATGCGCAACTTGACGAGACTTGGGGTAAAGACCATACTGGATGAGTCAGTCGACTGGAGGAGAGGATGATGACTGACTTCAACGACTTCTACAACGATCTGCGCGAAGAGGCTGCGGCTGAGAGCCCGCAGGCACTCGCGGAGCTTGAGGCGCTCGAAGAACGCTACCGCCTGGCTCGCGCCATCATCGAACGGCGCAAGACACTTCAACTCTCCCAAAAGGACCTGGCCGCAGCGTCCGGGATTGATCAGGCCGACATTAGCCGCATCGAACACGGACGTGCCAATCCGACCTTCGGCACCCTCAACGCGCTGGCACACGCTCTCGGTTGGCACGTCTGCCTGGCTGAGGCATGCGAGCCGGTGGCAGTGTCGCATCAGGCCCACGCCGCAGTTGGATAACTCAGGTATCGCAGTTCGGTCTGACCTCGAGCGGCCGGCGAACCTCTTCCCGGGGTTCGAGAGTTGTCCGCTAGTTCGATGCTATCATAGCAAGAGCGCTTGCCACTGGCTCAATGCCTAGGTGCCCTTCTTTCACCGGCTGGCCGACACAGGCTCAATATACCAATACGCCTATCTTCGAGAGTACGATGAGCACAGAAGATCACTTGAACGAAGACATATCAAACAACGCAGACGCCGCCGCTATGGCCACGGATCCCTTGTCGAATCTCAGTCCAACGGCACGTGCTCTAGTCGGGGCAGCACGTACCGTAATTGCCGAAGGAGGTATCCAGTCACTCACTGTTCCCGCCGTCACTCATGCCGCAGGAGTCAACAGAGCGGCTGTCAGCTATCACTTCGACGGCAAGGAAGGGCTCCTTTCGGCTGTTCTGGATTCGAATGTTCATCGCATTTGTGCAACCATGTCGAGGCTACCGACTTGCACGCCACCTGGTCGTCCGCGAATCGCCGCTCTCCTCGAGAACATACGGCTCATGCTCTCTCTGCCCGAGGAGCACACTATTTTCTTCAAGATGATCCCGTATTCTCTCAATGACCCAGCGTTGCACGCCCGAATCGCCGCACTATTCGACTGGTACAGAGACCTCAATGTAACTGCATTCCTCGATGATTCTGAGATCCCGGACGACGACGCAAGAGCTGCGGCCACACTCGTCGCTGCAGTTGCTGACGGCCTCGCTTTGGCATCACTCATAGGTGGAACCAATGTGTGTGTAGAAGGTGCACTCGATCTTTTCGAGAAGATTTTGATTCGGTACTTCGATAAGCAGCATGATCGATGAACTACATCATCGGCGGATTAGCTCATGGAGATACGCTCTTACGAACGCTGCACTAGAGCTTCTCCGCGCCCGCCTATCGCCCAGAATGTAATACGCACTTCAACCTGAGCACAGCAAGCGCCGCGCATCCTGCCACCGGACACGCGGCGCACCGTACCCCACAATGCCAGTGACTGTTGTGGAGGATCTCTGTGCACCGGCACAGCACTACGTGGGGACCCTCCTCGTGACTCTCGCGTACCTGGCACGCGGAGGATCCCCACGCTCAAGCGCTGCTTGGAGGAGCAGCTAGTCAGTGAGCTTCACGGCAAGGCGTCATCACACCATGACTCACTGGCATCCCCTGCTCTGTCGCGCACTGCGCCGTGCTGCTTCGCCCTACAGTATGCGCGCCTCCACACCGCGTTCTGCCAGGAGAGCGAAGAATTCCCGCCAAGGGACCAATGCTTCTGAGGAGTTGGCACCGCGTTCCGTGATCATCCCATTGCCGAGCATGCGGCAAGCGATAGCGGCAGAGAAGCCGGTGATGAACGCCCCACACGCCATATCCCACTTCGGGTAGTCGTGAGAGACAAATTCACAGACTCTCTCCACTTGCCTCCCGTTCTTCATTCCCGAGACCACTGCTCGCTCACAAACATGCCCCACGGTCGACTCGCCGCCGCCAGCTGCGTCACGACAGCTCGCCACGAGTGCCAAGAGCAGGTGGAGTGGCGCTACGCTCGCACCGTCGACGGTGATGCTCTTCTTGCTGGTGAGCCCAAGCTCCACGAGGAAGCGCAGCTTCTCGACGAAGTCTGTGGGGAGGGCGAGCCGCCAGAGCACGTTGCGCACGCCTCTCGCCCCCCAGTTCTTGGCGATAGTCCACGGTTCTGAGTGAATGGTGTGGTACGCGGTCATTGTGCCTATCGGCTCCGGGAACGTAACCTCCTCGGCTCCTGTAAACGGCTCCAGCTCTACCTGCTGGCCTTCAATGAACTGCCAGGGATTGACGCTGAATTCGTCAACGATGGTCTCCAATGAGTAGGGAGGGCGGAACGAGCAGCCGTCAGCGACAGTTGGAGTTCCCGGGCTGATACCCGCATACAGGCGCACCGTCGTGACTTCATCGAGTCCCTCAGCCGCAGCCGCGGCCAGGATCTGGGTGAGCCCAGGCCCTGCCCCCGACCCCACTACCGCCGTCAGGCCTGCGGCTCGGAACTCGCCATCCAGCAGGAGCTGCTCCTTCGTAGCATGGTACAAACCACCATAATCCGTATAGTGGACTCCTACCTTTAGACACTGCTTCATAATACCTATGTTGAAGCGTGGGAACGTAGCGTTTAGGCAGACATCCGCTCCTTCAAGGGCGGCGCAAACTGATTCCGCACTGCTTGCATCGGCGGCAACGATGCTGACCTTCGGAGAGGCCAGCGTATCTCTCAGCCTCTCAAGACGTCCGTAGTCGATATCCGCCAGAACGATGTTCTCGACCTCATCTTGTTCAAGGAAATCCCGGAGTGAGCCAAGAGCCATGTCCCCTGCTCCACCGATGATGCAGATCTTCATTTCATCCTCCTTTGCAGCTCCGGAACGGCCCATGCCGAAGCCGCGGAACTTCGCTCGCAAGCAACCAGCAAGTCATGCCGAATGACCGCGCCGCCTACCATGTATACGCTTAAGGAAGCGTACTCGTCAGATCACCCTCGGCGGCAGCGGGAGCAGCTCAAGCTTCTATCGTGCTTGCCTCACCGACTTCATCGCCCGCTGCGTGCGCCGCTGCTCCCGCACCCAGCCCAACGACGCGCTCGTACTCGCGCATCTTCTGATTAGATGGCGCGGCCGTGAGGAGGCTCACGCCGACGAAGGCAACCACGTTCGCGAGGGCTCCATAGCTGACGGGTTCGCTCGCCCAGAGCCCCTTGACGGCGAGCATTACCACACACATCACCGACCCGCAGACCATACCCGCGATCGCCCCCGCTGCGGTGCCACGCTTCCACAGCATGGCGCCGAGTACCGGGGCAACAAGGCCGGCAACCACAATGTCGCCACCTACGGTGATCGCCGCCACGATATCCTGTAGCAACAGTGCGACAACGGTCGCCGCGATACCGAGAATCACCATCACGACTCTATTGAGCCGCAGCAGCGTCCGTTCATTCTGGCTCTTCACGATCAGCGGATTGACGATATCGTTACTCACCAACGTCGCCGCCCCAATGAGTCCCCCACTGGCAGTCGACATGATCGCCGCCAACGCGGCCGCGATGATCAAGCCCCCCAGGCCAATGGGCATGAGCTCCGCACCCCTGGCAAACGCTTCATAAGGATTGTCGATCCCGGGAATCAGCACTGCGAGCCCACACCCGATGAGAGCTGTACAAAAGGCGTACGCGATAGCGTAGATGGACCCAATCGCTCCACCCACGCGAGCGACGCGAGTGCTGCGAGCAGTCAGGACCCGCTGCCAGACATCCTGCATGATAGGCACACCTAGCACCCAGATGAGGAAGTACATCCAGATGAATGGCCTGCCAACCGCCCAGATATCTCCATATGATTTCGGTAGTCGCGCCCACATCTCTCCCCAGCCCCCAATGCGGGAGATTACCAGTGGCAAGAACACAATAAACATGCCAATCGTCATTACGACAAACTGAATGATGTCGGTGAGCGTAATCGCCCACATGCCTCCAAGCGTGGAGTACACCAACACTACAGCGGCACCTATGAGGATCCCGAGCTTCAGATCGAGATCGAGCAACATCGTCAGGATAGTACCCACCGCGATTATTTGAGTCACGATCAGCATGAACTCGTAGGCCCCCATTGACAGGGCGCCAAGAAGCCGCGCGTGCAAACCATAGCGATGATGGAGCACCTCGGCGACGCTGAACACTTTCAAGCGTGCCCACACATGAGCAAGGGCAACGATGGCGAATGTCGCGACTCCCAGCCACAGCACCATCCAGGCGCCCGAGATGCCCACTGCGTAACCGAGGCCTACTGACCCGACGGTCGAGGCTCCTCCGAGTGCGGTCGCGCACAGAGCTCCGGTGAAGAGAGGTACCCCAAGACGCCGTCCAGCGACGATGAAGCCCTCCGTGTCCTTTGCTCGTCGCATTCCCCAGAAGCCAGCTAGGATCATCGCCGCGAAGTAGACACCGATGACCACCCAGTCGAGAGCGCTCACGCTCTTCCCCTCCTATCTCCCCTAGTACCTTATCCAGTCCTTTGCACGCACCGGGAGGACGAGAGACCGCGGATTCTACCGACGCCACGCCTCTCCTCCGGTGCTACGACCTCTGCACTGCCGCTCGCACCTCCAAGAATGGCCCATCCAGAAATTCAAACCAACGTTGGTTGGCAGCACTTTACTCTGCTCACCATGGGAGTGCAAGGCGTACGTGCATCGCGGGCATGCCGCCGACTGTCACTGCCTCGGCTGCGTCGTGGACATAACTCAGCCTGTACGTATGTGCGGCAGCGAAGAATGCCTACGAGACGATCCTGTGAGCGGGGTGAGAGCTCACTTGATGCGAGCTGTGCACTCGAAGGATGCGGGTGAGCCGCACGGGCCCCTCCTCACTGCATCCTCACGCCGCCCTCATCCGCAGGCGTTGGAAGAGCCACACACCCACGGCATAGTAGAGGGCGGAGAGCACCGCGAGCGCGGCGAGTTCCCAGAGCACTGCACGCAACCCCTCGCCGAGCGTCAGCACCTTGTTGAGGGCAAGTACCGCGTGCGTCGGCGGAAGCACATCGAACGGGCTTATACCATGGCCACCAACGGTGAACAACGTCGCTCGGGGGATGGGGAACACCGTTCCCGAGAAGAACATCAGCAGCCCGAGCGGGAAGTTGGCGATCACGAATGCTTGCGCCACGGATCGCGAGCATGCCGCTACGATCAGTCCACAGCCGATGATGGCGATCGCAGTCACCGCCCCCACGAGGATGGCAACCCAAATGGGACCACGACTCTGAAACCCTAGCGCCCACGCGGTGGCGAAGGTCAAGAGCACCGAAGCTATGCCCACCAAGACCAGAACGGCACTCATACCACCGAGCAGATCGAGCGCTGTCATGCGCGTGATCCGCAGACGACGCAGCGTACCGGCCTCGACCTCCCGAGCAATCGTCATAGCGGCGAGGAAGACGAGCATGATGACGGCGAAGACCAGGACGCCCGGCACCGCGGTTTCAAAGTCGGTGCGCCCACCCGAAGCCCCCAGTGGCCGCTCGATCATCTGTATGGGCGCCGGCGCATGCGTGACCTCGCGCACGTAGTTGTCCGCGGCCGCGCTCACCAGCACGGCCGCTACGGAGTACGCGGAGTTCGTCAGGTCGCCCATGAGCACGAGCTCGGATGGTCCGCCGACGGGCCAGGCTGAGTCGTCTCCAGCGGCGCCGGCCACGGCGCGCGAGAAACCAGCGGGGATGAACAGCGCGGCGGCGGCGGCGCGATCCTCTAACGCGAGCTTCGCCGCGGAGATGCCGCCGACGCGATCAACCGTGAGGAGAGAACCGCCGCCGGCAGCGCGCAGGGCGGCGACGAGCCGGTCGCCTGCCGCCAGACGCTCACCGGACGACGTGACGTGTGGTGTATCCCGATTAACTACGAGCACCTTGTAGCTGGTCGGCGCCTGATTGAAGTAGAGCCAGTACATGAACACGAAGAGCGGCGCGAAGAGCACGGTGAGGATGAGCACGAGGCGCTCGCGGCGCATCTCGCGCACGGTTTTGCCGAAGACGTGGAGCAGCCTCACGAGCGCAGCCTCCGCCCGGTGAGGCTGAGGAACACATCCTCCAGTGAGTTCTGCCGCACGTGCACAGCGCCGGGCCGGCACCCCGCGGCGTTGAGCGCGCTGACTACCGCGGGGAGAAGAGACAGAGCGTCCAGTGCGCGGACGACGAGCTCGTGATCCGCCCACTCAACCGTCACGCGGCCCTCCAGGAACGCCAGCGCGTCACGCATGCTCTCTGGCACGGCGCCGAGCTCGATCTCGAGCACGTCGCCCGCGCCCACGCTGCTCTTGAGCGCCTGAGGCGTGTCGAGCACCAGCAGCTTACCGTAGTCGATGATGGCTACCCGGTCGGCCACCCGATCTGCTTCGTCCATGTTGTGCGTGGTCACGATCACTGTCTTGCGCCGCGCCAGCGAGCGGATGTAGGTACGCACCATCACGCGGCTCTGAGGGTCGAGGCCAGCCTCCGGCTCATCGAGGACGACGATCTCCGGGTCGTGGACCAGTGCGAGCGCCAGGTTCAGCCGACGTTTCATGCCGCCAGAGAGCGTCGCGGCAAGCGCCGTCGACTTGTCCTCGAGATTCATGTCTCGGAGCAGCACATTCGCCCGTCGGCGCGCTTCGCGCGTCGCGAGACCGTACATCTCGCCTATGAACTGCAGCTGCTCACCGCAGGTCAACTTGTCCCAGAGCACGACGTCCTGCGGGCAGACGCCGACTCGACTGCGTACGTCGGCGCCGCCAGCGGCGATGGGCACACCACGGATGAGGACGCGCCCCGCATCGGGCTTGAGCAGGCCACACAGCATGCTGATCGATGTCGTCTTACCGGCGCCGTTGGGACCTAAAAGGCCGAGGATCTCACCCTCGTAGACATCGAGAGACAGCTCATCCACCGCGGTGAGCGCCCCGTAGCATTTGACGAGCCCCTCAGCCCGAAGGACTACGCGGGGGGCCAGCGTGGATTTCACTTCGTGCGTAGCCGCATCGCATGACGAATCGTCGTTCACGACCGTTCCTCCGTACCCACAGCGGCGAGGATGAAGTCGAGCGCCGCGACCGTGGCAGCTTCGCCGGGCAGGCTTTCCGGCACGACGCGAAAGTAGGCGTTGAGATGCGGGAACAACTGGCTATCGCCCACAGCGATGATCAGCGCGTGGACGATCCGCGCGGCCCACTCGAGATCCACGTCTGCTCGCACTTCCCCCCGCGCGCGGGCGGCGACCAGTATCGCGCGTACGGTCTCATGCATCGCGAGAGCAACGGGCTTCACGACCTGTTCCTCGAGGCCCATGTCTCCCTGATACGCGGCACGGGCGAAGAAGCGCAGCAGCCCTGCTCCTGCGTACGTGCCGCCCCATTCCACGCCACCGCCCAGATAGGCGGTGAGAGCATCGCGCAGCGGCAGTTCCGCCAGCGTTGGGCGATAGCGGTTGAAACACGCGATCAGGAACCGGCTCGACGCCACCGCGGCGAACTTCACCATGCCCTCGCGATCGGGAAAGTACTGGTAGAGAGAGCCTACGGCGACACCCGCCTGCGCGGCGACACGCTTGACGGCCAGGGACCTCGGACCTCGCGCCGCCGCCTCCGCGAGAATCGCCTCGATGACGGCGAGCTGCCGGTCCGGGTCGAGCCGCCGGAACGTACGCGTCGCCCAGCCGTCACGCTCTAAAGTGACGATCTGCGCATACAGCAAAGCGGCTTCGTCGGCGCTCACCTGATGAACCATAGTTCATAGTATATAACTATACAGTTCACTACAGCGCTGGGACCCGCGGCAGCGAACTGCCCAGACCCTTCCGGATACCACTCCGTACGGACCTGAGCTCAAGTGAACTCGCAAACGCGGCTGCGTAGAATAGCCAGAGAGATAGAAGGCGACCAACCGGCGCGGAGGTGTGTGGTGGCCCACATCACCCTTCTCACGCTGCACTACCTCTTTAGCGTGAACTGCTACCTCCTCACGACCGGCGAGGGTACTATCCTGATCGACACGGGCCCTGCGCCACGGCGCCAGGAACTCTACGAGCGACTCGTGGACACCATGGGCACGTCCCGCGGACTCCGCCTCATCGTCTTGACGCACGGACACACCGATCACTGCGGCAACTGCGCGTCCCTCCGCGAGAGCCTCCTTGCGCCGATTGCGATCCACGCCGGCGACGCTGGTAAGGTTCAGCACGGCGACATGTTTTGGCGCGAAGAGGGACGCCAGAGCATCGCGACCACCGTGGCCAGGAAGATGCTCTTCCCCGTCGGCCTGAGCACGTTCGATCGCTTTGATCCCGACCTGCTCCTGGTCGACGGGCAACACCTTGGTGAGTATGGACTCGACGCGCGCGTGCTTCACTTGCCAGGGCACACTCCGGGCTCACTTGGGGTACTCACTAGCTCAGGCGACCTTTTCTGTGGCGATCTGTTCACGAACACCAAGACACCAGAGCCGAACTCAATGGCCGAAGATAAACCGAGCCTGCGAGCCAGTGTCGAGAGGCTGAGACGATATGAGGTCGACACCGTCTACCCCGGCCACGGAAAACCCTTCCCGTTCGCGGTTTACGGCGGAGGAATTGGAGGGTAGAGCCCGTGGGGGTATGAGGGACGCGGGCGGAACGACGGCGTCTCTCAGGTCCGGCGTTGCCTCACGCGACTACATGTGGAGTGAGCCAACCTTCAAGGCCGGACCACCCAACGCCGTTGTAAAGATCAGGATGACTACGCCTCTCTACAAACAGCGGCATCGGCGGGCAATGCGCTGCCTGCATAACCATGCAGCCCTGGCGTCCACGGTAGCCGCGCGCTTGGAGGATGCCGGATACCTGGTGCTGCGCGCCGAACGGGCACGGCTCTCCAGCAGGTGGGGACACGCTGACCTCATCGCCATCGGCCATGGCCGCTGCCTGTTTGTGCTCATCGGGCAGACGCGGTCATGTTTGACGCGACGGCAGCACTTTGCCGAGAACATACGGCGCGCCGGGGCTGAACTCGTTATTTTGACGGATCCCGCCGGCGTGGAGCGGTTCAAGTCTCCCGCGAGACGGGCCGCTGAGACCGCTGCCACCATAACCGCCGGACGACTGCGCTCCGACGTGGCCGAGCGAACAGACCGGCTCGGACCCGGGCAAGCCGACAGCGTCGATACCCCCACACCGCCGCCCTCGCTCGTCACCAGGCCACTGAATACCGTACGACACCTGCTTGGATTGCCCTCACGGCCGGCGCCCGACGAGAAGGGGCGGGCTGCTCCGGAGCAGCCCGCCCCCGGCACGCGGATTGCCTGCCGACGGCCGTCCTAGGGCTCCCCCCACGCAGAGAGCGCAGCAGCCGCGACCGCGAAGGCCACCTCCTCGTCGCGAGGTGCGCTCAGCGCCGTACCATGAGGGTGCGCACAGCCTGCGTCAAGCCATCTACGGTGAGCTCGTACATGGGGAACACGGTGCGCACCTTCGCAATGGTGTGGCGGCCGTAGGTGAAGTCCCACTCGGCCGCCGGAATCGTGTTCAGCCACACGGCGTGATCGAAGTGGCGGCGTAGCCGGCGGAGCCACTCAATGCCGGGCTCCTCATTCTCCTGCCCCCACCAGATGATGCCGTAGCGCGCCGTGAGCTCGCTGGGAGCCATGGCCGCATCGCCAACGAGGATCAGCTTGTATTCACTGCTCAGCTCCTGGAGCACACGGTGAGTTCGCACCGCGCTGTTCAAGCTCAGGCGAGTATCCAGATACAGATGGTCGTAGACACAGTTGTGGAAGTAGAACGTCCGGAGATCTTTGAAATGGCTCTGACGGTTGACCGCGGTGAACAGCTGACTGCAGAGCCGTACATACGGATGCATGGACCCCCCGACATCCATGAGGAGTGCCACGCGGACGTTGTTGCGCCGGCTCTTCCGGTACTCCAAGCTCAGCACACCACCGTTATCGGCCGTGGACTTGATGGTCTCGTCTAAGTCCAGCTCATCGGGGCGTGATTCGTTACGGGTCGAGAGCTGACGCAGCCGGCGCAACGCCAGCTCGAACTGCCGCACGCCGATCTCGATGTCGGTGCGGTACCCGCGGTAGCGACGTTCTCCCGCTACCTTGACCGCCGAACGATGGCGGCTCTCGCCGCCCACGCGGATGCCCCCCGGATGCCAGCCGGAGTGGCCAAAGGCGGACGTCCCGCCAGTGCCCACCCAGTAGTTCCCTCCGTGGTGCGCTTCCGTCTGCTCGTTGAGCCGCTCGGTGAACCGCCGTCTGAGCTCGTCGAGATCGATCTCGCCGAGCTCGTTCAGGAGCGCCCGGCGTTCCTCCTCCGACAGACCGACGAGCGCGAGGGGATCTTGGAGCCACTCCCAAACCTGATCGGCGATCTCCTGCGGGGTCTCGATGCCTTCGAACGCGTGCTGGAACGCCTGGTCGTACTGGTCGAAGAAGGTCTCGCTCTTGACGAGCACCGTACGACCGACGGCATACAGATCGCTCAGGCTAGCCTCTATGAGACCCGCCGCGAGCGCGTGCATGAACGTAAGCCACTCGGTTACCGTGACCGGCACTCCGTAGGCACGCAGCAGGTAGAAGAACTCGGTGAACACGGGCGCTCAGCCTCGCCGTGCCGTGAGCGCGCGTTAGTGGCGGCCGTGGCGACGGCCGTCGCCGACCACCTGGAGAGCGCGTTCCACGTCCTTGTCCTTCTTGAGGAGGACTCCCAAGAAGGGTAGGCGATCGCGCAGCTGGCGAGGATCGACCCCTCCCATGGCCAGCGCTTGTACCCAGTCGATCAGCTCGCTGGTCGAGGGCTTCTTCTGGATCCCCGGGACTTCGCGCAGCCAGTAGAACGCATCGAGCGCCTGCTCGAGCAACTTCTCCGCTAGATGCGGCTGATGCACCTTCACGATGCGCCGCATCATGTCTGGGTCGGGGAACTCGATGAAGTGGAACACGCAGCGCCGCAGGAACGCGTCGGGCAGCTCTTTCTCGGCGTTGGAAGTGATGATCACGATGGGCCGATGGACGGCCTTAATGGTCTGCTTGGTCTCCGGGATGTAGAACTCCATCTGGTCGAGCTCCCACAGCAGATCGTTGGGGAACTCGAGATCGGCCTTGTCGATCTCGTCGATGAGGAGCACCACCCGGCACTCCGAACAGAAAGCCTCGCCGAGCTTTCCCAGTTTGATGTAGTGGCCGATGTCAGCGACATCGTGGTCGCCGAACTGACCGTCGTAGAGACGCTGCACCGTGTCGTACACGTACAGGCCGTCTTGCGCCTTCGTGGTGGACTTGATGTTCCAGGTGATGAACGGGAGATCGAGACCGCGAGCGGTGCTCTGGGCGAGCATCGTCTTGCCGGTGCCGGGCTCGCCCTTAATGAGCAGCGGCCGGGCGAGCGCTACCGCCACATTCACCGCCTGCATGAGATCCGTGGAGGCGATGTAGTCGGCGGTACCGGCGTAGGACAGCGTGCGTGCGTCATTCATAAGTCAACGAGGGTCGGGAACAGGTTGAGGACGTCGGCGGTGCGTACGACCCGCGCGTCCGCTGTTCATTCTAGCAGACCGGCGACCAGCTTCACCGTCCTCTCCGTCTGCCCGTGAATTTCCCGCGCGCGCTCGCACGCAGGACCACGGCCGTCCACTGGCCGCCGTCTTCCGGGCCCCGCTTGACCGCATCCGGCAGCCGGGCAAGACTGACACACCAGCGAACCGGCGTCCGCTGAGGCTGAGGCCACGGTGGTGAGGAGGCGAGCATGTATCTCGGTGCCCACGTACGTGCATCCGGGGGAGTGTGGACGGCGATAGAGCATGGGGTGGAGCTTGGCTGTGAAGCTGTCCAGTTCTTCGCCGGCAGCCCACGAACTTGGCGACCGATGGTCTACAAAGATGCCGACGCGGCGCGCTTTCGTGAAGCCCGCGCCGCAGCGTCACTCCGTTTCGTGGTGATCCACACGATCTATCTGATCAACCTGGCAACCACGAACGACGACTTCTACGAGAAGTCGGTCACCTCGCTCGTGGGCGCCGTTGCGGCTGCTGAGCAGCTCGGAGCCGAGGCAGTGGTCAACCATACCGGATCCCACCAGGGCGCGGGCTTCGCGGAGGGGCTAGAACGCGTGCGCCGCGCCTTCGCACGCGCCCTCGTCGAGGTCGGCGACTCAGCGGTGAAGGTACTCATTGAGAACACCGCCGGCGCCGGCGGCACCATGGGCGTCACCTTCGAGGAGATCCGGGCGATCATCGACGCGGTGGATGGGGATCCACGGGTTGGCGTGTGTCTCGATACCTGCCACTTACACGCCGCCGGCTACGACCTGCGCACTCCCTCCGCCCTCGAGAACCTGTTGTCGGATTTCGATCGCGTGGTCGGCCTCGAGCGCCTCGTCATGCTGCATTTGAACGACTCCTTGACTCCCCTTGGATCGAATCGTGATCGTCACGCCAATATCGGCGAAGGCGAGCTCGGCCTGGACGCCTTCGCGCCCGTCGTCAACCACCCCGCCTTCGCCGATCTGCCCGGCATCACCGAGGTACCGGGCGTCGACGGCCACGGGCCAGACAAGGAGAATATGCAGCGGCTCTTCTCGCTTCGGAGAGCCGCTAGAGAGGTCTGAGTTATACTCAAGCCACCCGCCGGGCATACTACGGGTATCGAACGCGGAGGTGTGGCCATGGAACTGCGCGTTGTAACAACAGCCACGGACATCGGCCTTGCCAGCGTGCTGAAAGGAGTCCTTCAGGCGGCCGGTGTGGAGGCCGTTCTCAGCGGAGGCTCCGAGCACATCTACCCCGGGACCACGTTGGACGCCGTCCGGATCCTTGTAAGCGCCGCGGACTACCCTCGTGCCGTCCAGATACTGGAGCAGATCGAGGACCTCGGCGTGCCCGGCGAGGAAGACGAAGAGGCGTAGCTTACAGCCCGAGATAAGGTGCTGTGGTATCATCGAGCAGCGCAAAAGGCGCGCTCAGCAGCGCGCAGGCTAGTCGGTTCGTCCGTTTCTCAGCTACCCAGGGAGATAGCATGTGGGACCGCCTCTTCGGGCGCAACAAGGAGGAGGGTCGCGAGCCTGCCTGCGCCGCCTGCGGCCGTACTCTCCTGCCCGGCGAATGGGCGCAGTCCGTGGTCACCGACGAGGGTTTCGAGAGGGTCCTCTGCTCGTTGTGTGCCCAGTCCAACCTGATCGCCGATAACGCACCGCCATACACCGAGACCGAGGATGTGCCCGGCCCCATCTCCGTCTCGGGTCGCCCACAACCCATCAGGCCGCGTACACAACGCGAGTCGCACGAAGATAGCGACGCATTCTGGCGCGCCCTCAAGGACAAAGACGCGCAGATCGCGCGCCTCGAGTCGGAGCTCCTGCAAGCTGAAGCCCAGCGGCAGGAGCTCCTCGCGCAGATCTCCTTGCTGCAGCGCCAGCTTCGCGGCGAGGCCGTCACCGACTGGCAGGCGGCGGCGTTCGAGCCCCACGCGACACCCGCCGCTAGTTGGGCACCCGCGGACACTCCCCCGCTCGCCCCCGCGAGCAGCGCAATCCCGGGCGACGCGGCACTTGTCTCCGACGATGAACCGCGACAGCCGGCACCAGCCGAGACAACGCCCGCGGCCCTGGGCGCGGCCGAGGCTACGGTCGCGGAGGCCAGTGCCCTGCCCCCGCAGCCAGACAGCATGACGGACGTCGAGGAAGACGAGCACACGGCATCCATCGCCCGCCCACAGCCCGGCCCAGCGACCGAGCAGGACGCCAACGCGGGACCAGCTTGGCTCTTCGACACCCCTCCGCACCAGACGTTTGGCGGCGATACCGTGGCAACCCTCGGCGCGGGAGCGCTCGCATCATCGGCGGAGGGTCACACAGAGGCGGAATCAGACGAGGATACGGCGGCGGGCGACACGGGAGCCCCGCACAGCACACCACTGGAGCAAGTGCCGTCGACCATGCCGGTGGAGCAAGACGCCCAGCTAGAGCGCGCGCCGTTCGAGGCCGCCTTGGCCTCTTCTCAAGTCGAGGAGGCCGCCCCCGCGGCGAGCACGGAAGAGCTCGAGGCGGAGGAGCGAGCCCTTCCTTTGCTCCAGCGTGGCGCCGATCTGCTCAACGTAAGCGGCGCCCCGCGCAAGGTCGCCGAGACAAGCGAGAGCCTCGGCATCCCGTTCGCCCGGCTGTCGTCCGATGGCGAGACGGTCACAGCCGTGTTTCTCTGGTCGATGGCATGGTACGAGTTCGCCGTAGACCTGGCGTCCGGAGACGTTTCGCTGAAAGAGCGCGGCTACGAGGACCGCACCGACCTCATTCCCAACGCCAAGGTCCGCGCCGACGGCACGGTGCAGGTTACGCCGCTGCCCACCCGGCGCAGCACAGCGCGGCCTGCCCAGCAGCCCTCGTCCACCGCAGTGGCTGCTCGCGAAGTGGAGTCGCCGCCGGTGAGCCCCGGCAAAGGCGAGATCATCTCCAAGTCGCTCATGGGGCAGCGGACCGACGACGAGCAGAACACCTGGGACGAGATGTCCGCTCGCGACTTCGACTGGGGACGCTGACTCAGTTCTCCACACGGCAGAGGCTTCCGCAGAAAGCAGAGAGAGGGGGGTGAGCGCTCCAGGAGCGCTCACCCCCCTCCGCATGGTAGCGCGAGAGATAGCTTCTACAGGTTGAGCGCCCCGGAGCTCATGAGGGCGTTCATCAGCTGATCGAATGGCTTTACGTCGGCGGGAACCTCTACCGTAACCGGCTTGTCGAAGTCGGCCATACTCAGGGTAAAGGCCAGCTCGATCGCATCCACACCTTCGGCCTGCGCGTCTGCCTGACCGGTGAAATCAAGGTTGACCGCGACCGCCGTCTTTCGCATGAGGAACGTGTCCTTCTCGTACCAGTAGTCGACGGTGAGGTCTTTCAGCGACTCCTTGAGGGTCTGCGCCGCCTTCTGCATCTCCTCGGGGTCGGTGGCGCTCGTATCACCAGTGAGCGCGGAGAGGCTGCCCGATGCCTTGAGGACGTCGTCCACCATGGTGCTCACATCGATCGCCTGCTTAATGTGGTAGGTCTCCGCGCCGTCCAGGCTCTCGGTACCCACTAGGGTGAGTTCCTTGGACCACTTGGCCGGGTCAAGACCCATGCTGGAGAGCTGCTCCTGGAGCTGCTGCGTGAGGGCGCCAGGACTCTCCGTCGGCGCCGGCGAAGCGCCAGCTATGGCGCCGGTCAGCATGTCCTTAGGCACCTCGTACCACGCATCCATGAACTGCACCCAGATCTTGTCTGCGTCCATGCGCAAGCCAATATCTAGACTCTGCCCGGCGAACTTGGCGTTGATCCCCAGATCCGCCTTCTGCGGCTCGTTACCGACCTTGCCTTGGCCCTGGATGGTGATCGGGCTCTGCGCGATAGTCTTGACCTGCTCGTCGGTCATCTTGGCCGTGTCTCCCTTGATGGCCAAGGACAGGTCGAGTGCGAACGAGGCGCTCTTGATGCCCTGCATGGCGGCTTGGCTCTTATCGACGATCTGTTGCGCCGTGAGCTCCTTGTCGCCTCCGCCGGTACTCGCGTTCTCGCCATTCTTCTTCTCGCCACCGCCGCACCCGACCGCCAGCACAGCGGCGAGCGCCACGAGGGTGAGGAACACTGTGAACCACCTACGCATACGAACCCCTTTCTCCGGAGCGAAACGCCGAGAGGACCCCCTTTGGCCCTCGGCGCTATCCTCGATTGTGCCACGTTCCTCAATGCCCCACACACGCGAGACGCTGGAGGACAGGCTCTGCCACCACGCTTCTCTCGGTGCACGCCTCCCACCTTCTTCGGCAGACACCGGGGCAAGCCTTTAGCCCCAAACGACCGCCACGGGAAGCTCACCCGCGCCGACGAGGAGTGATAACTACCGCTCGATGAGGCTCTTGCCCCTCGGATACGGTCTCCACTCGGGGATGATCCTTGAGATGCAGGTGCACGACTTTTCGTTCCGCCGCGCTCATCGGCTTCAGAACCACCGCCGTGCGCTCGCGAATGGCCTTCTGCGCCATGCGGTCGGCTAGTGTATGCAGAGACAGTGCACGCCGAGCACGATATCCTTCCGCATCGACCACCACCTGCTGCCGAGCACGCCGACCGCGATTGACGACGATCGCCGCCAAATACTGTAGGGCGTCGATCGTCTGGCCATGGCGGCCGATCAGCAACCCAAGGTCGTCGCCACCGATCTCCGCCAGTAACGCCTCCGAGGTCTCGGTGACCGTCACCTCGGCCGTCAGATCCATCAGGTGAACTACTCTCTCGAGGAACGTGCGCAGGTCTTCAGCGGCATGTTCCACGTCGTCCGACGCGGAGGTCGCCAGCGGTGCCGGAGCAGAGGGCCGTACACGAGCCTCGACCTGCACGAGCGTGCGCCCCCGGCCGAGAAAACCGGTTCTCACGGTCTCGTCGACTACAACGCACTCGATATCGGTATCCGTAACGGAGGGGACAAGCTTGCGTAACTGCTCCAGCGCCTTGCGCCGAGCCTCCTCGATACTGCCCCCCGTGGCAACGGTGGCGAATTCGGTATCCCCTTCCATATCGTGGAGTGCACCGAGATCCGCGTAGTCCCGTTCGTCCATAACCGCCCTTACAACGAGGTGATGCCGACCCGTCAGACGTCGCCCGACGGGCGAGACACGCCCTTCGGCCGACCGCTTGGGCGCGGAGCTTGACCGCCAGGCTTGTGCTGCCCGGCGGGCGGCCGCGTGGCCTGCTTGGTACCCGGCTTCGGCTGGGGCTTGGTGGACTTCGGCTGGGGTTTAGCACCCGGCTTGGCCTGCGGCGCGCCAGCCGGCCGCCTCTCTCCCTGTTTGCCCTGTGGCTTGCCGCCCTGCTTCGGCCTCGGTTTGCCGCCCGGCCGACCCTGCTGGCCGCCTGGCCGGGCACCCTTCTTCGGCTGCGGACGATTGCCGGAGGGACGCGCCGAGGTGCCGCCCTGCTGCTCCTCCCGCCTCGCTTGCGCGGTCGCCATAGCCTCCAGGAAGCGGCTCTTCTTGCGCCCCGAGACCTCCCGCGCCTCGAGGTCGACGGGACGGTGTTCGCGCAGGTAGCGGATCACCAGCGTCTGCCCGATGGTCCACAGGTTGGTGGTGATCCAGTACACGAACAAGCCCGACGGGAAAGACCGCAGGATGAACACGAAGAACAGCGGCATGGCGCGCATCATCCACTTCTGCTGCGGCGGTGTCTCTGGGGTGAGCATAAGCTCGGTGGCGACGAGCTGCGAGGCAACGTAGATGATGAGCAGGACGTAGTACGGGTCCTGCTTGCCGAGCGCGAACCACAGGAACTTGGCGTCCTCCAGTGGCCCGAAATTCCTGATCGCATAGTACAAGAGGATGAAGATCGGCAGCTGGAGCAGGAGTGGCAGGCAGGATGCGAACGGGTTAACCCGGTACTGCTGGTAGAGCTCCATGGTCTTCTGCTGGAGCTTCTGCTTGTCGCCCCTGTACTTCTGCTGCAGCTCCTTGAGCTTCGGCTGCAGCGACTGCATAGCTAGCTGCGAACGGATCTGCTTCCATGTGAGCGGAAAGATGACGATGCGCACGATGATGGTGAGCAGGATGATCGCGATGCCCCAACTGCCCACGCCGCTGTGAATCCAGGAGAGCAGGTCGCGCATCAGCTCGCGCGCCTGGTCGAAGAAGTTGGCGGCGGTTATCAGGACCGCGAGAGGATCATCGAATGGGAAGTGGCTCACGTCACGCTCTCTTTGGTGGGACGGGGTCCAGACCGCCGTCGCTGAGGGGATTACACCGCAGGACACGCCAGCAGGCCAGCAGCACGCCGCGACCAGCACCGTGAATGCGGATGGCCTCGATGGCATACTGCGAGCAGCTCGGGTAGTACTTGCAGCGTGCGGCGAACAGCGGCGAGATGAAGTGCTGATAGAACCGTATGGGGGCGATCAGGAGGTTACGCACCGTTTGGCTCCTCTCCGAGGAGCGACGACCGCCGAAACAACTCGATGACGGCTTCCTGGACGATGCCTTTTTCGCCTTTCTCTTGCCGCTCGACGAGGTCCGCCAACGGCGGACGGGCAATCAACACGTAGTCGTAATCCTGCGCGACGAAGGTCTCCACGCTGGAGAACGCCTCGCGCAGCAACCTCTTGACGCGGTTGCGTAGCACAGCGCCACCGATCTTCTTCGAGACCGAGAGGCCGAGCCGCGGGCCTGACTCGATCGTCCCCGGCAGACGCTGAAAATAGTGAAGGACGAGGTGCCGCGACGCGGTGGAGCTGCCCTGGCGGTAGATCCGTTGGAACTCGCTTGACCGCGACAGCCGCGCGCGCTTGCGGACCATACGACCCGGGCCTAGGCGCTGAGGCGCTTGCGCCCTTTCTCTCTGCGCCGCTTGATCACCGCGCGACCCGCCCGCGTGCTCATACGCTTACGGAATCCGTGCGTCTTGGCACGTTTGCGCGTGTTCGGCTGATAGGTCCTCTTCACAGCGTCCTCGCTCGCTTGGCAGTGTTCAGAAGCGGAAGTATAGCTGCGGGCTGGAAAGGTGGTCAATCTCCATGGCACAGTCGGCCCGCGCCGCCTTCGAAGACTACACCTCTTCCAGAGAGCACTCAGTCTTCCGGAACGACTGCCGATAGTCCTCTCAGGATGCTGCTGCAGGGCTTCATACGACGGTTCAGCCTGGCGGCCGTGCTTCAGTTCCTCGCACAGGTCGAATCCACCGGCGTGCTCGAGGTACGGGATTTCGAGGAGTACGGCTTCATCTACCTGGTTGGTGGCCGAGTGGAAGCCATTTCCCTCCCGATAACCGACGAGAAGCTCGGAACCCGTCTGGTTCGGGCTGGCCTGCTCACTTCGGAACAACTCTCTGAGATGCTGCTCGAGGACGCCGCCATGACCAAGGAGGAGCGGAGACGCGCCCCGCTAGGCCAGCGGCTCGTGGCACGCGGGTACACGGACGAACAAGCCATCCACGACATCATGGCGCGGCAGACGCTCGACCAGGTTTTCGAGCTCGCTCACTGGCAGAACGGGGTCTTCCTTTACGAGGAGCCCGAGGAGATGCCGGCTTTCTCCGTGAAGTTGCAGGGTAACGTCCAGGAGCTGCTCCTGGACGCGTGCCGGCGTATCGACGAGGGAGAGCGGGCGCGCAAATCGAGCCGCATCGTGATGGACGAGATCTGCTACGCCTGCCCAACGGCGTACACCTGTACGCCAGAGATCCGCAGACGGTACCGCAAGCCCGACATCTGTCTCTGGCGCAACCTGGCCGCTGTACGAGACGAAGAGTACGAGCAGGTACGCGACGCACGCCATCTCTATCGGTCACGGGAGTCCGACGTGCGACCGTCCCTGGATACCCTGATCGACGCGGCCGTGCCCTACACCAAGTCCTGACCGCCACCGGTCGGGAGGCCAGCCGTTCAGCGGTCGTCAGCGCCACACCTCGACGGCGCCCGCCGACTCCCCCTGGTGCCACACGGGGCCCAAGCAGGTATGGTTGCGGCATGCGATCGCGCAACGGACAGGGGAGAGAGATTCAGCCGCCGAGCTCGGCGGCGGAGCGCGTGCGCCGCAATCCGGTCACCGGCACCGTCACCGTGATCGCCCCCGAGCGACGCCATCGTCCCGGCGCCGGGGCACGCGCCGAGGAGCGGGCGCCGACGTGCCCCTTCTGCGCGGGGCACGAGGCACTCACCCCGCCCGAGCTCGACGCCTTCCGCGTGGCCGGCAGCGCCGCCGACGGCCCCGGATGGCAGGTCCGCGTGGTGCCCAACAAGTACCCCGCCATCCCAGGCGGCCACGAAGTCATCGTTCATTCGCCAGACCACGAGCGGGACCTCGAAGAGCTGCCGCCAGACGCGGCCGCCGCCGTGCTCCGCATGTACCAGCGGCGCATCGAGTACCACCTGCGCGCCGGCGCGCGCGCCGTGACCATCATCTGCAATCACGGCGCATCCGCCGGCGCCTCTCTCGACCACCCCCATTCGCAAGTCTTCGCGCTGCCCCTGGTGCCCCCACAACTTCTCGAGGAGCTCAGGAACGTCGAGCACCATCGCCGTCACCGCGACGCGTGCCTCGTCTGCGCGGAGGCCGAACAGGCAATCGCGGCCGGCCGCCAGGTCTTCTCCGATACCCTGGTGGCATGGGTTCCCCTGGCGCCCCGGTGGCCCTTCGAGACCTGGCTTGCTCCGTCGTCTCACGAGGCGGATCTCCGCGCCGCGGATCCCGCCCACGTGGCCGCGGCGCTGCAACGGCTCCTCGTGGCAGTCGATCGCGCTACCGGCGCCGCTCCACGGAACTTCTGGCTGCACACGGCGCCGGCGGGCGCGCACAGCACGTTCCACTGGCACATCGAAGTCGCGCCGCGTACGTCCACGGCCGCCGGCTTCGAGTTCTCCACGGGCATGACTATCGTCGACGTGCGGCCGGAAGAGGCCGCGCACCGCCTGCGCGCAGCGCTCCCGCCCACGCGCGATCAGCGCCGCTGACGAAGGGCGAGTTGGCCACAGGCGGCCTCCACATCGGCGCCCGGTGACCGGCGTACGGTGACCGAGACGCCCCTGCGCTCCAGATCTTCGCGGAGCGCCGCCAGACGTCTCGGCGACGGCCGCCGAAATCCGCCTCCTGTCTCGTTGAAGGCGATGAGGTTGAGGTGGTAGAGCGGCCGCCGGAGCTGCTCCGCCAGAGCGTGAACCTGCGGAGCACCGTCGTTGACCCCTTCGAGGACCACGTACTCGAACAGTAGCTTCCTCCGAGTCTGTTCCACGTAGTGCGCGCAGGCCGCGAACAGGGTCTTCAGGGGATAGGTGCGATTCAGCGGCACGAGCCGGTCGCGAAGATCGTCGGTGGCCGCGTGCAGGCTGACCGCCAGGTTGAGCTGCAGCGGCTCGCGCGCGAACCGGTAGATACCGGGTACCACTCCGGCCGTGGACACCGAGATCGATCGCGCCGCCAGGCCAAAGCCACGGGGATCGTTGAGCAGCCGACAGGCCAGCAGCGTCTGCTCGTAGTTCTGGAAGGGCTCGCCCATCCCCATGACCACCACGTTCGTCACCCGCTTGCCCTCCGCCCGGAGCCGGCGGGCGAAGTGCAGCACCTGATCGACCATCTCCTCGGCGGACAGATTGCGCACGAGCCCTGCCCGCCCGGAGGCACAGAAGGCGCAGCCCACGGCACAGCCAACCTGAGACGAGACGCAGACGCTCGCGCGGCCGCCCAGCCGAGTGAGCACCGCCTCGATGGGGCTGCCGTCGCTACGCGCCCGGAACGCCGTCTTCAGCGCCGTGCCGTCGCGACTGCCCAGCGTGAGTACCTCGTCGATCTGCACGGCGTTCAGCCTCTCGCCGAGAGCTGTCCGCACAGCCTCCGGGAGCGTGGTGATCTGCCCGAAATCGGTAATTAGCTCACGCGTGAGGGCACGGTAGACTTGATCGGTCCGGTAGGACGGCGCGCCCATATCTGCCAGCGCCTTCGCCACTGTAGAATAGTCGAGCATCGGCCGATTGTAGCTCCAGCGGCCACGTCCACGCGCCCGACGGGCCTAACCCGAGGAGCAGCACCATGCCGCGGACACCATCGCAGGTCAGCAAGGCGGAACTGCCATGACCACAGTACAGATCGTCGGTATAGGTATCGCGGCCACCATCGTCGTGGCCCTCGTGGTATCGCTCTACATTACTCGGCGAAAGGACCGAGACATCGCCGCCGAGCGTCTCAAAGCTCCTCCCGTCACCGCCAACACGGCATCCTTCCTCGACGAACCACCGCGCGACGAGCTCGAACTGTTCGGTGCGCGGCACAGGGAGGCGGTGGTGTCTTTCCGGCCGGATACCGACTCCCCGCCACCGCCCAGCCAGCCGGCTTCCGCGGAAGCCGACCTCGCACCGGCGGGGGCAAAGGCAGTGGAAGCCGAGGCACCGCCGGCCGAGGTCGAGGCGGCGGAGGTACCACCGGTCGAGGTCGAGGCCACGGCCGCCCCGAGTGTCGACGGCGACGCGCCCCACCTCGTGCGGCTGTCGGACATCATCGTCACCACAAATGAGCAGCGCGTGGACCTCTCCGACCCGGACGTGCGCACGATGCTCAAAGATCTCGTCAAGTACGAGATCGACCTGGCCACTCACTACCGAGACATCGGCCAGAACATCGACGCCGTGCTCCAGCTCACCGAAGCCGAACGCGTCTGCACCGCCTTGGGCATGACGTCCCACGCCAGGCTGATCAAGGAGATGATCCTCGCGCTCCAGAGCTGACGCCGCCGAGCTACCTCCGCGGCGTCTTCAGTTCCTCAAGCTCTGCAGAGGGGCGGGTATCCTCCCGCCGCGGGCGAGGAACGCCTCACTCCCGGCGCCGCTGACCCGCATCACGGGAGCCTCGCCGAACAGGCCGCCCAACCGGACCCAGTCGCCCTCTCTCTTGCCCACCGCGGGGATCAGCCGAGCGCCCGTCGTCTTTTGGTTGACCATGCCGATGGCCATGACGTCGGCGATGGTCCCGGCAAGCGCGGCTCGTGAGATGTGGCCAGGCACTACGATCATGTCTAGCCCGAGCGAGCACACGGCCGTCATGGCCTCGAGCTTCTCGATGCAGAGCGCGCCCTCGGCGGCCGCGCGCGCCATGGCGGCGTCTTCGCTCACCGGGATGAAGGCGCCAGAGAGACCTCCCGTGGAGGAGGTAGCCATGACGCCGCCCTTCTTCACGGCGTCGTTGAGCAGCGCGAGCGCCGCCGTGGAGCCGGGCGCGCCCGCGCGCTCCAGCCCCATGCTCTCCAGGATCTCGGCAATCGAATCGCCGACCTTCGGCGTAGGCGCCAGCGAGAGGTCGATGATCCCCATTTCCGCGCCGAGCTGAAGCGATGCTTCACGCGCCACCAGTTCGCCCACCCGCGTGATCTTGAACGCCGTGCGCTTGATCAGATCGGCCAGCTCGGTGAACGACGCTTGAGGGTTCGCTCGCACCACGTTGCGCACCACCCCTGGCCCGGAGATGGCGACGTTCACGCTCACCTCGGGCTCGCCGCTGCCGTGCAGTGCTCCGGCCATGAACGGATTGTCCTCGGGCACATTGCAAAAGACGACGATCTTGGCGCAGCCGATGGAGTCGCGGTCGGCGGTCCGGGCGGCGGTATCGAGGAGCACGTCGGCCATGCGGCTCACGGCATCCATATTGATGCCGGCCCGCGTGGAGGCCACATTGACCGAGGAGCACACGGCGGCGGTGGTAGCGACGGCCTCCGGGATAGCGTTCACCAGAGCGGCATCGCCACGCGAGAAGCCCTTCTGCACCAGACACGAGAAGCCGCCGACGAAGTCGACGCCCACCGCCTCGGCGGCGGCGTCGAGAGCGTGCGCGACCTGCACGAAATCGGCGGGATCGTCGCTGGCGACCACGTCGGCGATGGGCGTCACTGCCACCCGACGATTGACGATGGGCACACCGTACTTGCGCTGGAGCGAGAGGGCGACAGGGACCAACTGCTCGGCGCGCCGCACGATCTTCTCGTAAATGCGGTGGCACACCTCGTCCACATGGCGCGCGGCGCAGTCGTTCAAAGCGATCCCCAGGGTGATGGCGCGCACATCCAGGTTCTCCCCCTGGATCATGCGTACCGTCTCGAGGATCTCTTCCGCGGTGATGAAAACCATGCCGGCGGCCTAGATGCGGTGCATGAACTTGAAGATGTTCTCGTGCTGCACGTGAATCTGCAGCCCCATACGGTCACTGACCTGCGCGAGCGCCCGCTGCAGATCCTGGAGGGTTGCCTCCGCTTCATCGAACGATACGAACATGATCATCGTGAACATGCCGTTCGACACCGTCTGGCTGACGTCGTCGACGTTCGCGTTCTGCTCCGCGATGGCGGCGGCGATGGCGGCGAGCAAACCGTGGCGATCGGGTCCAAGGACGGTAACGATGACTGACGTGCGCATCCGGGCGTCCATGGTCGAGGTGGGCGGGAACCAGTAGGCGCTCAGTATACTAGGATGTGGTACTGCTCCGCCCGCACACGCCATCGCCCCACCGACCGCCAGCAGTGCCGCGAGGCCGTGATGCCCACTGATAGCGATCATCCTGCCGCTTCCCTCCGGGAAGCGCCCTCTCGCGTCGCCGCGTGGGACGCGGCGGTCTCCCGTCGCATCGGCGTGCACGCGCCGCACCCGCGCTGGTTCACCCTCCCCCTCTCTCTCCTCTCGCTGAGCGGCAACTACGGCTTCCTCTGGTTCGTGCTCGCCGCCGTCCCATGGCTGCGCGGAGCGCCACGGGGGGCGGCGCGGTTCGCCTACGTGGCGGGCGCGGTACTCGGGACCGAGCTCCTCACCTACGGGGTCAAGGTCCTCGTCGGCCGCCGTCGCCCGCCTGAGCTGGAGCGTGACACGCCGCGCTACATCGCCCTCCCGCGCAGCCGATCGTTTCCGTCATCGCACGCCAGCATGGGGGTCGTGGGTACAGCGACCCTCACGGCGCTCTCCCCCGCGTGGGCGGCCCCCCTTGTCGTCCTGCTCTTCGTCCTCGCGTTCAGCCGGGTATACCTGCGCGTCCACTACCTTCTCGACGTGGTCGCCGGCCTGGTCTTCGGCGCCTGCCTGGCCGTCCTGCTCTTGACGTTGGTCCCCGTCCCGCACTAGGGGGGCGCAGCCGTTCCGCCAACCGCACTCACGTACCTGCGGTAGAATCGGCCGCCGGGCTGTCCCGGACTGCCCTCTCAGCCAAAGGAGGCGCCATGAAGATCGGCATCGTGGGCCTGCCGAACGTGGGCAAGACGACGCTGTTCAACGCACTCACGCACGCCGGCGCGGCAGCCACCAGCTACGCGTATACCTCGCCCGACCCTAATGTGGGCGTGGTGCCCGTCCCCGATCAGCGCCTGTGGCAGCTCCACGAGGTGCTCCAGACACCGCGGGCCATCCCCGCGACGATCGACGTGGTCGACATCCCCGGCCTCGCCGGCGGCGCCAGCCAAGGAGAAGGGCTCGGCAACGCGTTCCTGGCCGCCATCCGCGCGGTGGATGCCGTAGTCCACGTGGTCCGTGCGTTCACGAGCGCCGATGTGGCGCACCTCCGCCCCAACATCGACCCGCTCGCGGATGTCGAGCTCGTAGAGACCGAGCTGGTCCTCAGCGACCTCGACATCCTGGAGCGGCGAGCGGTCAAGACAGCGAAGAGCGCCCGCGCCGGCGACCGCCAGGCCCAGCGCGAGTTGGCCGTCTTGGAACCCGTCCTCGCGACGCTGCGCGCGGGCCGGCTCAGCCGCTTCGTGCCGCGCGACAAGGGGGACGCGCACGTGTTCCGCGAGTTCGGCCTGGTGACCGAGCGGCCAGTGCTGTTCGTGCTGAACGTCGACGACGAGGCGGCCGCACTGCCACCGGGCGAGCGGCTGGCGCCCTACGCCGACTTCGTCGGCTGGGCGCGCGAGCGCGGCGACGAAGTGGTCGCGGTGGCGGCTAAGCTCGAGGCCGACCTCGGTGAGCTAGACGCGGAGGAGGCGAGGGAGTTCCGTGCCGAGCTTGGAGCGACGGCCGAGAGCGGCCTCGGCGAGCTGATCACCGCCGCCTATCGCCTGCTCGGCTACCTCACCTTCTTCACCGGCGACTTCAAGTCGAGCGAGTCGCGCGCCTGGCAGCTGGTCGCGGGGTCCACGGCGCGCGAGGCCGCGGGCCGCATCCACAGCGACATCCAGCGCGGCTTTGTGCGCGCCGAGGTAGTGCCCATCGAGGATCTCATCGCCCTGGGCTCGTTCCACGCCGCCAAAGAGAAGGGGGTACTACGGGTGGAGGGCAAGGACTACGTGGTCAAAGACGGCGACGTGCTGCACTTCCGCCACACCGCCTGAGGCACCAGGCGGTCACCCTTCCGGCAACGCCATTCGCCGTCGCGCGCCGCAGTAGAAGGCTACCCCAAGGCCCATGGGTATGACGCCGCCCATGAGCGCGGCGAGCACGCTGAGTCTGGTGATATGCGTACGGCTGGCGTTCGCCTCTCGCGTGGTCGAAGCGGCGAGTTCCTGCACACGCTCCGCCGCCGGACGTATTCCGGAGCCGATCAGCGGGATCGACGCTAAGGCACCGAGCGTTTGACCGGCCTCGTCCAGCGACTGGCCTGCGTAGTCCATGGTGTCGCTGAGGCTGGCGAGGGCACGTACCTCCAGAAAGCTGATCGTGCCGAGGAATCCCCAGAAGACGAGCCAGACGACGAGGCCAAGTAAGAGCCTTGTGTTCGCGCGTGGTGGTGGCACGGCACTCATGACTGTTCTTATACCACAGCCAGGCGAAGGCGAGGCGAGGCAGCATCCAGGCGGAGGGCCAGCTTCCCGAGTGGTGACGGTTTCTGGTACAGTGAGTGTGTTCTCGGTGCTGCGTAGCCTACCTGGACGCCGCCGCAGTGCCCTACTTCGCGCCCATCGACAAATGTGAACGAACCCACCGCATTCGCACGTCTCGGCCTCAGCGAACCCCTGCTCGAGGGGATCTCGGCCATGGGTTTCGTGCACCCCACCGCGATCCAAGAGCAGACCATCCCGCTCGTCCTGCAGAGCCGCGACGTCGTCGGCACCTCACAGACCGGCTCGGGCAAAACAGCGGCCTTCGTGCTGCCCATCCTGCAGGTGCTGCAGCCGGGGTCGGGCATTCGCGCGCTCATCGTCACACCAACGCGCGAGCTCGCCCGACAGATCGAGGAGATGGCGCTCCCGCTCGCCGAGCGCAGGGGCTTCCGTGTGCTCGCCGTCTACGGCGGCGTGCGGATCGACGGGCAGATCAAACGCCTGCGCAAGGGCGTCGATCTCCTGGTCGCCACGCCCGGCCGTCTCCTGGACCTCAAGCGCCGCGGCAACCTCGATCTCTCGTGCGTACGCTTCCTCGTCCTCGACGAAGCCGATCGTATGCTCGACATGGGCTTTTGGCCCGACGTACGGCGCATCGTGCAAGCGCTGCCTAGGGAGCGGCAGAACCTGCTCTTCTCGGCGACCATGTCGCGCGGCGTGCTCTCCGCCATCCGGGATACTCTGCACAACCCCGTCTACGTGGAAGTCGGGGCGTCGCACACCCCAGTCGATACGGTCGAACAGGTGGTCCTTCCGGTCAACCAAGATCAGAAGACCAGCTTGCTCGTGCACTACCTCACACACCACGACCCCGCCCGCACACTCGTCTTCTGCCGCACCAAGATGCGCGCCGACAGGGTCACACACGCCCTGGAGAAGCAGAGCGTCAAGGTCGCCGCCATCCACTCCGACCGCGACCAGCGCGAACGGCAGAGGGCACTCGATGGCTTCCGCCGCGGCGAGTTCGACGTACTGGTAGCCACCGACATCGTCGCCCGCGGCATCGACGTGGAAGACATCAGCCACGTCATCAACTACGACGTGCCCGAGAGCCCAGACGATTACATCCACCGCATCGGCCGTACCGCACGCGCTGGGGCGCGGGGCACTGCCATCACGCTCCTCTCCGCGGAGGAGGGCTACCTTCTCAAGGACATCGAGCGCCAGGTAGACATGACGATCGAGCGGCGCGATTTAGAAGAGTTCGTCTACGAGGAGCGTCGCATTCCGCTCTCGAACGAACTGCCGCGCCGCCCGGGCAAACTCGTCTATCGCGGCGGTGCCCAACGCGCGGCCAAGTTCGGCATGCGCCATGTGAAGCCACGCAGCCGCCGCCGCTCCGCCGGCTGAAGTACGTGATTCCCCAACCCCAGCGCTTTCCGGAGCCCGTTCGGCCCCACTTGCATCTGGTTCGCGCCACTGTTACGATACGGTTCGTAGTATTCGGAGCCGGTTTCGTTCCCCCAGCCGTTCTGCGCTCGGGTGTCTCCCTCCACTAGCTTTCAGAATCCTGTGTGTAACCGGACGGTGTTCTGACGAAAAAAGGAACGGCGTCCGTACCCGATTTGCCGCCATCTCGGCGGTTCATGATTCGATGAACGCGACCCTCCACCCGGTGACTCGTTCGCACAGGTCTACCTGTCCGCGGTCCGAGCACCGCCGTCGGCGCGGCTCATCCCGAAAGAGAAGAGATTCATGAAGACACACCACAAACCGTCAACTCGTCGTGCTGCCGCACCCCAACCTCCGGGGTCGCGGAGGTCAAGCGACGTGGATGTGAGCGCTTTTGCTGCGCTCGGTTTGGGCCAAACCGTCCTGAGAGGCGTGGCGGCTCTGGGCTACGAGCAGCCGACGCCAGTCCAGGAGCAGGCCATTCCGCACGTCCTCGCCGGCGCCGACGTAGTCGCCTGCGCCCAGACGGGAACCGGCAAGACGGCAGCGTTCGTGCTGCCGGTACTCCAGCGCATGGAGCACAGCGCCCGACAGACGGCACCCGGCCGTGCCGGCTGTGCTCCCTCCGCGCTGGTAGTCACACCAACGCGTGAGCTGGCGGCGCAGATCGAAGACGTTGGTGCCGCCCTGGGCCGCCACACACGACACCGCGTGCTGGCCGTCTTCGGAGGTGTCTCCTACTCCTCGCAGACGCAGCGGGCACTGCGTGGTGTCGACCTGCTGGTGGCCACCCCGGGCCGGCTGCTGGACATGATGCGTCAGGGACACGCCAGCCTGACCGGCGTCCGCACACTCGTACTGGACGAGGCCGATCGTATGCTCGACATGGGCTTCTGGCCCGACGTGCGGCGCATCATCGCCGCCGTACCAGCCGAGCGTCAGAACCTGTTCTTCTCGGCCACCATGTCCAAAGACGTACTCTCGGTGATCGAAGACACGCTCACCGAACCCGTCTTCCTCGAGCTGGCCGCTAGCGCAACGCCGGTGGAGGACATCGCCCAGTCGGTACTGCCAGTAGCCCGCGAGCAGAAACTCGATCTGCTCCTTGAGTACTTCCGGCGCCACAATCCCGCCTGCACCCTCGTATTCACACGAACCAAGCACCGCGCCGACCGTCTGACCCGCACACTCAACCGTGCGGGCGTCGCCTGCGCGGCGATCCACGGCGATCGCTCGCAAGGACAACGGCAACGTGCGCTCGAGGCCTTCAAGCAGCGGAGCATCAAGGTACTGGTGGCCACCGACATCGTCGCCCGCGGCATCGACATCAACGGCATTACGCACGTGGTGAACTACGATATTCCTAATGCGCCAGAGGACTACGTCCATCGCATCGGCCGTACCGCGCGCGCTGGAGCCAGCGGTACAGCAGTCAGCTTCCTGACCGCGGATGAAGCCGGGCAGCTCGCGGCAATCGAGCGCCTCATCGGCAGCACGCTCGAACGACACGACCTGCCGGGGTTCGACTACGCCGCGCGGCTTATCCCGCCGGCCCCGTCGGCGTCGCAGCCCGCGGCGAAGCGGCGGCGATCCTGGAACGGCGGTACCCGACGTGCGGCCGGTCAAGGCAGGCAACAGCGCGCTGCCGCCCAGATACAGTCCTAGACCCGTCGGGGGAGTAACGCGGCGCCGAGCGCGCGGCGGCCGTCAGCCGCCCACCGCGCCGGCGCGCTTGGCCGCTTTCTTGCGCGCCTCGGCGCTCAGGATCGCCTTGCGCAGCCGCACCGACTTCGGCGTAACCTCGACCAGCTCGTCGTCGGCGATCCACTCGAGCGCCTCCTCCAGCGTCACGCCGCGCGGTACCTTGAGGCCGGCATCGATCTCTTTCGTGGAGGAGCGGTAGTTGCCCATCTGCTTCTTCTTGGTGGGGTTGCACAGCATGTCTTCCCCGCGGCTGTTCTCGCCCACGATCATGCCTTCGTAGACGGGGTCCATAGGCTTGACGAAGAGGACGGCTCGCTGCTGCAGATTCTCGAGCGAGTGGCTGGCTGCCTCTCCGCTCGCCTGGCTGACGAGCGAGCCGCGACTGCGCCCAGGCACCTCCCCACGCCATGCCTGGTAGCCGGTGAAGCGCGACGACATCACGCCGAGACCACGCGTCTCGGTCAGGAAGTCGCCGCGATAGCCGATGAGACCGCGGGTGGGCACGGAGAGCTCCAGCCGTACCAGGCCTTCGCCGTTGTTGCGCATGCTCGTGAGCTCGCCCTTGCGCAGGCTGAGCTCTCGAATCACGGCTCCCTGGAACTCCTCCGGCACGTCGATCACAACCTGCTCGATGGGCTCCAGGAGACACCCGCGCGCATCGTGCTGCGTAATCACCTCGGGACGCGACACACAGAACTCCATGCCCTCGCGCCGCATCTCCTCGATGAGGATGGCCAGGTGGAGCTCGCCACGGCCGGAGACTTTGACGCCGTCCGGCCGCCCCAGGTCCTCGACGCGCAGCGCGACGTTCACGCGCAGCTCACGCTCCAGCCTGTCCTTGATTTGGCGCAGTGTCACCGCGCGGCCATCCTGACCGGCGAACGGGCCGTTGTTGACCAGGAAGAACATGCTGACCGTGGGCTCCTCGATCTCCAGCGGCGGCAGCGCCGGCGCGCTGAGACTGGGGTGGGCGAACGTGTCGCCGATAGCGATGTCGGAGGGGCCGGCGAGCCACACGATGTCGCCGGCCGATACCTCTTCCACCGCGTGCCGCTCGAGGCCGCGCGTGACCCAGAGGTACGCCGAGCGCGCTACCTCCTCGCCAACGACGTGCCAGCCCGCATCCTTCTCGGCACCACGCCAGGCAGCACTCACGCGACGCAGCTCGTCGCCCACGCGATGGGCGCCCTGCAGCACGCGGCCACAGCCGATGCGGCCGATGTAGTCGCTCCAGGCGAGCGTGCTGACCTGCATGAGAAATGGCGCCGCGCGGTCCACGGCCGGCGGCGGCACGCGCTCGACGATCGTTCGGAAGAGATCGGTCATGCCGGCCGCCTGGAGCTCGGCGCGCACGGTGTCGGAGATGCCGACCGAGCCATCGCGCAGGTGCTCCTCACGCTCGAGCTCCTCGCGACGGTACTCGTCGAGATCGGTGACCAGCCAGCCCTCCAGGCCCGAGCCGTAGAGGACGGGGAAATCGAGCTGGCTGTCGTCGGCGCCAAGCTCCACGAACAGATCGAAGGTGGCGTTGAGGGCGCTGGAGGGATCGGCGTTCGGCCGATCGGCCTTGTTGACCACTACGATCGGCCGGAGGCCCAAACGCAGCGCCCGCATGAGCACGTACCGCGTCTGCGGCATGGGCCCTTCGTTGGCGTCTACCAGCAGGAGCACGCTGTCGACCATGCTCAGGACACGCTCCACCTCTCCGCTGAAGTCGGCGTGCCCCGGGGTATCGATGATGTTGATGAGGTAACCCCGCCACTCCACCGTACAGTGCTTGGAACGAATGGTGATGCCACGTTCGCGCTCCAGCTCGAAGCTGTCCATGACCCGCTCCTCCACGCGCGCGTTCTCGCGGAACACGTGAGCGGCGCGGAACACCGCGTCGATCAGCGTGGTCTTGCCATGGTCGATGTGGGCGATGATCGCCAAATTGCGGATGCGCTCTGCGGACGTCACGCGAACAACCAAACCTCTCGGCGAGGGGGATAGGCGGCCCGCGCGACGACGCGCGCGGGGAGATTGGTTGAGTGTACACGCCGACGAGCCGCTCGGCACCCGGAGATTCAGTGCGCCCTCAGCTTGCAGCCTCCGCCCGCGAGGTGTACACCTTCCCGGACTTCGCGCGGGCCCAGGTGAGACGGCACACCTGAGGTCACGCGACAGACGGTTCCTCTCGATAGGAGACAGACGCTGAACATCTGGGAAGCGGGTGAGGCCGAGGTCTACGCCCAGCTAGAGACCTCTCCGAGGGGCCTTACCTCGCAGGAGGCCGCGACCAGGCTCAGAGAGCATGGACCCAACCTGCTGCCGGCAAAGGCCGGCCGACCCATCATCTCCCGCTTCGTAGCCCAATTCACCAGCCTCTTCGCCATCATGCTCGAGGCGGCAGCCGTGCTGGTGTTCATCGCCGCCATGCTCTCAACAGGGACCGGGCGACAGGACAACAGCAATGTCACGGTCGCGATCCTCGGCGTCGTGCTGCTCAACGCCACCATCGGTTTCTTCCAAGAGTACCGGGCCGAGAAGGCGACCGAGGCGCTGCAGAAGCTCGTGCCACAGAGTGCGCGCGTGGTACGTGACGGAGAGGTGGTGGCGATCGCCGCCTCAGAGCTAGTGCCCGGGGACGTCATGGTCGTCGAGGAAGGCGACAGCATCAGCGCCGACGCGCGGCTCATCCGCCAGTACGAGATGGCCACTAACAACATCGCCCTCACGGGCGAATCAGACGCGGTGCGCAAGACGGCCGACCCGATTCTGGTAGAGGAACTGGCGACCATCAACATGCCCAACCTGATATTCATGGGCACCAGCGTCGCCGCCGGTACTGGCCGAGCGGTCGTCTTCAACACGGGCCTGGATACCGAGTTCGGCCGTATCTTCTCGCTCACCGCCGGAGTCCCCGAAGAGAAATCGCCGCTGATGCGAGAGATCGATACCATGGCACGCACGGTGTCGATCATCGCGTTCGCCTGCGGCATCCTGCTGTTCTTCATGGGCCGGTTCCTCGGCCTCGAGTGGGTGGGGGCACTGCTCTTCGCCTTGGGCGTCATGGTAGCCCTCGTGCCAGAGGGTCTTCCCGCCACTCTCTCCGTGGCTCTGGCCCTGGGCGTCCAGCGTATGGCCAAGGTCCAAGCGCTCATCAAGAAGCTCGCCGGCGTGGAGACCTTGGGCTCCACCAACGTCATCTGCACAGACAAGACCGGGACCCTCACCAAGGCCGAGATGACCGTGAAGACGATCTTCTGCGGCGAGCAGGAAGTGGAGGTCACCGGGGTGGGCTATCGGCCCACCGGCGAGTTCCTGGTCGGCGATACGACCCTGTCCCGAGGAGAAGCACGGCGGCGGTTGGAGCCGATCATGCGGGCGATGACGTTCTGCAACAACGCCAAAATAGTGCCGCCCGACGGCGATAAAGGCTGGCGAGTCATCGGCGACCCCACGGAAGGCTGCCTGTTGATCGCCGCCCAGAAGGCAGGGTTCAACCTCCAGCAGGAGCTCATCGAACGGCCGAAGATCTACGAGTTGCCGTTCGAGTCCGTGCGCAAGCGCATGTCCGTAGTCCACGTTGATGGCGAAGGGCAACGCGCTTACGTGAAGGGCGCGCCATCCGAGACCATCCCGGCCTGCACGCACGTGCGTGTTGGCGACCAGATCGTGCTCCTGAGCGAAGACCAGCGCGCCCGGATCCTCGCCCAAAACGACGCGATGTCACGGCAGGCCTTGCGCGTGCTCGCCGTGGCCGAACGCTCGCTGCCTGCCAATCTCGTGGACTATACCCCAGCCTCCGTGGAGGCCGACCTCACGTTCCTGGGTCTGGTCGGCATGATCGATCCCCCACGCCCTGAGGTCAGCGAGGCTGTCGACCAAGCCCTGATGGCCGGTATCCGCATCATCATGGTGACCGGCGACTACGGCCTCACCGCCGAAGCCATCGCCCGTCGCATTGGCATTGTTCGCGGCGACAAGACGGTCCGCGTGATCACCGGTGTCGAGCTGGAGGAAATGGCCGAAGATGATCTGAAGAAGGAACTCGGCAAGACGCAGGACGTGATCTTCGCCAGAGTGGCGCCAGAACACAAAATGCGCGTTGTCTCCGCGCTCAAGGCCATGCACCAGATCGTGGCCGTCACCGGCGACGGCGTGAACGACGCACCGGCGCTAAAGAAGGCGGACATCGGCATCGCCATGGGCCGTACCGGCACCGATGTATCACGTGAGGCGGCGACGATGGTCTTGCTCGACGACAGTTTCGCCAGCATCGTCAAAGCGGTGGAGCAAGGGCGCGGCGTCTATGCGAACGTCAAGAAGATGGTGACCTACGTGTTTTCGCACAACTTCGCCGAGCTGTTCCCCTTCGTGTTCGCCACCTTAGCGGGGGTCAACCTCGTGCCATTGGGGGCGCTGCAGGTCCTGGCCATCGACCTGGGTTCGGACGTTCTCCCCGGTCTCGCGCTCGGCGTCGAGCATCCAGAGGCCGACGTCATGCAGCGGCCGCCGCGGCCGCGCAAGGAGCGCCTGATGAGCGGGGCGACGCTGCTCCGCGTCGCCTACATCGGGGTCATCCAGTCGCTCTTCGCGGTGGCGGGTTTCCTGTACGTGCTCCTCTCCCACGGCTGGCACTGGGGCGATGCCAGCTGGATGGATCCTTCTAGCCCCCATACCATGATCTACCGGGAGGCACTGACCATGACGCAGGCGGCGATCGTCGCCGGGCAGTTTGCCAACGGGTTCGGTTGCCGTACGGAGCGTGAGTCGTTGTTCGCTGTCGGGATCTTCAAGAACAGATGGCTGCTCGGCGGCGCCGTTATGGGCCTGCTCATCATGGTCGCTATCTCCTACGTGCCCTTCCTGCAGAGCATCTTCAAGACGGCTCCACTGACGCTCGCCGACTGGGGTTTCCTCACCTTCGCCGGCGTCACCTTGTTCTTCGCCGAGGAAGGGAGAAAATGGATCGCGCGGAGACGCGCGGCGCGTGTCTCCGCCGCCCCCGTGTTCGTGGATGGCCCCGCAGGAGGTTGAGGGTATGTACGTGATCATCGTTGGATGCGGCCGCGTTGGGGCATCCACGGCCGCCGCCCTCGCGCGCGAGGGCCATAGGGTAACCATCATCGACAAAGATGAGCGAGCGTTCCGCCTGCTCCCCAGGGGCTTCTCGGGGGAGACGTTGCTCGGCTATGCGTTCGACCGCCAGACACTGGAGGACGCCCGCATCGCCGAGGCCGATGCGCTGGTCGCCGTCACCCCGGGCGACAACACCAACATCGTTACTGCCCGAGTGGCAAAGGACGTGTACCGTGTGCCGGACGTCGTGAGCCGCATCTACGACCCTCAACGCGCGGACATCTACCGGCGCTATGGGATCCAGACCTTCGCGCCCACTGCGTGGAGCGCGGGCAAGATCATCGAGTTTCTCGTGAGCCCACAGGTGGCACGGGAACACTCGTTCGGGAACGGTGAGGTTCAGCTCGTCGCCGCCTGGACCCCTCAGCACCTGATCGGGAAGAAGGTGGCTGATCTGAACGTACCGGGTGAGATCCAGGTCGCGCTGCTGGTGCGCATGGGGAAAGGCCTCGTCCCCGTATCCGGCACCACCTTCGAGCTCGACGATCAAATCCACGCCGCCGTACATCAAGACTCGGTAGGCAAGTTCCAGAAGATGATGGGGTGGAGACCATGAAAGTCATCGTCGTCGGCATGGGGAAGCTGGGCCGCCGCGTTGTGGCGTACGTGAGAGACAAGCACGACGTTCTGGCTATAGAGAGAGACCCCGCACGCGCGCAAGCCATCTCGGAAGAGATGCGGATCAACGTGCTCACGGGCGACGGCGACGAGCCGAGCGTGCTCCTCGAAGCCGGTGCCGATCACGCCGATGTGCTCGTCGCCGTCACCGGACACGACGAGGACAATCTCGTGGCGGCCCTGCTCGCCAAGCACGAGTTCAAGATCAAGAAGGTCATCGCGGCCTGCCGCAATCCGCGGAACCGCTGGCTGTTCAATCGCAGCTGGGGTGTCGACGTAGTCGTCGACTCGGCGCAAATCGTGGGGCGCCTCATCGAGGAAGAGGCCACGCTGGGTGATGTGGTTCCACTGCTCAAACTGCGCGGCGGCGAGTTCACGGTAACCGCGGTGCGCGTCTCCCAGGATTCGGAACTCGTCGGCAAACGGATCGTCGACCTCAGCCTCTCCGCCGGCTGCCAGGCAGCTGCGGTGCTGCGTGGCACCGAAGTGCTGCACGCTACCTCACTAGCCCAGCTCGAGCTGGACGACGAGCTCCTCCTCGTCCTCGAACAAGGAGCCGTGTGCTCCATCGAGACACTGCGGAGTGGCGCGAACAGAGACGTCGACGGCGAACGGCGCGATTCAGAGCGCGAGGGCTGCTGAGGAGTTTGGCGATGCGGTGGCAGTCAGCTCGACCCGCGGCGTCATCCACCCCACCCCGATGAGCTTGCCCGCCGCGACCGTGATGGCTGCCGCCCTCGCCCTCATCGGCGTTGCCACCACCGGCTGCGGCGGCAACGCCGATCGGCCGCCAGCCGCGCCGAGCCAGCCAGTTCCTCAAACCGCCGCGGAGAGCACCGCCACGAGCGCCGCGGACTGTTCGCCGGCCGGCCTCATCGTCTTCGACGGCGACTCGCTCACCGAGGGCTACTTTCTCCCCGAATCACAGAGCTACCCGACACAGGCCATGCGACAGCTCCCCGCCTGGCTGGAGTGGACGAACGTGGCGGTCTCCGGCCAGACGTGGCCCGACCTCCTCGGCGACGCGACCGCGGAGGTCGACGCACTGCACGACCCCGCACGGCAGCTGAACCTGGTGGTGGTATGGGCTGGAGCGAACGACCTCGCTTCCGGGTACTCGGCACGGCAGGCGTTCCACAACGCCCGGCGCTACTGCGAGGCCCGCGTGCACGCCGGCTTCACCGTGGTGACCCTCACCATGTACCCGCTGGAACCCGCCGCGATAGATCCCGGATACGACGTCCAGAGACGCGAGTACAACCGCCTCCTGCGCACTCACTGGCGGGAGTTCGCCCATGGGCTCGTGGACGTAGCGGCAGACGAGCGCCTCGGCGACGCCTCCCCCGCCGGCCGCTCCACCTACTTCCTCGACGCCGTCCACCTTAACGCGGCCGGCTACGGCGTGATCGCCGACGCCGTGGCCACGGCCTTGCGCTCCATCGTTGCCGATGCTTCGAGAAGCGCGCCGTGAGCCGTCCCGCCAGGCCACCTCGCTAGAGCCTTTCCACCCCTCCTCTCTCTTCGTCTATCGGCCAGCCGCACATTCTTCGCCGCACCTGGGTACTACTCCCAGAGCGACGGCGGAGGTGGAAGGATGAGGAGCGAACACGAGCGGCTGGCGCCGATCGACATCCTGCGGCACGAGCACGCCCTGGTCGAGCGGGTCATCGCCGCTATGGAGCGCGAGGCGCGAACCGCGCGGGAGCGCGGCCGCGTGAACGGTGCCGCCGTGCGGCAGATGATCGACTTCGCGCAGGGCTTCACGGATGGTTGCCATCATCTCAAGGAAGAACGCCTGTTGTTCGCGCGTCTTCGCCAACGTGACGCCTCTACTGAGGCGCCCACCCGAGCACTCGAACACGAGCACGAGAGCGGCCGCTCCTTCGTACGTTCCCTCGTCGAGCACCTCCCGGCAGCGCAGGCCGAAGACGCGAGGGCGAGCCGGACTGTCATCGACGCGCTCACCGCGTACGCGGAACTCCTGCGTGGCCATATCGCGAAGGAGGACGCGGTTCTGTTCCCGATGGCCGAACGGCTCCTCGAAGAGAGCGACGCGGAGTTCCTCACCCACGAGTTCGAACAGGTTGAGAGGGAGGAGACCGGAGCCGGCGTGCACGAGAAGTACGAGGCGCTGGCCCACGAGATCTCCGGCGAGGCGTTCGGAGAGGCAGAGAGCCACGCGCATGCCGGAGACGACCGGCACCCCAGCGACCTCGCCCGGTAGGAGGAGAGGCCGCCCAAGGTCGTGCCGGGTACGCCACAGAGGAGGTCAGAGGGTAAATGGCGGAGCGACATGGGAGTCGAACCCACCCAGGACGGGATCGCCGCCCCGCAGACGGTTTTGAAGACCGCGCCGGTCACCGGACCGGAAGCCGCTCCGTGCTCAGTATCTCACGCGAAAGAGGAGGGCGGGCGCCGTTATCCTTGGCGCCCGCCCTCCGTGCTCTCTTTCTTCAAGCTAATCCCGCAGTGGAGCCATCCGCTACCGGAGACAGCTCAACCCTGGTGATACTTGAAACTCACCTTCACCTTGGCGCGGTAGGCCACAACCTTGTTGTCCTGCAGGCGCATGTCGAGCTCGACAACCTCCGCCACCCGCAGGTCCTCGAGACTGGTTGCCGCGAGCTCCACCGCGGAACGCGCCGCGTCTTCCCACGATTCCGTGCTGGTGCCGACGATCTCGATGATCTTGTACACGCTGGCATCACCCATAGCTGCCTCCTCTACGTGCGGGACCTCGCCCCCCCATGGAAGCGATCGGCAGCGGCATTCTACCAAGGCACGGGACGCGCGAAAACGATCGCCGTCACATCCAGCACGTCAGAGCACAACGCGCTGACCCAGCGCGCCCTAGCGGCGGCGAGATCGCAGCACGCGCGCATCGCCGACACGCCGCGTGAGACCCTCGCCGTCGAAATACTCCAAGAGAGCCTGCGCGTTGCGGCGACCAGTCCCCAACGTGTCGCGATACTCGGCGAGCGAGAGCTGCGGGAGGCGCGCGAGCATCGCCAGAAGCCGCTCGCGCGCCTCATCGACCGCCGCTCGTGCGAACCACAGATCGTCTTTCACCCGCACCAGCTGGCCACGGCGGACCAGGAGCCCCAGGAAGGTGAGCGCCTCGCGCCGCGACAGCTCCGTCTGTTCGATCAGAGCGGCGAGCGTTGGGGGAGCAAAGCCGCCGGCTGCGATCAGCTCCGCGATGCGCCGTGCACCCTGCTCGCGCGCCTCATCGACCGTCTCGCCGGCGCGCACCACGCCCTCCGGTGAACGAACCGCCGCTCCCGCGGCGAGCATCTCGCCGACGACAGCCTCGACCACGGCGACGGGCACGTCCGGCAGCGCGGCGGCCAACTCCGCCGTGGTGAGTGCCGGACGATCTGGCCGCTCCGTGGCGCGCCGCTCGAGCGCGCCGGCGAGCGCGGTCGCAAAACGCTCCCGCGCGCCCTGGCGAAAGTACCGCGGCGCATCCCCGAGGACGACCTTCTCCGCCTCTCCGCGCTCCACCGCCTCGCCGAGCGCGGCAGCCGCCTGAGAGGCGGCGACCGTCGGCAAGAGCTCCGCCGCCGTGAGGCCTCTGTCGCCGCGCGCCGCGAGCAGCAGGGCGACCGCCTCGGCAACGCCCTGCCCGGCGGCACGCTCGGACGTGCCGCCGCGGAGAGCGCGCAGGAAGGCGGCTCGAGCCTGTCGGCCGTGAACCGGCAGCATGCTCAATACCGTGCCGCCCCCCAACGTCTCGACGGGCGATACCGCACGCAGGACGAACAGGTCGCCCGGCTCCGCATACACCTCGGCGTCCAGCCGGAGCACTCCAGGCGCTTCTTCGCCTGGGCCGAGGTCTCGACGATCGAGGAGCTGGACGCGCGCCACGTGCTGAGCCGTGCCGTGGTGCAGCCTCACTCGCTCGCCAGCTCGCAGCGCGCGCGCCGATGGAAGGAGCCGTATCCAGGCGTCGAACCACGTCGTCACCGCGGCCGCCGGCGACGGCGAGACCAGCCACCGCCCTCGCGCCAGGCCAGATCGCTCCGCGCCCCTCAGATTTACTCCCACCCGCTCGCCCGCGCGAGCTGTCTGCGCGGCGCTCTCGTGTACCTCTACGCTACGCACCACGACGTCTGCTCCGCCCGGCTCTACCCGCAGGGCATCTCCCGCTCTCACCTCACCTCGCCACAGAGTGCCCGTGGCCACCGTGCCTATTCCCTTCAGCGCGAACACGCGGTCAACGGCGAGCCGCGTTCCTCCCGCGAGCGAGCGCGCGGCCACCCGTGCCGCGGCCTCCTCCAGCGCCCCCAGCAGCTCCGGGATACCGCGACCATCGCGAGCACTCACCGGTACCACGGCCACTCCCGCGAACCTGGTGCCCTCCAGGAACGCCACGACTTCATCGTGTGCCATGGCGAGCAGCTCGTCGTCCACGAGATCCGTCTTGGTGAGCGCGACCACCCCGGTCGGCACGTCCAGCAAGTCCAGGATCGCCAGATGTTCCGCCGTCTGGGGCATCACACCGTCGTCGGCCGCCACCACGAGGAGGAAGAGGTCGACACCTGTGGCGCCGGCGACCATGGTGCGCACAAAGCGCTCGTGACCTGGAACGTCGACAACACTCAGACGGCGACCGCTCGGGAGGACGAGCTGCGCGTAGCCGAGCTCGATGGAAATGCCCCGCTCTCGCTCCTCCCGGAGGCGGTCGGTGTTGGTCCCCGTGAGGAGCGTGACGAGCGCCGTCTTGCCGTGATCGATGTGCCCCGCGGTGCCCAAGGTGAGCGGACGCGCCGTGGCATCGTGAGCTGGGCCGGTCACGCCAGCCGCCACAGGACCGTGCCGGTCGCCGCGCGCCACGGCAACTTACGCCAGGGCGGCCGCCAGGACGGCCGCCGTCTCGTCCACCTCGCTGTCGCGTATCGCCAGCACATCGAGCAGCACGTGGTCGTCTTGGACCCTCGCGAGCACCGGCGGCTCGCCGAGGCGCAGCCGCCTGGCAAACGCGGCGGCCTGCCCGTCTCGCGGGCGCACAGCGAGAGCACGACTGGGTATGTTGGTGATCGGGAGGGCGCCGGCGCCGGCGCGAGCGACGCTGGGCACCACCGCGATGTGCCCGGCAGCCGCGGGGATCTCGGCGAGCACGGCCGCCATCAGCCGCTCCGCCCTGTCCTGCAGTTGCTGCTCCTCGGCGGCCAGCATGGAGAGCGCGGGGATGCGCTGTACCGCTCGCGCCGGATCCAGGTGCAATCGCAGCAGCGCGTCCAGCGCCGCGAGGTTCAGCTTATCGATGCGCAGCGCTCGTGCCAGAGGATGACGGCGCATCGCCTGTACGGCCGCGGCGCGACCCACGACGATCCCGGCCTGGGGGCCGCCGAGCAACTTGTCGCCACTGAATGTGACGACATCCGCGCCGGCGGCCACGCTCTGCGCCACGGAGGGCTCGGCGCCGAACAGCGGCAGCTCCGTGAGCACACCGCTGCCCAAATCGTCGACGAGCACGCCGCCGCGCTCGTGGGCGAGCGCGGCGAGGTCGGCGAGAGAGGGCTGGGCGGTGAAGCCGACCACCTGGTAGTTGCTCGTGTGCACGCGCAGAGCCGCTCGTGTGCGCGAGGTCCAGGCGGCCGCGAAGTCGTGCAGATACGTGCGGTTCGTGGCGCCCACCTCAACCAGCTCGGCCCCGCTCTCGCGCAGGATGTCGGGGATACGGAATCCGTCGCCGATCTCCACGAGTTGCCCGCGCGAGACGAGCACCTCGCTGCCGCGCGCGATAGCCACCAGGGCGAGCAGCACCGCGGCGGCGTTATTGTTTACCACGAGCGCGTCCTCCGCACCCGTCAGGGTACACAGCACGTCGTGCACGTGGTCCTGACGCGACGAGCGTTCCCCCGTCTCCAGGCTCATCTCCAGATCCGTGTAGTTCGCGGCCGCCCGCAGCACCGCCTCTACGGACTCCTGGGGCAGGACGGCGCGACCCAGATTGGTATGCCCTACCACGCCCAGCGCATTGACCACGCGCCGCAGCGATGGCGTGGTCGCCACCCGCACCAGGGCCTGCACCCAGGGAACCAGCAACTCCGCGGACAGGTCGCCGGAGCTCACCCTCCGTTCGCCGGCGAGGATCTCGCGTCGCAGGCGGCCAACTACCGCACGCGTCGCGTCGACAACGAGTTGCCGAGGATACGGGCCGACGAGCTCGGCGACGCCGGGCTGGCGCAGCACCTCGTCGACCGCCGCCAGCCCTCGCAGGGCCCGCGCCTCCGCTTCGTCGGGTTTGTGGCTACGCTGGTGAGACTCCATAGAGTACGTCTACCACCGCGGCAGGCTGCTGTCGAGCAGCCAACCCGCGGCACCCACCACCACCGTGAGGGCGGCGATCGCCAGCCACCACCGGTGAAGGCGTCCGCGCCACCAGCCCAAGGTGCGTACCGCGGTGTGGAAGAGCAAACCGAACAGTGCGGCTACACCCCCGTTGGCCGCGATGAGAGCGAGTACGTGGCCCGCTCCGCTCACGCCGCCGCTCTCGACCGCCCGCGTCCAGATCGTCTCCCCCAGTGCGAACTCAGGCTGCGCTGGGAGATACGAGATCACCGCGAGACTGAAGGCCAGGAAGGCCACGGCGGCGGCGGCTCCTACGGCCAAGAGCGCCAGAGGCACCCGCCAGAGCCAGCCGAGCGGACGGACAGCATACGGACGCAC
The DNA here is from genome assembly GCA_040772045.1 of Thermoleophilia bacterium. GTDB lineage: Bacteria > Actinomycetota > Thermoleophilia > UBA2241 > UBA2241 > JAXGYV01. Next base: position 42,367 of record JAXGYV010000007.1, read on the forward strand.
GGTCAGGTCGGCTGCCAGTCCCGCGCGGCTGATGACCCCGCAGAAACTCGACGTGAGCGCCGTGTAGAAGAGAGCGCCCGCGGCACAGGCGGCCAGCACCGTACTCCACCCGAGTACCATGCTCGCGGCCGCTACGAGAGCCCCCGCCCCCGAGGTGAGGAGCGACCACAACCACAGTCGACGATGGGCGCGCTCATCCAGCAGAGCCGCCCATCCGAGGACGGTGATCAGACAGATCGCCGCCGCGAGGGCCGCACCCCCCGCGAGGAGCGCGGGGGAGGGCTCGTCGGGCGCGTCTTGGCCAGCGAGCGCAAGGAGCCAGAGCGCCGCCCCCGCGGACACCGCGGCGAAGTACACCAGGGGAAGCGACAGGATCTCGCGCAGCGCCGGCAGCATCCAGCGCGTCGTCCACGAACTCGTTGAGAGACGCCGCGCGCCCGGGCCGGAGCCGACGGACTCCGTCTGGCGACGCACCACGTCGTCGACGGGGATCTGGAACGGCGTGCCGACGAGCCGGTAGCGGGGTTCCGACAGCCCCGTAGCGGCACTGCTGTCGCTGACACTGACTTGCGACGCGGCCGGCACACCCCTCTCTCCGGCCGCCGGCATCAGCTCGGACCCTCCGACAGCTCTATGCCTCCGACGCCGGCGACCACTTCACCTACAGTCCACCCCTGTGTCCCTTCCTGCCGCAGCCTCTCGATCAAGCTCTCGTGACGATCGGGAGCCACGGCGAACAGCAGCCCGCCGGATGTCTGCGGGTCGTAGAGCGCCAGCACGACCGGGTCGTCGCCTGACGGGCCGACGACCCGTGTTTCCAGATACTCACGATTGGCGCGCAGACCGCCAGCGTAGACGCCCCGTTCGATGAAGTCCGTTACGCCCTCGTGCAGCGGCACCGCGGCGAGGTGGAGGCGCGCGCCGACACCGTCGTCCCTGCTGCTCGCATCGAGCATCTCCGCTACGTGTCCGAGGAGGCCGAAACCACTGACATCCGTACAGGCATGGACGCCCACGGCGAGCATGGCGCGCGCGGCGGCATCGTTGAGCCGTGCCGCCTCGCGCATAGCCGGCAGCATCTCCTCTTCGCCGAGCAGGCCTTTCTTGAGCGCGCTGGCGAGCACGCCGATGCCGATACGCTTGGTTAAGACCAGAAGGTCGCCCTTCCGCGCACCGCCGTTGTAGACGACGTCCTGTGGCCTGGCCACACCCGTCACGGCGAGGCCGTACTTGGGTTCCTTGTCCTCGATCGAGTGCCCGCCGGCCATCTCCGCGCCCGATTCCTCCACCTTCTCCATGCCGCCGCGAAGTACCTCGGCCAGCGGAGCCATACCCAGGCTCGTCGGCCAAGCGACGAGATTCATCGCGGTGAGAGGCCGGGCGCCCATGGCGTAAATGTCGCTCAGGGCGTTCGCGGCGGCGATCTGACCGAACCACCAAGGATCGTCGACGATGGGCGTGAAGAAGTCGACCGTCTGCACAAGGCAGAGGTCAGGGGTGATCGAGACGACGGCGGCGTCGTCCTTCGTCTCGAGCAGCCGCGCGAACGACTCCGTACCGCGCGGCAACGCACTGAGCATGGCCTGCAGGTCGCACGGACCCAGCTTGGCCGCTCAGCCGCTCTTGGTCGCGTACTGTGTCAGACGGATCTTGTCGGTCATGGGGAAAGCTTACACGAGGCTCGCGAGTCGTCAGTATTTCTCTCGTAACTACCAAGGGCGAGTACGCACGGTCCTTGAGATATCGTTACCGGTGCAATGAAGAGACTTCTCCTCACGGCCGCCTTCGTCGTGCTGCTCGCGGCCGCCGGTACCGGCGTCGCACTGCTCACGGGACCCGTCGGCGACCGCCGGGTCACTCCGTTTCCCAGTAGCCCCGGGGCCACAGCCTCGCCAAGCCCGGCGGGACAGCAGCTCAAGATCATGTCCTGGTGGCCGGTCTATGGCTACGACTTGGCTCACACGCGCGCCAGCTCGGTGAGCACCCTGGAGCCGCCGTTCACCGTGCGCTGGACCTTCTACGTCGGCGAATTGCTCGAGTTCCCTCCGGTGGTGTGGAGCAATCGTTTGTACTTCACCTCCGGCAAGGGCATCGTCCACTGCGTGGAGGCGCGCACTGGAGAGGTTGTGTGGACGTTCCCCATGCCGGGTAAGGCGGCGAGCACGCCGGCCGTCTCCGGCCGACGGGTGTTCGCCACGTCGATGCACGAGGAGAGCAGCCTCTACGCCCTCGACCGCGACAGCGGGCTTCTCCTCTGGACGTTCCCTATTGGCGCGCCGAGCGAGTCCTCACCCGTCGTCTGGAACGGCATGGTCATCTTCGGCTCCTGGGATGGGTGCGTCTACGCGGTGCGGGAAGACACCGGCGAACTCGTATGGCGGTTCCAGACCGGCGGTCGTGTGCACTCTACACCGGCGATCTGCGACGGCCACGTGGTGTTCGGCTCCTACGACGGCTGCGTCTACTGCCTCGACGCCGAGGGCCGCTTGAACTGGCGCTTCCAGGCTCGCCACATGTTCTTCCGCCGCGACCGCTTCTACACCACACCTACCGTCGCGTACCGCACGGTGTACATCGGCAGCGTGATCGGCACGCTGTACGCGATCGACCTCTACACGGGGAACCTCCGCTGGTCACGCACCGTCGGCGACTCCATCTACTCATCGGCCGCTGCGTGGGACGGACAGGTGTTCTTCGGCTCGTTCGACACCTCCTTTTACGCTCTCGACGCGGAGACGGGATCCGTTCGCTGGACCTTCAGCGACGGTGAACGGATCAGCGGAGCGCCAGCGGTCATCAATCGTCTCGTCTACTTTTCTACCTTCGGCAAACATACCTATGCCGCCGACGTCTCCACAGGGCAGATCGTGTGGGAGTTCGGCGACGGACGCTACTCGCCCGCTACCACGTGGGGAGACATGCTCATCCTAGTGGGAGGCAAGACCCTGTATGGACTCGACGAGTTGCGCTGAGGCTACCGCGTGACGCAACGGCGCAAGATCGGCACGATCATCGGCGGGATCGTCTTGGTCGCCGTGGCAGTCGCTACGGCAACTCTCCTCCTCGCCGACGATCGCGGTCCCGTGAGCCCCTTCCCGAGCACCGAAGCCACCGCGCAGCCCTCGCCTTCGCCCTCCCCAACGCCTCCCCAACCATCCGCCACCGCCTCCGCAACGGTTGACGAGGGAACCTGGCCGACGTACGGGTACAACGACGCCCGCACCCGCTGCAACCCCTCCCTCACTCTCCACCCGCCCTACCGCGTCAAGTGGCGGTTCGACGCCCGCGACCTGCTCGAGTTCCCGCCAGTGGTGGAGAGAGACCGCCTGTATATCAATACCGGTCACGGACGCGTCTGCTGCCTCGACGCGGCCACGGGAGAGCTCGTCTGGCAGTTCCGTACCCGCGGCAAGCTCGCGTCGAGCCCCACCCTAGCCGATGGCGTCGTCTACGTAACCTCACTGCGCGGCCTGCTGTTCGCCCTCGACGCGCGGAGCGGAAGCCAGCTGTGGTCGCTGAAACTAGACGGTCCTTCGGAGTGCTCGCCGCTCGTCTGGCGGGGAATGGTCGTGCTCGGTGACTGGCAGGGCATGGTGTATGCCATCGATGTCAGGTCGCACAAGGTGCGCTGGAAGCGCCGGACCGGCGGTAAAATCACGGCCAGCCCGGCATGCGCCGGCACCAAGATCGTGATCTCCAGCTACGATGGCCACGTGTACTGCTTTACCCCTCGCGGCCGTCCTGTGTGGAGCTTCCACGCGCGCCGGCGCCTGGTCTCGTCCGACCGCTTCTACGCCACACCGGCCATCGCCTACCGCACCGTCTACATCGGCAGCATCGGCGGTACCATCTACGCGCTCGACCTGCAGACCGGCCACCAGCGCTGGTCGCGCCCAACCGGTGGCTGGGTCTACAGCTCACCGGCGGTGTGGCGCGACTTCGTCTTCGAGGGCTCCTACGATCGCACGCTGTACGCACTCGACGCGGCCACGGGGCAGGTCCGGTGGCGGTTCGCCGCGGGAGCCCCTATCTCCGGCTCGCCCACCGTCATCAACGGCATCGTCTACTTCTCCACCATCCAGGGCCGCAGCTACGGACTGCACGCTCGCAGCGGCCGCGTGGTCTGGAGCTTCGCCGACGGCCGGTACACAGCCGTCACCGGCGGCCGGACGACGCTCTACCTCTGCGGCGGCAGGACGCTCTACGCACTTGTGCAGAAACCCTAGGGAGATCGCGACGCACCGACCGCCGCGGGCAGCTCGGCCAGCGAGCGGATGGTGGGAACATCCTTGCCGGAGCGGCCTCCTCTATCGAGGAGGATGGCGCTCATCCCCGCGTTTCGCGCGCCCAGCACGTCGTCGTAGTAGTTGTCGCCGACCATCACCGCGTCTTCGGGGGCAACACCTGCACGGGCGAGCGCCACGGTGAAGATGCGCGGATCAGGTTTCATGGCGCCCACCTCCGAGCTAGCCACCGCCGTGCCGATGAACGAGGAGAGCCCGAAGTGCGCAACGGCTTCACGCAGGTCGCGCGCGGTATTCGAGATGAGCGCACCGCGCACGCCGGCCGCCGCCAGCAGACGGAGGCACGGCAGGACATCCTCGTAGAGGCTGAAGCTCTCGATACGGTGCCAGCGCTCGATCTGCGCCTCGGCGCAGGCGCGGATCCGCGCCTCGCCCCTGCCGCCCATGGCACGGATCACCGCCAGCGCGACCGCCTGCATGAGCCCGTCATCGTGGCCGTCGCGGTGCAGCTCGCGGCGCTCCTTGACCGCGAGGAAGGCAGCGCGCTCCGCCTGCGGCCATCGCGATTCGTCGAGATCAAGGCCAAAGGTATGCCCCAACTCACGATAGCCTCGCGCCTCGAACTGCGGACCCGGGCGCAGGACCGTGTAGTCCGCGTCGAAGGCGACGAGGCACGGCGGACGCGGAATGGCCACGTTCATCGCGCGACCTCGGCGAACGCCTCGGCCGCGCGATACGACGAGCGCACAAACGGCCCCGCGATCACCCGCAAACCGAGCTCCCGACCACGGGCGGCCAGCTCCTCGAACTCTTCTGGGGAGACGAACCTCGCGACCGGTACACGATCGCGCCGCGGCTGCAGGTACTGACCAATCGTCACGACGTGCACGCCGTTCTCGGCGCACTCCGCCAACACCCGGTCGAGCTCCTCCCGCGTCTCTCCAAGCCCGACCATGAGGCCCGTCTTCACGAGGCGGCGGCCGCCGTGTGCCGTCTCTGCCCACTCCGCGGCGCGCCGCAGAAGGCCCAGCGAGCGTAGCCACGCGGCCCCCGGCCGTACCTTGGCGCTCAGGCGAGGCACCGTCTCCAGGTTGTGGTTGAACACCTCGGGGCCGGCGGCGAGCACGGCCGCCAGTGCGTCCTCGTCGCCGCCGAAGTCGGGGACCAAGACCTCAACGGTGGCCGCCGGCACCACCGCCCTGATCGCGCGCAGAACAGCCACGAACTGGCTGGCCCCACCGTCCGCCAGATCGTCGCGGGTTACGCTCGTGATCACCACGTGCCGCAAACCGAGCAACCGGGCGGCTTTCGCCACCCGACGTGGCTCGTCCTCATCGACGACGCCTCCGGGGTCGCCGTGCCGCACGGCGCAAAACCCGCACGACCTCGTGCACCGCTCGCCGAGGATGAGAAACGTCGCCGTGCCCGCCGCGTAGCACTCGCCCTTGTTCGGGCACCGAGCGGCGTCGCAGACCGTGTGGAGCTCAAGCCGCCGCAGGAGCTCGCCGGTGGCCCGAAACGCACCCGCCGACGGCGGACGGACGGAGAGCCAGTGCGGCTTGCGCGCCGGCACTGCCGCCCGTTGTCCTCCAGGAATGGCCGGCCTCACAGGCTGTGCATCCCCTTTCCGGCGGCCGCCAGCGCCGCCTCGCCGATAGCTTCGGCGAGGGTGGGGTGAGCGTGAATGGTACGGACCAGCCCTTCTAAGGGCAGACGGTTCTGCGCGGCCACCGCGATCTCGTGTATCAGCTCGGTCGCCCGGGGGCCCACAATCGAGCCGCCGATCACCACGCCGTCGGACGCATCGCAGACGATGCGCACAAAGCCTTCCTCCTCACCTTCGATGACCGCCCGCGAGTTCCCGTTCAGCCGAATGTGGGCGATCTGGACGGACAGTCCGGCGGCCGCGGCACGGTCTTCGGTGACCCCACAGCTGGCCACCTCCGGATGAGTGAACACGCAGCTCGGCACCACGTGACGGTCTGCGACGAGACGGCTGTCCGTAACAGCGTTCTCAGCCGCGGCCGCTCCCTGCCGATACGCCCAGTGCGCGAGCAGCGGACCGCCGGCGGCGTCGCCGGCGGCGAACACGCCGTCCACCGAGGTGCGCTGTGTCTCGTCGGTCACGATGAAGCCACGCTCGTCTCGCTTTACTCCAACCGCGTCCAGATCAAGGTCCTCGGTCGCGGCGCGGCGGCCGACACTCGCGAGCACCACCTCCGCCTCCACGCGCTCGCCGGAGGAGAGCGACACGCCCACCGTGGCGGGGGAGGAAGTATCCACAGCGCTCACGGAGGTCTTCAGATGTACATCGATACCGCGCTTACGAAACGCCTGCTGCAGAGCACGCGCCGGGCGCTTGTCCTCGCCGGCCAGAAGCTGATCCAGTATCTCCACCACGGTTACCCGCGACCCGAGCTCCGCGAAGGCGGCGGCGAACTCGCAGCCGATCACGCCGCCGCCCACCACGAGCAGCCGGGGCGGCAACGCGCTGAGCCGCAGCAGGCCATCGCTCGACACAACCCGCGGGTCCGTGCGCGGCAGCAGGGGCAGCCACATCGGCTCCGAGCCCGGCGCGAGAATGACCCGGTCTCCCTCCAGAACGCGGCCGTCGTCGAGTTTGAGAGCCCCCGGCCCCGCCAGCCGGCCGCGCGCCCGCACGACTTCGACCTTCCGCCCCCGTAGCAGATGTTCCACGCCCTCGCGGAGCCGGTCCGTAACGTGCTCTTTGCGGCTCATCAACGCGGGGAAGTCGAGCCGCGGCTCGCCTGCCCTGACTCCGAACTGAGCCGCCTCGCGCACCGCACGGAGACGCTCGGCGCCAGCGACGATCGCTTTCGTCGGAACGCATCCCCGGTTCAGACACGTGCCGCCGATCTCGCGCGACTCGACCAGCGCGACACTGGCGCCCAGCTGCGACGCCCGCAACGCCGCGACGTAGCCAGCAGGCCCGCCGCCGAGGATCAGCACACGTCTCATCAGATCTCCTTCCGAACGACAGCTCAGTCTAGCGGGCCTGTGCCCCGACGCGGGGCAGAGCCACGGCTTCCTCTCGCGCCTCGAGGCGCTCGGTCAGGCTGCGCAACGCGCTCTCCCAGAGTGCGGCACCATCGCCGCCGGCGCCGACTCCCTCCAGCCCCTCGCCCCGCCACGACTCACCGAGCAGTGTCTCGACCGCGGCCAGGAGCTGCCGCGGCGGCCGACGTTCCAACACGCTCCCATGGACCAGCACCGCACCGCCGTTCTGAACTTGCGCCACCGCCACGACCTTACCTCCAGCGGCATGGAGGTCGTAGCGCAGGCTGGTCCTGAAGCACAGCGCGGAATGCCGGTACGGCTGCTCGCGGCCGGCGCGGAGAGGCAGCCCCGCACCAGCGAGAGCGCTGGCGAAGGCCGCGGATACCACCTCGTACGCACCGCGCACGCCAGCCGGAAGCCGCAGGCCCGGCGGGAAAACCACGGCGAACGACCACTCGAACCCCTCACCGTGGAGCACCGCACGGCCACCCGACGGACGCCGCACCACATCGAAGGGCACATCCCCGCCGTGGACGGCGAGCCGTTGGAACTTCCCCACAGACAGCGCCGGCGGGGACCACAAGTACCGTCGCGCGGTAACGAACTCCGCATTCTGCAGCAGCCCTCTGTCGATGGCCATTTGGGTGGCGCCGGCCGCCGTCAAGGAAGGAAGCCGGCGCACACCCAAGTCGGTCATGGCTCGATCTGGGCCCGCAGCACGGGCTGCCGCACCGCGCGGACCTCGTCGAGGCGTCGCACCGGCATGCTCACCGGCGCCTGCAGAAGGAGCTCGGGCTCGCTCGTCGCCTCTTCCACTACCTCACGAAAGGCGGCGATGATCCGATCGAGCGACTCCTTCGACTCGGTCTCCGTAGGCTCCACCATCAGCGCTTCGGGAACGATGAGGGGGAAGTAGGTGGTGGGCGGATGCACCCCTTTGTCGAGCAGACGCTTGGCGAAATCCAGCGTCTTCACTCCATGGCGACGGAGAGACTCGCCGCTCACCACGAACTCGTGCATGCAGCGACGGTCGTAGGGCAGCGCGAAGAGATCGCGAATCCCCTGCAACACGTAGTTGGCGTTGAGCACCGCCATGTCGCTCACACGACGCAGCCCTTGGGGCCCCAGGGCACGAATGTATGCGTAAGCCCGCACGAGCACACCGAAGTTACCGTAGAACGTGCGGACTTTTCCGATGGAGGCGGGACGCTCTTCTTCGAGCCGGTAGCAGCCATCGCCGGTCGCCACCACCACCGGCACCGGCAGGAACGGCTCCAGGATGTCGCGGACGACGATAGGCCCGGCCCCCGGCCCGCCGCCGCCGTGCGGCGTACTGAAGGATTTGTGCATGTTGAAATGGACCACATCGAAGCCCATGTCGCCCGGTCGCGAGCGGCCGAGGACGGCATTGGCGTTGGCGCCGTCGTAGTACAGCAGGCCACCGGCGGCATGTACCGTGGCGGCAATCTCCACGATGTGCTCGTCGAACAGGCCCAGCGTGTTCGGGTTGGTCAGCATGAGCGCCGCCGTATTCTCCGAGACCACCGCCTTGAGCTCGTCGATGTCCACACCGCCACGCTGGTCGCTCTTCACGGCCACGGGACGGTAGCCCGCGAGCGCCACCGAGGCCGGGTTGGTGCCATGCGCGCTGTCGGGAATGATCACCTCGCGCGGCGACCGCCCCTGCGACGCATGGTAAGCATGAACTAGCAGCAACCCCGTCAGCTCACCGTGCGCCCCGGCGGCCGGCTGAAGCGTAGCCGCCTGCAGACCCGCGATCTCGCTCAGCCAGCACGCCAGCTCGTGCAGGAGAGCGAGCGCCCCCTGCACCATGGCCTCCGGCTGGTAAGGATGCAGGCCGGCGAAACCGTCGAGCGCCGCCAGACGCTCGTCGATCTTGGGGTTGTACTTCATGGTGCACGACCCGAGCGGGTACGGTCCTGTCTCGACACCGAAGTTCAACCGCGAGAGCCCCGTGAAGTGGCGTACCAGATCCACTTCGGCCACCTCAGGCAGCCGCGCCGGTTCCTCGCGCTGCTGCGGGACGGGGATCAGGTCCTCCAGGGGACGCTCCGGGACATCCGCGGTCGGGAGGGACGAGGCGCGCCGTCCGGGCGCCGAGAGCTCGAAGATGGTCTCAGGCATGGCGCGCCTCCTCCAGATCACTCAGCACCGCGCCGAGGCACTCCGCGAACGCATCCATCTGCGCGCGCGTACGCCGCTCGGTGACGGCCACCAGCAGCACGTCGTCCAAGCCGGGGTAGAAGCGGCCCAGGTCGAGGCCCGGCAGAATGCCCCTGGCCGAGAGCTCTTGAACAACCGCCGCGGCGGGGCACGGCAGTCGCAGCGCGAATTCACGGAATACCGCCCCCACCGTGTACGGTTCCACTCCCGGCACCGCGAGCAGGCGTTCCCGCAAGTAGTCCGCCTTGCGCGCGCACAGGAGCGCGAGCTCCGGCAGGCCACGCTTGCCCAGCCACGAGAGGTAGATGAGCGCCGCAAGCGCGTTCAGCGCCTGGTTCGAGCAGATGTTGCTGGTGGCCTTCTCGCGGCGGATGTGCTGTTCGCGAGTCTGGAACGTCAGCACGTAGCCCCGCTTTCCGGCCGCATCGATGGTCTCACCGACGATGCGGCCGGGCATGCGACGCACCAACCCCTGGCGAGCCGCCATGAAGCCGAGGTGGGGTCCGCCGAAACTCATGCGCTGACCCAGCGTCTGTCCGTCGCCGACCGCGACATCCGCACCGTACGCGCCAGGCGGCCGCAGCACACCGAGGCTCAGCGGCTCAACGACGGCCACGAACAGGGCGCCCACCTCGCGAGCCAGCGCCGCGGCCCGTTCCATATCCTCCAGCCCACCGAAGAAATTCGGCTGCTGCAGGATGACAGCCGCGGTCTGTTCGTCGACGGCGGCACGCAACGCTTCCATCGGCGTGATGCCACCTTGGCAATCGACCTCTTGTGGCGCCGGGCCGCAGCCCGCGGGCGCACACCCCGCCGTCTCGGTAGCGAGGACGGCACGGTACTCGGGATGGACAGCCCGCGACACCACGACCTTGTGCCGGCCGGTCTGCGCATGGGCTAGGAAGGCCGCTTCCGCCACGGCCGTCCCGCCGTCGTACAGCGACGCGTTGCTGACATCGAGGCCCGTCAGTTCGCAGATGACGGTCTGGTATTCGAAGATCGACTGCAGGACGCCCTGGCTGCGCTCCGCCTGGTAGGGCGTGTACGCCGTGGCGAACTCCGAGCGCGAAACGAGGGCGTCTATCACGGCCGGCACGTAGTGGTCGTAGACACCCGCGCCGAGGAAGCTCGCCATGCGGTCGGCCGGTTGATTACGTGCCGCCATGGCGCAGAGCTCGTCCGCCAGCTCGCCTTCTGACACGGCGGCGGGAAGATCGAGTGGCCGGCTCAGACGGAGGGCGGCGGGTATGTCGTCGAAGAGATCGTCGAGCGAACGGACGCCGATGGTTGTGAGCATCTCCTCGACATCATCATGGGTGTGAGGGACGAAGTCCGTGGTAGCTCCTTTCAAGCCTCGGCGAGGAACTGCTTGTACGCCACCGCGTCCATCAGCGCACTGACCTCGGCTGGATCGCCGAGACGCACACGGACCAGCCAGCCGGCTCCGTAGCAGTCTTCGTTGACAGCTTGCGGCTCATCCTCCAGCCGCTCGTTCTTCGCCACGACAGTGCCACTGACCGGCGCGTACACGTCGGTTACCGCCTTCACCGACTCGAGTTCACCGTACTTGGCTCCGGACGCCACTTCCGTGCCGGCATCTGGCAGATCTACGTAGACGATCTCCCCGAGCGCATCCTGCGCGAACCACGTGATGCCAAAGACGGCCTCGTCGCCTTCCACGCGCACCCAGTCGTGCTCTCGATGGTATTTCAGCTCCACGGGATAGCTTTCTTCGGCCATTGCCTCCTCCTCACTCGCTCGCCCAGTCTGCGTTCACGGCCCCGACGACCGACTCACCGGCCGAGGAGACCGCCGCGTTGGTCCCTCCAGCTAACAAAACACAAAGGACAGGGTGATGCGTACGCATCGCCCTGTCCATCTGCGCGCGTTCAACGAGAGCCGCGCGCCTTCAGGGGCCCGTCCGGCCGCATTCCGTTTGCCTGAGAGTTTCGGCCACCGTTCTGCCTTGCCCCTTCGGCGCCCGCCTCGTCCCCGGCGGACTCTCATGCGACCCTCATCCGGTCTTCTCTGGCCCGTCTTTGTGCCAGACGCTGTATAGCACCCACATCGCGGAGCGTCAACGCAACGGCGGACATCGGCGCACGCGGAGATCGCCCTCAGGTGCCCTCCCCACCACTCAACTACCGCGCACACCTCTCCACAAGAACATGATCAGCCAGAGCAAGGCCAGGATCGCGGCGACGTAGAACAGTGTCTTCACCACGAACCCTAGCCCGGCCACGACAATCACGATCGCGAGCAGCACAATCCAAATCCACATCGCATCCTCCCGGCAGCCGACAGTTCTGCGTTGGTAGTTCCCACACCGCCATGAATGTAACGAACAAGGGTGGCGGTACACGGTGGCGTCGTGCCAAAGAGCTCCGATTGTGGTAGACAATATGACGATGGGCATCAGAGAGCGTGTACAGAGATCGGCGGAAGAGGTCCGCCAGCGTGGCAAGAGGCTCGCCGAGCTCAACCTCGAGCTGGCCAAGCTAGAGATCAGACGAGCGGCCGCCAAGTACGGCGGCGCCGTGGGACTCTTCGCGGCCACCGCGCTGTTCGTCGTGTTTGGCCTCGGGTTTCTGCTCGCCACGATCGTGGCTCTCATCGCCCTCGCCCTGCCGGTATGGGCCGCGCTCCTCATCGTCACGGCGCTTCTCCTCCTCTCGGCAGCAGCGCTCGTCCTGGCGGCCCTGCGCCTCCTGCGCGGCGCGAAGAGCCCTCTCCCGCAACAGGCGCTGGCCGAGGCACAGGCCACCGTTGGCACGGCCCAGCACGGGGTACGTCGCCTGCTGCGCCGCATGCCCGTAGCGCACCAGACGGCAGCTACAACCGATGAGCCGCTAGCCCGGCGCGCGGCTGCCCGTGCGGCGGCCGCAGCCATGGCGACCGACACGCATCCTATGACGACGAGCGCGCGGACACGCGAGGAGGAGAGCCACCGTGAGAACGCCTGAGCGGAGCGCTGAAGACATCCGCCGCGAGATGCAGGGAGAGAGGGAGCGCTTCGGCGCATCCCTCGAGGAGCTTGGCGTCGGCCTCGATGAGCTCGTGCAGTCGCTGCGAAACAAGGCTCGCCTGGTGGCCCCCGCGGGCCTTGCCGCCGCCGGTGCCGTCGCGACTCTCGCGCTCCTTGTGCGCCGGCGGCGACGCAAGCGCGCAAACGCCTAGCCGACGGCCGGTGCGGGCACCGCGTGCCCGAAAGCCGCGTGGTCGTCAGGGATACGAGCAGAGCTCCCCACCGCGCCCGCGAAATGGAGTATCCTCATGAGCCGTCGCGCACCACCACGTTCTGACCGCGGTCAGCCCGGAGGAGAACTATGCCACGCAATCTGCGCCACCGCAGTTTCCTGAAACTGCTGGACTTCACACCGGACGAACTCCGCTTCCTGCTCCGTTTGGCCTCCGATCTAAAGGCGGCCAAGTACGGTGGCTACGAGCAGCCTCGGCTCACCGGCAAGAACGTGGTGGTGATCTTCGAGAAGACGTCCACACGGACGCGTTGTGCTTTCGAGGTGGCCGCCTACGATCAGGGCGCGCACATCACCTACCTGGGGCCAGAGGGCAGCCAGATCGGCCACAAGGAGTCGCTGAAAGACACTGCCCGCGTCCTGGGCCGCATGTACGATGCCATCGAATACCGCGGCTTCAGTCAGCAGATCGTGGAAGAGCTGGCTCGTCACGCCGGCGTACCCGTCTACAACGGCCTCACCGACGAGTTCCACCCTACCCAGATCCTCGCCGACATGCTCACCATGCAGGAGCACAGCGACAAGCCGCTGCCCCAGATCGCATTCTGTTTCCTCGGCGATGCCCACAACAACATGGGCAACTCACTCATGGTCGGCGGCTGCAAGCTGGGTATGGACGTACGTCTCTGCGCGCCGCGCGATCTGTGGCCGAAGGACGACCTGGTGCAAACCTGTCGTTCGCTGGCCGCCCAGACCGGCGCCCAGCTCACGCTTACGGAGGACCTCGACGAGGGCGTGGCCGGCGTGGACTTCCTGCACACCGACGTGTGGGTGTCCATGGGCGAGCCCGCCGAGGTCTGGGCCAAGCGCATCGAGTTGCTGCGGCCGTACCAAGTGAACGCCGACGTCATCCACCGGAGCGGCAATCCGGAGGTGAAGTTCATGCACTGCCTCCCGGCGTTCCACAATCGCGAGACCCGTCTGGGCGAGCAGGTCTTCCAGCAGTTCGGTTTGCAGAGCATGGAGGTTACGGACGAGGTGTTCGAATCGCAGCGCTCCATCGTCTGGGACCAGGCGGAGAACCGCATGCACACCATCAAGGCGGTGATGGTCGCCACCCTGGCGTAGCTTGGGTGGCGCTCCCGGCAGCCTGTTGTCCCCGATCGCTGGCTCTCAGCCAGCGATCGGGGAACGCTTACCGGTAACGGACTCCAGCCGGACGCGAATCACGGCCGTCGTCGGCAGCCCGTCGAAACTCCAGTCGTCCCGCCCGGAGTACTTGCGCATGAGCGCTTTCAGCCCGCGAATTTTCTCCGCGGAGTCCTCGACGATCTCCGCCTTGCCGAAACCGATCACCGATTCGTAGGAGCTTGACCAGTCGTCGCAGGCACTCGGACCCGTCTTGAGCGAGGTAAAGTGGTCCACTTCGATGCACACACGGCCATCGGCTCGCAAGCAGTCCACTTTGCGACCCGTGAGCGCCGAGTGTAGCCAGATATCGCTACCCTCACGGGCGAAGTTCATGGGCACCACGTACGGCTGCCCGGCATCGACCATAGCCACGCGCAGAACGCTCGCCGCGTCGATGATGCGCTCGATCTCCGTACGATCAGCTATCTCCTTATCCCTCCGCCGCATCGGCGCATCGTGTCCCATGCCGACCCCCTCCTCCGCCTTGGCTTACCACCCGCACGAAACCGCGCAGGGCTGTCAGCGTCTCGCCGTGCTCGTTCCGCACGCCCCAGCCTCCTCAGGTCCGCTTGAGGAGCCCGGGTAATGCTACCAGCCGCCTCCCATTACGACACGCCCTGTACGCCACCACCCGCTCCGTTCACTACAATGCTGCACATCGTGGAGACCTCGCAGACTACGGCACGGGAGGTGCCAATGAATCCCTCCGAGTTCCGCCGCCTCGGCCACGAGCTCGTCGACTGGGTTGCGGACTACCGAGAGCAGATCGGCCAGTACCCCGTGCGAAGCCAGGTCCAGCCTGGCGAGATTCGGGCGCTTCTCCCTCCAGAACCGCCCGCACACGGCTCAAGCCTGCGCGACATCCGCGCCGAGCTGGACCGCGTGGTGCTGCCGGGGATCACGCACTGGAATCACCCCGGCTGGTTCGCCTACTTTCCCTCGAACAGCGACCTGACGTCCGTGCTCGCCGAGCTGGTCTCCTCCGGCCTCGGAGTCCAGGGCATGAGCTGGCAAACGAGCCCGGCGGCCACGGAGCTCGAAGACGTCGTCATGGAATGGCTGCGCCAGATGCTCGGCCTCCCTGAGACCTTCGTCGGCGTCATTCAGGACACGGCGAGCACGGCGACCCTCTGCGCCCTCCTGTGTGCTCGCGAGCGTCGCAGCGACTTCAGCCAGAACCGGGGCGGCCTCCAGGGAGCATCCTCCCCTCTCGTCGTCTACGCTTCCGATCAGGCGCACAGCTCCGTGCAGAAGGCGGCCCTGCTCGCCGGATTCGGCCAGGAGCACCTCCGCCTGCTCCCCACCGACCACGACCATGCCCTGCGCGTCGATGCTCTCGAGGCGGCCATCCGGGATGATGAAGCCGCTGGACGCACGCCGTGCGCCGTGGTGGCCGCCGTGGGCACGACCGCCACCACGGCACTCGATCCCGTGGCCGATATCGCGACCCTCACCGCCCGTCATGAGTTATGGCTCCACGTAGACGCCGCGTTGGCGGGCACGGCGATGATCTGCCCCGAGCACCGCTGGATGTGGAACGGCAGCGAGAGAGCAGACTCGCTCGTCCTCAACCCGCACAAGTGGATGGGGACCAGCTTCGACCTCTCCGCGTACTACGTCCGCGATCCGGAACACCTCATCAGGGTGATGAGCACCAATCCGAGCTACCTCCGTACAGCACAGGATGGCCTGGTGCGTAATCTCCGCGACTGGGGTATTCCGCTCGGCAGACGCTTCCGTGCACTGAAGCTCTGGTTCCTGCTCCGCGAGTACGGGGTGGAGGGTGTGCGAGCGAGGATTCGGCGCGACATGGCCAACGCGCAGTGGCTGATGCGTCAGGTCGACGCGGCTCCCCAGTGGCAACGCCTCGCCCTCGTGCCGCTGCAGACGGTCTGCCTGCGGCACGTCCCGCCGGGGCTCCGCGGTGATGAGCGCGCACTCGCCATGCACAACGCACTGATCGCCGCCGCAGTCAACCAGCGAGGGCACTGTTACATCACCACCGCGGAGGTCAAGGAAGTACTGACGATCCGCGTCTCCGTCGGCGCTCTGACGACAGAGCTGCCGCACGTGCAGCAGGTATGGCAGGAGCTGCAAGAAGCGGCTGAGGATACCCGCACATGAGCGTCAGACATGTTGCCCGCGGTTAAAGGAGCCCACTGCAGACCTTCGGGTTAGCCTGAGACTCACGCATCCACTACTCATGCTACGCTTTCGTGGAGTCTGCCTACAGCCAGGATCCATCGGGGTCGCTGCCTCCAACACTATCTTCTTGACGCACGTGTTTTGGTGTACACTCCTCCTCCATCAGTAGTGCATGCGTCGCTATAGTTCAGCGTGAGCTTTCTCGCTGGCTGAGCTGCGACCGAGCAGTGCAGGTCGAACCACATGAGAGGAGAGCAGAATGTCCGACTACAAACTGGTGCCCACCGATCTCCCCTCACGCAGGCGAGGCGGCGTCTACGTTGACATGATTACAGACTTCTCCAAGATGAAGCAGACCTGCGTACGAGTAGACTACAAAGCGACCCCCTCAAGCATCTACAGCGGGCTCACCGCAGCCCTAAAGCGCAGGCCAGAGCTTGCCGACATCTCCGTCGCTCGTCGTGGCGACGAGATCTACCTTGCGAAGAAGGGCGCGAGCGTCTAGCCCGCCTAGAGGTGTGTACGCGCCTCTCTCAGTTTTTCGCAGACGCAGACGAGCTCCGCGGTTCCTGGTGAACCGCGGAGCTCGTCTGTTCCGGCCCGAGCGATGACGTGAATCACCCGTACGCGACCTCTCAACTCCTCAGCCGAGCGCGGCGTCTGGTATGCTCACAGCTCCACAGAGCAAGGGAACACTCCATGACCTTATCTCAGGAACAACTGGCTGCGACGCTCGCGCAGCGCCTCGACGGCATCGCCAACCTCATCGGTAACACCCCATTGCTGGCTATCGAGGTGGGCTTCCGCGGCACCAACCGAACTATCTTCGCCAAGGCCGAGCACCTCAATCTCACCGGCAGCATCAAGGACCGGATGGCGTTCCACATGCTCCGTCGCGCCCACGAGCGCGGCACCTTAAGGCCGGGGGGAGCCATCATCGAGGCCACCTCGGGCAACACGGGCATTTCCTTCGCGGCCATCGGCCGGGCTCTAGGCCACCCCGTCACCATCTTCATGCCCGACTACATGAGCCGCGAGCGCCAGGCGCTCATCCGCAGCTTTGGAGCCGAGATCGCGCTCGTGAGCGCGGAGCAGGGTGGGTTCGAGTGCAGCATCCGACTGGCCGAGGAGATGGCGGCGCGCCTCACCGATGCCTTCCTACCGCGACAGTTCTCCAACCCCGACAACTGCGACGCGCACACGTGCACCACGGGTCCCGAGATCTGGTGGCAGTTGCAGGCAGCCTTCCTGACGCCAGACGCGTTCGTCGCCGGCGTAGGGACCGGGGGCACCATCATGGGCGTCGGGCGCTACCTGCGCAGCAAGCGGCCGGCCTGCCGTCTCTTCCCGGTAGAGCCAGCCAGCTCAGCCATACTCACGGGCGGTCCCGGCGGTAAGCACCGTCTGCAAGGCATCTGCGACGAATTCGTGCCGCCGATCGTAGACCTCAAGTATCTCGACGAGCCGATCCTCGTCGAGGATGGCGACGCCATCCTGATGGCCCAGCGTCTGGCCACCGACCTCGGACTGGGCGTGGGCATCTCATCCGGCGCCAACTTCCTCGCCGCCATCTTGGCGCAGGAGCGTCTCGGGCCGCAGGCCGTAGTTGTCACCGTATTCGCCGACGACAACAAGAAGTACCTCAGCACAGACCTCCTGCGCGAAGAGCCGGTACGCGATAACTACGTGTCGCCCCACGTCTCGCTCCTGCAGTACCGCTCACTGCGGCGGGCGTGCCAAACCTGCTGCGATCCAACGGTGTGTATCGCCAGTCCGCCTCCAGATTTCGAGCCAGACGAGGAGCTCCTGCCCGCCTGCCCCCGTCTGCACCAGGGGGGCAGAGCGAGCTAGTGTCGCCCCCTCGCCGGACCGCCCTCAAGATCTCGGCCCGGGGCGAAGCAGCTTGTTCCGGCAGCAGCTCTCGATCCGATCATCCTGAGCCGTAGTCCAGGGCGGCGCCGCTGTTGGCCGATTTCGCCAGCCGCGCGTAGACACTCAGATACCCCTTGCGTGCCCTCGGCGCTGGAGGCTGCCAGGCGCCGATGCGCCGCGCTACCTCCTCCACGGGCACCTCGAGCTCCAGCGTGCGGGCCGGGATATCGATGGCGATCACGTCGCCATCCCGCACGATAGACAGCGGCCCACCCTCGGCTGCCTCGGGATCAACCTGCGTGATCGCGCACCCCTTGTTGGTGCCTGAGATGCGCCCGTCGGTGACGAACGCCACGCGATCGTGGAGGCCTCGCGCCGCCAGTTGCCAGAGAAACCGCTGCAGGAGCCGCATGCCGGGGTCACCTTTCGGCCCGGCGTAGCGAACCACCACGACGTCGCCCGGCAGCAACGCTCCCGCAGCAAGCGCCTCGCACGCGTGCTCCTCTGTGGCGAAGATGCGCGCCGGGCCACGGTGACGCACCAGCGGCTTCGGCACCGCCGACGTCTTCACCAACGCGCCCTTGGGCGCCAGCGAGCCGCTCAGGAAGTGCAGGCCGCCCTCCGCCGCCAGCGGCTCGTCGAGCGGCCGAATCACATTCCGATCGCGAACACGTGCGGCCTGGAGATTGTGCGCCAGCAGCTTGCCCGTCACCGTCAGCACGTCGGTGTGCAGCAGAGGAGACAGCTCCTGCATCACCGCCTGGATGCCGCCTGCCTGATCCAGGTCGGCGAGGTAGTTGCAGCCCGACCCTGAGGGAGCGATGTCGCAGATCAGCGGAGTCTCGGCGCTGAGCTGGTTGAAGGTCCGCGGCCGGATCTCCAGGCCGAGCTCCGAGGCGATCGCCTGCAGATGGAGCACGCCGTTGGTCGATCCACCGACCGCCATAAGGACGCGGACCGCGTTCTCGAAGGCCCCGGGTGTCATGATGCGGGAGGGGGTGATGCCATGGCGGTGCAGCTCCACCGCCATGCGCCCTGCCTCGAAGCCAATCCGCAAGAGGCGTGAGTCGGCGCCAGGAGTCGTGGCATTGCCCGGGAGAGACATGCCGAGCGCCTCGGCGAGCGCAGCCATCGTGTTCGCCGTCCCCATGACCGGGCAGGCACCGCCGCCTGCGCAACCCCGATCTTCTATCTCGCCGAACTCGCCGGCGTCGATTCGGCCCTCCTGGTAATCCATGAAATGTCCGGCGGCCACCTGGAGCGGGTCGACCGGCCGACCGTCCCACCGGTTCAGCGTCATGTAGCCCCCTGTGACCACCACGGAGGGCAGGTCGAGACGGGCGGCGGCCATCAGGTGGCCCGGGATCACGTCGTCGCAGACCGGCACGAACACCATGGCATCGAACAGGTTGGCCGCCGCCACGGTCTCGATATAAGCCGCGGCCACATCCCTGTAGGGGAGAAGGAAGCGATCGTCGCCCGCCATGCTGGTGCACACGGAGCTCACAACGAACTCGCGCGGCGTGCCGCCGGCTGCCCACACGCCGGCCTTCACCGCCTGTGTCACCCTGTTCAGGTGCACGGCGGCCGGGTTGATCTCGCCCCATGTGTTCGCCACTCCGACCTGGATGCGCCGCAGAGCCTCGTCTCCGTAGCCGATGCCGCGCAGCATCTCCTGGCGCTCGATCAGCGCGTACTCGGGCAATTCGGCGTCTCGCCTGGATGGTTCCACATTCCCTCCCGCGACTCGTCTTCGGAGTGTGCATGGGACCGCGGTTCGCGACGTCGCCGCGAGCCCGCAGGTCATGCGCTTGTAGCCTACGACGGTACACCGCAAACACGGAAACGAATCTCGGAGCTGAGGATCCAGGCGCCAGCGGAGGTTCCGCCGCAGGCTTGACCGGAGAAGGTGTGCTTCGCCTTATCGCGAGAGGGCGTCGCGCCGATTGTCCTCCTTCGGCGCGGCGCCCTCTCACTGGCGCGCAGCCGCGCGCCGCCGCAAATTGTCCGCTACGCGGCCCTCCGCCTCTCCTCGGACTGTTCGTCCTCCACCAGTCTCACTCTTGAGGAGCCGGACCCCAAAGCGGCCGCCCGAGCGGCGTGCCAGAACCCCAGCCCGGCCATGACCGTCAGAACACCGCCGCCCACGAAGAGGACGATGGCGACGATCTCCATGACATCGCCCATCGTCCAGAACGCGTGGGCGTTCAACAGCAAGCCGCGCAACGTGGTGCCGCGAAACAGCGTCTGGGCTTGGGCTTGGAGTTGCTCGTCGTCCGGATTCTGAAGGGCGGCGCCGCTGACCTCCGCATAGGTCTTGCCGTCAGCGACGGCGGCGAGGTGCTTCGCGATGAACTGATCGGCGTATGCGGCCGCCTGATCGCCATTAACCACCTGCTGACCAGCGTAGTGCTGCAGCCCCGGGTACTCCCGAGGAGTGAGCGCCTCGCTCCCTCGCGGAGGGAAGAAGATCTTCTGGCTCGCGAGCTGGTCGCCAACCTGGTTGTGCACAAACGAGCTGCCCCAGAGCACCAGCCCGCCCGCGACCAACAGGACGAGAGCAACCACGATCCCTGCGCTGCTTACTATCGAGTCGAACGTTCTGCGGCTCATGACAGGCCTCCTGACAGTGGTGTTGAGGAGGCGGCCCCCTTTCTCACCGCAAGCGAGAGACCGTCACTCCGTTTGCGACCATAAAACCAGACTGATTTTGCCCTGATTCGCCAGGCGAAAACCATCGTTCTCTCACGCACGGATCGCGAGACGGTCGAGCACTAAAGAATGCCTTACCTACTACCGATACCGTATCAGGCTGGGCGGCACGCGCAACACGCGCGTTGGATCCACGGCACGAGGCTCTGCGACATGACAGGCTGGCTTCTCACCTACATAGTCCTGACGGCGCTCGCCGGACTCGGTTCCCTGACCGCGGCAGTCCTCATATGGCGGCGGCGGCGCGTTCCGGGCGCGTGGCACCTGGGAGTGATGATGGCCAGCTGTGCGCTCTGGTGCCTGTGCGCCGTTGGGGAGCTGCTCGCGACCACAACCATGCACACGCTGTTCTGGGCGAAGCTCAGCTACTTCGCCATCGTAGCCATCGGGCCGAGCTGGCTGCTCTTCTGCCTCAGCTACACGGGGAGGTTGCCCACCGCGCCACGTAGCCGTGCGTGGCTCCAGGGGTCACTCGCCGTCGTCCCCGCGCTCACCGTGTTCTTCATCTACCTCTGGCCCCAGGTCCGGCTCATGTGGTCGTCTCTCCCCTTGTCGCCACCGCGGTTCGGACAACCGCTCCTCATGGAACACGGACCTTGGTTTCCTCTGTGGGTGGGCTTCTCGTATCTGGCGCTGCTCCTCGGCTCCAGCTTCCTGCTGTACACCGTACTGCGCTACGTCAAGATCCTCACCGCCCAAGCGCTGACGCTCGTGCTGGCCATCGCACTCCCTCTGTTGACGAGCCTCGCCTATGTGTTCGAGTATCGCGCCCTTCGCGGGCTCGACATCACCGCTCCGGCCTTGGCGATAAGCGGGGCGCTCGTCATCTTCGCCATCAAGCGACTCGAGGCGCTCGACGTTTCGCCCGCGGTCGTGCCGGAGGCGCACGCGACGCTCTGGGAGGACATGCGAGACGGGGTAGTAATCGTCGACCACCACCTGAGAGTGCTGAGCGCGAACCACGCGGCCGAAGCACTCCTCGCGGGCACCGAGGAGACGCTGGCTGGCCGGCAGCTGAACGGGCTGTTCGGCGGCGCCCAGCTCCCGTTGCCCGGGGAGGAACCGGCCTTCGACGATCTCACGCCGTCCGAGATCATCGTACACGACGCGTCCGGAACCGAGCGTTACCTTGAGATCCTCGCCTCCAGACTCGGAGGCGAGGATCATGTGGGCGGCTATGCGCTCGTGATGCGCGACATCACCCGGCGCAAACAGCTGGAGGAGGAGCTCAGGTCTCGCGTGTGGCACTACGAACTCACCGGCCTGCCGAACCGTGGCGCCCTCCGCGAAGAGCTCGCGAGAGCCCTGCGCGGACGGAAATCCAAGTCGGCGTCTCCACAGCTCGCGGTGTTCCTCATCTCCTTCGCCCACTTTCGCGAGATCAACGGAACCTTCGGCCACGAGGCGGGCGACAAGCTTCTGCGCTCCGCGGCACGTCGCCTGAGAACGAAGTGCGACGCTTCCGCCTTTGTCGCCCGCCTGGATGGCGACAAGTTCGCCGTTGTGCTTTCCGAACGGGACGCCGCCGTGGCTATAGCCGCGGCGGCGTCCCTGCGCAGGCAGCTCACCGCGCCCTTCAGCGTGCACCGACAGAAGGTCTTGCTCCCAGCCTGCATCGGGATAGCGCTCCACCCCCACCATGGGAGCGACGCCAGCACACTCCTCCGCCACGCGGATGTAGCTCGCATAGCTGCGAAGGAGAGCCCTCAGGGCGTCGCCCTGTACCGCGCGGAGGAGGATCCCAACAGTCCCCAGAGGCTCGCCCTGCTCCATGAGCTGCGAAAGGCGACGGCGACCGGCGCGCTCACGCTGAATTACCAGCCGGAGATCGAGTTGGCCAGCCAGCGAGTCATCCGTGTAGAGGCCTTGGCGCGCTGGCCGCAAGCGGACGGCAGCACGATCCTGCCAGGCGAGTTCATCCCTCTCGCGGAGCAGAACGGACTTCTGCCGGCGATCAGCACGTGGGCCCTCAATACGGCGCTCGCTCAGCTCGGAGCGCGAGAAGAGACTCGCGACGTGTCAGTCGCCGTCAATCTCTCGCCGATCGATCTGCGCGACCCCGGACTCGTGAGACGAGTGGAGCGGGCACTCGAGAAGACCGGCGCCCATCCCGATTCCCTCTGGCTCGAGATCACGGAGACGAGCATCATGCACGACCCTGAGCAGGCAAGACGTCTCCTCACGGACCTGCGGAGATTGGGCGTGTGCACCGCGATCGACGACTTCGGCGTGGGCCACTCGTCCCTGGCCTACCTGCACACCCTGCCCGCCTGCGATGTGAAGATAGACGCCTCGTTTACCCGCGATGTGGACAGCCGTTCCAGCGACGCGGCCATCGTGCGAGCGATCGCCACGCTGGCCCATGATCTCGGGCTCACGGTTACCGCCGAGGGCGTCGAGACTCCGTCGGCACTCGACTGCCTGCGAGAGCTGGGCTGCGACCACGTGCAGGGCTACGTCATCGCCCGGCCGATGCCCGCCGCCGACGTCACTCGCTGGATACGCACCTGGCAGGGGAAAGCACGACAGCCAGACCTCTGAGACAGACGTGAATGAGCAGCGGGCTCACCTGTCGGTGGCGAGGAGCGCGGGTGGCAGCTCTAGTTGTCCATGCGCCGCAACGCCGAGCTGCCGACCAGCCGCAGCCCGTCGGGAGTGCTCGCGAAGGGGACTACCCGGGCGCTGCCCACCAGCACCTCTCCCTCACGCGTGCGGGCCATCACCGCGCATTCCATCTGAGCCCTGGAAGCGACCCGAAGCGCGTCACCGGACGCCACGCGGAGAAGCAGGGCATGCCAATCCGCGCCGCCTCCTTTCTCGGCGGCATCTACCAGTACCACGCCGTAATCGAAAGCGATGGAACGACCGTCTATCTCCACCGCTTCAAGCAGGCGTACCTCCGCGTGAGTCGCCATCCTGAGGGGAGACCCTATCGGGAAGAGGGGCCGTTAGCAGTAGGACATCTGTCCAGAGGGGGGCAGTAGCACGCGGCGGGAAACCTTGGTGGGCGCACGTGGATTCGAACCACGGACCTCTTCCTTATCAGAGAAGCGCTCTAACCTACTGAGCTATGCGCCCGAGGGGGAAGTCAGTCTAGTAACGGTCTTGGGAAGCGTCAAGCGCGCGGAGCACATCGCGGCGTGAGCGCGCTGGAGCCAGCGGTTGCCCTGCGAGGGCTACTTCACCGCCGCCGAGCCCTCACGGTCTCACGCGATGTGGGCATGCCGCGCGGCGCGTATACTTGTGCTATGGACGTTCAGCGCATGGTCATCTACGGAGTGAGCTTCGACGTGGTCGGCAAGCAGCCCATCGTGCTGCTCAAGACGGTGGAGGGCAACCGCTTTCTCCCCATCTGGATCGGCCACCCGGAGGCCGCCGCCATCCTCCTGCGCATCCAGGGGACTAAGCTGCCACGGCCGATGACCCACGATCTGCTGGCCGGCATCATCGATACCCTGGAGGCGGAGATCGCCCGCATCACCGTGACCGAGCTGCGCGAGAGCACCTTCTACGCGCAGCTCACCCTCCTCAAAGACGGAGCGGAGATCGAGGTCGACTCGAGGCCGTCGGACGCTCTAGCCTTGGCGGTCCGCACCGACGCGCCGATATTCGCCAGCACTGAACTGCTCGATGAGAACGGCATCGAGTTCGAACACGGGACAGACGACACGGAGGAGATCGTGGAGAGCTTCCGGTCCTTCCTGGACAGCGTATCGCCCGACGACTTCCGCGAGGTGCAGGAGAGCGGTCTCGACGACGAAGACCTCGAAGACGAAGAAGACCTCGACGAGGATGAAGACGCTGATGACGAAGACGACGAACAGGAGCGGTAAGTGAGCGGCGGCGGCGATGCGGACCCGGTGATCCGCCAATTCCGCGATCAGATCACCGACAACGATCTCAAGCTAGTCGATGCACTGAACAAACGGATCAAGCTGGTCTCGCAGCTGCGCGCCTACAAGCTGAAACACGGCATCGATTTCCTGGATCCGGACCGCGAGCAGTGGATGCTCACGTTCGTCGCCCGCGCCAACAAGGGGCCACTCAGCGCCGACGGCCTCCGCGAGATCTACGAGCACATCCTGAGCCTAACTAAGGCGGAGATGCTGCGTCAGAAGTAGGCGCGGCCCACGACCGCCCGAACCCACCTGCATCACCTCATCTGCTCGACGGCCTCCCGCCCTGACACCCTGGTACCCGTCGCGCCGGGTTCCATTTCGTCCCAGCCCGCACCGGCGTCGGCCGATGCGCGCCCTCAGCCCTTCAGCACCCCGAGCGGCTTGAGGCGTGCTACCTTGCGGGCCAGACCGACCTCGTGAACTACGTTCATGACGGCAGAGACATCCTTGTACGCAGTCGGCGCCTCTTCCGCCAGCAGGCTCGTGGACTGGGCACGCACCACGATACCCCGAGCCTCCAACGCCGCACGTACGTCGGCGCCGCTGCGCTCCCGTTTGGCGGCGCCGCGGCTGAGGCGCCGACCAGCCCCGTGGCACGCTGAGCCGAAGCTCTCGGACATCGCCACTGAGGTGCCCACCGCGAGCCAGCTCTCCGTGCCCATGCTCCCCGGCACGATCACCGGCTGGCCCGTCTCCCGAAAGAGGGGGGACAAGTCGGGCTGCCCTGGCCCGAACGCGCGTGTGGCACCCTTGCGATGCACCCACACGCGGAGCGGGCGTCCGTCGACGGTATGCTCCTCCAGCTTGGCGATGTTGTGCGCCACGTCGTAGAGGAGTCGCACACCCAAACGCTCCCAACTGCGGCCGAACAGCCGCTCCAGGACGAGGCGAAGCTGGTGCATCATGACTTGCCGGTTGGCGAAGGCGAAGTTCGCCGCCGCCGCCATGGCCGCGAGGTAGTCACGCCCCTCCTCGGAGCTCACTGGCGCGCAGGCGAGTTGGCGGTCTGGCAGATCATAGCCAAAACGCCGGACCGCCCCGGCCATGCGCGCCAGATAGTCCGTGCACGTCTGGTGGCCGAAGCCGCGCGAGCCAGAGTGGATCATGATCGCCACCTGACCTGGCCGCACACCCCACGCCGCCGCCGTGCGCCCGTCGAAGACTTCGTCCACCACTTGGAGCTCGAGGAAGTGGTTCCCCGCGCCGAGGCTCCCGACCTGTGTGTGGCCACGGTCGATCGCCTTCTGACTCACCGCGTCGGCGCTCGCCCCGGGGACGGCACCACCCTCCTCGATATGTTCGAGATCCTCGAGCGTCGCCATCCCCCGTTCGACGAGCCACGGGACCCCCTCTTCGACCAGGCGACGGAGATCCCTCGCCCCGAGGTGGAGGATGCCCCGATCGTTGGCGCCTTGAGGGATACTTCGCATCAGCTCGTGCATGAGCCGCTCGAGGTGCGGCTTGACGTCGGGTAGCTGGAGATCGGTGGTAACCAGCCGCACGCCGCAGTTAATGTCGAAGCCGACACCGCCCGGGGAGACCACTCCGTCCTCGGCGCTCATGGCGGCCACGCCCCCGATGGGGAAGCCGTACCCCCAGTGGATATCGGGCATGGCGATACTGGCACGCACGATCCCCGGCAGCGTCGCCACATTCACGACCTGACGGAGGGCTTGATCTCCCTCCGCCGAGGCGAGCATCTCCGGCGCGGCGAACACCAGCCCAGGCACGCGCATGCCCCCGTGCGGCTCGATCCGAAACGTGTTCGGGCCCACCTGCTGCAAGAGCGCGCCGTCGAGATCCATGTTCATCGTGAGCCGGCGGCAGGGACTCCGCCTCCCCTGCTTACCCCTCGACGCCGGCTCCCTTTCCGGCCTTGGCCTTCATCCGCTTCACCTGCTCTCGAGCTGCCTCGTAGTACCAGCCGATGAGCGCGAGGGGCCCGACGATGGCCACCACGCCGAAGATCCAGCAGAACACCGTCCAGCCCATCAGGCCACCTCCTCCTCTTCGACAACCTCGCGGCCGAAGAAGCTAGCGACCACGTAGATCACAAACACCAGGGGGGTGATCATCAAGATCCCGTACTCCTGCCAGAAGTCCACGCCGCCGATGGTGACGATGTAGGTGGCGACGTCTTCGTCGAAGTGTCCTGCCACGATGCTGACCGCATACCACACGACGGAGAGCAGGAGGCCGCTCAGCATGGCGATGCTACCGGCGACCTTCTTGGGCTTCTTCTTACGGAAAGCCGCGAAGTAGATGGGCACCAGGCATGTACAGATGATGACCGTTGCCTGGAAAACCCACACCCCCATGATGCGCTCGAAGACGAAGGCGAGGCCGACGGAGATGGCGGCGGAGACGAGCATGCCGATCTTCGTCAGCCGTTCTACCCGCTTATCCGTCGCCTGCGGATTCATGAGGCCTTTGTAGACATCGAAACCGATCACGCCGCCGGCCACCAGAAAGTAGGAGTCGGCAGTGGACATCGCAGCGGCGAACACCCCTGCCGTCGCCAGGCCAAGCAGGCCGGCCGGCAGGTACTCGCCCCACACCGCGAACAGCGCCTCGTTGGGCTCCACTTCGGGGATGACTCCGAGACCAATCGCGGCCGCGCCGGCGATGCCCAGGAACGTAACGCACCAGTCGAAGGAGAGCCACATAGGCACGCCCACGGCGAACGCCTTCTTGATCTCCTTAGGGCCCGCCGAGGCGAAGATGCGCTGGAAGAAAGCTGGTTCGGTGAGCACCGCCAACGACGTGACTCCATAAGCGACCAGCGTCCACGGCGTCAGGTAGCCGCCACTCACGTCGAAGTAGTAGTCCGGATTTGACTCCCCGGTGAACTCTTGCAGGCCCTTCCAGATGCCGTCGAACCCACCGAGCTCCGTCCAGGCGACGACCAAGCCGATGCCGACGGCGATCATCATGACCACGAACTGGACGAAGTCGGTCATGATGTCGGCCCACAGGCCTCCCAGCCAGGTGTACGCGAGCGCCAGAGCCGCACCGATGAGTACCCCTATCCAGAAGGGCATACCGGTGATCAGGTGCAGCAAGAACCCGATGCCCATCATCTCCATCGTGTTGGTGGAGTAGATGTACGCGGCCGCCGAGGCGGTCGCCCCAGCAGTTTTGCCGTACGACCGCCGGGCGATCTCCTGCATCGTGAAGTGCTCGGGGAACCTGCGCTTGAACTTCGGCGCCACGAAGGCCATGACGATGTAGAGCGCGGTGTAGGGCAGCGAGTAGGCGAAGAAGCCGGCGATGCCCTCGTAGTAGCCGACCTCCGACGTCCCGAACAGCGTATCCAGCCCGTAGAAGGTGGAGACTAGGGTGGCGACGAGCAGCGGCGCGCGTACGCCGCGGCCCGCCATGAAGTAGTCCTCGAACGTCTCCTTCCGCCGACTGAACCAGATACCGATGCCGAGCATCCCGGCGATGTAGACCCCGACAACGATCCAGTCCGGAACCGCGAGCGAAACAACAGGTCCGTCCACGTGCCTCCTCCTCTCGAGGAGCCTCCGCAAAAAACCTGGCAGCGAGGCTCACCATCACCACTATCACTACAATAGCGCGAGTGTGCCGCTGGGGATAGGGACTCGCCGCTGGCACGCCTCGCCGTGCCGGCCGTGGAGCGACGACGGCGAGGGGCCGAGCACTAGGATCACACGTCGAGGAGCACACGCCCCTCCCAGCCACCGGCGACAGGCCGCAGGGAGAGGTCGTGGAGAGTGGCCCCCTTGACGACGCCGCGCACCTCGTGACGACAGCCATCAAAGGGCTCGCCTCGCGCGACGGCCGTCAGCGTGCGCTCGCCGACCGACAGGACGTGGAGGGCCGAGAAGACGACGCGCCGGCCCTCCACCTGGTACAGCAGCTCGTTCAACCACGCCGCCAGCAGCAGCTCGCGGTCTTCGGCTGACGCCGTCAGCGAGAACGTCCGACTGCCAGCCACCGAACGGCGATCGTACAGCAGCGAGAGCATGGCCAACCCGGCCTGCTCGAAGACCTGTGCCATGTGAGGACCCCAAGCCCTCACGACTACGTCGGCCGTGTGGTCCACGAACTCGTAGCCCTTCTCGGCATCGGCGTCCATGCGACCCCGCCTCCTCGGGCAATCCGTGCAGGCCCTACTGCACCAAGGCACCCTGGGCCGACGTCGCTAGCCCCAACGCCCGCGCCGGCACACCTTCGGCTGTGAATGCAGCGGTCATGGCGCCGGCGACAGCCAGAGCATCGGTGGCCAGGCTGACGAAGGCCACCAAGCTGGGGCCAGAACCAGAGACCGCCACCGCCGCCGCGCCGGCCTTGAGCGCGGCCAGCCAGGCGGCCCTACCCCCCGGTATGAGTTTGAGCCGCGAGGCTTGATGGAGCCGATCGTCCATGACCTCGCCGAGCAGCTCGAAGTCGCCGGTGCGCAGCGCCTCTACCACCAGTGGCGTGCGACCGAGATTGTAGACCGCGTCGCTCAGCAGTACCTCAGTTGGCAGACCCGCGCGAGCCGCCTGGGTGGAGAAATCCAGTTGGGGCACGGCGACGGCCACATGAACCTCCGGCACCAGGATGCGTTTCGTCAGCAGGCGCGCGCCCTTGCGTACCACGATCACCAGGCCGCCGAGGAGGGCGGCCGCCACGTTGTCGGGATGGCCCTCGATCTCGGCGGCGAGGCCCAGCAGCCGGTCTCGCGTCAGCGGACGCCCCAGCAGCTCGTTGGCGCCTAGCACCCCGGCGACGATCGCCGCCGAGCTCGACCCCAGCCCCGAGGCGAGCGGAATGCGCACGCCGCAGTCGATGCGCACGCCTGCGGGAAACGGCATGTCCACCTCGCGGAACACCCGCAGCGCGGCCTGGGCGACGAGATTGCCTTCGTCCTGAGGGACCCTGCCCGACGCCTCGCCGTCCGAGATAACTCGCAGGCCGGTACCCTCCACCGAGAAGCGCGCCTCGTTCCAGAGATCCAAGGCGAGCCCCAGACAATCGAACCCCGGACCCAAGTTCGCCGTGGTGGCGGGCACGCGCACCGTGACTGATCTCTGAGTCACCGAACTGCTCACACGTTCTCTGTCCCGCTGGCCGCCCTGCCACGCCGCAGCCGTTTGACCACCAGCCAGATGACCAGAGCGACGGCAGCCGCCAGTACCGCGTAGTCGACGTAGTGCAGATACCCCTGCATTCGTTCCCAGTTCTCGCCTACTGCTAGCCCGACGTATGCGAGCATCGCCACCCACGGCACACAGCCTGCGAGCGTGTAGACGCCGAACCTCCAGAATGGCATTTTGGCCGCGCCCGCCGGGAGAGAGATGAACGTCCGTACGATCGGCAACATTCGGCTGAAGAACACGGCCGCCGCCCCATAGCGAGCGAACCAGCGCTCGGCGACCTCGAGCTTGTGGTGACTCAGCAGCACGAACCTGCCGTAGCGGTCCACGAACGGCCGGCCTCCGTACAATCCCACCCAGTACGCAAGCCAGGACCCCAGCAGATTCCCCACCACGCCGGCTGCCACAGCCCCCGCCATGGACATCTCGCCGTCGCTGACGGCGAAGCCGGCGAACAGCATGATCGCCTCGCTCGGGACCGGGATGCAGGCGCTCTCGAGCACCATCAGGAGAAACACGGCCCACAGCCCCCAATTCCCGATGAGGTCAGTGGCCCATTCCACGATAGGCCCAGTGATCGAATCCATACCCACAAGGTTACCGCACCCGGTGTGGCGACGCTGCACATCGCCGGGATCGGCGGCACAGCGCACCGTCGGCTCACGCCCGCCGCCCGACGGCGACTGCTCTCCCACCGCCGTCTGTGGTAGCCTCCAGCGTTGCCTATGAACGAGGGAGGCGCCGTGTCGATCGGACTCATGGATATCAAAGGTCAGTACGCCGAGCTGCAGGAACGCGTGGAGGCGGTTGTGTTGGAAGTGCTGCGCGGAGGCCGCTACATCCTCGGCCCGCAGGTGAAGGCGTTCGAGGAAGAGGCGGCCGCCTTCATCGGCGTCCCCGCCGCGGTGGGTGTCGCCAACGGCACCGATGGCCTCACCATTGCTCTGCGCGCGCTGGGCATAGGGGAGGGCGACGAGGTCATCACTACCCCCTTCACGTTCTACGCGACAGCCGAGGCCATCGCCCAGACAGGCGCCACGCCAGTGTTCGTCGACATCGAGCCAGCCACGCTCAATCTCAACCCAACGCTGATCGAGGCGGCTCTTACGCCGAGAGCGAAGGCGATCATGCCAGTGGACTTGTTCGGGCTGCCGGCCAACGCCGATGCGGTCGCCGAGGTGGCCGCTCGCCACGGCCTCGCGGTTATCGAAGACGCCTGCCAGGCATGGGGTGCCACCTATAGGGGCCGTCGCGCCGGTGCCCTCGGCGACGTGGCCGTCTTCAGCTTCTTCCCCACCAAGAACCTCGGTGCCTACGGCGACGGAGGGCTTGTCTGCGCCCGTACCACAGACCTCGTCGAGCGGGCGCGCGAGCTCCGCTTCCACGGCAGCAAGGATAAGAAGACCTTCACTCGCATCGGCTTCAACTCGCGCCTCGACGAGGTGCAAGCGGCCGTGCTCCGCGTAGAGCTAGAGACCATCGACAAATGGAACCGCCGCCGCCAGCAGGTGGCCGCGTGGTACAACGCCTACCTGCCAGCCGAGATACAGCGACCGGCCGTCCCCGATGGGAGCACGCACGTGTACCACCTCTATGTGGTCCGTCACGACCGCCGCGACGCGATCGCGGCCTCGCTGAGAGAGCGGCAGATCGACTGTGCCGCGTACTACACGGTCCCCGTTCACCTGCAGCCCGCCTTCGCGTACCTCGGCCATGGTCCTGGCGACTTCCCCGCTACGGACGTCGCGGCAGCCACCAACCTGGCGCTCCCCATGCATCCGAACCTCACCGAGGCGCAGGTTCAAGAGATAGCGCGAGGTGTGGAGGCAGGCCTCGCCTGAACCGGCGGACGGGCGCCCCTCGCCAGTCGTCAACCCAGGCCACCACGATCGCCGCTGGTGCCGGAGGACAGCGATGAAGATATGGATCGACATCACCAATTCGCCGCACGTCCTGTTCTTCGCGCCGGTGATCCGCCGTCTCCGCGCGCAGGGTCACCAGGTATGCATCACGGCGCGCGAGTACGCCCAGACGCAGCAACTCCTCGAGCAACACGGCTTGCACGCCACCGTGACTGGCCGACACCGCGGTCGCAGTGTGGCGGCCAAGGCCCTGGGCCTCGCCGACCGCAGCCTCCAGCTGGTGCGCTTCGGGCGGCGGGAGAGGCCAGACGTGGCCGCGGGTCACAATTCGAACGACCTCGCGGTGGCCGCCCGGTGGTTGCGTATCCCGCAAATCACGGCCTTCGACTACGAGTTCGCGCGCGTGAGCCATCACCTGAATCTGCGCTTGGTGGATCGTCTGCTCGTCCCGCAGGCGATTCCCCTGGAGCGCATCGTGCCGTACGGCATTCGTCCAGAGCGCATCATCCGCTACCCCGGCCTGAAGGAGGAGTACTACCTGTACGACTTCCGGCCAGATCCCGACATCCTCCCGGCGCTGGGCGTTGACCCGACCTCGATCGTCGCCGTCCTTCGCCCGGCGCCCGAAGTCACGCTCTACCATCGCGTGCAGAACCCCCTGGTCGAGGAGCTGATCGAGGGCCTCTCGGCCCGACAAGACGTCACCCTCGTCATCATCCCGCGAACGGAGCAGCAGACCGCGCGGTACCTGACTCGCCAGCGCTCCAACGTGCTGGTTCCCGCGCGCGCCGTCGACGGCCTGAGCCTCGTGGCCGCCGCCGACATGGTCATCGGCGCGGGCGGAACCATGAACCGCGAGGCCGTCGCTCTCGGTACCCCGGCTTACACGCTCTTCGCCGGCCGCCTTGGCGCCGTAGACGAGCAACTGATCGCCCAAGGACGCCTCCACCGTGTGCGTTCCCTCTCCGATGTCCGCATCAGCAAGAAGCCCGCCGCGGACGCGCCGAGCGCGTCCGCGGCGGGCTTAGGCGACGAGCCGCCCGCGAAGGCCGTCCGACGCAATCCTCAGCTCTTCGTAGAGGCGATCCTCGGCTGCGCGCGGCGGTGACACGCACGGGCGGACGATACTCCGCGCGTACGAGAGCGTGCTAGTATGGATTGTTTGTGCGTCGACATGAGGCGGCAGCCGCTGCGCGCGGCACGCCGGCGAGGGGGAGGCTGACATAAGACACCGGTTCCTCATCAGCCGTCATCGACTCTGGCAAGTGGCCATCGACGTCGCTCTGGTCTGCACCGCCTTCCTCGCCGCGTTCCTCTGGCGTTTCGGCCTCAACGTGCCACCGCGATACCAGCAGCTTCTGTGGACGGTCTTTCCGTTTGTGGTAATCGCCAAGGTGCTCGTCTTCGTCGGCTTCGGGCTCTACAACAAGTGGTGGCGCTACTCGGGCATCCGCGATCTCACCCACCTCGTCCAAGCGACCCTGATCGCCTCCGTCCTGGCCGCCGGCGCCTCGGTCTTCGCGGCGCGCTACGTCCAAGACCCCTTCCTCACACGGTACGGCATCAACGTCGCCATACGCTCTGTCCCGCTCGGCGTTCTCGCCCTCGATTGGATCCTCACGCTGCTCTTCCTGGGCGGCGGTCGCCTGCTGGCACGCATCGTCTGGGAACGTCCATGGCGCCAAGACCTCAGCCGCGACCGCAAGAGAGTCCTCGTAGTCGGCGCCGGCGACGCCGGCGAACTGGTGGTGCGCGAAATGCTCAAGACACGCATGATCCGCTACCACCCGGTGGGGTTCGTGGACGACGATCCGAGAAAGAGGAACTTGCACATCCACGGGGTGCGCGTCGTGGGCCTCACAAAGCAGTTGCCGACGCTGGTGGAGGAGCACGCGGCCGAGGAAGTGATCATCGCTATCCCCTCCGTGCAAGGTGCCGTCGTGCAGCGCATCGTCGACCTTTGCAAGAAAGCGAACGTGCCGGTGAAGACGCTGCCCGGCGTCTACGAGC
The DNA here is from genome assembly GCA_040772045.1 of Thermoleophilia bacterium. Lineage (GTDB taxonomy): Bacteria > Actinomycetota > Thermoleophilia > UBA2241 > UBA2241 > JAXGYV01. The sequence continues at coordinate 75,806 of JAXGYV010000007.1, forward strand.
TGATCAAGGGCAGCGTCACCATCGAGCAGTTACGCGACGTGCAGGTGGAGGACATCCTCGGACGCGGCGAGGTCAGCGTAGACCTCGGCGATGTGAGCGACATGATCCGCGGCCGCACCGTCATGGTCACCGGCGCCGGGGGCTCTATTGGATCAGAGCTCTGCCGGCAGATCGCCGCCATGAACCCACGGCGGCTGCTCCTGGTCGACCACGCCGAAGACAACCTCTTCGCCATCCATCATGAGCTCGAGTCGGAGCGTCATCTGAAGGTCGCCGTGCCGGTCCTGGCGGATGTGAAAGACGCTCGTCGCCTGCGCCCCGTCTTCGAACAGCACCGGCCGCACCTAGTCTTCCACGCCGCCGCCTACAAGCACGTGCCCATGATGGAGGTAAACCCACGCGAGGCGTTCGAGAACAACGCCCTGGCCACCCTCAGTCTCGTGGAGACGGCTATCGCTGCCAGTGTTGAGCGCTTCGTGTTCATCAGCACGGACAAGGCCGTAGAGCCAGCCACCGTCATGGGCATATCCAAAGCGCTGGGAGAACGCATTGTCGAGAGCATGGCGCGCGAGCAGAGCACCACGAAGCTCATGAGCGTGCGCTTCGGGAATGTGCTCGCCTCGAGCGGGAGCGTGGTGCCGATCTTCAAGCGGCAGATCGCCGCTGGCGGCCCTGTTACCGTGACCGACGAGCGCATGACGCGTTACTTCATGACCATCCCCGAAGCGGTGCGTCTGGTTTTGCAGGCGGGCAGTCTCGGCCAGGGAGGAGAGGTCTTCGTCCTGAATATGGGCGAGCCCATCGCCATCATCGACCTGGCACGAGAGATGATCCGCCTCAGCGGTCTCGAGCCAGACCGCGACATCGCGATCGAGATCACCGGCATCCGCCCCGGCGAGAAACTCCACGAAAAGCTCTTCAACCCGGGGGAAGAGGTCGGCACCACAGAACACCTCAAGATCCACACCGCGAAACGCACACCTATCCCCATGGATATCCTGACTCGCGACCTCCAGCGCATTCGCGACGCCCTCGACAGAGACGACATCGAGGATGCACTGCAGACCGCCCAGCTCATCGTGGCCCCAGCGCCGGTCCCCAGCGCCCCCTGGTCCAGCGACTCCTCGAGTTGGTCGCAGAGACATCTGGGCTAGAATGAGCGCGGCCGCGGCGGTTTCCTCGCCGTTGCCGGCCGCTTCAACTGTGCAGTCCGATGGAGGCCTAGCATGATGGCCGACTCCGTCTATGCCGCGATTGAGGAGGCGGCGAGGGAGAGCTACATTCGCGCGCTCAAGCGCTATCCGCCCGACCTAAAGGAAAGCCTCCTGCGCGCACGGGCCGTGGAAACCTCCCCGGTGGGCAGAGGTGTCCTGGACACCATGCTCCGATCCATCGAGGTTGCGGAACGAGACGACAACCTCGTTTGCCAAGACACCGGCACGGTCATCTACTTCCTCGAGATCGGACGCCACACACGGCTCGACCTGCGTTCGGTGGAGGACCACGTGCGCCGTGGCACGGAGCGGGCGACGGTAGAGCACCCGCTGCGGCCCAACGCCGTCCACCCTCTCACTCGTACGAACACCTTCACCAACACCGGGCACCACCTTCCGGTTCTCCACTGGCAGTTCGTCGAGGGCAACGCCATCACCCTCCACTGTCTCCCCAAGGGATCCGGCTCCGAGAACAACAGCTACTTGAAGATGCTGACCCCGGCAGACGGAGTGCGCGGCATTAAGCGCTTCGTGCTCGAGTGCATCGTCCAATCGGGCGCCAAGCCGTGTCCTCCCACTATCGTCGGCGTCGGCCTCGGCGGGACGAGCGACCTGGCCATGACTCTCGCCAAACGAGCTGCCGCCCTCCGCCCTATCGGCAGCCGCAACCCCGATCCCGTCGTCGCCGAGCTGGAGTCCGAGCTCACCGAGGCCGCCAACCAGCTCGGCATCGGGCCGATGGGCCTCGGCGGGCGCGCCACCGTCTTCTGCGTGAACATCGAGCACGCGCACACGCACATCACACAGAATCCCGTGGCGGTGAACCACCAGTGTTGGGCGGCGCGCCGCTGCAGCGCGACGGTCACACCGGAAGGACGCATTACCTATGGTTTCTGAGAAAGAGGGAACCACGCCCGAGGAGATCCGCCTCGCCTTCCCGCTCACCGATCGCGACGCCCTGCGCCAGCTCCGCTGCGGCCAGCGCGTCCTCATCGACGGTCACCTCATCGGCATCCGCGATGCCACCCAGATCCGCATCTTCGACCACGACCAGGCGCCGCCCATGGATCTCGCGGGCGCCGCAGTGCTGCATACCGCCCCTAATGTACGCAGGCTCCCCGATGGAACCTACGTGAAGGTCTGCATCGGGACCACCACGAGCACGCGCATGAACCGTTTCACTCGCGGCCTCATGGAGCGATACGGTGTCCGGGCGATCATCGGCAAAGCAGGCCTTTTCCCTGATTCGCTGCCCGTGCTCGCACAGTACGGCGGCGTCTACCTCGCGATCACGGGCGGCGCGGCCGCGCTGCAGACCACCCAGATCGAGGCGATCGAGCAGGTGGAGTGGGAAGACCTCATGCCCGAGTGTCTCTGGCGGTTCCGGGTCCGTTCGTTCGGACCCCTCATCGTGGCCATGGACTCTCACGGCGCCAGCCTGTATCAGCAGGTGGAGGAGACCGCGCGGCAGCGCCTGGCCGCGCTCTCCGGAGCTTTTTAGGGCCGGCGTGGACCTCCGACACCTGCATCTGTTCTGCCGTGTGGTCGAGCGGGGAAGCTTCTCGCTCGCGGCCGAGGAACTGCACATCACTCAGCCCGCCGCCAGCCAGCAGGTACGCGCCCTCGAGCGACGCCTCGGCGCGCCACTGCTCGATCGCTCCACCCGAGGCGTGCTGCCCACAGAAGCCGGCGCAGTGCTCTACCGCTGGGCCCGGCAGATGCTCGATCTGGAGGAGCAGGCGCTCGCTGAACTAGGAGGTCTCGGCGACCTCCGGCAGGGCCACGTGGTAGTCGGGGCCTCCACCGGACCGGGAGAGCACATCCTCCCCCGGCTCATCATCGACTTCCAGAGACGCGTTCCCGGCGTTCGGGTCACCCTCCGCGTGGCCGACACGCAGGAGATCATCGAACAGGTCCTCGCCCGGGATCTCGAGGTGGGTGTAGTCGGTACTTCGAGCGACCGTGACGATCTCATCGTGCAGCCACTCGCCCGCGACGAGATCGTCTTCGTGTGTGCCGCCGACCACCCCTGGGTCGGGCGCGAGGACGTCACCCTCGAGGACCTCCGTCGCGAACCCCTCGTGGTCCAGCAGCAGGGCGCCGGCATCCGCGCCGTGGTCGCCGAGCACCTGCGGCAGCGGGGCTTGCGTGAGGCGGATCTCACCATCGCCTTCGAGATGGGGCTCATGGAGTCCGCCAAACAGGCGGTGATGGCCGGCGCGGGCGTCACTTACGTGAGTAAGTTCGCGGTGACCACCGAGGTCGCCGCCGGCGCGCTCGCCGTAGTGCGGCTTGCCGACTTTCGCATCGAACGCGACTTCACTTTCCTGAAGCTGCGCCGGCGTACTCTGTCGCGTGCCGCGCACGCCTTCCTCGACTTCCTGCGCGAGCAGTCGGCGACGCTCACATGAGACCGCGGACCGAGCCGACGGGCGATCTCTCCAGGCCCGGAGTGGCCGGAACATCTCTGCCTGAAGACCAGGCGACTCGCGGACGCCACGCGGCTCGACTCACGAGCACGCGAAGCGGCGCACCGGCCTGCGACCACGCGCTCGAGGCCACATGACCAGCCTGCTCGTCGCCAAACTGAGCCTCGTCGCCCTCGCCGGCACGTACCTGCCTCTCTTCCTCGGCGTCCGGCGCGGCCGGCGCGCCTTCGCGGCGCTCTCTGTGGCCGCGGCGGCAGCGTTGCTCACCTTCTCCGCCTTGGCCCTCCAGACTCGCGCCGACCTGGCGCGCCTCCTCACTAGCAACCCTGGCCTCCTGGCCGCTGGAGCGCTCGGCGCTCTCACGATCCTCGCCGGCGCCACCGCACTGGCCTGGCGCTTTCCCACGTGGGCGCTGCCGTTCGCGGTGGCCGTCGCACCGCTGCGGGTGCCCATCCCCGTGGGCACCGACACCGTCCACGCGCTCGTGCCGCTCTACGGAGCGCTCCTCGCGGTACTGGGAGCTGAGATCGTGCTCCGCGACCGCTTGCGACCATCCCCCCAAGCCGCCCGCGACCCCGTGCGCGTCTCCCTCGCGCTCCTCATGGGCTTTGCCTGCGTCTCCACCCTCTGGGCGGGCCTTCACTACGCGGCAGGAGAGGCGGCGTTCGCCGCCGCGCTCGTCGAGCTGCTCGCGTTCTACCTGCCCTTCAGCGTCCTCTTCGCGCTCACGTGGCGGTACGTAAGATCCCAGGCCGCACTGCAGCGCGTCATGATGGCTATCGTCGTCATGGGAACCATCTTGGCCGTGGTCGGGATAGCCCAGCGCTTCACGCACTTCATCGTCCTCAACCACGAGACCATTCTGCGCGAGGCGGAGCTCGGGCACGGTTTCCGCGTCAACTCGCTGCTGTGGGACCCCAACATGCTCAGCCGACTGCTCCTCGTCGTCATCCTGTTCGCGGCAGCCCTGGCAGTGAGCGCACCGCGACACCGTGCCTGGCTCGTACCATGCGCGCTCGTCGCGCTCGTGGCCGACGCCTTTACGCTGTCCCGATCGGGATGGATCATGCTGGTCCTCGCCGGCCTCTCCTTCGCGCTGGCGACCATGCGCGGCCGCCGAGCCGCCGTGGTGCTCATCGCCGCGGTGATCCTCCTCGGCAGCATCGCCGCCCTGGCGGCCGTGCGAGACGTGCACATCACCACCGGCAAGCTCAGCAAACCATGGGGCATCAATAAACTGACGGGCGGCAGGTACTACCTGGTGCAGTCGGGCGTTCGCATGTTCACCACGCATCCATTCCACGGCGTGGGGGTGGGCTCGTTCCCACTCGCCTACGAGGCATTCCGCGACCGCCACGCGCCTCGCCGCCTCAAAGAGAGCCATACCACACCCGTCACCGCGATGGCCGAGGGCGGCGTTCCAGGACTGCTCGCATACATCGCCGCTATCGCCGCGCTGGTTTGGTGCATGAGGCGAGCGACAGGCCGGTCGTCGAGCCCCGGAGAGCGACCTCTGGCCATCGCCGCCGCGGCTGGACTGGGCGCGATCACATTGCTCAGCCTCGTCTACAACGCGTTCTTCGAAGACGCTATGGTATGGATTCTCATGGCGATACTCTCGGCGCTGGCGGCAAGACGCCCGTGTCCAGCCACGCTGAAAGGCTCGGAGCCCAGAGTTTAGGTCACGTGCTCACGTAACTCGGCATGGCTGGCCACCGACACGGCCGGCACGCCCACGACCGTCGCTCCGGGCGGTACGTCGCGAGTGACCACGGCGCCCGCTCCGACGGTAGCCCCCGCGCCCACGCGCAGGTTCTGCAGCACGGTAGCGCCAGCGCCCAAGAGACAGCCCTCTCCTACGGTCACGCCGCCAGACAAGGCGACCTTCGGGTTGAGGACACAGTAGTCTCCGATGACCACGTCGTGGCCGATCGTGCAGGCGAGATTGAGCGCCACGCAGGCGCCAACACGGATATCGGTGGTGAGGATACAGCCGGCACCCACGAGTGTACCGCGCCCAAGGACTACCCCCTCCGCGTCGAGAACGACGGTGGGGTGGACCAGCGTGGGCAGCAGAACACGGTCAACGGCCGTTAGCGCCTCGTAGACAGTCCTTCGACCGAGCGGCCAACCTATACCCACGACAGCCGCTACCGGGTCCTCGCCGCGCAGGAGGAAGGACAGGTCGCCAGCCATAGCGTACTTGCCAACTCGCGGCCCGATCTCCGCCGCGCGCGCGTCGACGAAGCCCCGGACCTCCCATTGCGGCTGCTCCGCGGCGTCTGCGATCTGCTGAGCCAGAAGGGCGGTCTCGCGACCGAACCCTCCGGCGCCCACGATGTACAGAGGCAGCGATCCGTGACGTCCCATAGCGAGCTATCATAGCGGCTCCCGCGCCTCGGCTCACGTGAACTCCACCTACGCCGTTACCAGCCTTTCCCGCTGACCCTACTGCTCAGGAGCCTACGAGCTCTGATAGCATGAGGGCGTTCGGGCAAGCGATTCCGCGCTCCTCGAAGAGGAGTGTGCGCCCTCATCGATGAGAGGAGGCCGGCGGCAATGGACTTCCTAGCGCTGCCCGAGCGCAGTACGAAGCCCCGCGAGGCTGGACTCACTCACCTCTTGGACAAAGGTCTCGGGCCCGCCCAAGTCGCCGACCTGCTGGCGACAGCCGCGGCGTACATCGACATCGTGAAACTCGGCTGGGGCACCGCCTACGTTACGGAGAGCCTGACGCAGAAAATCGACCTCTACCACGGCGTCGGCATCCCGGTGTGCTTAGGCGGAACCTTGCTCGAGCTCGCCCTCCGGCAGAACCGGCTGGAGGAGTACCTACGAGCCACCAGAGCACTGGGCCTGCGGCACATCGAGGTCTCCGATGGAACCGTCTCGATGCAGGAAGAGGACAAACTGGCTCTCATCCGCCGGCTCGCCAAGGAATTCACCGTGCTCAGCGAAGTGGGGAGCAAAGACCCAAACGTGGCCCTCACGCCTTCGCAGTGGATCGACGCGATCCAGAAGGAGCTAGATGCCGGCGCCTGGAAGGTGATCACCGAAGGCCGGGAGAGCGGCACGGTCGGCGTGTTTCAACCCAGCGGCGAGATCAAAGAGGCCCTGCTGGCCGAGATCGTCGCGGCGGTGAGCGCCGAGAACCTCCTCTTCGAAACTCCCGCGAAAGGCCAGCAAGCCTGGTTCGTCAGGCGATTCGGCGCCAACGTGAATCTCGGGAACATCCCACCGGAAGACGCTCTGTCGGTCGAGACCCTGCGTCTCGGCCTGCGCGGCGATACCCTGCTGTACTTCCACTGAAACGGCGGCGCGAGGCCGCCGAGCACGCACCGGAGACGTCGGAGGACGACCCCCAGAGGCAATGCTCTACCTTCTCCGCCACGGCCAAACAAACTGGAATATCGAGCCCGCGCGCTGCCAAGGCTGGAAAGACGTGCCTCTCAACGAGGCTGGGCGAGCACAGGCCCGCCTGCAGGCACGCCAGTTCGCCGACCACGAAATCTCTCGCATCCTCACGAGTCATCTGCGACGCGCCAGAGAGACCGCCGAGATCATCGCCGACGAGCTCGCTACAGCAGGTACGCGGATAGACGTTACCCCGGATGAGCGCCTCGCCGAGACACGCCGGGGGCAGTGGGAGGGACGTACCTTCGCGGAGATCATGCGGCGAGAGCCTGGCGCCTGGCGAACATACCGCGAGCACCCGGAGATGTTTCGCTTTCCCGGTGGCGAAAGTCTCGCCGAACAGCAGGCCCGCGTTCTCGCGGCGCTCCGAGATGCCGCGCGGGGAACTGGCAACGCGCTCCTGGTAACCCACGGCGGCTGCATCCGGCTGGCGCGGGCCATGCTGGAGCATCGCGGCATCCAGAGCTTCCACCAGATCGCCGTGCCCAATGGCGACGTCCTCACCATCCCCTGTGCTAGACTGGCGCCGCGCATCGAGGCTTTCCTCAAGATCAGAGAGACAGAGCGATGAACCAGGCTCTTGGCCCAGACTCTTGGCCAGACCGCCAGGAAAGCACGTGCCGCACTCGAACCTCGCGCACGTGGAAAGTGGTCAGCCCTCCTCCAAGAACGACTCCGAGCACTCCTTCCGTACCTCGCGCTGAGCGACAGCCGGCAGCGGTGGCATTTTGCAGCACGCGCCACGGCAGAGTGACCACGCCATGAAGCGCCTTCTCATGGTCACCACAGCTTTCCCGCCGATGGCGAGCGGCGGCATCGCGCGTCAGCTCCGGTTCCTCAAGTACTTGCCCGAATACGGATGGGAGACGACCGTGTTGTCCGCCCGCACCAGCGGGCCGGTACCCGACCCTCAAGGCGTGCGCATCGTACGAGCGGCGGCCCCTGGCCCGCGCCCCGTGTTGCGCATGGGCCGCCGCGTCGAACAGCGATTGCGCAGGGTCTTCCATCCCTTCTCGTCATCGGACTCGTCCTCGCCCGGCGCCCGTAGCGCCCCATTGCAGGCGGCCCACGTCAGCAACAAGCGGCACTCCAGCCGCAGCATCACGTTCAACCGCTGGGTCTTCGTACCCGACCCGGACGTGGGATGGATAGGCCCGGCGATCGTCGCGGGACGGCGCCTGCTGCGCCAGGAACCGTTCGACGCGATCCTCTCCAGCTTCCCCAGCGGCAGCGCGCACCTGGTCGCCGCCAGCCTGGCCCGCCGGAGCGGGCTGCCCTGGATCGCGGACTACCGTGATCCCTGGCCAACCAATCGTCACTACTCCTACCCGACGTCCGCCCACCGCCGGGCGGCGGAGCATCTCGAGGCCTGGGCCCTGCGCCACGCCGCCGCCGCCACGGCAGTCAACGGTCCCATCGCCGACGATCTTCGCCGTCGCCACCCGCACCTGGCGGATCGCGTGCACGTGCTCCCCAACGGCTTCGACCGCGGCGAGGATGTCGCCGACGTCTCCCTCGGGGAGGGCTTCTGGTTCGTCTATACCGGTCGTCTCTACCGCCGCCTGGAACAGACCGCTCACTTCCTCGACGCCATGGCTCAGCAAGCGGACGACGTCAACGTCCTCTTCCTGGGCATCGACGACCCGGTGATACGAGCGTACGCCGAGCGCCTCGGCTGCCACACGCGCGTGCACCTCCGTCCCTTTGTGCAGCGACCACAGGCGCTCGGCTTCCAGAGAGCCGCCGACGCCCTGCTGCTGGTGACCGGATTGGCGCCCGAATCGCTCTCCAGCAAGGTGTTCGAGTACCTCGCCAGCGGACGGCCGGTATTCGCGATCACCCCGTCAGGCTCCGCCGCGGCGCGCCTCCTGGCCGACGCCGGCGGCGGACGAGTGGTGCCTCCCGAAGCGGATCTCACCGTCGCGCTGTCCCGCTTCATCGCCGATGTCCGCGCGGGCGCCATTCCCCCAGCCGACGAGGCAGCTCTCGCCAAGTACGACGGCAGAGCGCTCACACGCCAGCTTTCGGGTTGGCTCGACAAGGTAAGCCAGGAGACGCGGCGATGAAGCCCGTCGTCATGAGCCGGGGGTCACGCTGACGCCACTCGAAATGCGGGCGGGCAACCCCCCATGGACGCTCGTGATGGGCGCGGTGACGGCGGCGTTCGCGGCCGGCCTCGGTGTGGTAACTCTGGTCACGACGCTCCCCGCGCGCATCTGCCTCGCCTCGCTCGTGGTAGCGGCGATGTGGGCCGTCTCGCAACGGGAGGCCGTCGCGCGCATCCGGTTGACGAGCCTCCTCGCCCTCCTGGCCGTAGCGCTTCCGGGCCTCGCTCTCCTCGGCCCCTCGCTGGGCATGCCTGGCGCGCGAGAGGTCAGTGCCTTCCGTATCGCCTTAGTACTCTTCGTACTCCTCGCGTTCTGGCGCATCCAGCTGGGTCCCCTGCGCATACCGCGGCGCCCGTCGAGTCTCTGGAAACCGCTCGGCCTCTGGTACGTATGGCTAGCGATCAGCGCGGTGTGGGCACCCGACAAGGTCGCCGCTCTGCGCTCTTTAGCGGTGCTTCTCTCGATGCTCATCCTCACCGCATGCGTCGCCATCTGCGGCAGCCGAGACGATCTGTTCAGAAGGGCACTGACCGTACTTGGTGGCGTGTTCGCCCTCACCCTGGTTGTGGGCATCGGCGAGGCGCTCACGGGCATGCACCTCCCCGGCTCGGGCGCCGCGCCCGGCGAGCGAGCCGTCGCGACCGCCTGGTTTGTGAACCGTAACGACCTGGCGACCTACCTCGCGCTCTGCTGGCCGTTCGTCCTCCTCGGCGGCCTCCTCGCACGGGGGGCTCGCTGGCGCTGGCTCGCGGTCATCGCCCTCGCCATCTCCACGGCCCTCGTCTTCCTCAGTGGATCGCGCACCAGCCTTCTGTCGATCGCCGTCGCGACGGCGGCCTGCGTGGCGGTCGCGCCCCGCCTTCGATCCTGGCGTAGCGCCCGCCGCCTGTGGGCCGGCGGCGCCGTCCTTCTCTGCCTCTTCGTGGGTGCCCTCGTCCTCGCCAACTACACCGACCTTCCACTCCTCCGCCAGTTCAGGCTGGCGGGAGTCGCCGAAGACATCCAAACTGGTACCGGATCAGGTGGCGCTCGTCTTGAAGTAGCTCGCGCGGGCCTCACCGTGGTATCTCGCTCCTACCTCCTCGGCGTCGGCACGGGCAACGCCGAATCGGTCGTCCGTCAGCCAGACGACTACGACCTCACGGTGGTCAATCTGCACAGCTGGTGGCTGGACGTGTTCGTGAACTCTGGGGTACCCGGCCTGGCCCTGTTCCTGGGCGCCTATGGCGGTCTTTTCGTCGTGTGCTTGAGGACGGCGAGACGGCGAAGCGCCGTCCCCGGAAAGGCGGTCGCGGCCGCCAGCGCGGCGGCGCTGCTCAGCTTCACCATCGGCGCTTTCGGCCCCAGTACCAGCAGCGGATTCGCGCCGCTGTGGGCGCTGCTCGGCGTGAGCATGGCCACCGTGTGGTACACCAGTCGCCACGAACACAATGCCGATGATCTCCCCCGACTGGAGCGGGGATCCACGTGAACGTCCTCCTCCTCTCGCACCTCTACCCAGCGCCCGGCCGCAGCGGAGGCATGTTCGTTCACCACCAGGTTCAAGCACTGAGCGAGCGAGGGGTGAAGACCGTGGTGATCTCCCCCAATCCGGTTGCTTGGGGCATCGGGCGACTCCACCCACGGCTGAAGGAGCGTGCCCGAGTCCCGAGAGAAGACATTCGCGACGGGATACCGGTGAAGTACCCGCGTGTTGTCGTCCTTCCACGGCGCATCCTCTTTCAGCACTCCGACGCCCTCTTCTACCTCTCGCTCCGCCGCCTGCTCCCCGAGCTCCGCGCCGCTGGCATCCAGCTCGTTCACGCACACCAAGCCATGCCAGATGGCGCCGCCGCCCGGCTGATCGCACGTGACCTCGGCGTTCCCTTCCTCGTGACGGTCCATGGCCTCGACGTACACCGGCACCTTGTCGACCACGGCCCCGTCGCGGACAAGACGCGCGCCACCCTGGGCGCGGCCGCGGCCGTCGTCGCCGTCTCCACCCGAGTTGCGACACAGCTCGAGCACGCGGTCGCCGCCGAGCGCTTGGCCGTCAATCACAACGGCATCAGCATCGACCACGACGTGGTGCCGGCGGACGATGCATGGCCCGGCAAGCAGGTAGTCCTCAGCGTCTCCCGCCTGATCGCCAGCAAGGGGCACGCCGACATCATGCAGGCACTAGCGATCATGCGAGCCAGTGGTGTCCAGCCGCTGTGGGTCATCGTCGGCGAAGGACCGCAACGGGCGACGCTCGAAGCGCGCGCCCGCGCTCTCGGTCTTCGTGAACACGTCCACTTCCTGGGCCAGCAGCCACACGCCCGCGTCCTCGGTCTCATGGCCCGCGCCGAGCTGTTCGTGCTCCCCAGTTGGGAAGAGGGCTTCGGACTCGTCTACGCCGAGGCCATGCAACAAGGCACGGCGACCGTGGCCTGTGCCGGCGAAGGGCCGGCCGATTTCATCGAGCACGGCCGCTCGGGCTTCTTGGTGCCCGCCCACGACCCACACGCCCTCGCCGACATCATGACGCCGTGTCTGCGCAGCGCCGGCGTGCGGCGGCGAGTGGGCGAGGCCGGCAGGGCGGCCGTCGCCGATCTCACGTGGCAACGGAACGCCGAGCGGCAACTGGCCATTTACTCGCGCGTCCTCGAGCAGGCGGGATGTGCTGACCACACGCGCGGCGACCTTCACTGCCTCCCGGAAGGCCTCAACCCTCCCAGCGGGAGTACACCCCGCTCTGCTGGACGGAACTCTCGCTCGCAGGCGCCCCCCTACGTCCCTCGAGAGACGCGAAGCAGCGAGTCACGGCAACCTCGGGTGGCCCACGTCTCGGTTGTGCACCGGCCGGACGATCCGCGCATCTTCGAGCGTGAGTGCAGATCCCTGGCGGACGCCGGTTACGCCGTGTCCCTTCTCGCCCCCGGCGCCGAGGAGCACGAGACTCACGGCGTGCGCCTCGTGAGCCTGCCCCGGCGGCCACGCGCTACGCGGTGGCTGTCTGCCGGCCAACTCTTGGCCCAGCTTCACCGCTTGCGCCCCGACGTAGTGCACGTGCACGACCCGGAGCTGCTCACCCTGTTCCCCCTGCTCCGCCCACTGGGACCTCGCCTTGTCTACGACATGCACGAGTACGTCGGCCAAGCGGTGGCCAGCAAGCACTACATCCCAGCCTCTCTGCGGCGGCCGGCGGCTTGGGGCACGCTGTTCGCCCAGCGGATGCTCGCCTCGCTGGCCGACGGAGTGGTCGGCGTGGTGCCGGAGCAGTTCGAACAGCTTGGCGCACGGCCGCGTCTGCGTGTGCTCCTGCCCAACTACCCGCGGTTCGCGCGCTTCAGCCACGCCGCGCCCCGTACGGAGCTCGCCGCCGACGATCGCTTGCGGCTGATCTACATCGGCAGCCTCACCCGCAGCCGCGGCGTCTCGCTGATGCTCGACGTGGTGCGCGACGCGGGTGAGGGAGTTGTCCTGTACCTCGGCGGCGATTTCTACGATCCCGTCTTCGCCGCCGAGGTAAACCAGCGGGTGGCCGAGGAGCTGCGCGGCCGCGTTCGCCTCCTCGGCCGTATACCGCCGTCCGAGGTTCCCCACTACCTCGCCTCCGCCGAGGTCGTATGGGTCCCAAGCCTCCCGACGGGGCAGTACCGCCGCCCAACGGTGGCGACCAAGCTCTTCGAGGGCATGGCCTGTGGACTGGCGGCACTGGTGTCCGACCTCCCTGGGAGAGCCCCGGTGGTCGCGGGCGAACGTTGCGGCGTACTGGTTCCACCGACCGTCGAGGGACACCTCGCGGGAGTGCGTTCGCTCCTGGCCGCACGATCCGAGATCGCCGCGATGGGCAGGCGCGGCCGCGAGGCAGTCTGCGGCCGCTACTCATGGGAGGTCATCGAGCACCGTCTGGTAGACTTCTACGCCGAGTTGCGCGCACGGCGTCCGGCCTGATGTACCGATCTCTCCAGAGGACCCCGGCGCGGGCGTAGGTTACTCGCAAGAGGTAAACGCCCTGGAAAGGATAGTTCCGTCGTGATCGGTCTCTTCTCGAACGTCCTCGTGCTCGCCCCGCACACCGACGACGGCGAGTTCGGATGCGGCGGCACCATGGCACGACTCATCCAAGAGGGAGCCCGTGTTACCTACGTCGCTTTCTCAACGGCTACACGCTCGGTCCCCAGAGGTCTGCCGGCGGATATCCTCGCCCGCGAAGTGCGCGAGGCTACGGCCACTCTCGGTATTCCCGCGGCGGACCTCCGTGTCTACGACTTCGAGGTCCGCTACTTTCCCACCGTGCGGCAGGACATCCTGGAGCGCATGATCGAACTCAACACCGACATCGAGCCAGACTGCGTACTCATGCCCTCGCTCAACGACCTCCACCAGGACCATAAGACCGTCGCCGAAGAGGGCTTGCGCGCGTTCAAGCGGACCACGGTGCTGGGATACGAGATCCCTTGGAACAACCTGACCTTCAATCATCAGCTCTACATCGAGTTGCAGCCTCACCACCTCGATCTCAAGGTCCAGGCGCTGGCCTGCTACAAGTCACAGCAGCACCGCAACTACGCCCGCGAGGACTACATCCGTAGTTTGGCATTCACTCGGGCGATCGACATCGGCCGCGGGTTGGCCGAGGTCTTCGAACTCTACCGCTGGATCGTCTGAACTCGCTTCCACGATGCCCCGACCCGTATCCATCGTCCTAACGGCAACCGGCTGCCCCGGAGCGTCGACGCTCATCCGTATGCTGAAGGCCAACGGCGAGCGCACGCTCCACGTACACGGCACAGACTCCCGCCACGACGCGATCGGTCGCTTCCTCTGCGACTCATTCGAGACGGTTCCCTGGGGGACCGAGGACGGGTACATCGAGGCGCTGCTGCGGGTAGTCCGAGAGCAGCGCCCGGACATCCTCTTCGTGCAGTCGTCTCTTGAGGTAGGCCCGGTCTCGCGCTCCCGAACAGAGTTCGAGGCGCTCGGGGCGCGCGTCCTCGTCGCCCATCCGCGAGCAGTCGAGCTGTGCACGGACAAGGCCGCCATGCATGCCGCCTTGTCTCACACCACGGTGCGCCAGCCGCGAATGCTGCTGCCCGGCGACCTCGAAGAATTCGTCGCCGGCGCCCACGCGCTCGGGTATCCCGCCACCCCAGTGTGCTTCAAGCCGCCGGTGGGCAAGGGGTCACGAGGTTTCCGCGTGCTCCGCGCCGACGTCGACCGCGCGCGCATCATCCTGCACGAGCGCCCCAACGACACGACCATGACGCTCAGCGAGTTCGTCAACGTCTTCCGCACCGCAGATCCCTTCCCGAGGCTCATGCTCATGGAGTACGTGGAGGGAGGAGAGTTCACCGTGGACGCGCTCGTCGAACGCGGACGCATGCTGGCCTGCCAGGCCAAAACGCGCGAGGCCATCGATACCGGTCTGGCCATGTCGTTCCGTACCGTGGAGCGAGCAGATCTCGTGGCGGCGGCGGCCACGGTGTGCGCGTGCCTCGATCTCGATTGGTTCGCCAACGTGCAGTTCAAAGGGGACGCACTCCTTGAGGTCAACCCCCGCGTGTCGACCTTCGTCTATCAAGACGACTTCAACCTGCCCTACCTGGGCATCAAGTACGCCCTCGGCGAGATCGGCGCCAGCGAACTGAGCGAGGCACAACGCCTCGTCCGGCCTTCTCGCCACACCGTGCGGTACTACGACCAGGTCTTCTGGGACGCTCCGGAGAGCTGATGCGCGTCCTGTACTTTCACCAGTACTTCGCGACGCGCGCCAGCTCCAATGCCACGCGGTCGTACGAGATCGCCAAGCGCTTGGCCGCGCGCGGCCACCAGGTGACCGTGGTCAGCGGAGACTCGCAAAGCGCCCCGACCAGTGTCCGCTCACGGCGGTCTCCACGACACCTGGTGCGCCGTGAGACCATCGACGGCATCGATGTCCTCTACCTCTCTCTGCCCTACTCGAACTACTTCTCCGTGGGCCAGAGGCTCGTCTCCTTCTTCGGGTTCATGATCGCGGCCACCGTAGCCGGACTGCTCCAGCCGCGACCCGACGTCGTGTTCGCCACCTCGACGCCTCTCACCATCGGCGTGCCAGGGTTGGCGATCTCCCGCCTCGCCCGCGCGCCCTTCGTGTTCGAGATCCGCGACCTGTGGCCCGCCGTGCCGGTGCAGCTGCGGGTCCTCACCAGCCGACCCCTCATCCGCTTGGCCGAATGGCTCGAGACGACGCTCTATCGCCGGGCGCGGCGCGTGGTGGTGCTCAGCGAGGGCTCACGCGACGCGCTCGTGGCACGTGGCGTCCCGCCGCGCAAGCTCGTCTTCGCCCCCAATGCCAGCGACCTCGACTTGTTCCACCCGCACAACGAAGACGCCGGTTTCCGGCGAGAGCGCGGGCTGGAGAACCATTTCATCGCCCTGTACGCCGGCGCGCTCGGCCGGGCGAACGCGCCGCAGCAGATCCTCGACGCGGCAGTGCTGCTGCGCGCCCTCGGCATCGAGCGCGTGCACCTCGTCATCGCCGGCGACGGAGCCGAGCGCCCCGCGCTTCAGGAACGCATCCGCCGTGAACGTCTCAGCAACGTCACCCTCCTTCCCCCACTGCCCAAGACCAAGCTGGCCGGCATCATGGGGGCCGTCGACCTCACGATGACGCTCTTCGCTCCGTACCCGATCCTCTCCACCAACTCGCCGAACAAGCTGTTCGACTCCCTGGCCGCCGGCAGGCCAGTCCTGTGCAACCTCGACGGCTGGCTCCGGCGCGTGCTCGAGGAGGGCGGCGCGGGGATGTACGTGCCCGCCGGCGACGCGGCGGCGCTGGCGATCGCTCTCGCCGCCGCCGCGGAGGAACCCGCGGCCCTGCGCGCGATGTCGATCAACGCGCGCCGCCTGGCGGAGACCACGTTCGACCGCGACCGAGTAGTGGCTCGCGTTGTCGACGCCCTCGAAAGCGTCGCCACCCATGCCTGAGACAGCGGGGAGCAGCCCTCTCGACCCCGAGATGCCGCCGACGCCGGCCACCCGCGACCGCGAACTGGCATGTGGCATCCGCGGCGGCCACGTCCCTCGCGGCTTCTACGTCCGTCACGGCAAACGCGTGCTCGATCTCATCGGCGCGCTGGCGCTCCTGATCGTCCTGGGCCCGCTGATCGCCGTGCTCGCGCTGATCGTGCGGACAACGAGCGGGCCGCCGGTCTTCTTCCGGCAGGAGCGGGTCGGGCAGAATGGTACGCGTTTCCGCATCTTCAAGTTCCGCACCATGATTCCCGACGCCGTGCACCAAGGCGCGGGCCTCTACGTAGCCGACCACGACGAGCGCGTCACGTGGGCGGGCCGGTGGCTCCGAGCCACCAGCATGGATGAGCTGCCACAGCTCTTCAACGTCCTCTGCGGAGACATGAGCCTGGTCGGCCCGCGGCCAAACCTGCCCGTCGTTATTGAACGGTACCGCCCATACTACGAGCTCATCCTCACGGTAAAACCAGGGGTCACCGGCCTCGCCGCCGTTCGTGGCCGCAGCAAACTGCGGCGATCCCAAATGCTCGCCCTAGATCAGGAGTACGCGCGTTCCGTCGGCCTCTTCACCGACCTTGGCTTGTTGGTCGCCAGCGTCCCGGCCGTTCTCCTCCGCCGAGGCGCCGTGGGGGGAAAGACCGCGGAGTACATGGAAGACCTGGACACGCCTCCGGCAGACACCCAGGGAACGTCCACGTGCACCACCACGGAAGGGATGAATACGCCAGAATGACTAGCTCAGCCGAAAAGCAACCCGCCGTTCTGGGAGGCCTCCCAGCGTTCCCGCAGGGCCTCCCCTTGCTCAAGCCCACCCTCCCACCCTTCGACACCGTCGGACCACGGTGGTCGGCATGCTTCGCCACCGGCACCATGACCAAAGGACCAGCACTAGCCGAGTACGAGCGCAGGATCGCCGAGCACCTCGGCGTGCGGCACGCGCTCGGCGTCTCCTCCTGCACTTCCGGGCTCATTCTGGCGCTCGACCGCTACCGCGGCCGGCGAGCGGTCCTGCCGAGCTTCACGTTCATGGCCACCGCGATGGCCGCGTCCTGGGCGGGGCTGGAGCCGGTCTTCTGCGACGTCGATCCCGATACGTGGTGCCTCGACCCAGCGCGCGTAGAAGAGACGCTCGACCGCGAAGGCATCGGCAGCGACGACGGGCTCATCCTGCCGGTCCATGTGTTCGGGTCTCCCGCCAACATGAGCGCCTTAGACGACCTCGCTCGCCGCCGTGGCCTGCCCATCATCTACGACGCGGCGCACGGGTTCGGTGCGCGCGCCGGCGATCGACCCGTCGGCGGGCAAGGCGACGCGCAGGTGTTCAGCACGTCGCCCACCAAGCTTCTGATTACCGGAGAGGGCGGCGTAGTCGCTACGAACGACGACGACCTCGCGACGCACGTGCGCGTCGGCAGAGAGTACGGCAACCCTGGCTCGTACGACGCGCCCTTCGTGGGATTGAATGCACGACTGCCGGAAGCGAGCGCCCTGCTCGGGCTGGCCAGTCTGGAACTCTTGGAGACCGAAGCCCGCCGCCGCAACGAGCTGGCGCTCGTGTACCGCGAGGAACTTGCGGCTGTGCCCGGGATCACGTTCCAGAGGATACCGACAGAGAACCGTTCCTCCTACAAGGATCTGTCCATCACTGTCGGCCCCGGCTTCGGCTTGAGCCGCGACCAGCTCGTGGACACGCTCGCCGCCGAAGGGATACCGTCGCGCTGCTACTACGTCCCACCAGCCCACCGCCTCACCGCCTTCGCCGCCGGCCACGCACCGGCGGAGGCGTACCTGCCGGTGACCGCGCGCTTGGTCGAGCAGATCGTCTCCTTGCCTCTCTACGGAAGCCTCACGGACGAGCAGGTGCGCATAATCGCCGCGAGCGTCCGCGCCGCGCACGCGCAGGCGCGGGCCCTCGGCCAAGCCCTCCGCACGGGCAACTAGACGCCGCGGAGACGATATGATGCGTCCCATATGAGCACGCGCACCGATTCCGAGATTAATCTCGGCGCCCTTGGACGCGCCTTGGCGGCTCGCTGGTGGCTCATCCTCATCCTGGTGCTCATCGGCGCCGGCCTCGCCGTGGTCATCGCCCACGCGCGCGACGACACGTACACAGCCACAGCCTCCGTGTACCTCGGCCAGGCCACGGACGTCAACGGAAACCCCGTCGCCAGTTTGAACGCCAACCCGCGCGCGGCGGCGTACGTCGCCCAAACCGAGGAGATCCTCGCCGCGGCAGCTCAGCACGTCGGCGCAGCCATGACCGCGGCCAAGCTCCGCAGAGCCTTGCGCGTCGAGATCCCCCCACAACCCGCGCGCACGTCCGGAGTGCCCAACAACCTGGTCAGCATCCACATCTCCAGCGGCGACCCCCGCGTGGCCGCCAAAGCGGCAAACGCCGTAGCACGTCAGCTCGCGGATCGCCTCGCCGCACCCTCCGAGCGGAAGAGTGCCTTGCTCCGCGAGGACATCGCCGCCGGAACCGCGCAGCTCACGACGATCGACGCCCGTATGGAGAGCGCCGAAGCGGCGCTCTCCCACATCGCCGCCGGACCGGGCACCGCGGCCGAAAAGGCCGCGCTGAGCGCACCGTACTTCATGGTCCTTCAATCCGCGGCGACCCTGCGCGAGACCGTGGCGACCGACCTGCGCGCGGCCAGACGAGAGCTCCTCGTCGTTCGCGCCGTCGAGCGTCCGTACGTCGCGAGCACCGCCGCGCCGCCCGCGCGGGCGGCCAGTTCGGGGTGGGGGATCGTCGCTGTCACCGGCGCGCTCGCCGGTGCCATCGTCGGCGTGGTCGCGGCCCTGTGCTGGCGCCGCCGGACAGCGGCCCCGTGAATACGCGGCACGCAGATGGCGCCGTGGTCTGCGTGGCCGGCGCCGGCCTCACGGGCGCGAGCTGGGCCGGGCTCTTCGCGGCCGCGGGCATGCGCGTACGGCTCTTCGATGTCGTCGCCACTCCATTCGAGCATGCGCGCCGGTACGCCGAAGAAGCGGCGCGCTTCCTCGTCGCGCACCACCTCGCGGACCAGGAACGGGCGGCGCGCGGCATCGCCGCCTTCACGGCGACTACAGACCCGCACACCGCCTTCGGCGGGGCAGACGTCGTCCAGGAGTGCGTCCGCGAAGACCTCGCGACCAAACAAGAGGTGTTCGCGCTCGCCGGCCGCCTCACACCACCCGAAGCACTGCTCGCCACCAGCTCCTCGGGTCTGTCCATCAGCGCCATCCAGGTCGCCAGCCAGCACCCTCAGCGCTGCCTCGCGGCCCATCCCTACAACCCGCCCCACGTGGTGCCGCTGGTGGAACTGGCCCCGGGAGAACAGACATCCCCGGAGACCATGGAGCGGGCACGAGCCTTCTACCTGGCAGCGGGCAAGGAGCCCGTCGTGCTGGCGCAAGATGTCCCTGGCTACATCGCCAATCGGCTCTCCGCGGCGCTGTGGCGCGAGGCCATCGACCTGGTTCGTCGCGGCATCGCGAGCGTGGAAGACGTAGACCGCGCCGTCAGCCTCGGACCCGGCCTCCGTTGGGCGGCGATGGGGCCGCACCTCATCTACGACCTCGGCGGTGGACCAGGGGGGATCCGCGCCCACATGGACCATCTCGCGGCGGTCAAGGAGGGCATGCTGCGAGACCTCGCCACCTGGGTGGAGTTCCCCGACGATGTAGCCCAGGTGCTGGAGTCAGGCCTCCAGGCAGAAAAGGGCGCCGCCGACTTCGACAGCCTCTGCCGCTGGCGCGATAACCTCCTCGCGTCCTACGTCCGCGCGCGCAAGGAGCTCGGAGAGCCATCCGCACCGAGCGCCGACGCCGCGGAGTCGCAACCGTCCAGCTGACGGAGCTACTCCGCTCCGTATACCTCGGGCCGGCGATGCTGCAGCGAGGGGATATCGCGCCGTACGGCGGCCACCAGATCGAAGTCTAGGTCGGCTCCGCACACCCCGACCCCTTCCGCGAGCCGCGCCACCACGCGACCCCATGGATCCACGATCATGCTGTGCCCGTAGCACTCACGATCCCGGCAGTGGAAGCCGACCTGATTGGACGCCACCACGAAGCAGCCATTCTCTATGGCCCGCGCCCTCACCAACACCTCCCAGTGAGCGGCTCCAGTGGCGGCGGTAAAGGCCGAGGGCACGAGCTGCAGGACCGCGCCACGCAGAGTGAGCGCGCGATACAGCTCCGGAAAGCGCAGGTCATAGCAGATGGACAGGCCGGCGGTGACACCCTCGATCTCCGCGGTAACAACCTGGCCGCCGGCGAGCAGGCTGTCGGACTCGCGGTACACGGTCCGCCCAGCGGTCACATCGAAGAGGTGGATCTTGCGGTACACCGCTAGAGACTGGCCGTTCGGCGCGAAGAGCACACTCGTGTTGTACGAGCGATCCGCGACACCGGTTCCTTCGTAGATGGATCCAGCCAGGAGGAATATCCCTAGGTCCGCGGCGAGTTCGCTCGCCAGCGTGCTGCTCGGCCCATCGAGGAGCTCGGCATGCGCGGCGATGCCACGAGCGGAGCCCTTGTAGTTCCACGTCTCCGGAAGTACTACGAGACGGGCGCCGGCGGCGGCCGCACGCCTCACGAGACGCGTCGCCATCGCCCAGTTGGCGGCGACGTCGTCTTGGCTATTGAGCTGAACACAGGCCACTCGCATGCTCATCCCCGATCAGTTCGCCGCGCGGCTGCAGGCCACCAGCGTGAGGATCTCGTAGGCCACCGTGGCCGCGAGCGTGGTGGTGAGATGGGCGCAGTCCAGGTCGGGGGCTACCTCGACCACATCCGCGCCCGCCAGATCCAGCCCCCGGCAGGCGCGCAGCAGGGCGAGGGTCTGGGCCGAGGTGGGACCGCCAACCTCGGGCACGCCCGTGCCCGGGGCGAACGCTGGATCCACGAAGTCGATGTCGAAGGTCAGGAAGGCCTTGCCCGCGGCACGGTCGACGGCCGCCGCGATCATGCCGGTGCCGAGCTGAACGAGCTCGTCCCAAGGGACCAGCGTGAACCCCATGTCGCGAGGCTCCTCGAGGTCTCGCGGCCCGTACAGACCACCACGCATCCCCAGCTGAGTCGACCGCTCGGGGTCGACGAGGCCCTCTTCCACCGCCCGCCGGATCACGGTCCCGTGCGTGTACTTCTGGCCGAAGTACTCATCCCACGTGTCCGCGTGGGCATCGAACTGGACGAGGGCGAGGGGGCCATAGCGCGCGGCGGCGGCACGCAGCTCCGCGAGCAGCACGCTGTGGTCGCCCCCCAGACCGAGAGGAACAGCGCCGAGGTCATCGGCGTCATGGATCTCGCGCAGCGTCTGTTCCATGAGCGCCAGCGACGTCTCCGTAGACCCGGGTGCCACCACTGAGTCACCGTAGTCGACAGCGGACACGTGCTCCCATACCTGGAGGCGCTGGGCTGGATTGTAGTCGGGACGGAGCGCCAGCGAACCTTCACGGATACCCTTGGGGCCAAAGCGAGCGCCAGTACGGAAGCTCACGGCCGTGTCGAAGGGCAGTCCCACCACGGCGACATCCACTCCGGAGAGGTCCGTGACCTGCGGAAGCCGCAGGAACGTGCTGGTACCCGCGAAGCGGGGCATGACCAGCGGATCGGCAGGGTGGTATCCCTTCATCGAGTGCTCCTTTGCCGTGTGGTCAAAGTATGGCACGAGCTCGCCCGCTTGACACAGCGACCACAGTGCGAGAGATTGCGCCTCATGGATCGCTCAGGCCGTCACCTCTGGTCCGGACGCCGCTGGCGCGCCCCGCGCGCCTGATCCTCAACACCCGTGCGGGAACAACCCGCGTTCCTCCCACCGCCATCGCGCGTCTCGTCGCAGCAGTTCTGCACACCACGCGTCATTCGGCGTCATTTCGACCGTAGCAGGAGGTCTTCGTGAACAAGAAGTATCTATTGGACGAGGGGAAGATTCCCGAACAGTGGTACAACATCGCGGCGGACTTCCCGGAGCCGCCCGCCCCACCGCTCCATCCCGGCACGCTGCAACCGGCGGGCCCCGACGACCTCGCTCCGCTCTTTCCCATGGGCCTCATCATGCAGGAGGCGGCTACCGAGCGCTTCATCCCCATCCCAGACGAGGTGCGCGCCATCTATCGCATCTGGAGGCCCACGCCGCTCATCCGGGCCACGGGACTCGAGAAAGCTCTCGGCACCTCCTCCAAGATCTTCTACAAGCACGAGGGCGTTAGCCCCGCGGGCTCGCACAAGTCCAATACCGCGGTAGCGCAGGCCTACTACAACAAGCAAGAGGGCTGCCTCCGGCTAACCACGGAGACAGGCGCGGGACAGTGGGGATCGGCGCTCTCGATGGCCTGCCGAATGTTCGGCTTGAGCCTGCAGGTGTACATGGTCAAAGTGAGTTACCACCAGAAGCCGTACCGGCGCAGCATGATGCAGCTCTGGGGCGCCGAGGTGTTCGCCAGCCCATCGGACCGTACGCAGGCTGGCCGCGCGGTGCTGGCGGCCGATCCTGATTCGAACGGCAGCCTTGGCATCGCCATCTCGGAGGCCGTCGAGGCAGCCGCTGGGCGCGACGACACGCACTACTCTCTGGGGAGCGTGTTGAACCACGTCCTGTTGCACCAGACCATCATCGGCGAAGAGGCCATCGAGCAGTGTGAGATGGCCTCGGCTTACCCCGACGTGGTTATCGGCTGCGTCGGCGGCGGCTCAAGTTTCGGCGGCATCGCCTTCCCCTTCCTGCGCCGGAAGATCGAGGGTCTGCACGACACGCGTTTCCTGGCGGTGGAACCTACCGCCTGCCCCTCGCTCACTAAGGGCACCTTCGCCTACGACTTCGGCGACGAGGCGAAGATGACGCCGCTCCTGAAGATGCATACGCTGGGCCACGACTTCATGCCGGCAGGCATCCACGCCGGCGGCCTGCGCTACCATGGTATGAGTCCGCTCATCAGCCACGCCTACCACCTCGGCCTCATCGAGGCGGTGGCCGTTCCTCAGATCACCTGTTTTGAGGCGGCGAAGCAGTTCGCGGCGACCGAGGGCATCGTCCCCGCGCCAGAGTCTTCACACGCCATCCGCGTGGCGATCGACGAGGCCAAGCGCGCCGACGAGGAGGGTGTCCAGCGGAACATCCTCTTCAACCTCACTGGCCACGGCCTCCTCGACCTGGCGTCCTACGACGCCTTCCTGGCCGGCCAGCTTCAAGACTACGAGCATCCGGAGGTGGCCATCGCCGAATCCGTGGCCAAGCTTCCCCAGGTAAGCTGACGCGGACGTCCCGCGGATAAAGCCTTCGTCGTGGGGCGGAACCACTCGCATCGGGGTGGTTCTGCCCCACGACGAACAGCCGGTCTGGTAGCATCACCCCCACGTCAATTGTCCACCATTACTTAGGGGAAGTAGCTGCCCGATCTCTCGTACTACCGCCGGGCGTGGTTGATCACCGCGATCATCGCCGTGCTCACGCTCGTCGCGCTGCGCCCCACATACGTACCTCCCCTGTCCCAGGAGCCGACGTCATTCGACGGGCAACGAGCCCACGAGGACCTGCGCACCCTGACCGCCGACTTCCCTCGCAGGATCGCCGGCTCCGACACCGACAACCAGGCGATGCTCTGGATCGGCAACCGTCTCGAGGAGATCGGCCTACGACCTCACTTCGAGCCCTTTGTCGCTCGCATCGAAGACCGCGAGCGGCCGCTGCAGAACATCTGGGCGGAGTCGAAAGGGTCGAGAGCAGAGGTCATTCTGCTCATCGCCAACCGCGACTCGCCACCGTTCTCCACACAAGGGGCAGATAACAACGCCTCGGGCGTAGCTGCGCTTCTCGAACTCGCCCGCGTCTTCACCCTCCAGAGTCACACCTATCGCTTCATCTTCCTCTGGAGCGACGGCGACACTTACGGAGCGCTAGGAACGCAGGATTTCCTCAGGAAACACCCGGAGATCACCGTGCGGGCAGCTCTCGCGTTACAACAGGTCGGACTGGCCGGAGCGCGTTCCATCGAGCTGGAGGGTTGGAGTGCCAGCGACAGCACCGCCCCTCCGTGGCTCTGGGAACTGGCCAGCAATGCCGGCTCAGCCGAGGGGGGCATCAAGACACCGCTGCCGACGCTCACTTCGCAGGTCCTCCACCTCGCCATGCCTGTGGGAGGTGGCAGTCAGGCTCCCCTGGTCGCCGCGGGCATACCCGCGTTGACGCTCCGCGCCAGCGGAACACGGCGGCCATCTCCCGACCTGGACACGGTGTCCACGACGTCGGCGCGCACGCTGACCAGGCTTGGGCGCACAACGGAACGGCTCGTGATGTCCATCGACGCGGTGGAGACAAACGTGTCGGGGAGCGGCCGCGCGGTGTTCTTCTCTCGCGGCCGCGCCCTCCCAGGAATCGCCGTCACGCTGGTCCTCCTCGTACTGCTGGCCCCGCTCGCCACCGTCGTCTGGCGCCTCGCTGTGGCCAAGCCCCACAGCCGGCGCCTGGGCCCGGCGCTCTTCCTCTACCTGCTGCGCATTGGCCCCTGGTTCCTGATGCTCCTCCTGCTGTACTTCGCCAATCTCACCACGATGCTGCCGCGAAGCGCCGGCGCGGCCTTCTCCCCTGATAGCCGTGTCGCCCACAGCCCGCAGTACCTCCGGGCCTTTCTTCTGGCCGCCCTCCTCGCCCTTCTCGTCCTCTACGCGCACGCGATCGAGCAGCGTTTCCTGCGTCGCACTCCAGTGCCGCCCGAACATACCGTCACGGTAGTCCACTACGCCCTGCTGGCACTCGCCGTGCTCGCCCTCCTGGTCAACCCGTTCACCGTCGTGCTGCTGCTTCCGGCGGCCATCTGCTGGCCACTTGCCAAGCCGGGGCCCTGGCCAGTCTCCCGTCTCCCCGCCTGGCTGGGCCTGATCGGCCTCGGGGTTGCGCTGATCTACTTCGGGGCACGCCTCCACCTTGGGTGGCATGTGTGGTGGTACTTCCTGTTGCTGATCGAGAACCGGACGGTTCCCGTCGGCGCCGCGCTCGCCGGCATCTGCTTTGTGGCAGCAGCCATCCATCTCGGACACCATCTGTGCCGGCCCTCGCAGAAGAGACCACGCGAACTTACATCTCGACGTTCACCCGCAGCGCAAGCGGAACCGCCGGCCAGGAACGCGGCGGGTCCTCAGCCGCCACTCTCTCAGTAATCGTCCTGCGACAAGGACTGCTCGAGAGCACGCTCCACATCGGCATCGAGAGACGCTTCGCCTCCTGCGGGCACTATACCTTCGCCGGCATCGCGGGACAGGAGAGCGGCCTCGCCGCTCGTCATCGCGTCGAACGCCTTCGCCTTCAGCCGCGTCCGCGTCAGTTCGATGCGCCGGCGCATCTCCGCCTGGTCCATCGGAGCCTGAGGGGAGGCCAGCTCCTGAGTCACCTCGTCGGTGCTCTCCCACGCCGCAGGCACGACAGACGTTGATTCCGCCACCGGCTCCACCGCCGAGCTTCGCTCGCTCTGGCTTCCGCCATCCATCAGCGGCTGGTCCTCCGCAGGTGCCGCCGCGGCAGTCGGCGACACAGCCTCGACAGGCTGTACCTCGCGCTCTTCCGCCGCTAGCGCCTCGGCGACGACCGATTCACCCTGGCTCACTGGCGAACTCGCCGCGCCGACCACCGCTTCCAGCTCCGGCGCGGGTACGTCACTCTCGCTGGCTACCTCGAGGTACTCATCCCGCTCGGCGGCGGGCAGCCGCCCGCCCCCCGAAGGCTCGGCGAGATCCGCGGCGAGCACAGGTCCCTGGTCAAAGCGGCCGGATGCCTCGCCCGTCTCGTCCATACCCCTGTCGCCCAGCGACGCCGTCTCCTCAGATGGGAACGACGCCCACGCGTCGCCGGCGAGAGCCGCCTCCCGCGGCTGCCCCTCAGCCTCATCCGGCGCGCGCGTCGGGGTAACGGCAGGCGTGTCCTCCGGTGCTGGCCACACACGCACGTCCTCCGGACGGAGCTGCGTGCTCGCCATAGGCTCTGCGACCTCAGGATACGTGTCGGCCGCCGCCACAGGCTCTTCCACCGCCGCCTCCTCCTGCGACCAGGCGGCGGGTACCTGCTCAGCCACCGGCGGCATCGGCCACTCTGGCGTCGGCTCTTCCTCGACAGACGTGATCGCGTCCTCCGCTTGCTCCCCCCAGGCTGGTTCGGCCTCGAGGACGGGCGCGCCGTCCGCTGCCTCGCTCTCCGCCACTGCTTCGTCAGGCCGGCTCTCAACCGCCGCGGTATCGCCAGACACCTCCGGTACCTCAGGCGCCGTGCTCACGGCGGCGGGCTCTGGTTGCGATGGGGTGGCAGCCGATTCGGACGGCCAAGCTTCCGCTTCCTCCCCAGGCGTAGCCGGCGGGATGTCCACGACCTCAAACGGCCGGTCGAGCGCCTCCCGCACCGCTTGCCGCGTCTCCTCCACTCGAGCCCGAAGGTCGGCAACCTCGGCTACGGATGGCGTTGGCGGCGAAGCCACCGGCGCTATCTCCGCCTCCGCAGGCGTGGCGACCTCTGCCAGGACGACGGGCCCCGCGGTCGACACGGCGACCGGCTGCGACACCGTCTCCTGCGAGACAGAACTCGCGGGCTGCTGCTCTAACGGACCTTCGCGGAGGTAGTCACGCAGGCGGTCGCGAAACATCCTGCGCCACTCGCCCCCGCTCTTCGGCGAGAGGAGCAGCGCCGCGACCGCCCCCATCGCGGCGCCGATCACGAATCTCATCAGCCGGTTCATCGTCGCCTCCTTGGCTCTCGAGAAGGGCGACGGCACAACGTGAGCCGCGCCCTGGAATCTCCCTGGACTCTATTCGACACGTCTATGCGTTCGCTTGAGAGTTCCCGGCTAAGCTCGCGAATCCCCAGGTCAAGAGAGACGGTCCGCGACCACTGTTTCCGGGGAGGCCAAACGAACTACCGCCACCCAGCTCTCGCCGAACTTGCCGCTCAGTGCGACGCCGACCTCACGCAAGGCTACGGGCGCCAATCCCGGCGCTACCGCCACCGGAGCCATCGGCCGATCGTCGGCCTGATAGCGCAGCACGCCATCCTCCAGCTTGAGCAGCAGCGGCTGATCGGATAGCTCCCGCAGCCGGTGGACACAGGCCGCGCTAACCCGGACAGTATGGCTCACGATCGTCCCCGGCGGTGTATCGATGCGCCGTTTCACGTGCGTCGCCGCCAGCCAGGCGAACGCCAGGAGAACCGGCACGCTTACGCCGACGAGCACGAGGAGGAGCGTTAGATTCCCGGTCATACGCTGTCCTCGCCCTCCTCGCCTCCGATCCGCCCGCGTAATTCTTCCGCCATGGTCACCTCCGCGCCACAGATGGGTTGGTAGTACACCGTGCCGACAAGCTCGTCGGGCAGGTACTGCTGTTCAACCCAGCCGCCGAAGCTGTGCGGATACTTGTACCCTTGGCCGTGTCCTAGACCCGCAGCGCCGCGGTAGTGCGCGTCGCGCACGTGAGGCGGAGGCGGCAGGTTGCCGTGTCGCCGCACGTCGGCCAGCGCCGCGTCAATCGCCTTGATGGAGGCGTTGCTCTTCGGTGCTAGAGCGAGGTATGCCGCCGCTTGGCACAGGTTGATCCGGCACTCCGGCAACCCCACGAACTCAACCGCTCGCGAGGTGGCGACCGCCACCCCCAGCGCCTGCGGATCGGCGTTGCCGATGTCTTCGCTCGCGAACACGATCATGCGGCGAGCGATGAACTTCGGGTCCTCGCCGCCCTCCACCATGCATGCCAGGTAGTAGATGGCGGCGTTCGCATCGCTGCCCCGCAAGGCCTTGATGAACGCCGATATGGTGTCGTAGTGAGCATCGCCGGCGTCGTATCTCACCGGCGTCTTCTGCGTCGCGTCGCGCAGTGCAGCCACGGTGATAGTTTGCGGCGGTCCGCCGGGCGTAGCCCCTACGGAACGAGTGACCGCCTCGAGAGCGTTCAGGGCGATGCGCGCATCGCCGCCGGCGATCTCCGCCAGCACGGCCTCGGCACCAGTTTCCACGCGCAAGGGCAACTCGCCCAGCCCTCGCTCGCGATCGGCCAGCGCGCGCCGTACGAGTACCTCGATCTCCTGGTCCGTCAGCGGCTCGAATCGATAGAGCTGGCAGCGCGAGAGCAGCGCGGAGTTCACCTCGAAGTAGGGATTCTCCGTGGTCGCCCCGATGAGGAATACGATGCCGTCCTCGATGGCATGCAGCAAGGCGTCTTGTTGTGCCTTGTTGAACCGGTGGATCTCGTCGATGAAGAGGATGGTGCGTGCCCTATCGAGTGAGCGCGCCTCGCGGGCGCCCTTGATGGCCGCGCGCACGTCCGCCGTGCCGGAGTTCACGGCGGAGAGCTGAGCGAATCGCGCCCCCGTCTCGGCGGCGATTACCCTGGCGAGCGTAGTCTTCCCGGTGCCCGGCGGGCCGAAGAAGATCATCGAGAAGAGCTCGCCGCGCTGAATGGCCGCCCGCAGGACGGTCGTGGGTCCGATCAGGTGATCCTGCCCCAGGAATTCGGCCAGCGTACGCGGCCGCATACGCGCCGCGAGCGGTGCCTCGGCTTTGACTGTGTCCTCTGGAAGGGAGAAGAGGTCCAAACTCCCACCTCTGGTATGATCGAGTTCGATGGTCCGGGTGCTGGTCCTGAACACCACAGACGAGCCGCTGAGTGTGTGTTCCGCGCGGCGCGCCGTCGTCCTTCTCCTAAAGGACAAAGCCGAAGTGATCACGTACTCAAACCGGACCTACCACTCCGAACTGCTCACGCTCTCGGTGCCGCACGTGATCCGCTTGCGCGAGTACGTCGTGGTTCCACGAGGGCTACAGCGCCGGATGAGTCGTCGCGCGGTCTTCGCCCGCGACCAGTATCGCTGCCAGTACTGCGGCAGTAACTGTGACCTTACCCTAGATCACGTGATCCCCCGATCGAGGGGCGGCGATCATAGCTGGGAGAACGTCGTCACATCGTGCGCCCCCTGTAACGCGCGCAAGGGCGACAAGACGCTGACGGGGGCGCGCATGGCGCTCGCGCGACGCCCTCGCCCACCGGGACCCTTGAGCTTCGTGTTCCGTTCCACCGACACGGTACACGATTCATGGCTACCCTACCTGAGCCTCGCGAGCTCTTCGTAACACGAGCCTGCCACGCGCTCAGCCGCACCACCCTCGCGCGCTGTTCAGCCGTACCCGCCGCGGTCCCCGCCTCTCTACGAATCACGCTGCCGCACCGTCGAGGGC
>JAXGYV010000008.1:0-99190 GCA_040772045.1 Thermoleophilia bacterium
GGGCTGGGGGGCCGGGCCCGGCGGGGCCCCCCCGCCCCCCGCGGCGGTGAGGCCGCCGACGTGCTCGCTACCGGCTCCACGGAGGGCGAGCACGGCTGGTCGCGCATCGTCGTCGAGAAGCCCTTCGGCAGCGACCTCGGCAGCGGAAGGGCGCTCAATCGCGTGGTGAACAGCGTCTTTCACGAGGAGCAGGTCTACCGCATCGATCACTACTTGGCGAAGGAGACCGTGCAGAACATCCTCATGTTCCGCTTCGCCAACATGATCTTCGAGCCGCTGTGGAACCGGCGATACGTGGACCATGTCCAGATCACCGCCGCGGAGAAGCTTGGGGTGGAGCATCGCGGCGCCTACTACGAAGAGGCTGGAGCGCTGCGGGACATGATCCAGAATCACCTCATGCAGCTCTTCACTCTGACGGCCATGGAGCCGCCGGTAGCGTTCAGTGCCGACGCGGTGCGCGACGAGAAGGTGAAGGTGTTGCGTGCCGTGCGCCCTATCGCCGTCGATCAGGTGAGCCGACTCGCCGTGCGCGGCCAGTACGCCCCCGGTATCATCGACGGGCAGTCCGTGAAGGGCTATCGGGACGAGGCGCGGGTCGCGCCGGGCACCCGTGTGGAGACCTACGCCGCCGTCAAGCTCTTCATTGACAACTGGCGCTGGGAAGGTGTCCCGTTCTACCTGCGTACGGGCAAGCGCCTGCCGCGCGACGTCACGGAGGTGGCCATTCACTTCAAGCGGCCTCCGTTCCTCCTGTTCCGCAAGGCCGAGATGCCGCTGGAGTCCGTGCAACCGAACCTCCTCGTGCTGCGCATCCAGCCGGACGAGGGGATGAGCCTGCGGGTACAGAGCAAGGCGCCCGGCGAGGAGATCGGCCTCGAGCCGGTGGTGCTCGACTTCAGCTGGGGTTCCACGCTCGACGAGCTGCCGTTCAGCGCCTACGAGACGCTTCTCCTGGACGTGCTCACCGGCGACGCGACCTTGTTCAACAGAGACGACGAGACGGAGGAGTCGTGGCGCATCATCGAGCCGATCCTGGGGGCCTGGGGAAACGACCGTCGTGAGGTGGAAACCTACGTCGCCGGCAGCTGGGGCCCCGAGGCGGCGGTGGTGATGCTCGCCACCGACGGCAGGGAGTGGCGACGTCCATAGGGCGTCGCGAGGGTATGGCGGGTGCTCCGACGCTGGAGGTGCTTCCCGATGCCGCGGCGGTGGCGCGCCGCGCCGCCGAGTTGTTCCTGCGGGATGGGCGCGACGCTGTGGGCGCGCGCGGGTCCTTCGCCGTAACGCTCAGCGGCGGCTCCACGCCGCGCGCGCTGTACCTGCTGCTGGCGGATGAGCCGTACGTATCCTCGGTGCCGTGGTCCCGAGTCCGCGTTTTCTGGGGGGACGAGCGCTGCGTGGCCCCCGGCGACGCGGCCAGCAACTACCGATTAGCTCAGGAGACCTTTCTGAACACCGTTTGCCCCCCCCCCCCCCCCCCCCCACCCCTCCATCATTCCTTCATCTTCCTTCTTTCATCTTCCTTCTTCTCAAGCGTCGCCAGCAAAGTCGGCGATGCGAGGCCGAATTCACTACACGAGCTCGAACTCACGCTCCAAATCGGCCTTCGACCGGGCGCCGATGACCTTCTTGCTCGCCTGCCCGTCTTTGAAGAGGATGATCGTAGGGATGCTCATGATGCCGAACTTGCTGGCGATACCCGGGTTCTCATCCACGTTGAGCTTGCCGACGGCTACCTTGCCTTCGTGTTCCTCGGCAATCTCCTCGATCACGGGGCCCACCATCCGGCACGGCCCGCACCAGGGCGCCCAGAAGTCGACGATGAGGGCCGGATTGGCGGCGAGCTCTGCGTCGAAGGTGGCGTCGGTTAGGGTCTTCACGTCGCTCACGATGAGGTCTCCTTTCGGCGTGGTCGAGTCATGAGGTGGTTTTCCCCGCGGGGCGGGTACCGTGCTTCCGCGCGTGCGCTCTCGGCGAGGCCTGCTCGCCCTGTCGCGCATGGTTACGCGCGGGCGAGCTAGTATGCCGCCCGCACAGCGGATTGGCGAACGTGCCCTGACCTCCGTGACGGTTGCGTGGAGCTGCCTCCGTATACCCGCAGGGGTACAAGGCCAATCCCGCGCTGGCGAATGCGGCGGTGTCACATGCTGGTGGCATCGTAGTTCGCGGGAAGGCCCACCTCGGCGCTGCGCTTGTTGTAGGCGGTGGCGAACGCGGCGCGGGTGCTGTCGGCGAGCTCCTGCTCCTGGTGGGCGGAGTTGTATGCCGGGTCAAGGTAGAGGTCGGCCTCGTGGCCTTGGTCCGGAGTGGGATACCAGCCGCCCGCTTGGTAGTACTGGTGCGCGGTCCACATCCATTTCGCGTACTGCTGGGCGGCGGCCGCCCAATGCTGCACGGCTTCGTAGTATTGGCGTTGCAGCCGCTCGGCGATGGGATCCTGGGGCGGTACCAAGGCATCGATCTGGGCGAGCACGGAGGTGAGGTTGGCGGCCGCGGCCTTCATCTTGCCCGAAGCGTTGTCGGGCGGTAGCTCCACGCTCTCGAACTGCGCGAGGATCTGTTCGGCCGCCTCGCGCTCGGCGCGCGAGCGCTGGAAGAGGGCCGAGAGCTGCTGCAGGTACTCCTGCTGCGCCTGTACGGCCTGCTGCGCCTTGGCTGCCGCGGCTTGTACGTCCGCCAGGTGCTCGTGCGCGGCGGCGGCGAAGGTCACCGCCGGTAGACCTGGCGCGGCCGCCGCCAGCGACGCATACGCGGAACGCGCCGACGTAGTACGAGTCTCGGCCAGGTCGACCCGCGCCTTCGTCAGGTCAGCCGCCTCTTCAGGAAAGGCGGCCAGCGCGTCCGCGTAGTCCTGGTGCGTCGCCAGCGCGGTCTTGAGCTTGGCGCGCAGGGGTTCGGCGGCTTCATCGAGGTCCAGCGAACCAGATGCCTTCTGGGCGTCCGCCACGGCCTCGCTGAGATCGTCCACTACAGTACGCAGTGTGGCGAAGGTGGCGTCGTCGTCGGCGTCGAGGGCGCCAATCGCTTTACCGACCTTCCCCTGCGCCTCGGCGACTGGCTGGAGGATGGGCGTAGCCTGGCGGACGAAATCCTGCCGGGCGGCTCCGCTGGCGTCGCGCAGTACGAACCACCACACGCAGAAGCCGGTGGCGGCGAGGACGGCCACCGCGGCACCTGCGATGATGGCGGTTCGCCAAGAGCGGCGGCCCTTATCGGCGGCGGCGCTGGCTGGCGGCGGAGGTGGTGGCGGCGAGGGGGGAAGCACCATGGTGGCTTCTGCCTGACCTCTCGCTGGAGCGGTAAAGGACGGAGCCACTATGGTCTCCTCGCGGCTGGCCGCGGTCTCTCCGTCGCCGCGGCGTGCGCCGCAGTGCGGGCAGAAGAGCATGCTCGCGGCCAACGTGGTGCCGCAGGCGACGCAGCGAGTCTCGGCTGCGTCCTGCTCGTGCTCGGCATCAGCCGGGGTCTCTGGGGAGAGGGCCGCTCCGCATCGCGGGCAGAAGCGATCGTCGCTGGCCGTTGCGGCGCCGCAGGCGGGGCACGCGCTGCCCGCTGGTGGCATCATGAACTGCGTGGGCGTTCCCTCCGCGGCGAGGGGGGCGGTGGGCTCGTACTCGGCGTCGCTGGGTAGCTCGACCGTGGTGTCGGGGTCGATGGCTGCCACGGTTCGCAGCTCGACCGTGGCGTCGGGGTCAGCGGTGGCATCGGCTTGCTCCTTGAGTACAGGGGCGCCGCAGTGCGGGCAGAAGGCGACGTCGTCGGGCAGCCGCTGAGCGCAGGACGGGCATTCGTGCATTACTCCTCCTCCGTGCGGGCCTGGGTGCCCGCGCAACACGGCGATTCTACGGTATCATGACGTATTCCACGGCCTGCCCGGAGTAGTGCTCCGGGGGTCGGCTCTCCCGCACGGATGCAGAGGTCATGAACGGCGATGAGATGAAGCGAAGCGACGAGATCAAGCTCGGTGTTGCCCGTGCTCCACACCGCGCGCTACTGCGCGCGCTGGGGGTCAGCGACGAGGAGCTGCGGCGGCCGTTCATCGGTATCGCGAACTCGTTCAACGAGGTGGTCCCCGGCCACATGCATCTTCGCCAGGTGACCGAGGCCGTCAAAGCCGGTGTACGTATGGCGGGTGGCATGCCCTTCGAGTTCGGGGTTATGGGCATCTGCGACGGCTTGGCTATGAACCACGCCGGCATGCTCTACTCACTGCCGAGTCGCGAGCTGGTGGCCGACACCGTGGAGTCCATGGCCCTGGCGCATGCCTTCGACGCGCTCGTGCTGGTGCCGTGCTGCGACAAGATCGTGCCCGGTATGCTCATGGCCGCGGTCCGGCTCAACATACCGAGCGTGGTGGTCAGTGGCGGGCCCATGCTGGCCGGCCGGCTGGGCGAGCGTACTCTGGATGTGAACAGCTTGTTCGAGGCCGTCGGGCAGCACATGGCCGGCACCATCGACGACGCCGGCCTCAGGGACATCGAGTGTGCCGCTTGCCCCACGTGTGGCTCGTGCTCGGGCTTGTTCACCGCGAACTCCATGAACTGCCTGACCGAGGTGCTCGGACTGGCGCTGCCCGGCAACGGCAGTGTGCCGGCGCCCTATTCGGAGCGTCTGCGCCTAGCCAAAGACAGCGGCATGGCCGTGCTGCGGGTGCTGGCCGAGGGCCTGCGCCCGCGCGACATCGTCACCAATGCTGCCATCGACAATGCGCTGACACTCGACGCGAGCATGGGCTGCTCGACCAACACGGTGCTGCATCTGGCGGCTATCGCGACGGAGGCGGAGGTACCCTTCTCTCTGCGGCGGGTCAACGAGATCGCGGCTCGTGTTCCGCATGTGTGCGCGATGGCGCCCAGCGGCCCGCATCATCTGGAGGACCTGTATTTCGCTGGTGGCGTGCAGGCGTTGTTGGCACGCCTGCTGCAGGGGGGCCTACTGAACGGCGCCGCGCGCTGCGTGGCCGCGCCGAGTCTGGCGGAGTCGGTCGCTGGCGCCAGCGTGCTCAACGACGAGGTCATCCGGCCGCTCGATCGGCCCTACCACGCATCGGGCGGGCTGGCCGTCCTGTTCGGCAACCTGGCGCCGAATGGCGCCGTAGTCAAGGAGTCGGCCGTGGCGCCAGCCATGCTGCGGCACACTGGGCCGGCGCAAGTGTTCGAGTCGGAGGCGGCTTGCGTACAGGCTATAGCCGCCGACGCCGTGCGCCCCGGCTCAGTTGTGGTGGTGCGCAACTGCGGCCCCAAGGGGGCTCCTGGCATGCCCGAGATGCTCACTCCCACCGCGGCCATCGTGGGTCGCGGGCTCGGCGAACAGGTGGCGCTCATCACCGACGGCCGCTTCAGCGGAGCTACACGCGGCGCGGCCATCGGTCACGTGTCGCCGGAGGCTCAGGCAGGCGGATCCATCGGCCTCGTCGAAGATGGCGACGTGATCGCCATCGATATTCCCGCGCGCACACTCACCCTCGAAGTGAGTGAGGAGGAACTCGCGCGGCGCCGGGCGGTGCAACCGCCTCTCGCGCCGCGCGAGGGCGTAGTCGGCTACCTCGCCCGCTATCGCCGGCTCGTCAGCGGCGCCGAAAAAGGCGCCGTACTGGAGTAGCCGCCGATCGGGCCAGGCGGGTGGCCTTGAGTCATCCGCGCCGGCGTCCGCCGCGTGCGCGGCGGCACCGTTTCTCTCAGACGACGGCGCTGCAGAAGGGAGCCGTGCCCATATGAAGATGAAAGGTTCAGAAGCCATCGTCGCCTCGCTGGAAGCCGAAGGATGCGAGGTCCTCTTCGGCTTCCCCGGCGGGGTGGTCATACCGCTGTACGACGCACTGCTGGATGCCAAGCACCTCCGTCACATCCTCGTGCGGCATGAACAGGGAGCCGTGCACGCGGCCGACGGCTATGCCCGGGCCACGGGCAAGGTCGGGGTCTGTGTGGCCACCAGCGGCCCGGGGGCGACCAACCTGGTCACGGGGATCGCCACCGCCTATCTGGACTCGGTGCCGGTGGTCGCTCTCACCGGTCAGGTGCGGTCAGACCTCATCGGTACCGATGCCTTCCAGGAAGCGGATACCACGGGCATTACGCTGCCGATCGTGAAGCACTCCTACTTGGTGCAGAAGGCGACCGACCTGTCCCAGGTGATCCACGAGGCGTTTCACATCGCCTCCACAGGGCGGCCGGGACCGGTGGTCATCGATATCCCCGTCACCTGCTCGCTGGACGAGCTCACGTACAAACGGCCCACGGGCTTCGATCTACCCGGCTACAAGCCCACCGTGCGGGGCCACATCAAGCAGATCCGCGCCGCCGCTAAGGCACTGGCGGACGCGGAGCGGCCGGTGCTGTACGCGGGCGGCGGCGTGATTAGCTCCGGTGCCGCCGCTGAGCTCTCCGAGTTGGCGCACCTGCTGAAGGTCCCGGTGGCCACCACGCTCATGGGCCTGGGATCGTTCCCCGAGCGCGATCCGCTGTCGCTGGGCATGCTCGGCATGCACGGAAACGTGGCCGCCAACTACGCGGTGCACGAGTGCGATCTGCTGCTGGCCGTGGGAGCGCGCTTCGACGACCGCGTTACCGGCAAGCTCAGCGCCTTCGCGTCGCAGGCCAAGGTGGTGCACATCGATGTGGACCCGGCCGAGATCGGCAAGAACGTGAGGCCGCTGATCCCCATCGTCGGTGACGCGCGGCACGTGCTCGCCTCGCTGACTAAGGAGGTGGCGACGCTGGAGCGTTCGGCGGACGCCACCGCCGCCTGGCTGGCCAAATGCGCCGCCTGGGAGCAGCACTATGCCTTCGACTACGACCACGACGAGAGCACGCTCGCGCCGCAGTTCGTGATCGAGGAGATCGACCGCGTGACCGCGAGCGACGCCGTGGTGGTCACCGATGTGGGCCAGCATCAGATGTGGGCCACGCAGTACTACCATTACCAGTGGCCGCGGCAGTTCATCAGCTCCGGCGGGCTGGGGACCATGGGTTTCGGTCTGCCCGCCGCCATAGGCGCCAAGATCGGGCGCCCAGATAAGACCGTCATCGACATCAGTGGCGACGGCGGCTTCCAGATGACCATGCAGGAGCTCATGACGGCCGTCTGCCACGATGTGCCCATCGTGGTGGCTATCCTCAACAACGGCTACCTGGGCATGGTGCGCCAGTGGCAGGATCTCTTCTGGAACAAGCGTTACTCATGCACCTGCATCGCGGCGCAGCCGGACTTCGCCAAGCTCGCGGACGCCTTCGGCGCGCTCGGGCTTACGGTGAGCGCGCCGGGCGACGTGGAAGAGGCGCTGCGGACGGCGATCGCGGCGCAGCGCCCCGCGGTCATAGACTTCAAGGTGCGTCCGGAAGAGAACGTGTTCCCCATGGTGCCGGCCGGCCGCGAGATCACCGAGATGATCGGCGGCAAGTCGGGGAGGAGGAAGCGGTCATGAAGCACACGCTCGCCGTGCTCGTCGAGGACAAGCCGGGCGTGCTCACGCGCATCGCGGGCCTCTTCGCGCGCCGCGGCTTCAACATCGATAGCCTGGCGGTTGGCGAGAGCGAGGCGCCGGGGCTCAGTCGCATCACCATCACCATCGATGGCGCCGAGCACCCCATCGACCAGGTCACCAAACAGCTCAACAAGCTGATCAACGTGGTCAAGGTCCGCGATCTGCAGCCGAGCGACACGGTGTCGGCGGAACTCATGCTGATCAAGACCCGCGCGGAGGGTCCCAAGCGGGCCGAGGTCATGCAGGTGGCCGAGATCTTCAAAGCGAAGATCGTGGATGTGGACCGGCGCACCATGACGCTGCGCGCCGTGGGCACGCCCGAGCGGCTCGAGGCGCTGCGCGAGGTGCTCAAGCCGCTCGGTGTGCTGGAGGTGGTGCGCACGGGCACGGTGGCTATCGGCCGCGAGAAGAGCTAGTCGCGTTCGGACTGGGCACGGCGGCGCACGTTCGCTCCCTCTGCGCCGCCGCGCCGTCGCATTGTGGGGGAGCATGTATGGTCAGCGTTCGGACCGCACTCGGCTCGCAGGGCCGTTCAGAGGAGGACCGCATGTACTACGACAACGATGCCGACCTGAGCTTCATCACCGGCAAGACCGTGGCCATCATCGGCTTCGGCAGCCAAGGCCACGCGCACGCGCAGAACCTGCGCGACAGCGGCGTGCGCGTCCTGGTCAGCGATGTGCCCGGGACGGCCAACGCCGCGCGGGCCGACAAGGCCGGCTTCCAGGTCCTCGGCGCCGCTGAGGCCACCCAGAAGGCCGACGTGGTCATGATGCTGGTGCCCGACGACGTGCAGGCGCGGCTCTACAAGAGCGACGTGGCGCCCAATCTGAAGGCCGGCATGACGCTCATGTTCGCGCACGGGTTCAACATCCACTTCAACCAGATTGTGCCGCCCGCCGACGTCGACGTGAGCATGGTGGCTCCCAAGGGTCCGGGCCATCTGGTGCGGCGCCAGTACACCGAGGGCAAGGGCGTCCCCAGCCTCATCGCCGTGTTCCAGGATGCGAGCGGACAGGCGCGGCAGCTGGCCCTGGCCTACGCCAAGGGCCTTGGCGCCACTCGCGCCGGCGTCATCGAGACCACCTTCCAGGAGGAGACCGAGACCGACCTGTTCGGTGAGCAGGCGGTGCTCTGCGGCGGCTGCACCGCCCTGGTGAAAGCGGGCTTCGACACGCTCGTGGAGTCCGGTTACCAGCCCGAGATCGCCTACTTCGAGTGCCTGCACGAGCTCAAGCTCATCGTCGATCTGATGTGGGAGAAGGGCATCGCCGGCATGCGCTACTCGATCAGCGACACGGCCGAGTACGGCGACCTCACCCGCGGTCCGCGCATCGTCGACGAGCGCGTGCAGCAGACCATGCGCGAGCTGCTCGCCGAGATCCAGAGCGGCGAGTTCGCGCGCGAGTGGATCTTGGAGAACCAGGCCGGCCGGCCCGTGTACACGGCGCTCAAGCGCCAGGCGGGCGAGGAGCTCATCGAGCAGGTCGGCAAGGAGCTGCGCGGCATGATGCCGTTCATCGACCAGGGCGGCCTGGACATCGACGTCTGACATCGCAAGCGCGCGGCCGTAGGCCGCGCGCTTCGCACTGGTGTGCGAGGGGGCGGCGGGAGCCCGTATGGGCTCCCGCCGCCCTGTCGTCTATCTCGGCCACGCGAATCGCATTGTCAACGTATCGGAGCCTTGACAGCACTTCGTGGGGGGGCGTAAAGTACCCAACGGCGCCGGGTGCTCTCGTACGGGATTCTGTGTAGAGAGTCTGATACGAGGAGGGGTATGATGCGTTCCAAGCGTCGTGCTACATTGGCGATCTCGCTGTGTGCAGTCATCCTCATGGCTGTCATCCTGCCGGCTGTTGCGCTGGCGAGCAGCTACTACTCGTCACTCCATGTGGGGCCGGGGCAGACATACACAGGCCCAGCTCGATTCTATAATGGAAAGAATATGCATATCACGACGAACTCGCACTCGGACGGTACGGGCAACTACAAAGTCATCCTGATTCGTAATCGCACATGGCCGATTCCGGATGATGATGTAGGGTACGTGCTGGTACCTCGCAATGGCTCAGGAAGAGGCGATTGGAGTAACGTCGGTAGTGCAAACTATAAGTTCAAGTTCGACAACCGAACTAGCAACTATGATGTATACTGTGGTAAGAATCAGGTCCACATGTGGTCAAACTGAAATGATATTGCGTATGAAGAAAGATGAGCATGCTTGAAGCAGCGCATCTTGTATTTGTCGCTATACCAGCTCTGGCACTGTGTCTGTGGTTCAGCTGGCGTCATGTCTCTCGACTCCAGATCCTGCTACGCTGTGCCATTATTGTGTATGCGTGTGGGGTTGTTGGAGTGACGCTGTTCCCTCTTCCTGTCCAAGGGAAGTGGATTCGGGACGAACGAGCTGGCGCTCATTTCAAGCTTCTTCCATGGCGTGACTACAACATCATCCCCGGTCGCTGCATTACGGATGTTCTTCGATGCGCACGAGATGCATCGCGGCGCGGCTATGACCTTGTGGGCTCACTATGGTTCTATGGAAAGGCGCTGGTGGGGAACCTTATCCTGCTGCTCCCGTTGGGCTATCTGTTGCCGTGGCTGTCGAAGCGCTGGCGCCGCTGGTGGCGTACCCTGGCTGTCGTAGCGGCAGTTACAGTGAGCATCGAGCTCGCTCAGTTGCTGGGCACTCTGGCGTACGGCTTTCCCTTCAAGCGGTTCGACGTCGACGATCTGTGGATCAACACGCTCGGCGGGCTGATCGGCTACGGGCTGTGGAAATTGATGGAGCCGCTTCTTCGGCGGTTTGAGAAGCCGCTAGGTGCTCAAGCCGCCTCTTCCCAGGAGCTTTGAACTCGGGAGGAGCCGCGACGGAGCGGGCAGACGCCTCGAGTGAAGATTGCCGTAGAGCTACCCCCGTGGCGGTTCCGCTACTGGCGCTCGAACCCCTGTTTCCTCGCGTAGCGAGCGAGCCGCTGCGGTGTGAAGTAGCACCACCCGCGGTCGTGGAGCCGATACGGCACGATCTCCCCCCTGTCGACCGCGCGGCGTAGCGCGGCCACGTCGACGGACATAGCGTAGTGCCTCTTGAGCCATCCTGTCGCTTCGGTGATCGTAAGGTAGCGTTTCGACGTCTGCGAGGCGTTCGCCGATGGTCTCCCTGTAGCCATGGGCGCATCCTATCTACGTAGGTGGCAAGCGGGAAGGGGCAGGAAGGAGGGTGGCGTCTCGTCAGATGGCGGCGGGAGGGGGAGAGGACGCCGGAGAGGCTCTGGGGCGGGGTAAGTGTTGGGTCCGTCGCACGATGCCGATAGCATGACAGGAGCAGGGGGAGACAAAGAGGAGGGCTCGGGCTTTGAACACCTGCGAGAGCTGTGGGCGCGACGTACGCGAGGACGCGGCGTTCTGCGACCGGTGTGGGATGCCTCTGCGGTCGCCGAGCGTCGTCCTGCCCGTCCTAGCCTCTCGGGGACGGCGTCTGGTCGCCAAGTTCATAGATGTGCTCGTGGCGGGTGCGTTTACCGCCATATTCTGGTTATCAACTGCGGAGACGGAGGCTTTAGCCGTTACCATACTTACCATCGGCTTGGGTGTGGGGTTCTTCTACTTGACGATCGCCGACGGCCTCGGAAGTGGCCAGAGCTACGGAAAACGGCTGCTGCGCATACGGGTCGTCCACATGCTGTCCGGTGTGCCCTGTTCGTATGGCCGGTCCATTCTTCGGAACGTGGTTCCCTGGTTCCTCGGGCCGCTCTGCGTGGTCGATTGGGCGCTTGCGTTAGGGAAACGGCGGCAACGCTTTGGCGACAAGGCCGCGCATACGCTGGTAACGCCGGCGAGGGCCGGGGAGGGCGCAGCCTTGCGCGTCGATCAGGCCCTGCCCGACGCCGCGGCTCCGCCGGATCCCGTTCCGGCGGAGCTCCGGCCCGAGCAGACTCCCATCTTGATGTGGCGGCCCTCCTTCGCTGCCGCCGGGCTGCTCGCCATCACCTCACTGCTGGTCGCGGTCGCCGCGTTGCTTCCTTGGGCCGAGAACGACTGGATGAGGTTCACTGGCTACGAAGCCGCCGGGATGAGGTCCTTCACGTTTCCCGTCGCCGCTCTCCTGCTGCTGGGACTGTTCGCCCGGCGGAGTCGTGGCGGCGTCTACGTGCTCCTGCTCTTCCTCGGCGGCTGCATTCTCGCCGATGCCATCACTACCCTGTACATACTCACGAGCTCCTTCGCTGGCAGCGGCCTCTACCTCTCGACGGTCGCCAGCGTCACGTGGATAGCGGCGGCCATCGCCGGAGTGTGGTTGGCACGGGCGGCGGAGTGACTCTTGCGTTTCAGCTCCATGAGGCCGATAGGATGCGTGGGCGGGTGAGAATCGGAAGAGGGGGGACGATGGCTGTCTACCAAGATAAAGCGCGGGACCGGATTAGGAAGTCATTGCGCAGGTTTCAGCGTGTTGTTGAGCGCGCTCGCGAGAGCGGTGCCAACGAAGCCGATACGCGCACTATTGTGACATCCTTCCTGAGTGAAGCGTTGGGGTGGGACACTTTTCAAAACGTCACCGGGGAACACCGTATCAAAGGCAACTACGCCGACTTCGCTATACGTGAAGGGCGAGATCTTCTCGCGATCATTGAGGTGAAGTCCGTGGGGACTACGCTTGGCGCGAAGCATCTCTATCAGGCTGTCAGTTACGCTGCGAACGAGGGCGTCGATTGGGTATGGCTTACGAACGGTTGCGAATGGCAGATCTACCATGTGCTCTTCGGCAAGCCCGTTAATCAGGACTTGGTCTTTCGCATATCTCTGTGCGATCAGGATATGAAGCCGCAGGAGAAGACGAACCTCCTCTACCTGCTCTCACGCGAAGCCCGCAAGGCTGGAGAGCTCGAAGCGTACTACAGGAAGAAGGCTGCGCTTTGCGGCACGAATGCGGCGAAGCTCCTGCTGGGAGAGAAGATGCTGCGAGCGCTGCGGGCCGAGATGCGAGTTGCGACTGGCCATATGGCTACGCTCCAGGAGATCGCAACGATCCTGGTTGAGGAGGTCTTGCGACCTGACGTTCAGGGAGACGAGACGGCGCGACTCATCAGGAAGGCTGCGGCGTTGAGCCGTAGCACGACGAGGAAGACTGCTCAGTCCGTCGTGCCGGCAGCGGACAGCCAGTAGACCAGCTCCGCTTGGCGCAGATTGCTGTGCTGCTCGCAACTCCCCGCCGTGGCCCCGATGCGTGGAGTCGCACGGAGACTCGCGGTGTATCTGTCGCTACGCGAGTCCACCGCCGTCGACGACGAGCGTTGTCCCGCTCACCCAGCCCGACGCATCCGAGACCAGGTACAGGATCGCCTGGGCGATGTCCATGGGCGATCCGATGCGCGCCAGGGGGCGTTCCACGGAGCCGGCGAGGAAGTCCGTCTCGGCCTGTCCGAGCTGATGGGCTTCGTCGCGGAGCATCTGCGTGTCCGTGTCGCCTGGGCAGACGCAGTTGACGCGGATGTTCTGCCGCCCGTGGTCGATCGCCATCGCCCGGGTTAGGTTGACCACGGCGCCCTTGGACGCACAGTAGCTCGCGGCCTGGTTGCCGCCCTTGAGGCCCCAACCGGAGCCAGTGTTGACGATCGCGCCACCACCTGCGGCGGCCATGACGGGGATGGCGTACTTGGACATGAGGAAGACCGAGGTCACGTTCACGGCCATCACTCGGTCCCACTCTTCTTCCGTGGTCTCAACTACATCCGCGCGGCGGATGATCCCGGCGTTGTTGCAGAGGATGTCCAGGCCCCCGTATTCCCGTACGGCGGTCTGGACGGTGCGCTGGCAGTCCGCGGACGACGCCACATCGCAGGCTGCGAAGACCGCCCTGCCGCCAGACTCGCGAATCCCGGCGGCGACTGCCTCTCCCGCCGCCGCGTCCATGTCGGCGACCACGACCGCGGCGCCCTCGGCGGCGAGCAACTCAGCCGCCGCCCGGCCGATGCCGGATCCTGCTCCGGTGACGATTGCCCGCTTTCCCTCGACGGCTCTCATCGCCCTACCTCCTCGCGCATCCTCTGTGCGTTCTGTATCGTGAAGGCGCCTCCGGCTCGGCTTTGCGATGAGCCGGAGGCGCGCCCATCATACGTCTCTCCTGAGTCTACCCGGTAGATGGTTCGCTCGCCTTGGCCAGGAGTCGCCGCGACGCTGTTCCCGTTGCTGTCTCCGGCTGCGCCGACCTCCTCTCACGGCTTGTCGAGGTGCTTTCGCCGGTAGGCACGCCAGGTAACCGCCCACTGAGCGGGGTCGTCGAGCGACTCGGGATCGGTCCGATGGACCGTGCTCCGGTGAGGTGCCGTGAGAACTGTCTCAGGGTCTTCGTACGCCTCGCGCGCGATCTCGGCGAGGATGCCAACGTACTCGTCCAGGTCCTGTTGCGAGTAGGACTCCGTGGGCTCCAGCGTCATGGGCTCGGGGACTACGTACGGATGATGACTCGTCCAATAGTGCGTGCCGAAGTCGGCGGCGCGATAGCCGATGTCCTCGGAATGGATGCCTGTGTCCTGCGTGAGCTGCTCCCAACTGTAGCGAACCTGCTCGATGCGCCGCCGGCCGGCGGCGTACGGCGCCGACGCCCCTCTGATCGCGAGGACCTTTCTCAGGAGGTAGTTATTGTTGAGGACGGCCGTCTCGGCCACCTGGCGGAGCCCATCCGCGCCCAGGTTCATGATCCAGGCATAGGCGCGCACGATGTTCGGGGTGACGCCGTGCCACGGGCGGACCTTACCGATGGAGAGCGGCCGGTCGTCGTCAAGGTAGAGGCCGTGCTCGCCGCGTTCGACGGTGGGGCGCGGTAGGAACGGTGCCAGATCCGCGCTCACACCCACCGCTCCCGCGCCGGGCCCGCCGCACCCGTGAGGTGTGGAGAACGTCTTATGGAGGTTGAAGTGGCAGAGGTCGAAGCCCGCGTCTCGCGCTCGTGTAATGCCGAGGATGCCGTTGGCGTTTGCCTGATCGTACGAGCACAGCCCGCCGGCCTCGTGGACCACGCGTACGAACTCTTCGATCCGCGGATTGAAGATACCCGTGTCCTC
Organism: Thermoleophilia bacterium; assembly: GCA_040772045.1. Classification (GTDB taxonomy): domain Bacteria; phylum Actinomycetota; class Thermoleophilia; order UBA2241; family UBA2241; genus JAXGYV01. Next base: position 14,548 of record JAXGYV010000008.1, read on the forward strand.
CGGGTTGGTGATGAGCAGCGCCGCCGTGCGGTCCGACACCGCCGCTCGCAGGGCGTCGAGGTCGGGGTACCCGTCGGCATCCGGGTACAGCGTGACGATCGTGTAGCCGGCGACCTTGGCCGCCGCCGCGTTGGAGGGGTGGCTGAAGATGGTGGTGATCACCTGATCTCGCCGCTCGCCGTCTCCGCGCGCCTCGTGCCACGCGCGGATCATCGCTACGTTGGTCCAGATCGCCGACGATCCGGAGGCCGGCTGCAGGCTGACCCTGTCCATCCCCGAGATCTCGGCGAGCATCTGCTCGAGGCGCCACATGATCTCGAGGGTCCCTTGGACCGTGGACGGGTCCTGGAGGGGATGGGTATCGGCGACGCGGGGGGTGCGGACGAGCTGGTCGTTGACTTTGGGCGAGTACTTCATGGTGCAGGTGCCCTGGCCCACGTCGATGTTGAGGTCGACGCCGAGGGTCTCTTGCGATAGGCGGTCGAAGTGGCGTACCACGTGGAGCTGGCTGAGCTCGGGCAGCGCCGGCGGCTCGGCGCGGCCGATGCCCGCGGGCAGCGCGGCGGCGGGGTCGCCGACGAGGGCCGTAACGTCTGGCTCGGCCAGCGGCGGGAGCACGCCGCGGGCGCCGGGTACAGACAGCTCGAAGATGACGGGCTCGTCCCACGATGCCTGGTGGAAGCGGCGCGGCCGCGGCTTTGGTCCTACCGGCAAGCCGGCGCTGGTCGCGGTTCTCTCCGTCGAGCTCATGCCAACACCTCCGCGAGTTCCGCCACGAAGCGGTCGATATCGTCCTGTGTGATGACTTCCGTGACGGCGACCAGGGCGGCCTGGCCGAGCTCTGGCCGCTCGCGGGAGAGGTCGGCTCCCAAGAAGATGCCGCGTTCGCGCAGGGCCGCCGCGACCGAGGATACCGACCGGCCGGTCGCGGCCACGTCGAGGACGAACTCTTTGGCATGGGGTGTCGCCGCGAAGGGGATGCGGACGCCGGGGATGGTGGCCAGGCGAGTCATCGCGTAGCGGGTGCGGGCCATCATGGTCTGGCCTAGCTCACGCATCCCCTGGGGACCCATGAGGGCGAGGTAGACGGCGGCGGTGATCCCCCACAGGGCGGCGGCGGTGCCCACCCACTCCTTACCCTCCTCCCGGAGGGCGAAGGAGGTCCGCTCGTACGCGATATCGCCGAAGCCATACTCCCCCGGGACCACGGTCGGCGCGATGCCGAACAGGCGCGAGGGGTACTCCATGAGCACGGCCGGGTCGTCGTCGCTGGCGATGAACCCCGCGTGCCCGCCGCCGAAGTGCTGGTGGATGCCGAGCGGCTGGATGTCGCCGCAGTCGATGTCCGCGCCCCACGAAGCGGGTGGCGCGAGGACACCCAAGGTGGAAGGGTCGACCGAGACCACGGCGAGTGCCCCCGCGGCGTGGGCGAGACGGACGATCTCTGGGCCACCCACCTCGATCGTCCCAAGGTAGGTGGGGTTCTCGATGAAGACGCACGCGACGTCGGGGCCCAAGGCGGACGAGAGCGCCGTCATGTCGAGCGTCCCAGTTGCCCGATCGAACGGGACGAGCATGACGTCCACGTCTGGGCGAACGTAGTCGACGATCTTGGAACGCTTGTCGCGAGAGACAGACGCGGCCATGAGGGCGCGCCGGCGGCCGGTGATACGCGCGGCCATGCGGATCGCCGTCCCGCCGGCCTGGAAGCCATCGTACACGGGCACGTTTACCACGTCGCGTCGCAGCAGCTCGCCCATCAGTGATTCGTACTCGAAGAGGGCCTGGAACCGGCCGTGGTCTTCATACGGCTCGCCCGCGTAAGCGGTGAGGAACTCGGTACGCCCGTTGATCTCGTCGCACACGGCCGGCACGTGGTGCTGGTAGCAGCCCGCGCCGAGGAAGCTCAGGGCCTCTCTGGTAGACGTGTTGCGGGCCAGGAGGTCCTCGACGTGACGGACCAGGTCGGACTCCGCCTTGATCGGGGCCGGGATGTTGAGCGGTCGGCGTAGGCGAAGAGAGTCGGGGATGTCCGCATAGAAGTCTTCGACGCTCGCCGCGTCTACGGCGTGGAGCATTGCGGCTCGGACCTCAGGCACGGAGTTGGGGATGTATGGGTGCGTTTCTCGTCGGTCGTGGTGCATGGGGCCTCCGATTACTGCCGGCGTCTGCGGATTGCGTCCGCCTCGCAGTCCCGACGATAGCAAGTCGCCTTCCTGCAGGCAATGCGCACCCGACTGCCTGTGAGGTCTCAGCCGTCACGCCTGCCGTGGTGACGAAAGAGGAGGGCCGAGGTACCCTGCTCCGGTCCCTCGGCCCTCCGTGACTCGCCGGGCGCGCGCTCGTTCTCCTGATCCTTCAGATAACGAGCGGTCCGCCGCCGGCGGTTCCGAAGCGCGGAGCGCGCCGCCGCGCGCCGCTCAGTTGGCGGCGCCGTTCGTGCCCGCGCCCTGGCCGGTGCAGTTGGCGCCGCTGCCGCCGCGCATCATGCCGCCGCCGCGCATCATGCCGCCGCCCTTGCCGGCGCGGCTGCCGGGGCCGGCGCCTTCAGGTACCTCGATGCCGTACTTCTCAAACAGCGCTCGCATCTTGGCCCAGTACGTCTCACGAAGCTGCTGCAACGCAGCCCGCGCTTCATCGCTGCGCCGGTCGGCGCCGTACTTTTCGAACCACGCCTGCCAGGCCTTCTGTTTCTCGATCCGCAGCGCCTGCACCGCTTGCAGTGCTTCCGGGTTGCCGGCCAGTGCCGGGCAGTTCCCGCGGGTGGCCGTCGCGGCTGGTGTGGCCGCTGGGGATGGAGTGCTGGTGGCGGCGGAAGCAGCAGCTACCACGGCCAGCGCGGTCACGGCCACGGCGCTCAGGGTCGCGATGAGCTTCCAGTGTGTCCTCATATGGTTCCTCCTCGGTCGCGGTGGAACGGGCTCTCCGGTCTGGGGCATCCGGCGCTCGAAGAGCGGGTACCCGCACGGTTGTCTTCCACAGTACCCCGCTGATTTGAAGAACCTGTGAACCTCTTCTGCTGATCCTGTAGCGGGGTGCCGTGGCGTGCGAGGGGCGCGCGGGGGGGCAAGACGGTGTGGCGGGGAGCAGAGGTGGGGCGCCCCCGCCGTCGTACCGACCGGCGGGGGCGTATGACGACCGGCACTCACACCGGTTGCTGTTCCGCGGGAGGGGGGAGCGGACCAGCAAGGTCATCATTCCCGATCTCGCCGTTCTCCAAGCCGTGACGTTTTCGCGAAACTCTGGCGAGCGTTCACCTTACGCCGAGAAAGCGAACCCGTCTTTGACGATGGCCGCGCACACGTCGACCACTTCGGCATCGAAGAGCTGGCCGGCGTTGGCCGAGATGTACTCCAGGGCGGGCTGCATGCCGAGGGCCGGCCGGTAGGGCCGGTGTGAGTGCATCGCCTCGACGACGTCCGCGACGGCGAGGATGCGGGCCTCACGCAGGACCTCGTCGCTGTTCAGGCCGCGCGGGTAGCCGGAGCCGTCGAGACGCTCGTGATGCTGGTGGATTATCTCCGCGACAGGGCCCTGGAAGTCGATCTCGGCTACGATCGAGGCGCCGACCCCGGCGTGTTCCCGGATGAGGGCCATCTCCATCGGGGTGAGCTTGCCCGGCTTGGCCAAGATCTCCGACGGAACCGTGATCTTACCGATGTCGTGGAGCAGCGCCGCGGTACGCAACGCCTCGAAGGCCGTGTCCTGCCAGCTGAGCCTGCCCGCGAGGGCGCAAGCGAGCTCCGCTACCCGTCGCTGATGGCCAGCGGTGTAGGGATCGCGGAGCTCCGTGGTGGTGGCCAGCGCGGCTACCGTCGTGCTGAGTGTGCGTCTGAGCTGCGCGGTGCTCTGGCGAAGCGAGTCCTTGGTCCGCTCGTGCTCCGTGATGTCGCGAATCGCTGCGATATGCGATCGCCGCCCGTGCCAGTCAAGGTGGCTGGCCGTAATCTCCACCGGGAAGACCGTGCCATCTCGCTTGCGATGCCGGCGGAACGGGATCTCCATTATGCCGTTGAGGGTCGCTCTGCGGGTCTCAGAGGGCTCGGCGGAAAGCTGAGTGTGGTTCATGCCGACGAGTTCTTCGCGCGTGTAACCGTAGAGAGCGGCTGCCGCCGGGTTTGCCTCCAGGATCTCGCCGCTCTCGTTGTCGATCAGGAAGAGGGCGTCGGATTCCAGCTCGAAGAGCGTGCGATGCTTCTCCTCGCTGATCCTGAGCGCCTCCTCCGCGTTCTTGCGGTCGGTGAGGTCGATCAACGTAATCACGCTGACCTCATTGATGACCGCCAAGTGGAACTGGACGTGGCGCAGCGAGCCGTCCTTGCAGGTGACACGAGCCTCGATGGGCACGATCGGCCTTCGTTCCCGGATCGCCGTCTCGGTTTCCCTCAGCCACTGTCCGCGTACCTCCTCTCGGTACGTGGCGTCCGGATAAGCTCGCGGCCACCAGTCGCGGACGGTGTGGAGCTCGTCTAGCTCGTAGCCAAACGAGTCGACGAACAGCCGATTCAGGAAGAGTACTCTCCCCTCGGGGCTCGTGGTGATCACCTTGGGCACCGGCGAGAGCTCCACGGCCTGTCGGAGGACAGACTCCGCTCCAGCTCGAACACGCCCTTCTTGCCGGCTCCTCACGGCCAAGGTCGGGCGTCGTCTGCCTCCGCTTGCCACTCCTATCTCCCCTTTCTATGTTCCCTGGTCGGAACGAGGTAGTAGGCGCGTCTTTCTGCGGATGATCGAGGATTCCTGTTGACAGAAGATCGACTCAGTCGGCCGTTGAGCGTCATTTCGCGTCTTGCTCGCGGTTTTTGCCGCTTTCGGCGTTGTCTGAGGTGGCTACGATCGCCACGCGTACTCCGACTGAGAGCGTCACTCGCGCTTGACGCCATCCGCCGCGGGGCAAGCGGGTAGCGTCTGTGGTGGCGCAGGCCACGTACCGCTGTCGCTTTCGGGGAACAATCGAGGTGCGACTGCACGGCTCGGCTTCGGGCGGGGAGGTGGACGATGAGCACGGCGCGCTACCTATGCGAGGAGTGCGGGCACGAGTTCGAGATGGTGGCCCCCGATATCGAGGAGGGCCCGCTGGCGTGTCCCGAGTGTGGCGGGCTGGACATCCAGCTCGTCGAGGAAGAGGGGCGGGAGAACGTCTGACGTGGAGGGCCGGAGCGGGCGGATCTCAACGTGATGTGCCAGCCGCTGGCGGTGTATGGGCGGCGGCCGTGTGGCCGTTGTTCGACGGCTCCTCGTCCGCGTAGCCGCTGACGAGATCGTCGAGGAAGCGGCACACCGCCGCGCGCTCGTCGGCGTCTAACGACGAGAGGGCGCGGGCTACGATGGCACCGTGCGTGGCCACCACCTCGTCGATCCACTGCGTGGCGCGGGCGGTGAGCCGCACGTCTACCACGCGCCGGTCGACTTCGCTGCGGACACGGTCGGCCAGCCCGGCGCGCACCAGCTCATCTACCGCGCGGCTGGCCCAGCTCGCGGACACGCCGAGGGAGGTGGCGATGTCGCCGACCATGGCGGGGCCGCCGGCCGCCAGCCTGATGGTGGCCCGGAGGGCGCCGGGGCTGAGCCCTCCGGCGTACGAGGTGGTGCGCGCGTACATCTGCCCGGACTGCAGGAAGCGGATGAGCAGATCGCTGATCCTCAAGACCTCGCTGCGCTGTACGGACGGTTTGCTCACGAGGTGCAGTCAACACGAGTACGTGCGTTCATGCAACAGTGTCGTAAGACAATGTTTGCTTTAGGTACACTTCTTGCTAAGATCGAGAGGCGAAGAGAGTGGGCCGCGCGTACGGCGCGGGCGCGCTCTTGTGACCAGGGCGATTGGGAGGTTGCGGATGAGCCCCCAGGTGTGCGCCGTCACCGGCGCGGGCGGGCATGTAGGTGTCAATCTGGTGCCAGCGCTGCTGGCGGCGGGCCATGTGGTACGTGCCATCGACCGCGTCCAAGCGCGCGACGAGCACGCCGGGCTCGAGTGTATCGCTGCGGACGTTCGTGACCGCGACGCCCTGGCGCGGGCATTCAGCGGAGTCGACGTGGTCTACCATCTCGCCGCCCGCATCTCTGTGAGTGGCGACCCGGACGGCAGCTTGTGGAGCACCAACGTCGAGGGCGTACGGAGCGCCGCCCATGCGGCGCTGATGGTCGGCGTGCGCCGCTTCGTGCACTGCAGTTCGGTGCACGCCTACGACTTAGAGCGGGCCGGCGCGTGGCTAGATGAATCCGGCCCGCGTTCAGAGGCTCCGCGGCTGCCCGTCTACGACCGCTCCAAGTGGGCGGGCGAGCTCGCGCTGCGCGAGGTTGTCACTGCCGGCCTGCGCGCGGTGGTGGTCAACCCGACCGGCGTGATCGGTCCGGGCGATCGCGGGCTCTCGTACATGGGCCGGGTACTGCTCGACCTCTACGCGGGACGGCTTCCGGCGGTGGTCGCGGGCGGCTTCGACTGGGTGGACGTGCGCGATCTCTGCGCCGCTCTCATGGTCGCCGCGGAGCGCGGTCGGGTCGGTGAGAACTACCTGACGCCCGGACACCACGCCACGGTGCGCGAGTTAGCCGTGCTGGCTGAGCGCAACGGCGGTCGCCGCGCGCCGAGCTTGCGACTGCCGATGTGGGTATCGCGCGCGCTGGTGCCGCTGACGCGTCGCGTCGACGTGGGGTTAGATGTCTCGTTCTTCACCAGCGAGGCACTGCACGCTCTGGCCAACCACCCACGGGTCGATGGCAGCAAGGCTTGGCGTGAGTTAGGCCACCGGCCGCGCCCTCTGACCGAGACTGTGCGCGACACCTACGGCTGGTACGCGGCCGCCGGGTTGCTGCCGGCGCCGGCGACCGGGCGGCGGGTGCTGCGGCTGCGGCGTCGCGTGGCCGACGCGGTGGCCTCGGCATAGCCAAGTGCCACCTGCCGTCGCGCGAAGGTGCAGCCACGGGCAGGTAAGCCTGGCGGCGTGGGAAGCGGAGCGCCGGAGAGGGTTGGCCGCGGTGTCGAACGGCGCACGTGCAGATTCTACGTGCGGCGTATGCAGCCACATTGTGCGACGTGGCACGAGTGGCTACAATGCGACGCTGTTACCGCAGTCGCACCATGGGATCCAGCGAGGAGCTTCCGTGAGCAAACTCCGCGCCGTGCAGAAACAGCATCTTCGCCCGTCGTGACGGCTGGACCGGGTGGGGCGTTTCGAGCGCCGCATCAGGTCCAGCCGGCTCCCGTTCGTATCCATGGTGTGTTCCGGCCGCTCAACCGGCGGGCGCGCTCGCGCGCGATCGTCTGTTTCCAGCGCCGGCTGCGCATCGCACGCCTTCTGCCTCGTTTCGCCACCTCACGATCGTCGTGGCTGGGGCCGTGCGGTGCCCGCGGTCTGTCGACCCGGTGAACGCGCACCGCACGGCCGTCTCCACCCGGTGCACGTGCCGCAAGCGGCACAATGGCCGCCGTCCTCACGATGGAGGTAGTGCGCGCCAACGCATCTCGATTGCCGGCTTTCCGGCGCTGTTCTAGAAGCGGCGATTTCAAGAAAGGACATGACTATGCTGAAGCGCTTCCTGCTGACTCCCGGGCCCACGCCCGTACCGCCCGAGGTTTTAGCTGCTCTCGGCGAGCCCGTGGTACACCACCGTGCTCCTCGCTTCACCGAGATCCTCACCGAGGTGGTCGCGGGGATGAAGGAGGTCTTTCAGACGCAGAACGACGTCCTCGTCTTCGCCTCTTCGGGCACCGGTGCCATGGAGAGCGCTGTGGTGAATCTGGTGGCACCTGGCGAGAAGGTCATCGTCGTCAACATCGGTAACTTCGGCGAGCGCTGGGTTAAGCTGACGAAGACGTGGGGCGCCAACGTGGTGGCGTTGGAGTATGAGTGGGGCACCAAAGCCGATCCCGCCGACGTCCAGAAGGCGCTGGCCGACAACCCCGATGCCGTCGCTGTGTTCGCGCAGTTCAGCGAGACCAGCACGGGTGTGCTCAACGACATCAAGGCGATCGGCGAGATCGTGGCCGCTACGCCGGCCGTCCTGGTGGTGGATGCCATCAGCGGTCTTGGGGCGTCGGATCTGCCGACCGACGAGTGGCACGTCGATGTCTGCGTGGCCGGCTCTCAGAAGGCGCTCATGGTGCCGCCTGGCCTGGCCTACGTGGCGGTCAGCGAGAAAGCCTGGAAGAAGGTCGCGGCGACCGACAATCCGCGCTTCTACTTCGACTGGACGGCGGCGCGCAAGAAGATGACCGGCGACGCCGCCCAAACGCCGTTCACACCCGCTGTGAGCCTGTTAGTGGCGCAGAACGCCGCCCTCGCGCTGATCCGTGAGGAGGGCCTGCGGAACGTGTTCGAACGGCACCGTGTGCTCGCGCGGGCTTGCAAGGCCGGTGCCAAGGCGCAGGGCCTCGAGCTGTTCGGACCAGACGACCCGGAGGCCAACTCCGTAACGGCGATCAAGGTGCCGGATGGCGTGGATGGCGGCAAGATCACCAAGATCGCACGCGATAAGTACGGCGTCTGGCTGGCGGGAGGCCAGGGCAGGCTGAAGGGCAAGATCTTCCGCTTCGGCCACTGCGGCTATTTCGGCGCCAGCGACATCGTGGTTGGCCTGGCGGTCATGGAGATGGTCCTGGCGCAGCTCGGCTATCCCGTGAAGTGGGGTGCCTCCGTAGCCGCCGCGGAGCGAGTGTTCATGGAGAGCACGGTGCAGCTCTAGGAGAGAGATGGGCGGCGGGGCGGACGCGTCCGCCCGCCGCCAACGACGACGAGGGCGGCCGCCGTGCCGCAGGCAAGGGTGAACAGACATGGCAGACCGTAAACGGGTACTCGTGAAGGAGAAGCTCGCCCCGGAGGGTGTGGAGCTTCTGCGACAGGACTTCGACGTGGACCTCGGCATGGACTGGACCGACGAGGAGTTCATGGCGAGGATCAAAGACTACGATGGCCTGATGATCCGCTCCGCGACCAAGGTGACCGCCGACGTTATCGCGGCCGGAGCCAGACTGAGCGTGATCGGCCGCGCTGGCGTGGGCGTCGACAACGTCGACCTCAAGGCGGCCACCAAGCGCGGCATCATCGTGGTCAACGCGCCCACGAGCAACGTGCTGAGTGCCGCCGAGCACACCATCGGCATGCTCATGGCCTGTGCGCGGAATATCCCGCAGGCCCACGCGGCGCTCAAGGCCGGACGCTGGGAGCGCTCCAAGTTCGGCGGCGTGGAGCTCATGGGCAAGACGCTCGGTATCATCGGTCTCGGCCGTATCGGTTCGCTGGTGGCGGAGCGTGCGCGTGCCCTGAAGATGAACGTGCTGGGGTACGACCCGTACGTACCGGCCGAACGCTTCCGTGAGATGGGCCTGGACCGCGCCGAGAGCCCGGAGCGCGTGTATCGCGAGGCCGACTTCATCAGCGTGCACCTGCCCAAGAACAAGGACACTCTGGGCTTCGTCGACGACGAGGCGTTTACCAAGATGAAGGACGGCGTGCGGATCATCAACGTGGCTCGCGGTGGCATCGTCGATGAAGAGGCACTGGCCCGTGCCATAGAGAACGGCAAGGTAGCGAGCGCGGCCATCGACGTGTACCCGAGCGAGCCCACCACCGACGATATCCTGTTCAAGTACGATCAAGTGGTCAACACGCCGCATCTGGGAGCTTCCACCAAAGAGGCGCAACTCCGCGCGGGCGTGCAGACCGCGGAGCAGGTGGCCTTGGTGCTCAAGGGCCAGTTCGCGCCCAATGCCGTCAACGTTCCGTTCTCCCTCGGGGAAGACGCCGACGAGATCATGCCCTTCGCGCCGGTGTGCGAGCTCCTCGGCAAGCTCGTGGTGCAGCTTGTTGACGATCCGCCGGAGAGCTTCGACGTGGAGTTCGAGGGCGCCATCGCCCGTCACGACACGCGCGTGCTCAGCATGGCGGTGCTGCAGGGCGCTCTCGCCGACAGAGTCGAGGGCGAGATCAGCATCGTCAACGTGGCCAACATCGCCGAGGAGCGCGGGCTCACGGTGCGCGAGACTAAGCAGCCGGCGGCGGTCGACTATCTGAACCTCGTCACGGTGACTGCTCAGGATGGCGAGGCGGTCACCGTCGCCGGGACTGCTCTGGGGGTGAAGCACAAGCCACGCATCGTGCAGGTGTGGGGGCAAGATGTAGATCTGGTCCCCTGCCGCAATATGCTGTTCGTGCGCGCCAAGGCGCAGGTGCCGGGCACGTTCGGCAAGATCGGTGCCAAGATGGGTGAGTTCGGCATCAACATCAACCAGGTCTCCGTGGGCGAGGCGGGAGACGCTGTGCACGAGGTCATGGGCCTCGCGCTCGATGCGCCCATCAGCGCGGAGCAGGTTGCCGAGGTGGTCGAGGCCGCGGGGCTGGTCGACGCCAGACGCGTCATTCTGTAGCGGAGGAGAGCAGCGATGCCGGCGCGGCGCGGGGCCAAAGGCCCGCCGCGCCGGCATCTCCCTAGACCTAGAGCGTGCGGGTGAGCACGAGCGCGGCTACCAGTACGCCGAGCGCGAGGCGATACCAACCGAAGACCGCTAGGCTGTGGCGCTGGAGATAGCCGACCATCCACTTCACCGCCACGATGGCCGAGACGAAGGCTACGACCACGCCGACCAGCGGGGCCGCCACCCCCAGCGTAGCCGCCATCTCCCGTCCGTCCTTGAGAGTCTCGAATACGGTGGCCGCGGTGAGGGTGACGAAGCCGAGGAGGAAGCTGAACTCCACGGCGGCGGCCGTGCTGAGCCCCACCAGGCGGCCGCCGAGGATGGTCACCAGGCTGCGGCTCACGCCGGGCCACATGGCTACGCACTGCAGCAGGCCGACGCCCACGGCACGGCCCACGGTGAGCTGTTCGAGGGACATCCCCGCGAGCGGCGTCCGCGAAGACCTGCGGTCGGCGGCCGCCACCGCGAGGATCACGAGCCCGCCGGCCAGCCAGGCGCCGACGATGGGCCACAGCGCGAACAGCCGTTCCTTAATGAGCTGCTCGGCGACGACGCCGATGACGGCCGCCGGTACGAACGCGGCGAGCAGAGCCAGCGCGATGCGGCGGCCCTCCGGATCGCGGCCGACGAGGCCGCGCACGGCCGAGAACAGGCGCCGCCAGTACAGGACCAGCACGGCCACGATGGCGCCGAACTGGATGGCGATGGCGTACGCATCGGCGGCCGTCTTGCGGTGAGGGTCGTCGCTGATGCCGAGCGCCCGCTGTGTGACCAGCAGGTGACCGGTGGAGCTCACCGGCAGGTACTCTGTGACCCCCTCGATTACGCCGAGCAGCACCGCGTCGGCTGTGCTGAGCCCGTCGGTGCCACCGTGCGCGGCGAGCGGGCCCGTCCAGAGAGCGACGCCCAACCTTTTCTCCGTGGTGGCCGGGCCGGCTTGCGCTCGTGGCACCACGAAAGACAGTGGCCATAGGCAGAGGCTCGCCAAGACGAGGGCCGCGAGCACGCGCGCGCGGGCACGAGCGACGGCGAAGATGCCAGAACAGTGAGACATGCGGCCAGAGTATACGGCACGGCGCCGCTGCTCGCGGGCTGGAGCGGACTTGGAGTTGCCGCGCCGCCCTCGGGGTAAGGTGTGGCCATGCCTGCAGCGATTCACACGGTGGGTCACTCCACGCTGAGCCGCGAAGCCTTCCTCGCGCTGCTCGCGAGCGTCCCTATCGAGCTCGTCTGGGACGTGCGTTCGCACCCGGGCTCTCACTGGGAGTGGTTTCGGCGTGCGGAACTGGAGCGCTGGCTCCCGGCGACCGGCGTGTGCTACCACTGGGTCCCCGAGCTCGGCGGGTGGCGCGGTGCGCCGCCGGCGGGTGCGCTACCGGCGCACCTCGGCGGCTGGTCGTCTCCCAGCTTCGCCAACTACGAGTGGTACACGCGCAGCGACGAGTTCGCGCGCGCGGTGGCGGAGTTGGCGCGCGTGTCGCGTACCGCGTCGCTGGCCCTCATGTGCGCCGAGGGCGTCTGGTGGCGGTGCCACCGCGCCATGATCGCCGACCACCTGGTGCTGCGCGGGCTGGAGGTGGTGCATCTGCAGCCGCGACGAACCGTACACCGCGAGGTTGTGGGGGAGCGGCTCCTCCGATACCACCCAGAGACGCTGGCACACTGGCGCGAACTCGGCTCGCTGGACGCCACCTGAGACGCCGTGGGCGCGGAGGCACACCGCTGAGCTGCCGTCGAATGCTGGCGTCTACAGCACGATCTTGTTCAGCGGGTACTCGACGATGCCCTCGGCCCCGGCCTTCTTGAGGCGGGGGATGATGAGTCGCACTACGGCTTCGTCGAGGATGGTGTTGACCGCGACCCAGTCGCTGTCGCTGAGGTTCGAGATGGTCGGTTTGCGCAGGGCTGGGAGCTCTCCGAGCACGGTCGCTAGATCTCCGCTGCGCACGTTCATCATGAGACCCACTTTGTCGAGCGCGTTGAGGGCTCCCTGCAGCAGCATGCAGATGTCTTCGATCTTGTGCCGCTTGGCCTCGTCGGCCCACGCGTCGATGTTGGCGATGAGCTGCGTGCTGGACTCGAGCACCGTCTCCAGGATGCGCAGTTTGTTGGCCCGCAGGCTGGCGCCCGTCTCGGTTGCCTCCACGATGGCGTCGGCGAGCTCGGGCGGCTTGACCTCGGTGGCACCCCAGCTGAACTCGACCCTTGCGTTCACGCCGTGCTCGACCAGGTACCGCTTGGTGGTCTCGACCAGCTCGGTGGCGATGATGCGACCCTCGAGGTCCTCGACGGTCTCGAAGGGCGCCGAGTCGGGCACCGCCAGGACCCAGCGCACGCGGCCGAAGCTCTGCCGCGCGTAGACTAACTCGGTGACGGTGTGGACGGTGGCGCCCGTCTCTTGCACCCAGTCGTATCCGGTGAGGCCGGCGTCGAGGATGCCGTCTTCCACGTAGCGGGCCATCTCCTGGGCGCGGATCAGCATGCAGTCGATCTCGGGGTCGTCGATCGCCGGGAAGTACGAGCGACCACTGGTGGCGATGTGGAAGCCGGCGCGCCGGAAGAGGTCGATGGTCGCTGCCTCCAGGCTCCCCTTGGGGATGCCGAGCCGCAGCAATGCGCCCTTCTTCGTCCTGCCGTCCACAGTGCCTCCGATGCGTCGCGCCGTCTCCTGTCGAGGCAGTGTACCATCGCCGCGCGGCTCACCGAGCCTGCACGCCGGGGTTGGCGGACGGACGTGCGGCGAGCGAGCGGAGATGGAACGTAAAAGGGGATCGGCTGCTCCTGTAGTATGGATGTATCGTGCTGTTCCCTACTATCACATTCGCCGTATTCTTCCTGGCGGTCTTCATCGTGAGCTGGCTGGCGATGCCCGCCTTCCGGCTCTGGAAGCTCGTCATGATCGCCGCCAGCTACGTTTTCTACGGCGCCTGGAGCTGGAAGTTCTGTCTGCTGATCGTGGCCAGCACCGTGCTCAACCAAGCGTGCGCGGTAGGCGTGCGGCGGGCCGCCGGTCGGGCCCGTTCGGCGTGGCTCGTCGCGGCCCTCGTGGGCAATCTGGGTCTGCTCGGCTGGTTCAAGTACTACGGCTTCTTCGTCAGCTCGCTGGAGGATCTGCTGCGAGCGTTCGGGCTGGGAGTGTCGCTGCCGCTGCCAGACATCGTGCTGCCGGTGGGCATCTCCTTCCTCACCTTCCGCGCGTTGAGCTACGTGATCGATGTGTACAGGGGCAAGGCAGAGCCCGGGCCACACGCCGACGTCGCGCTGTACTTCGTGTTCTTCCCGTACATGATGGCCGGGCCGATCGTGCGCGCGGCGGAGTTCCTGCCGCAGGTGGCCTCGCCGCGCGACCCGCGGCGCATCGACTCGAGCCGCGCGTTCTGGCTCATCTTCGCCGGCCTGGTGAAGAAGATGCTGATCGCCGATTTCCTGGCCGCCCACCTGGTCAATGGTGTGTTCGCCACTCCCGGCGGCTACTCGTCTCTGGAGGCACTGCTGGGGATCTACGCGTACGCTGTGCAGATCTACTGCGACTTCAGCGGCTACACCGACATGGCCATCGGCTTGGGTTTGCTGCTCGGGTTCCGCTTCCCCGACAACTTCCGTTCGCCCTATGCCGCCGTGAGCGTCCAGGACTTCTGGCGCCGCTGGCACATCACGCTCTCGAGCTGGCTGCGCGACTACCTCTACATACCGCTCGGAGGCAACCGCAAGGGCCGGCTGCGTACCTACGGAAACCTGGTGGTGACGATGCTCCTGGGCGGTCTTTGGCATGGGGCCGCCTGGACGTTCGTCGCCTGGGGCGGCCTCCACGGAGCGGGCCTGGCGGTAGAGCGCTTCTTCACGGATCGGCGCAAAGCGTTCGGGTTACCGCCGGCGACGCCCTCGCGCGCGGGCGTCGCCCTGCGCCGCGTGACCGTGTTCCACTTCGTCGCGCTCTGCTGGGTGTTCTTCCGCGCTGACTCCTTTACGGCCGCGGCACGGGTCATCGGCCGGGTGTTCACCGCGTGGGGCGCGCCATCGCCACACGCGACCGCGGCGGTCGTGGGCCTCACCATCGCCGGCATCGCCATGCAGTACGTGCCATCGCGGCTCACCGACGGGCTGCAGACGGGCTTCTCCCGTCTCGGCCCGCTGGCGCAGGGTGTGGTGTGCGCGCTGGCGCTGTTCCTGATCTCGGCGCTCGGTCCGCAAGGACCGGCGCTGTTCCTCTACTTCAAGTTTTAGCACGATGGGCGAGCGCGACGATCACCGTGGACGGCGGCCAACCGGGGAATCCAGTGACGACTGGTTCGATGTTCGCTGGGACGAGCAGGAGGCGCCGCCGCCGCGCCGCGACGAGTCGCCAGTTCGCCCAGGCGCGGCGCGCGGCGCCGGTGGTGCGCATTCCCCCGGGGCGCGGGTGAGTGGGCCGCCGGCTGGGCTTCCGCTGGCCGGCGGTGCCCCGTCTGGACAGGCCCGTCGGGCGGAGCATCTGCCGTCTGGCGCGCGCCGGTACGGTCGGCCGGTGGCGGGAGACGCCGTCGGCTCCCGCCGTCAGATGCCCGCCGGATACGTGTTACTGGCGCTGATGATCGGGCTGCTCCTAGCAGGGCTATTGAACGCGGAGGGTTTGGCTCGAGCCGCCAAGGAGCAGCCGGTAGGGGCGCGACGCACCGTGCTGGTGGCGTTCACCAAGCCGTTCACGGTGCTCAGCTCCGCGCTGCGGCTGCATAAGGCGGGCGATCTGATCGACCGCGCGCTGGGACGCGAACGGACGGTGGAGGACGTAGACGTCCACCGGCGGCCTACGCCGGGCGCTACGCCTAGCGGCGCCGCGCAGAGCTCCACCAGCCCTAGCCCGAACGCGTCGCCGGCGAGCAAGGAGCCGACCGCCGAGGATCCCCTGATCCTGTGGGTCGGCGGCGATTCGATGGCCATGGTGTTCGGCGAGTCGCTGGAGGCGCTCGCCGAGAAGACCGGCGTCATCGATGCCACCCTCGACTCCCACGTGAATACGGGGCTCAGCCGGCCAGACTACTTCGATTGGCCGAGACGACTGCGCGCCGAGATGGATGGGCTGCGGCCAGACGTGGCGGTGGCCGTGTTCGGCGCGAACGACTGGCAGAACGTGGAGTACGAGGGGCAGGTGCTGCAGCGCGGCTCGCCCGAGTGGCTCGAGTTGTATCGGCGGAGGGCGAGCGCGGCCATGGACATCCTGGTGGGCTCCGCCCACCGGCCCGTCTGGTGGGTGGGCATGCCTGTGGCTCGCAGTGCGGAGCAGAGCGCCGTATACCGCGCGCTGAACAAGATCTACGTCGCGGAGGTCAAGAAGCGGCCGGACGTGCACTACGTGGACACCTACACCATGTTCTGTGACGCCAGCGGCCGGTACGCGGATTACCTCATCGGGCTCTCGGGGCAGCGAGAGCTCATGCGCCAGGGAGACGGTATTCACTGGAGTCGCGCCGGCGGCGACCTAGCGGCCAGCGCCGTGCTCGATCAAATCAAGAGACGCTGGAGGATCGAGTGAGCGGAGTGCGGACGGCGCCGGAGATGCGGCGCGGGTATCTCATCGGGCTGGCGAGTGGCCTAGTGTGGGGCCTCTCCGCCGTGTTCGTGGGGATCGCCGTCGACATGTCCCCCTTCGCCGCCGCCGGCTTGGCGGTGGCGCCGCCGCTGGCCGCCGCGGGCCTCTACGATGGCCTGCGAGCGCTGTGGCAGATGGTGTACCTGCTGGCGCGCGGCCGCGTCCGCGTGGCGCTGCGCGGTCTGCGTGGTCGCGGCCTGGCATGGGCGGTGCTGGCGGCCGTCGCCGGCGGCCCTTTCGCCACCTCGTGCTTCTTCCTCTCGATAGCGCTCGTGGGCGTCACCTACGCATACACCGTCTCCGCTATCTCGCCGGCCTTGGGGGCTGTGCTGGCGGCCGTCTTCCTCGGTGAGCGGCTACCGGCGCGCGCTTGGGGCGGCATGAGCCTCGTGGTGGCCGGCGCTGCCGTGGTCAGCTACCAAGCTCCGCAGGGTGCCTCGTCGCACTTCTTCGTGGGAGTGGCGTTCGCCCTCGTCACGGCGGTGGCCTGGGCGATCGAGGCGCTCTTCGCGGCCAAGGCGCTGCACCGCGTGGATGCCGACGCCGTGAACGCGGTGCGGCAAGGCCTCTCGTTCCTCCTCTTCCTCGCCGTAGTATTCCCGCTCGTCGGCGCCTACGGGACCGTCGCCGAGGCGTTGCGCAGCCCTTCTCTCCTGGTGCTGGTGGGGTCGGCGGCCGTCGGGTCGCTGGGTTTCCTGCTCTACTTCCGGGCGGTGGGCGCCATCGGCCCCAGCCGAGCGATGCCCATCAACCTCACCTACGTGCTGTGGGCATCGCTGTTCAGCCTGCTCATCACCGGGGCGCGGCCTACCTGGCAGCTGCTAGCCGGCGGCGTGCTGATCATCGCCGGCACGCCGCTCGTGGCGCTGCAGCGCAGGCGCGCCCTCGCTGTGGCGGCGCAGGCCGAGGCCGACTAGGGCGCGCGTGATCCATTGTTAACGTGTCGCTCTCTTGCTTGGTATCGCTTCGGCATCGGCGCGAAAAGCCGGGGCTCTCAACCGCGCCAACCTACTCCATCGAGTCGACCGCCTTGCTGCCTCGCCCAAGGAAGTACTCGAATCCTGCTTGCGCGTGCGTAGCTCGCGGACGTAGAATTCGCGGGCTATGCAGCCGCAGGTCACAGCAGAGCTGACGACGGAGGGCCCGATTGCCGTTCGGGCGTTCGGCAGTGGTCTCCTCCTGCTCCTCCCCCTCCGGGGGGATGTGTAGACACCTGCTCGGCCTGCCTGGCCATCTCTCTCCTTCACCGGACACCGCTGCCGCGTTGCGTGGCGGGCCGCGTCGTTTGTGGATCCGCGACTCTCGCCGGCTCGTGTCGTTGAAGGCGCTCTGGAAGACACACGACTCACGCACCCTAGGGGGAACATCGTGAGCAGAAGACACATTCGCATCTTCGATACCACGCTGCGCGACGGCGAGCAGGCGCCCGGCGCCAGCTTGAACAGCGCCGAGAAGCTGGAGATCGCGCGCCAGCTCGAGAAGCTCGGCGTCGACATCATCGAGGCCGGCTTTCCGATCTCCTCGCCGGACGACTTCACCAGCGTGCGCGAGATCTCGCGCCAGGTGAAGGGTTCGCGTGTGGCGGGTCTGGCGCGCTGCATGGAGCAGGATATCCGCGTGTGCTGGGATGCCGTGAGGATGGCGTCCAAGCCGCGCATCCACACGTTCATCAGTACGAGCCCGCTGCATCTGCAGTACCAGATCAAGAAGACGCCGCAAGAGGTGCTGGCCATCACCCGCGAGATGGTCACGCTGGCCAGCGGGCTGGCGGCCTCGCATCGCGAGGCCGACGTGGAGTTCAGCGCCATGGACGCCAGCCGCTCCGACGTCGACTTTCTGGCCGAGGTGGTGCGCGCGGCCATCGAGTGCGGCGCCACGACCATCAATATCCCGGATACGGTGGGCTACGCCATCCCCGAGCACTGGGCAGCCTTCCTGGAGAACCTCTACCGGGCGTGTCCACCGCTGCGCGATGTGATCCTCAGCGTGCACTGCCACAACGATCTGGGGCTGGCCACGGCGAACTCCCTGGCGGCGGTACGTATGGGGGCCGCGCAGGTCGAGTGCGCCGTCAACGGTATCGGCGAGCGCGCGGGCAACGCCGCCCTCGAGGAAGTGGTGATGGCCATTCGTACGCGGGCCGACGTGTATGACGCCGAGACGCGCATAGCCACCGAGGAGATCGCGCGGACCAGCCGGCTGGTGAGCACGCTCACCGGCTACGTGATCCAGCGCAACAAGGCCATCGTGGGCCGCAACGCGTTCGCCCATGAGAGCGGCATTCACCAGGCTGGCCTGCTCAGCGAGAAGTCGACGTTCGAGATCATCCGGGCCGCCGATGTGGGCCTTGCCGAGAGCGACCTGGTGTTGGGCAAGCACTCCGGGCGGCACGCCCTGCGCGCCAAGCTGGCGGAGCTGGGCTACCAGCTCGCCGACGACGAGCTAGACGAGGCGTTCAACCGCTTCAAGGAAGTGGCGGACAAGAAGAAGCAGGTCACCGTACTGGATCTGGAGGCGCTCGTCGGCGAAGAGATTCGCGAGCGTCAAGACCACTTCACGCTGCGCAGCTTCGTCTCGCAGTCCGGCTCGGCCATAACTCCTACCTCGCAAGTGGAGGTGGATGTACGCGGCCGGCTGCGGCGTGGCCGCAGCTTCAGCAATGGCACGGTGGAGAGCGTGTTCAAGGCCATCGACCAGGCGGTGGGCATGAAGGGAAGCCTGGCCGACTACCAGGTCGCGGCCATCTCCGCCGGCAAAGACGCCTTGGCCGAGGTGCGGGTGGCGGTGGAGGTCAACGGTCATACCTACAATGGCCAGGCCGTGAGCTTCGACGTCATGGAAGCCTCGGCCAAGGCGTACGTACGCGCGCTCAACAACGCGGCGGGCGCCGGCGAGCGGGGCAACGGCACACGCCGGCGCCCCTCCCGGAACGCCTCCGCTCCAACCTCAGGGGGACGCTGATGGCGAGCACCATCACCGAGAAGATCCTGGCCGCGGCCGCTGGCGAAGCGCTGGTGCGGCCGGGGCAGATCATCGAGGCGCCGGTCGATCTGGCGCTGGCCAACGACATCACCGCGCCGCTGGCCATCGCCGAGTTCGAGAAGGCCGGCTTCGAGCGTGTGTTCGACCCCGCTCGCATCGCCCTGGTCCCCGATCACTTCACGCCGAACAAAGACGTCAAGTCGGCCGAACAGGCGCGCAAGGTGCGTGCGTTTGCGCGCCGCCACGGCATCGTCAATTACTTCGAGGTGGGGCGCATGGGCATCGAGCACGCGCTGCTGCCCGAGCTGGGTTTGGTGGCGCCGGGCGACGTGGTCGTCGGCGCCGACTCGCACACCTGCACCTACGGTGCGCTGGCGCTGTTCAGCACGGGCGTCGGTTCCACCGATTTCGCGGCCGCCATGGCCTGGGGGCACGTATGGTTGCGGGTGCCGGAGTCCATCAAGTTCGTCTACCACGGCCTGCCGGGGCGGTACGTGACCGGCAAAGACCTCATCCTGGATACCATCGGCCGTATCGGAGTCGACGGTGCCCTGTACATGGCCATGGAGTTCACCGGCGAGGCCATCGAGGCGCTCAGCATGGATGGCCGCTTCACCATGTGCAACATGGCCATCGAGGCGGGTGGCAAGTGCGGCGTGATCGCACACGACGAGAAGACGGCGGCCTACCTGGCGACACGTCCGCAGGGATCGCGAGCGCGCACGGCGGGCGAGGTGTTCGCCAGCGACCCGGACGCCCACTACGCACAGGTCGTGGAGATCGCCGCGGCGGAGGTGCGGCCCACGGTAGCCAAGCCGCACCTTCCGGCCAACACGGCCGCGGCCGACGAACTGGCCGGCGTGCAGATCGATCAGGTGGTCATCGGCAGCTGCACCAACGGCCGGCTGGAAGATCTGCACCAGGCGGCCGAGATCCTGCGTGGCCGCACCGTGCATCCCAACGTGCGCCTCATCATCCTGCCGGGGACCCAGCAGGTCTGTCTGGACGCGGCCGCCGACGGGACCATGCGGACGCTCATCGAGGCGGGCGCCGCCTTCAGCACACCCACCTGTGGGCCGTGTCTCGGCGGGCACATGGGTATTCTGGCGGCCGGCGAGCGCTGCGTGAGCACGACCAATCGCAACTTCGTGGGCCGCATGGGCGATGTGACCAGCGAGGTCTACCTCGCCAGTCCGTACGTGGCGGCCGCTACCGCCGTCGCCGGGCACATCGCCACGCCGGAGGCGCTCGGCCGTCAGTTCGCCGGCGGTGGCTGTAGATGTGGGTGCGGCGGCGCGGGAGGCTGCAGATGATCATGGAAGGTACAGCACACAAGTTCGGCCGTGACGTCGACACCGACGTCATCATCCCCGCCCGCTACCTGAACACCAACGATCCGCAGGAGCTCGCGCGGCACTGCATGGAGGACATCGACGCGGAGTTCGTGCGGCGCGTGCGGGCGGGCGACATCATGGTCGCCGACGAGAACTTCGGCTGCGGCTCCAGCCGTGAGCACGCGCCGGTGAGCATCATGGCCGCTGGGGTGAGCGTGGTGGTGGCCGCCAGTTTCGCGCGCATCTTCTACCGCAACGCCATCAATGTCGGCCTGCCGATCGTGGTCTGTCCGCCAGCGGCGAGAGAAGCTCGGCAGGACGATCGCCTGCGCGTCGACCTCGGCGCGGGGACGGTGGAGAACCTCACCCAGGGCCGTTCGTACGCGGCCGAGCCCTTTCCCCCGTTCATGCAGGAGCTCATCGATCGTGGCGGCCTGTTGCCGTATGTAAAAGCGAAGCTCGCCGGAAAGGGTCGGGCATGAGTGCCGGCGCGGCTGGCGCGTCGTCCGAGCCCGGGGGGCGCAGCTACACGGTCATGCTCTTGCCGGGCGACGGTGTGGGCCCGGAGATCGTGGCGGCGGCGCGGACGGTGCTGGCCGCCGCCGGCGAGCGGTTCGGCTTCACCGTCGCCTACGAGCAGGGCATGCTCGGCGGCTGCGCCATCGACGCGTTTGGGGCTCCAATGGAGGCGGACCTGGTGCGGCGGTGCAAGGCCTGTGACGCGGTGCTCCTGGGAGCGGTCGGGGGCCCTAGGTGGGATACCACCGATCCGCGCCAACCGCGTCCAGAGCAAGGTCTGCTGGACATACGCAAAGGACTCGAGCTGTTCGCCAATGTGCGTCCGGTGCGCAGCTTCCCGGCCCTCGCACACAACAGCACGCTGCGCGCCGACGTGATCAGCGGTGTGGATCTCGTGATCGTGCGCGAGCTCACCGGCGGGCTGTACTTCGGCCGTCGCGAACGGACCGCCGACGCGGCGTACGACACCATGTTCTACACCGAGGCCGAGGTGGAGCGCTTGGTCGACTACGCCTTCCGTCTGGCAGTCGGCCGGCGCGGTCTGCTGCACTCGGTAGACAAGGCGAACGTGCTCGAGAGCAGCCGGCTGTGGCGCGCCGTCACACTGCGTGTGGCGCAGCGGTATCCGCGGGTCGAGCTGCGCCATATGCTGGTGGACAACTGCGCCATGCAGCTGGTGCGCGAGCCGCGACAGTTCGACGTGGTGGCCACCGAGAACATGTTCGGCGACATCCTCAGCGACGAGGCGGGCATGCTCACCGGCAGCATCGGTATGCTGCCCTCGGCCAGTGTGGGAGCGAGCGGGGTATCGCTGTACGAGCCCATCCACGGCTCGGCGCCGGATATCGCCGGGCGGGGGGTGGTCAACCCCTGCGCCACCGTGCTCTCGGCAGCCATGATGCTCGATATGAGCTTCGGCGAGACGGCGGCGGCGCGCGCCGTGGAAGCGGCCGTCGAGGCCGCGCTGGCCTCCGGCGCGCGGACCCCAGACATCGTCGCCACCGGAGAGACGGCGATCGGGACGGCGGCGATGACCGAGCGCATCGTCACCGCCCTAGAAGGAAAAGAGTAAGGTTAAAGTTAACGGTAAGAGTTTCGCGGCGCTCGCCTGACGGCGAGCGAGAGTGAGGAGGGCGCATGGCGATCCCCGAGGTTGAGTACATCTGGATGAACGGTGAGTTGGTGCCCTGGGGCGAGGCGAAGGTGCACGTCCTCACTCATGCGCTGCACTACGGCTCGGGGGTCTTCGAGGGCATCCGTTGCTACGCCGCCGAGAAGGGCGCCGCCGTGTTCCGTCTCACCGATCACCTGCGGCGCCTGGAGCGCTCCGCGAAGCTCTACTACATGCCGATCCCGTACACGGTGGATCAACTGCGTCAGGCCACCTTCGACGTGATCGCCGCCAACGGCCTGAGCGCCTGCTACATCCGCCCCCTGGTGTACCGGGGTTACGGAGAGATGGGCTTGTTCCCGCTCAAGTGCCCGGTGGACGTGATCATCGCCGCGTGGTCGTGGGGCGCTTACCTCGGTGAGGAGGGCATCGCGCACGGCATCCGGGCCAAGACCTCCAGCATTCAGAGCCTCGATCACACCTCGCTGGCGCGGGCCGCCAAAGGCACCGGCCAGTACCTAAACAGCATCCTGGCGAAGGTCGAGGTCACCAAGGCGGGCTACGACGAGGCGATCATGCTCAACGAGCGCGGGCACGTGGCCGAGGGCTCGGGCGAGAACATCTTCGTGGTGCGCGACGGCGTGCTCGCTACGCCGCCCACCGCCGACGGCGTGCTCGAGGGGATCACGCGGGCCACCGTCTTCGACATCTGCCGCAGCGAAGGCATCCCCTGCGAGGAGCGGACGCTGCCGCGCAGCGATCTGGTGATCGCGGACGAGCTCTTCTATACGGGCACGGCGGCCGAGATCGTGCCGATCCGCGAGGTCGACGATCATCCGATCGGCGAGCCTGGCCCGCTGACGCGTCGCATCCAGGAGCGCTTTCGCGCGATCGTGGAAGGCCGCGATTCCGCCTTCGCCCACTACGCGGAGTACGTGCTCTCGCCGCAGCGGGCGCGGACGCTCGGGTCGTAGGGTCGCGAGGGAGCGAGGGGAAGATCATGGACGGAGTCCCGCGCGAGGTCAGGCTCTACGACACGACGCTGCGCGACGGCATGCAGCAGGAAGGCATGTCGGTCAGCGTCGACGAGAAAGTGCGCATCGCCCAGAAGCTCGATGAGCTTGGCGTGCACTACATCGAGGGCGGCTTTCCCGCGAGCAATCCCAAGGAGGTCGCCTTCTTCGAGCGCATGCGGACCGTACCCCTGCGCAACGCGGAGATCGTGGCGTTTGGCATGACGCGGCGGCGCGGGGTGAAGGCCGAAGACGATGCGGCCCTGCGCGTGCTGGCCGACGCGTGGCCGCGCACCGTGTGCATCGTGGGGAAGACGTGGAAGCTGCACCTGAGCAAGGTGCTGCACGTGAGCCCCGACGAGAACCTGCGCATGATCGCCGACTCCATCCGGTACCTCACGAGCTGCGGCAAGCAGGTCTTCTACGACGCCGAGCACTTCTTCGACGGATTTCGCGACGATCCCCAGCACGCCGTCGCCGCGGTACGCACGGCGGCGGATGCTGGCGCGGCGCTCGTCTGCCTGTGCGATACCAACGGCGCTACGCTGCCGCTGGATCTCGCCGAGACCGTGCGCGCCGTGCGCGCCGCCGGCGATGTCCCGCTGGGCGTGCACGTGCACAACGACGGCGACTGCGCGGTGGCCAATAGTTTGGTCGCCGTGGAGGCGGGAGCCTGCCAGGTACAGGGCACCATCAACGGTTACGGTGAGCGCTGTGGCAACGCTAATCTCACCTCCATCATCCCCGCTTTGGCGCTCAAGATGGGCATCGCCGTGGTGACGCCCGCCCAGCTGGAGACGCTCACCGAGACGGCTCAGTTTGTCGCCGACCTGGTGAACATCTCGCTAGGACCGCACAGCCCGTACGTCGGGCGGACCGCCTTCGCGCACAAGGGTGGTCTTCACGTGGCCGGTGTCGAGGCGGCGCCGCAGACGTTCGAGCACGTCGACCCGGCGCTGGTGGGGAACCGTCAGCGCATCCTGATCAGCGAGCTCTCGGGCAAGAGCGCCGTGCTGCATAAGGCGCGTGAGATGGGTATCCCGCTCGAGGGCGACGACGATCGCGTGGGTCGCGTGCTGCGTCGTCTCAAGGACCGCGAGCATCGCGGCTACCAGTACGAGGCCGCGGACGGGTCGTTCGAGCTGTTCCTGCGCCAGGCGCTGGCGCCGTACGAGCCGCTCTTCCGCCTCGAGGCGTTCCGTGTGATCGTGGAGAAGCGCGAAGACGGCAAGGCGGTGGTGGAGGCGACCATCAAGATCCACGTGGCCGGCGAGCGCATCATCAGCACCGCCGAGGGTAACGGACCGGTGAACGCCTTGGACGCCGCTCTGCGCCAGGCGATCACGCGGAAGTACCCGCACCTGGCGGCCATCGAGCTGGTCAACTACCGTGTTCGCATCCTCGACGAGGCACACGGCACGGGGGCCGTAACGCGCGTGCTCCTCGACGCCAGCGACGGAGATCAGAGCTGGGGCACCACCGGGGTCTCGGAGAACATCATCGAGGCGAGCTGGGAGGCGCTCGTCGACTCCATCGAGTTCGGACTGATCAAGGCGCAGGAGCTGTGAGGCCGAGCGAGCTGCCCTTCGGCCGCGTGCTGGTGCGCGGCCGGGTCTGGGAGTGCCGGCGGGAGGCCGGTCGCGTCAAGCTGCTGGACCGTCCCGCCTACGACTCGCGCGCGGCTGAGGTGGGTGAGGCGCCTCTGGGCGAGTGTCAGGTGCTGGCGCCGACACGGCCGGGCAAGGTGGTCGCCGTGGGCCTCAATTACCGGGCCCACGCCGCCGAATTCGGGCTCGAGGCGCCCGACGAACCCGTCCTCTTCATGAAGCCGGCGTCCGCCGTGATCGGGCCGGACGAGGCCATCGTCTGTCCGGCGAATACGGGTCGTATCGATTACGAGGCCGAGCTAGCCGTGGTGATCGGCAGGCGCTGCCGCGACCTGACTGCGGCGGACGCCGTACGGGCGATCGCCGGCTACACGTGCGCCAACGACGTCACGGCGCGCAATCTGCAGGAGCGTGACGGCCAGTGGACCAGGGCCAAGAGCTTCGACACCTTCTGCCCGCTGGGCCCCTGGGTTGTGCCCGTCGCGCCGCCGCCGGAGGCACGGGTAACGGCCAGCGTCGACGGCGCGGAAGTACAAGGCGGTACGGTGGGCGACATGATCGTGCCGCCGCCCGAGCTGGTCGCTTTCATCAGCCGGGTGATGACGCTCGAACCGGGGGACGTAGTGCTCACGGGCACGCCGCCCGGCGTTGGCCCCATCCGACCTGGCCAGACGGTCAGCGTGGCCGTGGAGGGCATCGGCGAGCTGCGAAACCCCGTGCGGTGAACGCCGTCACCACTGGCGAGCGAGTGACGATGGCTCCGCCGCCGGTTGGACGGTAGAATCGGGGCACCGATGAATCCAAGCTTCGTCCACCTCCACGTCCACAGCGAGTACTCGCTCCTCGACGGCGCCTGCCGGGTCAAAGATTTGGTGGCGCGGGCCAAGGAACTGGGCATGCCCGCGGTGGCCATCACCGACCATGGCTCGCTGGCCGGCGCCGTCCAGTTCTACTCGGCGGCCACGGCGGCCGGCATTAAGCCGATCCTCGGCCTCGAGCTGTACTTGGTGCCGGACCGCTTTGACAAGAGCAAGCCGCGCGGCGAGGAGCGCACGCATCTCACCCTCCTCGCCGCGGACGAGACCGGCTGGAAGAACCTCATCCGACTCTCGACCGGCGCGTTCCTGGAGGGGTACTTCTTCCGTCCACGGGCTGACTTCTCCCTGCTCGCGCAGTATCACGAAGGGCTCATCTGCCTCACCGGGTGCATGGCCGGGCGTGCGGCCCGTCTCCTGGCCGCCGGCGCCGACGATGAGGCCTTCAAAGAGATCAGCCGACTGGCAGAGCTGTTTGGCCCGGAATCCACCTACGTGGAGCTGCAAGACGCCGGTATGGCCGAGCAGCGAGAGCTGCTCGATAAGCTGGCGGCCTTGGCGCGCCGCGCCGGCCTGCGCATGGTGGCCACCAACGACGTGCACTACCTGCGCCACGAAGATGCGCATGCACACGACGCCCTGCTGTGCATCCAGACGCAGAGCAACCTGGACGACAAGGATCGTATGCGCTTCGCGACCGACGAGTTCTATCTGAAGTCGGCGGAGGAGATGCGCGAGCGGTTCGCTGCGTATCCGGAAGCCTGCGATGCCACGCTGGAGATCGCCGAGCGGTGCACGGTCGAGCTGCGGCTCAAGCAGCTCCTGCTGCCAAGCTACCCGGTTCCCGAAGGGCACACGGAGGAGTCGTACCTGCGGAGTCTGTGCGAGGAGGGTGTGCGGCACCGCTACGGAGCGCAGCCCGGCGCCGACGTGCTCGAGCGACTCGACTTCGAGCTCGACGTGATCACCGAGATGGGCTTCAACGCCTACTTCCTCATCGTGTGGGACTTCGTGAGCTTCGCTAAGAGCTCTGGCATCGCGGTGGGCCCGGGACGCGGCTCGGCGGCGGGCAGCATCGTTAGCTACGCGCTGGGGATCACCGACATCGACCCCCTCAAATACGAGCTGCTCTTCGAGCGCTTCCTGAACCCCGGGCGCAAGAGCATGCCGGATATCGACATGGACTTCAGTGTAGAGCGCCGCGAGGAAGTCATCGAGTACGTGGCCGCCAAGTACGGCCGGGATCGGGTGGCGCAGATCATCACGTTCGGCACCATGGCGGCGCGGGCGGCCACCCGCGATGCCGCCCGCGTGATGGGCCTGCCGTACGCCGTCGGCGACCGGATCGCCAAGATGATCCCCGAGAAGGCGCCGCCGGCCACCTTCGAGGAGGCGCTGGTGCCCGGCGGCGAGCTGGCCGTTGCCTACGAATCCGACGAGCAGGTCCGCGAGGTCATCGATCTCGCGCAGGCCCTCGAGGGGATCATCCGCAACGACAGCATTCACGCGGCCGGTGTGGTCATCAGCGACCGGCCGCTCACCGAGTACGTCCCCCTGCAGCAGAAGGGCGACGCCGAAGTGGTCACCCAGTTCAGCATGGGCGATATCGAGAAGATCGGCCTGCTCAAGATGGACTTCCTCGGCTTGCGCAACCTCGACGTGATCGAGGCGGCGCTCGACCTGATTCAGAAGACCACGGGCGAGCGGCCAGACCTCACCGACCTGCCGCTCGACGACGAGAAGACGTACGAGCTCCTGCGCCGCGGCGACTCGGAGGGCGTGTTCCAGTTCGAGAGCGCCGGCATGCAGGCGGCGCTCAAGGAAGTAGGGCCCACGCAGTTCGAAGACCTCATCGCCATCGTCGCCCTCTTCCGGCCCGGGCCGGCCTCTTACATCCCGACCTACGCACGCAACAAGCGAGACCCGCGCCAAATCCGCTACGACGACGAGCGGCTGCGGCCCATCCTTGAACCCACGTACGGGGTGACCATCTACCAGGAGCAGTACATGGCCATCGCGCGGCGCCTGGCCGGCTTCACGCCGGCGCAAGCGGACGACCTGCGCAAGGCCATCGGCAAGAAGAATAAAGAGCTCATGGCCAGCTTGCAGGAGCCGCTCATGCGGGGGCTCAGGGAGAGCGGCATCCCAGACAAGGTGGCGGAGAAGCTCTGGAGCGACTTCCAGGCCACGGGCGACTACTCGTTCAACAAGAGTCACGCCGCCTGCTACGCGCTCATCGCCTACCGCACCGCGTGGCTCAAGGCCAACCATCCGGTGGAGTACATGGCGGCGCTCATCAGCAGTGTGATGAACACCAAAGATCGCGTGCCGTTCTACGTCAGCCAGTGTCACCAGATGGGCATCCAGGTGCTGCCGCCCGACGTGAACGAGAGCGACGTAGGCTTCACGGTGGTCGGCGGCAGAATCCGCTTCGGCCTGAACGCCGTCAAAGGAGTGGGTCGTACGGCCATCGAGGCCGTGTTGCGCGCGCGGGAACAGGGCCGCTTCCAGAACCTCTACGACTTCTGCATCCGGGTAGACACCGCCCTGGTCAACAAGCGCGCGCTGGAGGCCCTCATCAAGTGCGGTGCCTTCGACAGCACCGGTGACACACGCCGCGGCATGCTCGAAGTGCTGCCGCTGGCCATGGCTGAGGGCGACCGCCGGCGCAAGTGCGAGGCCATCGGGCAGACCGACCTGTTCTGCATGGGAGGTGAAGGGAGCGAGGGTGTCGCCGACGCCGCCCAGCACGCCCCAATCTCGCGGCAGGAGTTCGACCGCGGCAAGCTGCTCCAGCTCGAGAAGGAGGCGCTCGGGCTGTGGGTCTCCGCGCATCCGCTCGAGGGGCTGCGCGAGCAGCTCCACAACGAGATCGACGTGCCGGTGAGTCGTCTGAGTGAAGCCGCCGAAGCGAGCTACGTGTGGACCGGGGGCATCGTCGGCGCGCTGCAGCGTAAACCGATGAAGAATGGCGGCACCATGGTGGTGTTCTCCTTGCAGGACATGGACGGCGGCTGCGAGGTGTTCGCCTTCAACGATGTTTACGAGGCCAGTCGCGATCTGCTGGTCGAGGACAGCGTGGTCAAGGTACGCGGCCGGGTCGACCGGCGCGAGGATGCCACCAAGCTGATCGCCGCCGAGATCAAACCCTTCGCCGGTGTCAGCGAGTGGCGTCCCCTCGAGGTGGTGGTCAATGCCGAGCGGGTGCACGCCTCGCTCCTCGATCAGCTCAAGGAGATCCTCGCCGAGTTTCCAGGAACCGTGCCCGTCGTGTTGACCATGATTACTGGACAGGGGACGGCGAGGCTGCGTGTGGGCGACCGATTCCGGGTGGCGCCGGTGGGCGGGCTGTACGCCGAGCTGCGCGCGCTGCTCGGCGAGGGCTGCGTGCAGCTGGGTTCGTAGGCGGGTTGTGAGCGTGCGAATTCCACTTCGGACGATCCTGCCGTAGACTCCTCATCATGATCCCCGAAGGAATGCGCGACGTACTTCCGGCCGAGGCGGCCGCGCTCCATGCGCTGGAGGAGCTCTTGCGCGCGCGCTTCGCCGCCTACGGTTACGGCGAGGTGCGCACGCCGGCGCTCGAGTTCCTCGAGACGCTCGAGCTGGCCGACGACGACATGGTCGAGGGCGGGTACCGCGTGTTCGACGAACAGGGCCGCGAGCTCATGCTCCGTACCGACCTCACCGTACCCTGCGCGCGGCTGGCGGCCACGCGGTTCCGCGAGCGGCCGCTGCCGCTGCGTTTCTCCTATGTCGCCAGCGCCTTCCGCTCGCCGTCCGCTTCGCGCGCGCAGGACGGCGAGTTCGCGCAAGCCGGAGTGGAGCTCATCGGCGCCAGCGGCCCCGAGGCCGACGCGGAGGTGGTGGCTCTCCTCTGCGATGTGCTGGCGGCGACGGGCCTGCCCGAATTCACGGTGTCGCTCGGCACCGTCGCTTTCCACACCGCCATGGTAGCCTCGTTGCGCCTTTCGCCCGACCAGGAGCAGGCAGTCCTGGATGCTCTGGCGGCACGCGACTACCCCTTGTTCGAGTCGATCGTCGGCAATGCCGATGTGGACGAGGCTTCCCGGCGCGCGCTGCAAAAGGCACTCGACCTGGGTGGTGGTGGAGAGGCCGTGCACCAGGCACGCAAGCTGGCTGGCAGCGCGGGCATGGAGGATGCCATCGATCACCTGGTCCAGGTGCGAGACATCGTGGAGGACTACGGGTTCAGAGACCTGGTGCGCATCGACTTCGGCCTGCACCCCGGCCTCTCGTACTACACGGGGGTCATCGTGGAGGCCTACGCCAGCGGCACCGGCCTGCCGGTCGCACAGGGCGGGCGCTACGACAACCTGCTGGCCTCCTTCGAATGGCCGGTGCCCGCCGTGGGCTTCGCCATCGCCATCGATCGCCTGGGTATGGCTATGGAAGACGCGCGAGTGGCGCTGCCGCAGCGCCCGCGTCCGCTGGCTGTCGCCGGTGGCCTGCAGGAGCCCGCGCTCATGGCCGCGCTGCGCAAAGCGGGGCTCGACGCGCTCGCGGTACCCGTCGGCGAGCAGCCGCCTCGTGAACCCGCGTTGTATCGCGAGGGGAGCCAGTGGGTGCTGCGGCGCGGCGGCCGTATCGCCCGCGGCTCGCTCAAAGAGCTGCGCCGCGAGCTCGGGGTGCCGTGAGCCTGCGCATAGCGCTCGCCGCCGGCACGCCGCTGGCCGAGACCCTCGATCTGCTCGCCGCCGCCGGCGTACCGGTGGCCCCGCTCCGGCAGGTCGAGGCATCGCCGCTGCAGGAGCTGCCCGACGGGACGGTCGTGTTAACTACGCGAGCCGCCGACGTGCCGCTGTTCGTGGAGCGTGGCGGTGCCGACATCGGCGTCGTCGGCAAGGAGATCCTGGTGGAGGTCGAGCGAGACGTCTACGAACTGCTCGATCTGCGGGTTGGTCGCGCCCGCCTCGTCTTCGCGCAGCCCGAGGACGCTCCGGGAGCGTGGGATGAAGAGCACGGTCCGAGTCGCGTGCGGGTGGCGACGAGGTTTCCCGAGACCACCCGACGCTACTTCGAGGCCAGCGGTCGTCAGGTGAACGTCCTCGCGCTCGAAGGCCCGGTTGAGGCGGCGCCGCGGCTCCGCCTCGCCGACGGTGTGGTCGACCTCGTGCGCAGCGGCGAGACGCTGCGTCGCGCCGGGCTCACCGAGCGCGAACAGATCGCCGAGTGCAGTCTCCGTCTGATCGCCGGCCGGGCCGCGCACGCGCTGCGGGCTGCCGAGATCGGCGCGCTCATTGGGCGGCTCCGTGAGTTAACGGAGCGATCGGAAAGTGGAGGAGAAGCATGAAGCGGTTGGTGTTGGAGAGCGATCCCGAGCGCACCATTGCCGAACTTCGCGCCTTCGCGCCGCCGCCGTTGGAGGTACGCGACGCGGTCACGGCGATCGTCGACGACGTGCGTCGCCGCGGCGACGCCGCGGTGCGCGAGCACACGGAGCGGCTCGACGGCGTGCGGCTGCCGGACGCCTACGCGGTGCCGCGGAGCCGTCTGCGGGAGGCGCTCGTCAGCCTCAAGCCTGAGGTACGGGAGGCGCTCGAGTTGGCGGCGGTCAATATCCGCGCGTACCACGAGCAGGAGGCGCCGCGGCCATGGCGCGCACGTCTCGGCCAAAGCCAGGTCGTGGGGCAGGAGATCGTCCCGCTCGCGGCCGCCGGCCTCTACGTCCCCGGCGGCCTAGCCGACTACCCTTCCTCGGTACTCATGACCGCGATCCCGGCCCAGGTGGCTGGTGTGCCGAACATCGTGGTGTGCTCCCCGCCGCGGCCCGCTGGCGGTGTGGCGTCCGGCGTGGCCGCGGCGTGTGCCCTCCTCGGCGTCGAGCAGGTGTTTCCCATCGGGGGCGCTCAGGCGGTAGCGGCGCTGGCCCTGGGCACGGCGGTCGTGCCGCGCTGCGACGTGATCGCCGGGCCGGGCAACGCGTACGTCACCGAGGCCAAGCACCAGGTCATGGGCAGTGTGCGCATCGACGGCCTCGCGGGTCCCAGCGAGGTGTTGATCGTCGCCGACGCGGCCGGTACACCAGAGTGGCTCGCGGCCGACCTGCTGGCCCAGGCGGAACACGGCGCCGGTGCCATGGGGGCCCTGCTCGATGTGGGCGGGCGGATCGGCGATCGAGTGCAGGAGGAGGCCGAGCGACTGGCGGCGGAGCTCGGCATCTCCACGGAACGCATCGCCGTCGTGGCGTGCCCAGACCTTGCGGCGGCGCTGGATGTGGTGGAGCGTTTCGCTCCGGAGCACCTGGAGCTCCACCTTCCCGGCGCCGCCCAGCTGGTGAGCCGTATCCGGAACGCCGGCGCGGTGTTTGCAGGGCCGTACGCAGCGACGGCGTTCGCCGACTATGCCGCTGGCACGAATCACGTACTGCCGACGGGCGGAGCGGCACGCTTCGGGCAGGGGCTCAGCGTGTCCGAGTTCATCCGCCGCATGGGAGTGGTAGAACTGGAGTCCGCCGCCGCCGCCGCGCTCGCCGCGCCGGTGGCAGCGCTCGCCTACGAGGAGGGGCTGGCTGGCCATGCACGTTCCGCCGAGCTGCGCGCCGATGGCCGCGCGACGAACAGGGAGGGGAGATGACGGCAACACGCCGCGCGTCCGTGACGCGTGTCACGAGCGAGACTAGCATCGAAGTGTCGCTGTACCTGGATGGCGTCGGCACTGCTGAGGTGAACACCGGCATCGGTTTTCTCGACCACATGCTGCAGCTGTTCGCGCACCACGGGCGGTTCGACCTGGCGGTGAACGCTCGTGGCGATCTGGACGTCGACGGCCACCATACGGTGGAGGACATCGGCTTGGCCCTGGGCCAGGCGCTGCGCGAGGCGCTGGGCGACAAACGCGGCATCTGCCGCTACGGATCGTGTTTGCTGCCCATGGACGAAGCACTCGCCATGGTGGCGCTCGACCTCTCCGGGAGACCGTACCTGGTTCATGATCTGGAGCTTGGAGGCGTGCGTATCGGCGCCTTCGAGGGTGATCTGGTCGCTCACTTCTTCCGCTCGTTCGCCAATCAGGCTGGCCTCACGCTGCACATCCGCATGCTGGCGGGAGAAGATCCGCACCACATCGTGGAGGCGGCCTTCAAGGGCACGGCGCGGGCGCTGGGCGAGGCCTGTGCGCTCCACGGCCGTGACGACGCCGTGCCCTCGACCAAGGGCACGCTTTGAGGGTCGGAGGAGCTGTGCCGAGCGATCAGAGGAGGTTCGCCGTGGGCTCTGGCGCCTCGAGTGGCCGCGAGTGCCGATGACGCCTCCGTTGCGGGCTGTGCTCCTCGACTACGGCGTGGGCAACCTGGCTAGTGTCGCCAAGGCGCTCGAGCGGGCGGGGGTGCGTGTAGCGGTCAGCGATTCGCCGGCTCAGGTACGCCACGCGCGAGCGCTGGTGCTCCCTGGCGTGGGCGCGTTTCGCGATGCCGCCGCCAGGTTGGAGCAGTCGGGGCTGGGCGATGCCGTATGCGCTCGCGTCGCTGCCGGCGTCCCTCTGCTTGGAGTCTGCCTGGGCCTTCAGCTCCTCTTCGAGGGCAGTAGCGAAGGCGGCGAGTGGCGTGGCTTAGGAATCCTCGCCGGTCAGGTGGAGCGCCTCGAGACGCCGTACAAGGTGCCGCACATCGGTTGGAACGAGCTGGCGTGGCAGCCGGCCGGCGCGCGTATGGCGACCGGGTTGCCCGTGCCCGCGTATGCGTACTTCGTCCACTCGTATGCCGCGCGGCCGGCAGACCGGTCGATCGTGGCCGCCGTGACCAACTACGGCGGGAGTGTGGTCGCCGCGGTGGTTCGGGATGCCGTGTGGGCCGCGCAGTTCCACCCGGAGAAAAGCTCGACCACGGGGTTGCGCATCCTCGCCAACTGGGCGAGCATGGCAGCCGAGGCTTAAGCGGCAGGTCGTTCGGTATCCAGAGGCGGAGGAGGTCATCTGTGCAGCTGTTCCCCGCAGTCGATATCCAGGGGGGCAAGGCGGTGCGTCTTCGTCGTGGCGACTTCGCCCAGAGCACCGTCTTCGGGGACGACCCTATAGCGGCGGCGCGACGCTGGCACCAGGAAGGCGCTGAGGCGCTGCACGTCGTCGACCTAGACGCGGCGCGCACCGGCACGCTCGTTAACTTCTCTCTGGTAGAGCAGATCGCGGCCGAACTCCCCATTCCGGTGGAGTACGGCGGCGGCGTGCGCGATGCGCTCGCCGTGGAGCGAGTGGCCGCCAGCGGACTCCGTTGGGTGGTGCTCGGTACGGCGGCCCTCCTCGCCGGCGAGCTTCTCCAGACTGCCGTAGACGTGCTCGGCGAGCGGCTTGTTGTCGGCGTCGACTGCGCCGGCGGTATGGTGGCCACCCATGGCTGGCGCGAGCGTTCGCAGATGAGCGCCTCCTCGTTCGTCGGCCAGCTCGAGGAGCTGGGCGTGCGTCGTATCGTCCACACCGACATCGACACGGATGGCATGATGCGCGGCCCGAACCTGCCCGCGCTGGTGGATCTCGCCGGGCGGACTCCTCTCGAGGTAGTGCAATCCGGTGGCATCACCACGCTGGAAGACCTGCGCCGGCTGCGGAAGGTCGCGCCGTCGAACGTGGTCGGCACTATCGTCGGCCGGGCTCTCTACGAGGGGGCTTTCACGGTCGCCGAGGCCAAGGCGGTCCTGGTCTAACACCGTGCTCACCCGCCGCATCATCCCGTGCCTGGACGTTCGCGATGGCCGTGTGGTCAAAGGCGTCAACTTCGTCGGCCTGCGCGACGCCGGCGATCCGGTGGAGCTAGCCGCCCGCTACGATCGCGAGGGTGCCGACGAGCTCGTGTTCCTCGACATCACCGCTTCGCATGAGCGCAGGGAGATCATCGCTGAGCTCGCCGCCCGCTGTGCTGAGCAGGTGTTCATCCCGTTCACTATCGGCGGCGGCCTCGACGATGAGGAAGACGTTCGCCGTATTCTCGCCGCCGGCGCCGACAAGGTCACCATGAACACGGCGGCGGTACAGGAGCCAGAGGTTCTCCGCCGGTGCGCCGAGCGCTTCGGCGCGCAGTGCATCGTGGTGGCCATCGACGCCAAGCGGCGATCAGACACGGTGCAGCCGCGCTGGGAGGTCTACATCCATGGTGGGCGTACGCCTACGGGGATCGATGCCGTCGCATGGGCGGTCAAGGCGACGGCGCTGGGCGCGGGCGAGATCATGCTGACGAGCATGGACCGCGACGGCACGCTCGACGGCTACGACCTCGCGCTGACGCGCGCGGTAGCCCGCGCCGTCGATGTGCCGGTCATCGCCTCCGGCGGCGTTGGCACGCTCGAGCACCTGGCCGATGGCCTCACGCTCGGCGAGGCCGACGCTGTGCTCGCCGCCTCGATCTTCCACTACGGGACCTCTTCGATCGCCGCCGCCAAGGAGTTCTTGGCGGCGCGCGGCATTCCCGTGCGTCTGGTGTGAGCGAACGGCGGATCGATCTCGGTACGGTGCCGGCGGGGGGAGCGGCGGCCGTGCTGCGTCGCCTGGTGACCGCCTCGCTGGCCTGCTTTCCCACCGACACGGTGTATGGTCTGGGCGGTGCGGCGCGACCGGAGGTGGTCGCGGCGCTCGTCGGCGCCAAAGGGCGGGAACCAGACAAGCCGCTCCAGCTCATCTTTCCGACGCTCGAGGTTCTCTTGGCGCGCGTCGCGCCGCCTCCGCTACTTCGGGCGGCGCTCCAGCGGCTGCTGCCCGGCGCCATTACGGCGATCATCCCCGTCTCCTCGGAGCACGATGTGGCGGCCGTGGCACGAGCCGCCGACGGCCTGCTCACACTGGGGGTACGTGTACCCGCCTGGCCAGAACGGGCGCGTCTGCTGGCGACAGGCGAACAACCTCTGGTGGCGTCCAGCGCGAATCTCTCCGGCGGTCGGGCTGCCCGGAGTCTGGACGAAGTACCCGCGGGGCTGCGTGCCGCCTGCGATCTCATTCTGGACGCCGGACAGCTTCCCGGTACGCCCTCTACCGTCGTCGACCTCGTCGACTACGCGAACGGGGGCCGCTGGCGGGTCATCCGTGCCGGCGCCGTCTCGATCACCGATCTCGTGGCGGTACTAGGCTCAGCGAACTAGCGTCACGCAGGGTCGTGCGAGGTACCTACCGATGCGGCACACACTTGTATCGAGATTCTCTCAAGACACGAAGTCGAGTATTCTCTATGCGCAATAGTAGGCTCATAGAATGTATCAGTAAGGTGGTTGGGGAGACCTTGGATTACGTCTGGCGGCGGCTCTGCTAAAATCTCGCCCATGAGAATAGCTGCCGGAGCGGATCACGCTGGTTGCACCGTCAAAGATGCCCTCGTACGCCGAATGCGCGCACTCGGGCATCAGGTTACCGATGTAGGCACCACCGACGCCGAGCAGGCAGTGGATTATCCTGTGTTCGCCCATCGCGTTGCGGCTATGGTGGCGGACGGACGCGCCGATCTCGGCATGTTGGTGTGCGGCACGGGGCTGGGCATGTGTATGGCCGCCAATCGCCATCGCGGTGTACGGGCGGCCAACTGCCCCACGCCTCATCTCGCCGAGATGAGCCGCCGCCACAACGACGCCAACGTGCTCTGCCTGCCCGGACGGCTGCTGTCGATCGACGAGGCATGGGCGGTCACCGAGGTTTGGCTGAGCACTCCTTTCGAAGGCGGACGCCATGCCTCTCGCGTCGCGCTCATCGACGATGGGGATACCGTCGGGTGAACTCCCTCGGTGTCGAATGGCGGCGTGAGCCTCTCTACGAGCTCGACCCAGAACTCAACGAGCTGCTGCGCGCGGAACTGCGGCGCCAGCAGGAGACGCTGGAGCTGATCGCCTCAGAGAACTTCGCTACCCGCGCTGTGCTCGAAGCTACCGGGTCGGTGCTCACCAACAAGTACGCCGAGGGGTATCCGGGAGCGCGGTACTACGGCGGCTGTGAGGTGGTCGACCGTGTGGAGCAGCTGGCCATCGATCGCTGCAAGCACCTCTTTGGCGCCGAGCACGTGAATGTCCAACCGCACTCGGGCTCCTCGGCGAACCTCGCCGTTCTGCTCGCGCTACTGCAGCCGGGCGACACCTTCCTCGCTATGGATCTGGCACACGGCGGCCACCTGACGCACGGGCTGCGGATCAACCTCTCTGGCCAGATCTACCACCCGGTGCCGTATCACGTGTGCCGGGATACGGAGACCATCGACTTCGACGAAGTGCGCGCGCTCGCCCTCGAACACCGGCCGAAGCTGATCATCTGCGGCTGCAGCGCCTATCCGCGGCACATCGATTTCGCCGCCTTCCGCAGCATCGCCGACGAGGTCGGCGCGGTGCTCATGGCCGACATCGCACACATCGCGGGGCTCGTCGCCGCCGGCGAGCACGCGAACCCGGTGCCGCACTGCGAGGTCGTCACATCTACCACGCACAAGACACTCACCGGCCCGCGTGCCGGTCTTATCATGTGCCGCCAGGAGTATGCGAAGGCCATCGATCGCGCGGTGTTCCCGGGCATGCAGGGCGGACCCCTGCTGCACGTCATCGCGGCCAAGGCCGCCTGTTTCGGCATCGCGGCCAGCCCGGAGTTCCGGCGCTTGCAGCGCCGGATCCTCGCCAATGCCGCGGCCCTGGCCGAGACGTTGGCCGAGGGTGGGCTGCGGCTGGTTTCCGGGGGTACCGACGTGCATCTGGCGCTCATCGATCTGCGTGGCACAGGCCTCGATGGTCTGCAGTGCCAGGATCTCCTCGAACGCGTGGCCATCACCGCTAACCGGAATGTCGTGCCGTTCGAAGATCAGAGCTTTGCCATCGCCAGCGGGTTGCGCGTCGGCTCTCCGGCGGTCACAACGAGGGGCTTCAGGGAAGAGGAGATGCGGCGTACCGGAGAGCTCATTCTGCGTGCCATCGCCGCGCGAAACCAGCCAGCCGTACTCGGCGAGATTCGCCGCGAGGTAGGTGAGCTGCTCGATCGCTTCCCGCTCTACGAGTTCCTCTGATGGTCGGCCGGTCAGTGGACACAAGACAGTTCACGGACGGAGACGAGCAGGGCGAGAGAGGTGCACCGGCGTCGCCAGCAGCTAGGCGGCGGCCGAGCTGGGACGAATACTTCCTCCAGCTAGCACGGCAGGCAGCCACGCGTTCCACGTGCCTGCGGCGGCAGGTGGGGGCCGTGCTGGTTCGCGATCGTCGTGTGTTGACCACTGGCTACAACGGAGCGCCGCGCGGCGTGGCTCATTGCCTGGATGCCGGCTGCCTGCGCGAGCAGCTCGGCGTGCCTTCAGGGGAGCGTCACGAGCTCTGTCGCGCTATCCACGCGGAACAGAACGCCATCATCCAGGCGGCTGTCCACGGGGTGGCGGTAGAGGGTGCCAGCCTGTACTGCACGCACCAGCCGTGCGTTCTGTGCGCCAAGATGATCATTAACGCCGGCGTGCGCGAGATCGTATTCGCCGAGGGGTACCCCGATGAGTTCTCCTTGCGGATGTTCGCGGAGGCAGGGGTCACGGTCACCCACATGCCTCTGCCACGGGATGACGATCCATGCTCCACCTGACGTACACCGAGCTGCTCGGTGTGCTCGCGTTCGTGCTCGCCGGGCTGGTGGTCTACGTGCTCACCCCGTTCATGGCGAGTTTCGCCCACCACGTGGGAGTAGTTGACGATCCCGTTGAGGAGCGGCGCATGCACCTTACGGCCACGCCGCTCCTCGGCGGCCTGGTGCTCTATCTGGCGGTAGTCGTCTCGGTGATCTTGCTGCTGCCCTTCAACGGCAGCGTGAGAGCGCTCATCAGCGGTGGCACGGCCATCGCGCTCGTCGGCTTGGTCGACGATCTCAAGGAGATCCGCCCGTCGGTGAAGTTCGCCGGTCAGCTTGCGGCGACCGGCCTCGCCCTCCTGTTCAATGTGCGCATGGAGACCCTCTCTCTTCCTTTCCTCGAGGGCAGCATCCACCTGCCACTGTGGGCCTCCATCATTGTCACCCTCCTCTGGTTCGTCGCTATTATCAACATGGTTAACTTCATTGACGGTCTCGACGGCCTGGCCGCAGGGGTGTGCGCCATCTCGTCCATCACCTTCGGGATCATCGCCTTCTCGCTCGGCCGTTGGGAGACCGGCGTCGTCGCGGTGACGCTCGCCGGAGCCACACTCTCCTTCCTGCGCTTCAACTTCCATCCGGCGAGCATCTTCATGGGCGATACGGGTTCTATGTTCCTGGGCTTTGTGCTGGGGGTCATCAGCGTGGAGGGCGTCATGAAGAGCACGGCCACGGTGGCGCTCATCCTGCCGTTGCTCGTGCTGGGCGTGCCCTTCATCGACCTCTTCCTGATCGTGTCTCGACGAGTGCGTCGAGGCGTGCCGTTCTACTCGGCCGGGCAAGACCATGTACACCATGATCTGGTACTGGTAGCGGGTTTCAGCCAGCGGAAGAGCGTACTGCTCCTCTACGGGTGGTGTCTGCTGCTGAACGCCACCGCGCTCGCCATGGCCGCGCGGTCACTGGTGGCGACCATCATCTGTGGCGCCGCCTCCGTCCTGGCCACGGTCTTCCTGGCGCGACTGTTGCGCCACTACCGGCTGGCGGCCTCCCGCGGCGAGACGGCCGCCTAGGCAAAAGTCCCGTGCTGCCCGCGCACGGTGGGCGAAGCACCGTCAGGAGGGGGCGGGGAGAGAGCGGCGGGCGAGAGGGCTCGTGGGCGAGCGCGCTTTTTCGGATAGCGGACCCTGACGAGTTGTGATGCGTTCCGGTGACTCACTATAATCGACCTATCTCATCCGACCGGAAGCGCGTGTCCCCTTGGTCGAGCTCTGGTGTACGAGGCTTGCACGGTGTTGAGGTGTGCCCGGGTAAAATCGGGGTTACACGCGTCGGAGGTCGGGGATGATGACGGCAATTCGTCATGGTAGGGGTTTTCGTGTCCGTCAGGACAAGCCCGACCGCCGTTCACGTGCGGCACGCGAACGTTTTACGGTGGCTCCGCCGGTCCAGCGGCAGCTCCCCGAGTTCGTGGTACCCGGCCGTGTTCTCCGGCTGTCGACCTCCAACGAGCAGGGAGGTGCACGTGACCAGCGTGAACAGAGAGGCGTACCGCACGAGAGCGGGCCACAGCCTCCGCGTTCGCCACGGACGGACGGAGACTCGGGGCGGGGCGAGACAATGGCTTTCCTCGTCCTCGCCGGCGTGGCCGTGGGCTCCGGCTTGGGCTACCTCGTCGATCGGCTCGCCGGCACGTTGCCCCTCTTTGTCGTCCTCGGGGTATTCGGGGGCTTTGTGCTGGCTCTCTACGCCATCTACCTCGAGACGCGGTAGGTGCAGGGGGATTATGTGAACGCAGTTCGCCTTCCACTCGGCAAAGGGCAGCTCTGCCTCGCGGGCGCCATAGTGCTGGCCACCGTGGCCGCCGCCGTGGTCGCCCAGCTCATCGACGGCCAAGCGCTGGCCGCCGGCATCGGAGGCGCTCTGGTGGTCGTCTACTGGGCGCTCGAACGGGTTTTCTCCGCGGCGGGGCGGCGCGGGTCGTTTGGCCACGCGGTTGGCATCGGCGTCGCTGGCATGATGGCCCGTCTGGCCGTGGTGCTCGGTGCTCTCGTCGCGGTGGGTCTTGTCGACCGCGAGGGTTTCGCCGCCTGCGCGCTCACCTTCCTTGGCCTCTTCACCCTCTACTTCGTCGTCAGCACTTCGCTGTTGGCCGGACGTCCTAGCAGATGATGGCGAAAATGAAGAAGGCCCAGTCGCAGACCCCCGCGGTCGAGTCGCAGAGCCCCGCACCCGTCGCTCCCCAGCCGGGGCAACTCCAGCGGCGGCGTATGCCCCGCTGGGCATGGCTCCTGCTCGTCGTGGTGATCGCCGGCGGGCTCTTCCTGATCCCCGGAGGTCAGAGAGAGGATCTGGATGTGGCGGCCGAGTTCGACCTGCATCCCTTGGTGAAGATCCCCGCCATTGGCCCCATTGATCTGTCGATCACCAAGGGCGTGGTGTATTTGTGGATCGCGACCGCAGTGCTCGTCGTGGCAGCCATCGTCATCTCGCGCAGCCTGAAACCCACACCGTCGCGTTTCCAGTTCGCGATGGAATCGCTGTACGGTTTGGTCCGCGAGGGCATTGTGAACTCCGTCATGAAGAGTGGCGGCGATACGTGGTTCCCCTACATCGCCAGTGTCTTCTTCTTCGTACTGACGTCGAACTTCGTCGGCCTCATTCCGCTCCCGTTCGCGGAGCACAACCAGTTCGGCTTCTACGCCGCCACGGCGAACCTCTACGTCACGATCGGCCTCGCTCTGTTCACGTTCGTCTTCACACACTACGCGGGCATCAAGAAGCACGGGTTCTTTCGCTACGTGAAGAGCTGGGTACCATCGAGCGCTCCGCCGGTGCTCAAGCAGCTCATCTTCGTCATCCACGTGGTCAGTGAGTTCTTCCGGCTCGTGTCGCTCTCGGTACGTCTCTTCGCCAACATGCTCGCCGGGCACGCCATCCTCGGTGTGTTCTTCGCCATGGCACTTATCTTCCAGAACTACCTGGCCGCTCTGGTGCTGCAGGGCGGCTCTGTGTTCATCTACATGTTCGAGATCTTCGTTGCGTTCATCCAGGCCTTCATCTTCGCCATTCTCTCCGCCGTGTACATCGGCGGAGCGCTGGAACAGGAGCATTAGTATGCTCGCAGTCGCAATACGGGTACCGCTCACCCGGCGCACACCATCAAGGAGGACACAGAATGGATGCTGAAGCCGCCAAGCTTATCGGCGCCGGTATCGCCATGGGCGCCGGGGCTGTGGGCCCCGGTATCGGTTTGGGTATCTTGCTCGGCAAGGCGTACGAAAGCATGGCTCGCCAACCCGAGATCTCGGGCGACATCCGCACGAGCATGTTCATCGGCATCGGCGTAACCGAGGCCGTGGCGCTGTACGCGTTCGTGGTGGCACTCATCCTCATCTTCGTCGCCTGAAGCCGCGCGTGCTCGTGGTCACAGCAAGAGATCGGAGACAGCGATGCTGAACACCGAATGGGGTCTGATGATCTGGACGTTTGTCACCTTCGGCATCGCTGTGTTCGTCCTCTGGAAGTACGCCTTTGGCCCGCTGCAGCGCGTCATCGACGAGCGTCGCGATCGCATCCAGCAGAGCATAGACACCGCCGAGCAGACGCGCGCGGAGGCTGCCAAGCTGTTGGCTGAGTACAAGGAGACGTTGGCGCGCGTGCGCCACGAGGCCGACGAGATCCTCCAGCGTTCGCAGCAAGCCGGCGAAGAGGCGCGTGCGCAGCTGGTTGGCGAAGCGCGCCAAGAGGCCGACCGTCTGGTCGGTAAGGCGCACGAGCAGATCGAGCGCGACACGCAGGCGGCACTGCAGCGCCTGCGCGACGAAGTAGCGGATCTCACGCTTCTGGCTACGCAGAAGGTGGCTGGCAAGGTGCTCAGCGGCGAAGATCACCGCCGCCTGATCGAGCAGGCGCTCAAAGAGGCTCACCTCGAAGACCTCGAGTTGGGGACGCGAGGCTAGCCATATGAAGCTCTTCGTCCCTCGCTCGCAGCTAGCCTCGCCAGGAGTATCCGGATGAGCGAAGACGCTGTCGCCCGTGTCTATGCGGCCGCGCTCTTCGCCGCCGCGGCGGAGGCTGACCTGGTCGCACCGGTCTGCCGACAGGTAGCTCAGTTCGCCGACGCGTTGCAGACCTCCGAGACCCTGCGGGCCGTCTTCTTTGACCCCCAGGTGGATGCGAGCGCCAAGACACGGGTGCTGCTCGGTCTCACCGCCGGTGCGGAGCGGCTGGTGGTGAACACGCTGCGTCTCATGCTGGATAAAGGCCGCCTTGCGGCTGTGGGCGGAATGCGTCGAGAGCTCGAGAGGATGGCCGCCGAGGCCGAGCGGACGCTCGATGTCGAGGTGCTGTCGGCGGTGCCCTTGGGGGAGCCGATCGAAGCGGCGGTGGTAGAGCGCGTAGAAAAGGCGACGGGGCGCTGTGTGCGCCTCAGCAAACGGGTGGACGAGGCCGTGATCGGCGGCCTGGTGATTCGCGTCGGCGACGTGGTGCTCGACGCAAGTCTTAGAGCACGGGTGGAACAGCTGCGCGCGCAGATGCAGCGCGTCTGACGGTGAAGAGGGTGGCGGACACGTGAAGCTCAGGCCAGAGGAGATCGCCTCGATTCTCAAGGCGCAGATCCAGAACTATGAAGCTGAAGTAGAGGTTGAGGAAGTCGGCACGGTGCTCGAAGTGGGCGACGGCATCGCCCGTATCTACGGCTTGCGCAACACCATGTCGATGGAGATGCTCGATCTTCCTCACGGGGTCACCGGGCTGGCGCTCAACCTGGAAGAGGACAACGTGGGCGCTGTGCTCCTCGGCCACGACACGCTCATCAAAGAGGGCGATCAGGTACGGCGCACCGGTCGGGTGCTGCAGGTGCCCGTCGGCGAGGCGCTTGTGGGCCGCGTCGTGGATCCCCTGGGGCAGCCACTCGACGGCAAGGGGCCAGTGGGCACCGAGGCCTTCCGCCCGGTGGAGTTCAAGGCGCCTGGCGTCGTGGAGCGCCAGCCCGTCATAGAGCCGCTACAGACCGGCATCAAGGCGATCGACGCCATGATCCCTATCGGGCGTGGCCAGCGCGAGCTCATCATCGGCGATCGCCAGACCGGCAAGACCAGCATCATCGTCGACACCATCTTGAACCAGAAGGGGCAAGACGAAATCTGCGTGTACGTGGCTATCGGCCAGAAGGCGTCCACCGTCATGCAGGTCGTACAGCGGCTCGAGCAGGCTGGTGCTATGGACTACACCATCGTGGTGGTGGCTGCTGCCTCCGCCTCGGCGCCGCTTAAATTCCTCGCTCCGTACGCGGGTACGGCGATGGGCGAGTACTTCCTCTACAACGGCCGCCATGCGGTCTGCTTCTACGACGACCTCAGCAAGCACGCTGACGCGTACCGGCAGA
This sequence comes from Thermoleophilia bacterium, assembly GCA_040772045.1. Lineage (GTDB taxonomy): Bacteria > Actinomycetota > Thermoleophilia > UBA2241 > UBA2241 > JAXGYV01. The sequence continues at coordinate 57,811 of JAXGYV010000008.1, forward strand.
TGAGCTTGCTGCTGCGCCGGCCGCCGGGCCGCGAAGCCTTCCCCGGCGACGTGTTCTACCTCCACTCGCGCTTGCTGGAGCGGTCCTGCAAGCTGAGCGAGGAGCTAGGTGGCGGGTCGCTCACCGGCATTCCGGTGATCGAGACGCAGGCGGGCGATATCTCTGCCTACATCCCCACCAACGTGATCTCGATCACCGATGGGCAGATGTTCCTGGAGAGCGACCTCTTCTACAGTGGTGTGCGGCCGGCGATCAATATCGGTGTCTCCGTGAGCCGCGTGGGCGGCAAGGCCCAGGTGAAGGCTATGCGGCAGGTGGCGGGGCGTCTGCGCATCGACCTGGCCCAGTATCGCGAGCTGGAGGCCTTCGCGCAGTTCGGGTCAGAGCTGGATCTGGCCACTCAGCGCACGCTCGCTCGTGGCGAGCGGATGGTAGCGGCCCTCAACCAGCCCCGTTTCGACCCTATTCCGGTCGAGGAACAGGTGGCCACCATCTTCGCGGGTACGCAGGGTTACCTCGACGACGTGGCGGCGGACCGTGTGCCAGCCTTCCTCAACGGCCTGCGGATCCACTTGCGCGCGGCGAACGCGGCGCTGCTGGCTACCATCCGCTCCGAGGGCGAACTCAGCGAGCAGACTGAGCAGGCGCTGCGCGAGGCCATCGGCGAGTACCATCGCGAACATGTCGGGGCGGGGGAAGAAGCAGCTTCGGTCGCCGGGGTGCCGGCCGCCGGCGCGGAGTCGGCTGGCTGAGGTGGCCACCCTCCGCGACATCCGGCGGCGCATCGGCTCGGTGCAGAACACGCGCAAGATCACCAAGGCCATGGAGATGGTTTCGGCGGCCAAGCTGCGGCGGTCGCAGCAGCGCATCGAAGCACTGCGCACCTATGCGCTGAGCATGATCGCCATGATGCAAGATCTCGCGCGCTACACCGACGTCAACGGGAGCTTTCCGCTGCTGCGCAAACACACGGCGCTGCGCGACATCACCCTGGTGGTGTTCACCGGCGATCGTGGGCTCGCCGGTGCATTCAATGCCAATGTGATCCGCGAGGCGCTCGAGACACGACGTCGGGCTGAGGAGGCGGGCCACCAGGTGCGCTGGCTGGTCGTGGGGCGTAAGGGGATCGGTACGCTGCAGTTCCGGGGTTTCGAATTGGAGCGCACTTGGGAGGGGCTCAGCGATGCGCCCACTTACACGAACGCGACGCAGATCTCTCGCTACCTGATCGAGCTGTACACGAGCCAGCAGACCGACCTGGTGCGCCTCATTTACAACCGCTTTCGATCTCCACTGGAACAGACCATCAAAAACGTGGCGCGCCTGCCGATCGCACGCGAGGCGTACACGGCGGAAGACGTGCGCGGCGCGCCGGCGAGCTTCATGTACGAGCCAGATCCGGCGACCATCTTCGAGAAGCTTCTGCCACGCTACGTGGAGATCGCGGTCTTCCGCGCGCTCCTCGAGAGCAGTGCGAGCGAGCAGGGGGCGCGGATGACGGCTATGCGGAACGCGAGCGACAACGCCGAGGAGATGATCGAGCACCTCACGTTGCAGTTGAACCGCGCGCGGCAGGCGTCGATCACACAGGAGATCCTCGAGGTAGTGGCCGGCGCCAACGCGCTGGCATGAGGTTCGGGACGACGAAAGAGGCACGACCGGCGGTACGGCCGCCGTGCAGGGACGGGCTGGAGTTGGACGCATGAATAAGGGACGCGTGGTACAGGTCATCGGTGCCGTGGTGGACGTGGAGTTCCCAGACGAGCTGCCGGCCATCCACAACGCGTTGCGGATCCCCATGGACCGCGACGGGCAGCAAGCCGAGCTGATGGTCGAGGTCCAGCAACATCTGGGTGGCGACAAGGTGCGCACGGTGGCCATGGATAGCACCGACGGGCTCGCGCGCGGTGTCGAGGTGATCGACACGGGCGAGCCGATGACTATCCCAGTCGGCGAGCCTACGCTCGGCCGGGTCATGAATGTGCTGGGCGAGACCATCGATCAGGGTGAGCCTCTGGCGGATGGCGTGGAGCGCTGGCCCATCCACCGTCCAGCACCGAGCTTCGAGGCTCTGGAGCCCACCGACGAGGTCTTCGAGACCGGCATCAAGGTGATCGACCTGCTCGCGCCGTACGTGAAAGGCGGCAAGATCGGCCTGTTCGGCGGCGCGGGCGTGGGTAAGACCGTTATCGTCCAGGAGCTCATCCGTAACATCGCCGCCGAGCACGGTGGCTTGTCGGTCTTCTGCGGCGTTGGCGAGCGCACGCGCGAGGGCAACGATCTCTGGCTCGATATGAAGCAGAGCGGCGTCATCGAGAAGACCGCGCTCATCTTCGGGCAGATGAACGAGCCGCCGGGCGCCCGTTTGCGCATCGGCCTGGCCGGCCTCACGGTTGCCGAGTACTTCCGGGAGCAAGGCGGCCAGGACGTGCTCCTCTTCATCGACAACATCTTCCGCTTCGTTCAGGCTGGTTCCGAGGTCTCGGCGCTTCTGGGGCGCATGCCCAGCGCGGTTGGGTACCAGCCCACGCTGGCCAACGAGATGGGCGAGCTGCAAGAGCGCATTACCTCCACCAAACGCGGCTCGGTGACCAGCGTGCAGGCCATCTACGTGCCGGCCGACGACCTCACCGACCCCGCGCCGGCGGCCACCTTCGCGCATCTCGATGCCACGACGGTGCTCTCGCGGGACATCGTCGCCAAGGGTATTTACCCGGCCGTGGACCCGCTCGGCTCGACCTCGCGGATCTTGAGCCGCGATGCGCTCGGCGACGAGCACTACGAAGTGGCTACGCGCGTGCAGGAGATCCTGCAGCGGTACAAGGACCTGCAGGACATCATCGCCATCCTGGGTATGGATGAGCTCAGCGACGAGGACAAGATTGTGGTCGGCCGCGCCCGCCGCATCGAGCGCTTCCTCAGCCAGCCGTTCTTCGTTGCTGAACAGTTCACCGGTATGCCGGGCAAGTACGTGTCGCTCGGAGACACGGTACGGGGCTTCAAGGAGATCGTGGAGGGCAAGCACGACGCGTTACCTGAGCAGGCCTTCTTCATGGTGGGTGGTATCGAAGAGGCCGTCCAACAGGCGCAGAAGCTGGGCGTCGGGGTGGTCTAGGCATGGTTCAGAGTCAGCGCGTGGTCGAGATCGAGATCGTCACGCCGGACGGTCATCTCTACGAGGATCGTGGCGTGCTGATCGTGGTGCCCGGAGTCGAGGGCGAGCTGGGCATCATGGCACAGCACCAGCCGCTCGTCAGCCTGCTGGCCATCGGCGAGACGCGCGTTCGCCGGGCTGGCGGCGAGCTCGAGCGCTTTGCCACCGGCATCGGCTACGTGGAGGTACTGTTCGACAACGTCCGTGTGGTGGTGGACCATGCGGAGCACGTTGGTGAGATCGACGTGGCGCGAGCTCAGGCTGCGCGCACGCGGGCCGAGGAGCGTCTGGCCCGGCGCGGCGATCCTGCCGCCCGAGCCGAGGTCGATTTCTACCGCGCCGAGCAGGCACTCAAGCGCGCCGAAAATCGCATCAAGGTCGCGCAGCGCGCCGCCTCCTGAGGCGCCAGGCCGCGAGTGGCCGGCGCGTGGCGCGGGTGCTGCGCGCGAACCGGTATACTTCCGCGAATGGATGCAGCGCAGGTACACACCGAGCGGCTGGTCGTTACCGGAGGCCGCCGACTGCATGGCAAGGTCACGCTCTCTGGCGCCAAGAACTCCGTGCTGAAGCTCATGGCGGCCAGTTTGCTGGCCGACTCTCCCTCACTGATTCGGCGCGTTCCGCGCATCGCCGACGTGGACACCATGATCGAGATGCTGCGGTCCCTGGGCGTACGGGTCGCGTTCGAAGGAGACGAGCTGCGCATCGACCCCTCGGGACAGCTCGGCGATACGGCGCCCTACGAGCTGGTGCGTGCCATGCGCGCCAGCATCCTCGTCATGGGGCCTATGGTGGCGCGCCTGGGACACGCTGTGGTCGCCATGCCTGGTGGCTGCAACATCGGGCCGCGGCGGATCGACTTCCACCTCCGCGGCCTAGAGCGGCTGGGCGCCACGGTGGCCATCGATCATGGCTTTATCCGGGTGACAAGCGCCGGTGGCTTGCGCGGTACCGCCGTGCCGCTGGAGTACCCGAGTGTGGGCGCTACCGAGAACCTGCTCATGGCGGCCACGGCGGCGCGCGGCGAGACCGTCATCGAGAACGCCGCGCGCGAGCCCGAGATCGCTGATCTCGCCGCGTTTCTCACGGCCATGGGCGCCGAGGTCGAGGGCGCCGGTACCAGCACCATCCGGGTGCGAGGCGGCCACCCCTTACGGGGCGCCGAGCATCAGGTGGTGGCCGATCGTATCGAGGCGGGCACGTACTTGATCGCTGCATTAGCCACCGGCGGCGAGGCTACCGTGCACGGCCTGCCGCCGCGGTATCTCGGCCTGTTCCTCACGAAGCTCCGCGATATGGGGGTCGAGGTGGAGGAGGCGCCGCTGTCGATCACCGTGCGCCGCGCTGGTCCGCTTCTGCCGGTGGACATCAGCACGCTGCCCTTCCCGGGCTTTCCCACTGACCTGCAGGCTCAGGTCATGGTGCTCCTATCGCTCGCGCAGGGAACCTCGATTGTCACCGAGAACGTATTCGAGAACCGCTTCGTCGTGGTCGACGAGCTCAATCGTCTGGGTGCCGGCATCAGCACCAGTGGGCATCACGCCGTGGTGGCTGGCCCGCGTGCCCTCACGGGGACGGCGGTGGAGGCCCCAGACCTGCGAGGCGGGGCGGCGCTGGCCATCGCCGGCCTTGCGGCGGAGGGAGCTACCGAGATCAGTGGTGTGCATCACATCGATCGTGGATACGAGCGCTTCGGAGAGAAGCTCCGGAGCTTGGGTGCCGTGCTTGAGCGTGATGGCCGTTTCGCATGAGTAAGTACACGCGGTATCGCACGACATCCGCCGGGGGTTCGCGAACACCCTCGCGAACAAGCTCTCCGCCACGACGTCGCCTATGGGCGCGCGTCCTGGGGGTGCTGGCGCTTGTGGTGCTCGCCGTGCTCTCCGGCTCCGCGGGCGTCGCGCTGGGCTGGTTCCAGAAGACCGCCGCGATCATGCGCAGCAACGATGAAGTGACGGTACGCGATGTAGAGGCCGATCTGAGTCGCAGCACGTCGGGCAAGCCCGTCAACATCTTGCTCATCGGGAGCGATCGGCGCAAGGGAGCAGAGGCCGACAAGGGCCGCTCCGACACGATGATCCTGGTGCGCCTGGACCCTGGTACCGGGTGTATGAGCATGCTGAGTGTCCCCCGTGATCTCTACGTGACGATCCCCGGCTACGGACAGGATCGCGTGAACGTGGCGTATACAGTCGGCGGGCCAAAGCTCACCGTACAGATGTTCAAAGAGCTCACCGGCCTCCCCATCCATCACTTCATGGACGTCAACTTCATCGGCTTCGCCAACATCGTCGACTATCTCGGCGGTGTCTACATCGATGTGGACCGGCGTTACTACAACCCGCCGGGTACTGGATGGGCGGCCATCGATCTGCAGCCGGGGTACCAGAAGCTCACCGGCCGTCAGGCACTCAGCTTCGTGCGTTTCCGCCACGACGAGCGGGGCGACTTCAACCGCATGATCCGCCAGCAGGTGTTCCTGCACGAGGTAGAACGGCAGATCAAGCGCTGGCAGAACATCACCAAGATGCCCGCGGTCTTCAAGGCTATCGCCCGGAACACCATCTCTGACATGTCGTCGGTGGGTACGCTGCTGGACCTGGCGAACACGCTGCTCGATCTGAATACCAGTCGTGTCTACCAGGCCCACTTGGAGGCGAGCACGGGCATGGTCAATGGGATGTCCGTGATACAGGCGAGTCCCGAGGAGATCAAGCGGGCCGTAGACGACTTCCTGGACCCTCGCCAGGCTCCGATGCGCGCTCAAGCGGACAAGATCCCTCGCAACGGCTTCACCGTACGCGTACTCAACGGGGGCGGTTCCAGCGGCTTGGCCGATACGGTGGCTGCTCAGCTCCGCGACGCGGGCTACACGGCTGTCGTGGCTGGCAATGCTGATAGCTTCACGTACACGAAGAGCGTCGTGTATGCGTCCAAGGGGCTCAAGAAATGGGCGCAGAACGTCGCGCAGTCGGTAAGGCCTGCCACGGTACGTCAGGTGCCGCGGCTCCCCGGCACGCTGCCGGGGATCACGGTTGTGGTCGGAAACCAGTTCACCGGAGTGCCGGAGGATGGCGGCCGGACGAGCAACAACACGCTGGCCGTGCAGAGTCAGATCCTCCGCAACACCCGGCAGGACGAGGCGCGCTGGCAGCAGCTCGCGAGCAGTACCAGGCTCAAGGTGATGATGCCGACGGTGTGGAGCACGGGCATGGCGTACGAGACGGTCACCGGGTACGACCCCACCTACCGCAACTTCCGTTCCTACAAGATTAAGACTTCCGATGGTCAGCGGACCGCCGTGTGTGTTGTGGGCAAGACGGCGTCTGGCGGCTACTGGCACATCCAGGAGACGAGCTGGATGGAACCTCCTATCCTGTCAGACCCCAACGATGTGCGCACCATCAAGGGAAGGGAGTACATGCTCTTCTACCAGAACGACCGCCTCCATCGTGTGGCGTTCAAAGCTAACGGATGTCTCTACTGGGTCACCAACACGTTGCGCGACGAGCTGTCCGACGAGCTCATGCTGGCGCTGGCGACATCGTTGCAGCCGGTGCTTTAGAGCGGTTACCGAGGGGTAGGGGAGCCGCAGAGGTGACCACCGGCGACCGGGAAGATGGTCGAGGAGACGAGACGACGAGACGACGAGGGGTGCCTGGCTGAGGCACCCCTCGTCGTCTCTGAATCTCTCCTGCGCTCCGCAGCTCTTCGGCGGTTAGGCGTGATCGCGTAGAGGCGTACGACCTCTGTGCGGCGACGCGGTGCGGTCTACCGCGCCAGCGCGCGACGCAACAGCAAGCCGGTGCCGATCAGGCCTATGCCGATCCCGAAGGCGAGCGTGAGGTTGGCGCCGGTGAAGCTGAGGTTGCCGGTGCCTGATCCCGGATCGCCGGTTCCGGCGAGGTAGTCCTCCAGTACATCTTGTACGTCGGTGTACTGCTGAGCGACTGACGAGCCGAGGAGCCAGTCGAGTGCGGCCTGTACCTGAGCGTTCGTCCACTGGCCGTCGAGTGTGCCGTCCTGCGCATCGGCGATGATCGCATCGATGGTCGCTTGCGAGACGGCGGCCGAGGCCGTCGAGACGAGCATGAGTGATACGAGAACCGCTAACAGGAGGACGCCAATACTCTTCATCCTCATTCTTTCCCCTTCCAAGAGCTGCAGGCTTCGTACGACGACTTCTATATATCATATTCGCTGCGGTAACTCCATGGCTTGCCATGTGCTGAGCGCCGGCTCGTGCTTTCGGACGACCGGTACTCGTTCCGGCATACGCATTCGGATCTCCCCAGGTGGCCTGCCCGGCGCTGTGCTACCGACGCATATACTTCCCGTATGGAAGCTAAGGCTCACATAGCGCAGGGCGTTCGCGCTCTCGGGGGGCATGGGCGGATGATGCGCGTCCGCGCCACCGTCGTGCGCGGCTTCCCCATGCTAGCGGCCCTCTCCGCGGCGGCCGTGCTGGCGTTCCGCGGCGGGGGATATACCCTGGGCCGCACGGCTCCGGTAGTCCTCGCATACTTGGTCGCCGTAGCCGTCTGGTTCGCTCTGGCGCGCCCGCGGCTGCCACGTCTTTCCCTGACGTGGGTAGCGGCCGGCGGGCTGGCCGCGTTCGCGCTGTGGTCTGGTACGTCGGTCGCGTGGTCCGTGGGCCCAGACCTCTCCTGGGTGTCCTTCGATGTGGCGCTGCTCTACACCGTGGTGGCGGTTACCGTGTTGCTGGCCCGGCCCACCGTCGGCGACCTGCGACTGGTGACCTCCGGCGTGCTCTGCTTGGGAGTCGCCATCGCCGTGTACGCGCTGCTCGGCAAGGTGGTGCCGGACGTTGTCTCGCACGCGCATCAGTACGCGCGGCTCTCGCAGCCGCTGGGCTACTGGAACGTGCTGGCGCTCATGCTGGTGGCGGCGGTGCCGGTGGCGCTCGCTGTAGCCGCGCGCGGCACGGTGCCCGCCCCACTCCGTGCTCTAGTCGCCAGCGCGTTGGCTCTCCTGCTGATCACCCTCTTCTTCACGTTCTCGCGCGGCGGCTTCCTGGTGCTTGTGCTCGCGCTGGTGGTGTTCTTCGCGGCCACCCGGGAGCGGCTGGCCGCCGCGATCTCGTTGGCGGTCGCCAGCATCCCGAGTCTCGCCGCCCTGATCCATCTGCGCGGGCTGAGCACGGTCTTCGGGCCCACCGACGATGCCGCCGTGCGCACGGCGGAAGGGCACCGGCTGGGACAATGGGTGCTGGTGGCGCTCGCTCTCACCTTCGCCGCGCAGCTGACGCTGGCACTGCTCCAGCGGCGGCTGCGTCCGCGTCCGCGGCTGGCGCGCGTCGTCGGCTGGGCTCTCCTCGTGTGCGTGGCACTGGCGGTGGTGGGTGGCCCGCTCGCATATATGTCGCGTCACGGCGGTGTGCGGGACTGGGTTGCCACCCGAATCGAGACGTTCACGAACCCGAGCGGTGGTGGCGGCGACACGGCGGGCCGTCTCCTCGTGGCCAATTCCAACGGGCGTATTCAACTCTACCGTATCGCGCTGCGGGGTACCGCGGTACACCCGCTGACGGGAACTGGAGCAGGTACGTTCGTCTTCACGAACTACCGGTTCAGGGACGGTGCCATGGTGGTCAAACACGCGCACAGCCAGTGGATGGAGGTCCTGGCGAGCCTCGGGGCGGTCGGTTTGACGCTGCTCGCGGTGGCCATGCTTGCCTTAGTGGTCGCTATGGCGGTGGCGGTGGTGCGCGCCTGGCGACACCCCGAACGCGGGCTTCTAGCGGCCGCGCTGGCCGCGGTGCTCGGTGCGCTGGCCCACCTCTCCATCGACTGGGACTGGGACATGACGGCGATGGGGGTGGTCTGCCTGCTGTTGGCGTTCACGCTGGCCGGCCTCCGCGATCAACCGCGCTCTGGCGCGGGCGTGTGCGAGTCGTCGCCGACCGCTGGAGAACCAGCCGATGCCGATCCGCGTGACGGGCACACCGGCGATTCGCGGCCGGGCGATCAGCGAGACGCGTCACTGCGGGTGGAGCGCTGTCGCCGGACGGGGTTGGAGCGACGACTCTCGTTGCCCATGGCTTTGCTGGGCAGCGGTCTGCTGCTGCTGGGTGCCGTCAGCTGGCTGCTGCCCTGCCTGTCGGACGCGGCGCAACGTCGCGCGGTGGCGGAGGCCGAAGAGAGTCCGGAGCGGGCGGCGCGCCATGCTCGCCGCGCGCAGCGTCTCAACCCGCTCGCCGTCGACCCCTTGCTGACGCTGAGCCAGATCGAGCTGCGCCTGGGTCGTCCCCAGGCGGCGCATGCGAGTCTGCTCCGGGCGGTGCGGCTCCAGCCCCAGAACTACCGCGTGCACTATCGCCTCGGCATGCTACTGGCGACGGTCTACCATCGGTTCGATGAGGCGGCGGTCCAGTTCCGCTGGGCTCTCGCGCTGAACCCCGGTCACCGTGAGAGCGCCTACCAGCTAGGGCTGCTGGAGCCGCGCTAGCCAGCCATGCGCGGCTCCCCGGTGCGTCAGCTGCGCGGTGACGGCATGGTAAGCTTTCGCCCGGACGGCTGGAGGGCCGGCCGCCTCATATGGTGATCAGCGGTCGTACGGTACCGTTTCAGGGTACGGCGCCGCTTCAGGGGAGGAGTACAGAACGAGCGGTCACGAGCAGGCGCCTCTCGGCGTCGTCGGTGTTGGCTACGTCGGCTTGGTGAGCGCGGTGTGCTTCGCCCATCTGGGCCATCGCGTCATCTGCCTGGATATCGACGAAGAGCGTGTCGCCAAGCTGCGCGCGGGTATGGTGCCCATCTACGAGCCGGGCCTTGAGAAGCTGCTGGAGGACAACGCCGAGCGTCTCACCTTCACGACCTCGTATCCCGAGTTGCTGGCCGCGTGTCCCGTCGTGTTCATCGCGGTGGATACGCCACCCTCCTTCTCGGGCGATGCCGATCTTTCACGCGTACACCAGGTAATCGCGGAGATCGCCGCTTTCGGCGGCGACCGCTTGGTCGTGATGAAGAGCACAGTCCCCGTGGGTACTGGCGAACAGGTGCTCGCCGAGCTGCATGCGGCTGGGCTCGCCGGTGTACGCTACGCCTCCAATCCCGAGTTCCTGCGTGAGGGGGCGGCCATCCAGGACTTCCTGGAGCCCGATCGCGTGGTGATCGGCGCTTCGGCTCCCGAGGACGGTACCGCAGTGGCCGATCTGTATCGTGGTATCGAGGCCGAGGTGGTCCACACCGATGTACCCACGGCCGAGATGATCAAGTACGCGTCAAACGCGTTTCTGGCGACCAAGATCAGCTTCATCAACGAGATCGCCAACGTCTGTGAGGGCGTCGGCGCGGACGTCCGTGCCGTCGCCTACGGGATGGGTCTCGACCACCGTATCGGACCGCATTTCCTGCAGGCCGGCATCGGTTACGGCGGCTCCTGCTTCCCCAAAGACGTGCAGGCGCTCAAACAGCTCGCCGGGAACAGCGGCTATCACTTCCAGCTGCTCACTGCGGTGATTGAGGTCAACCATCTGCAGCGGCGTCGTGTGGTGGCCAAGCTCAAGCAGCGGCTCGGCGGCCGCCTGCGGGGTCGTCGAGTGGCGCTCTTAGGCCTTACGTTCAAGCCCAATACGGACGACCTCCGTGAGGCGGCCAGCATCGTGCTCGCCGGTCGCCTGCGCGCGGAGGGCGCCGCGGTCGCCGGGTACGACCCCATGATCGCCGCCGCGCCGCACGAACGCTTCCCCGGCGTGACCATCTGCGCGGCGGCGCTGGACGCGCTCCGCCACGCGGACGCCGCCGTGCTGGTCACCGAATGGCCGGAGCTGGTGCGGCTAGACTGGGCCGCGGCGCGCGAGCTCATGGCCCGGCCGCTGGTGGTCGACGGGCGCAACAGCCTGGACCGCGAGGCGCTGCTGGCGCTGGGTTTCGAGTATGAGGGTGTTGGCGTGCCCGATCACGTACGGCTGCCCGCCGGCGGGCAGCCGGAGCTCGCTTGATGAACGCGGCCCCGTGTCGCCAGGCGGTAGTTCTCGTTGGGGGAGAGGGGACACGGCTGCGGCCTATCACCTCGTTGATGCCCAAGCCTGTAGCTCCTATGGTTGGACGACCGTTCGTCGGCTACATCCTGGATAACCTGGCCCGGCACGGGGTCGACCGTGTGGTGTTCTCTAGCGGCTATCTGGCCGAGGTTATCGAGGCCACCGTTGGCGATGGTGCCCAGTATGGGGTTCACGTGAGCTACGTGGTGGAGGAAGAGCCGCTTGGCACCGCCGGAGCGATCAAGAACGCACAGAGCGTTCTAGCTCCGGGGCGCTTTCTTGCCTGCAACGGCGATGTGCTCTCCGACGTGGACCTCACCCGGCTGGGTGCTCTCCACGCGGAGCGGGGGGCCATGGGCACCATCTACCTGCACGCGGTCGATGACCCGCGTCGGTACGGTCTCGTGCGCACCCGCACCAACGGACAGGTCATCGAATTCCTCGAGAAGCCCGGACTCGATCACCCTGGTCCCTACCTGATCAACGCCGGTATCTACGTGCTGGAGCCCGAGGTGCTCGAGCTGATTCCCGCGGGGCGCATGGTGTCTATCGAGCGCGAAGTATTTCCGCGGCTGGCTAGCGCTGGCTCGCTGTACGGTCTTCAGCCGGGGGGGTACTGGCGCGACATCGGGACGCCGGAGAGCTACATCGCCGCCCACTTCGACATCCTCGAGCGCAGCGTCCACACGGTGGTGGCGAACCAGATGGGCGAGCGTTACGTGTACCTGGCACCGACCGCTGTGGTGGAAGATGGAGCGCGAGTGGTGCCCCCGGCGTACGTGGCCGAAGGCGCGGTGGTTGGCGCGAACGCTCAGATCGGCCCGCTGACGTTCGTGGGTGAGGGGAGCGCGATCGCCGAGGGCGCTGTGGTCGCCGAGTCGGTGCTGCAGGAGCGGGTCTGCGTAGCCGAGCACGCGCAGGTACGGCGCAGTGTAGTGGTCCGTGACTCTCGTGTGGGCGCCGGTTGCCAGCTTAGCAACGCCATTCTCGGTGAGGGCTGTCGCATCGGTGCCGGTAACGAGCTAGCCAGCGGCATCACCCTCGCGGCGGGTACCGTATTACCGGATGCTAGCGTGAGCTTTCGGGAGCTCGACCAGGATGGGGGGGCGTAATGACCATTCCGGCGGGGATCTTCAAAGCGTACGACGTGCGGGGGCTATACCCGCAGGAGGTAGACGAGCGCGTCGCTACTCTGATTGGGCGGGCGCTGGCGGAGCAGCTAGGCGCCCGCCGCATGGGTCTCGGCATGGATCCGCGCCCCTCTTCGCCGGCGTTGGGCGAGGCGTTCGCCCGCGGCGCCGCCGCGGCGGGCGCCACCGTGGATCGCTTTGGTGTGGTGGCCACCGAGATGCTCTACTACGGTGTGGCGTCACGTGGGCTGCACGGCGGGGCCATGATCACGGCTTCGCACAATCCACGCCAGTACAACGGCGTGAAGCTGGTTGGCGAGGGCGCTCTCCCGCTGAGCGGCGAGCGGGGCATGCCCGAACTGGCGCGGCGAGTGCTCGATCTCGACGGCTCGCCTGACAGCACGACGCTGGCTCTGCGCGCGGCGTCCGGCCGTGAGGCATCCTCAGAGGAGATCGACTTGTACCCGGCCTACGTACGGCATCTGCTCCGCTTTGCCGCGCCCGAGCGTTGGCCGGCCTTCCGCGTCGTTATGGATGCCGCCAACGGGGTCGCCGGCAAGCTCGCTCCGCCGCTCTTCGATCAGACGCCCGTGCGGCGCGTCGAGATGTATTTCGCGGTCGACGGCACGTTTCCCCATCACGAGCCGAACCCCCTGTTGGAAGAGAACCGGGAGGAGCTCGTGCGTCGGGTACTGGCCGAGAAAGCCGATGTCGGTGTCGCCTGGGACGGCGACGCCGATCGCTGCTTTTTCATCGATGAGACCGGTCAGTTCGTCCCCGGCGACTTCGTGACCGCACTGCTCGCCCAGGCCCTGCTGGCCCGGCAGCCCGGGGCCGCCATCCTCTACGACTTGCGGGCCAGCCGGGCCGTGCCAGACGCCATCCGCGCGAGCGGCGGCGTGCCGCTCGTCAATCGCGTCGGGCATGCCTTCTTCAAGCAGCGCATGCGCCGCGAGCCCGTGCTCTTCGGCGGCGAGGTGAGCGGCCACTACTACTTCCGCGACAACTACAACGCCGACTCGGGCTTTCTCCCCGCGCTGCTCATGTTCGACTTGCTCGCGAGCAAGAGGGCAACGCTGGCTGAGCTGCTGGAACCGCTGCGTGCGCGGTACTTCATCTCGGGGGAGATCAACTCGACGGTGGAGGACATCGAGGCCGTGTTCCGGCGGCTGCGCGAGCGCTTTGCCGATGGCGAGATCACGGAGCTCGACGGCGTGTCCGTAGATTACGAGCACTGGCACTTCAACGTACGCGCGTCGAATACGGAGCCCTTGGTGCGACTCAATCTCGGAGCAGATCGCGGCGATCTCATGGAGGAGAAGCGAGACGCGGTTCTGAGCGTTATCCGGGAGGGGGTGTGACCGGCGACGGTCCCTCGCCTATGGCAACCGATTCGCTGAACGACGTCGCCGTGGCGGCCGGCGATCCTCAGGACATGGCGGCGGCCATCGCCGGCCTAGGCCGCCAGTTCGAGGAAGGATGGGCGGCGGCGTGGCCGCAGGCCGCCGCCGCCGAACTGCCCGTCCAGGGCGCCGCCGCGTACACGGCGGCGGTGATCTGCGGTATGGGCGGCTCAGCCATCGGCGGAGACATCGCCGTCGCCTGTCTGCCAGACTTGGCGGTGCCGCTCGCGGTGGTGCGCGGATACGAGCCGCCGGCGTGGGTTGGACCGCGCACGCTGCTGCTTGGAGTCTCTCACTCCGGTGGCACCGAAGAGACCCTGGCGTGCGTGCGTACCGCCGCCCGTCGGGGATGCGTGCCGGTGTGTGTGACGATGGGCGGAGAGCTTGCGGCCACGACGGCGCGCCATGGCTGGCCGCTCCTCCGCGTGCCCGGCGGGCTCATGCCGCGTGCCGCTCTCGGTTTCCTCACCACAGCGGTGCTCGCTGTGCTCGAGCGCGCGGGCTTGGCAGAGGGCGCGGAGGCCCAGGTCGCGGAGACAGCGGAGCTTCTGTGCGTCATGGCGGAGGAGCTCGGACCACAGGTGCCGGAGGAGCGCAATCGCGCGAAGCAACTGGCACGAGCTTTCGCTGGCCGGCTGCCCTTCGTTTATGGCATGGGTCCTACGACGCCTGCCGCGCGGCGTTGGAAGTGCCAGCTCAACGAGAACGCCAAGCACCCGTGCGCGTGGGCCGAGCTCCCCGAGGCAGACCACAACGACGTCGCGGTGTGGGACGGCCGGCAGGCGCTCCTGGATGAGCTTGCCATCGTGGTGCTCGCGGACGCTGACCGACGCCTGAGCCGGCGGCTCCAGGCGACCGTGGATCTCCTCGCCTCTCGTTGCGGGCACGTGACGGTGATCCCCAGCCGCGGCCGGTCACCGCTGGCGCGGTGCTGCTCGGCGTTGTACGTGGGGGATTGGACCAGTCTGTATCTGAGCGTCCTCAACGGGACCAACCCCACGCCGATCCCCGCCATCGACGCTCTCAAGGCTGCGCGTTCGCCGGCGGTGCTGGCTGCGCCCACCTCCGACGGAGGATGAAGCTCGCGATACTCCTGGTGGTCGACGAGCCGACTTGTACGGCGCTCGCCGCCGAGCTGCTGCCAGAGGGTTCCCTCACTGTATTGCCGGCAGCCGATTTCATGCCGCCCGCCCCCTTCAAGGGCCGGCTCTTCGCTCTACTGGAAGAGGCCGCCGCAAGGTACGCGGGCACGGGCGAACGGACGCACTCCGCCCGGGGGGTTCCAACCCTCGGCCTCGTGACACCGGTCGTGTGGTATACCAGCCTCGGCCTCGATCGAGGTGGAGGGCAGGCGGAGGCGACGACGGCGCCGCCCGCCCATCCACTGCCTCGTGCCCTGCTGGTGAGCGACCATGTGAACTTGGTGCCTTGGGGGCCGCTGGCCGGCCGCTGGCCGGCGGGGCGGGCGCGCAGCTTTCCCTCCGTCACCGGGTTGTACCACCGGCCCAACGGCGAGCCGTTCGCCAGCGACGCGCGGTGGGGTACGGAGTCCGCCGCGGCATTGTCCACGGCGGCGAGTCGGCTCTCCTCCGGAGGTCCGATATACTCCTTGGCCGTCGCGGGCGTTGGCGATGCCGATCGGCTTACGCCGTTCGAGCGCCGTCAGATGTGGTGGTGCGGCCTACGAGCTGCCAGCGCCACGCTCGTTCCGCCCGCGATTGTCGCTGCATACTACGGTTTCGCCGTGGTCGCCATCGGTGCACCGCGGCTGGCGAAGCCGGTGGAACGGAAGTGAGGATCGCGTGACCGCTGCTCCCGATTATCACATCAAGGATCGTGCGCTCGCCCCGCAGGGCGTGCTGCGCATCGAATGGGCCGACATGCAGATGCCGGTGCTGGCCGCCATTCGCGAGCGGTTTCAGCGCGAACAGCCGCTCGCCGGCGTGCGGCTGGGCTGCTGTCTGCACGTCACCACCGAGACGGCCAACCTCATGCGTACGCTGAAAGCGGGGGGCGCCGACGTGGCACTGTGCGCCTCCAATCCGTTGAGCACGCAAGACGATGTGGCTGCCGCGCTAGTGGCCGAGTATGGCGTGAGTGTGTTCGCCGTGCGCGGCGAAGACAAAGCCACGTACTACGACCACATTCAGGCGGTCGTCAACCGTCATCCGCAGATCACCATGGACGATGGCGCCGACGTGATTGGCATCATCCACGGCGAACGGCCGGAGCAGGCCGCCGAGATTTACGGCGGTACCGAGGAGACCACTACGGGGGTCATCCGCCTCAAGGCGCTGGAGCAAGAGGGGCGGCTTCTGTTCCCCGTGGTCGCCGTCAACGACGCCAATACCAAGCATCTGTTCGATAACCGCTACGGGACCGGGCAGAGCACGCTCGACGGCGTGCTGCGGGCGACCAACATCCTGCTCGCGGGCACCACGGTGTGTGTCGCCGGGTACGGGTGGTGCGGCCGCGGCCTCGCGCTGCGACTCAAAGGCCACGGCGCGGACGTCATCGTCACCGAGGTCGATCCACTCAAGGCGCTCGAGGCCACCATGGACGGCTACCGTGTGCTGCCGATGATCGAGGCCGCTCGTCTCTGTCGTATCTTCGTCACGGCCACGGGCGACATTCATGTGATCCGCGCGGAGCACTTCGCGGCCATGCAGGACGGGGCCGTCGTGGCCAATACCGGTCATTTCAACGTGGAGATCGACATTCCGGCGCTGGAGGCGATGGCGACAAAGCGCCGCATGGTGCGCGACAACGTCGAGGAGTTCACCATGGCCGATGGGCGGCGTCTCTACCTGTTGGCGGAGGGGCGGCTGGTGAATCTGGCCGCCGCCGAGGGCCATCCCGCCTCCGTGATGGACATGAGCTTCGCCAACCAGGCGCTGAGCGCCGAGTACATGGTGCGGTGCCACGCCGATCTGCAGAACAAGGTCTACGTGGTGCCGGCGGATATCGACAGCGAGATCGCCCGGCTGAAGCTCCAGGCCATGGGGGTGGCTATCGACACCCTCACAGAAGAGCAGGTCGCCTACTTGGCGTCGTGGGACCAAGGGACGAGCTGAGAGCATTCTGTCGCCCGCGGCTCGTGATTCCACACCGGTGGTGGGCTCGCGACGCGGGCGGAGAGCCGGGACTATCATGACGGAGGCCATGCAACCGAGAGGATCGAGCAAACTGCGTGTACGGACGGTAGAGATCCTGGCGGATGCGGTCGTGCTCATCGACCAGCTGACGCTGCCGCAGGAGGAGCGCTACGTACGCTGCGGGTCCTGGCGCGAGGTCGCCGCCCGCATCGCGGACATGACGGTACGAGGAGCCCCGGCGATCGGCGTCGCCGCCGCCGGGGCGCTGGCGCTCGCCGCTCGTGAGGCCGTCGAGGCTGCGGCGGGCGACGCCGCCGCGTTCGTCGCTCATCTGGAACAGGCGGCCGAGGGACTGGCCGCCACGCGGCCCACGGCCGTCAACCTCACGTGGGCGATCGCTGAGATGCGGGCCGTATGGCGCGCGTGCGACGAGCGCCCGGCCGCCTGCGCGGAGGCTCTGTACGCCAAGGCCGTCGCCATCCACGACGACGACATCCGTAGATGCCGGGCCATCGGCGAGCACGGTGCGGCGCTGTTCCGGACCGGCGATACCATCCTCACGCACTGTAACGCAGGCGCGCTGGCGACGGCTGGCTACGGCACGGCGCTGGGCGTGATCCGTTCGGCTTGGGCGCGGTATGGCGACCTGCGCGTGTTCGTGGACGAGACGCGTCCGTGGCTGCAGGGAGCCCGCCTCACCGCCTGGGAGCTTCAGGCTGAAGGCATTCCCTACTGCGTGATCGCCGACAACATGGCCGGCCACTTCATGCAGCGCGGTGAGGTGCAGGGCGTGGTGGTCGGCGCTGATCGCATCGCGGCCAACGGCGATACGGCCAACAAGATAGGGACGTACACGGTCGCCGTACTGGCCGCCGAGAACCAGGTGCCGTTCTACGTAGCGGCGCCGCTCAGTACGGTCGACCTCACCGTAGCGAGTGGCGCGGACATCCCCATCGAGGAGCGCGCCGAGGAAGAGGTATTGGGCTACGCCGGCCGGCGTGTCTGTCCGGCGGGCGCGCGCGGCCGGCACCCCGCGTTCGACGTCACTCCGCACCGCTACATCAGGGGTATCGTCACTGAGGTGGGCGTGCTGCGGCCGCCGTACTCCGCATCCCTCTCGGCGGCCGTGGCCGCCGCGGCGAGCGAGGCGTGGTGAACGGCCGACGCGTGTCACGGTGCCGCCCCGCCGGCGAGCAGTGGGTGGCTGCGCGATGAAAGCGATGATCATGGCCGCCGGTCTGGGTACGCGGTTGCTGCCGCTGACCCGGCATACCTCGAAACCCATGGTACCCGTCGTCGGCCGTCCAGTGATGGAGTATCTCGTCCAGCTGCTGGCGCGCCATCAGATAAGCGGGGCGGCGGTCAATCTCCACCACCACGCGCAGCAGATTCGCGAGCATTTCGGCGACGGCTCGTCGTTCGGGCTCGAGCTGCGTTATCACTATGAGGCGAAGCTCAGCGGTACCGCGGGAGGAGTGGGACTGTTCCGCTCGTTCTTGGACGACCAAGCCTTCTTGGTCGTCAGTGGCGACGCGCTCACGGACGCCGATGTGGCGGCCTTGCTGGCACACCACAGGAGAACCGGCGGCATCGCGACCATGGCCGTCAAGCGCGTCGCCGATCCTTCGCGCTACGGCGTCGTGGTCGCCGACGCTCAGGGCAGAGTGGTGGGCTTTCAGGAAAAGCCATCGCCGGCGGCGGCGCTGTCCGACCTGTGCAACTGCGGCATCTACGTGTTCGAGCCGGCGATCTTCGACTACGTCCCTCGCGGAGAGTTCGTCGATTGGGCGCGGCATGTGTTTCCTCGCCTGCTCACGGAGGATGTCCCCTTCTCTACATGGCAGCTCGACGGATACTGGAACGATGTAGGGAGTCTTCCGGCGTACCGCGAGTCCAACTTCGATGTGCTCACCAACCGTGTCGACGTGGCCATAGCTGGCGAGCTGAAACACTCCGGCATCTGGGTCGGTCAGGAGGCGCGGATCTCTCCGCGTGCCCACCTGGAGCCGCCCGTATTCGTAGGCGCCGGCAGCAGTGTGGCCGCCGGCGCGCGACTGATCGGCCCGGCCGTGGTGGGCGATGCGTGCGTGGTCGATGCCGACGCGGTTGTGGAGCGCTCGGTACTGTGGCATCACTGCACGGTCGGCTCTGGCGCCTGCGTCAGTGGAGCGCTCTTGGGCAACCGCGTCGCGGTCAGCCCGGGCGTCGCCGTCGACGTCGGGGCTACGATCGGCGGCGGCTGCCGCGTCCTTCCCGGAGGTGCGCTCGCCGACGCTCCCGCGGCCCAGTTTGGGGAAGCGGGCGGGCCAGACGTGGTCTCCGTCTGACCGCGGGAGGCTCGCTTTCCGTCGCGCCGTCCGTGCGACGTTCGCCCACCTCCTCTCGGTCTTGTCACCCTAGCGCGCGTCCTCTGAACGGGGCATCATGTCGCGTGGGAGTACCTGATCTCAGTCATCTCAGGCAACCTGGTGCGCGGTAGGCGCTCGAGCATCGTCTTCGGGGGAGAACAGGACGAAGTTGGTGAACAGCCGCCTCAGCGATGTGCTTATCGGTCTGTTCTTTCCACGGCGATGTGTGGTCTGTGGCGCTGTGGGCACCTGGCTCTGTACCTCGTGTGGTCAGCGGTTAACGCCGCTCGCCGGACCGCGTTGCCGGCGCTGCGGGCGGCCGCTCGAAGAGCCGGCCAGGTCCTGCATCGAGTGCCGTGGTCGAGACCTGGCCTTTGTGAGCGCAGCCGCGGCCTTCGCCTACCAGGGACCGGCGCGCACACTGGTCGCTGCCTGCAAGTTCCGCCGCCTGCGCGAGCTCGCGGAGGAGATGGCCGCGCTGGCGGCACCTCGCTTTGCGCAGCTCGTCACGAGTGTTTCGCAGGCGGCACCGTTCGCTCTGCTCACGTGGGTGCCCACCACGGCGCAGCGACTGCGCGAGCGCGGATTCGATCAAGCAGCTCTGCTCGCCGGCGCGCTGGCGGCGAGGGCCGAGTTGCCGGTGGCGCCGCTCCTGATACGCTCCCGGGCCGCCGGCGAACAGAGTCGCTTGGGGCGCGCGGCACGTGCCGGCAACGTCCGAGGGGCGTTCACCTGCACGCACCCGGCGCCGTCGCGACCAGCATCGTCCCGGAGCCTCGGTGCTACTTCAGGCATTGATTTGCGGCAAAAGCGGGTACTCATCATCGATGACGTGTACACTACTGGCGAGACGTTGAATCAGTGCGCAAGAGCACTCAGCGGAGCTGGCTACGAAGCACACGTATTCACGTTCGCGCGTACCGTGCGCGGTCACTCGCAATGAGCGGCACGCGTGTTCATCGATCCGCCTCATCCGGCGGCTTCTCTTCGCCGGCTCATCCTCTGTCGTGCCATCTCTCGAGCGGGTCGCGTTCCTCGCGCCTGGTACTCCGGCCGGCGCTCGCGCAGCCGCGCGCAGTGCCACCTCCGCCCTGCGGAATACCACCGGTGGCATCTCCAACGCCTGTGGCCGTTGCCGGCATCGAGGCTCGCGCGTTCGCTCTGGCCGTTCTGTCCCGTCAACCGAAGGAGCAGCGTTCATGAAGATTCAGGTCAAGGGTCGCAACGTTGCCGTCACCGATGCACTGAACGATTACGCCGAGGAGAAGCTCACCCGCGTCCATCGTCTCCTGCAGGAGCGCAGAATCGACGAGGCCAGCAGGCTCGAGCTAGAGCTCATGGTGGAGAAGAACCCGGCGAACCCCCTCGCGAATGTAGCAGAGGCGACGATCTTCACGCGCGGTCCCGTGATCCGAGCCAAAGAGTCTTCAGAGGACATGTACGCCGCTATCGATCTGGTGACCGACAAGCTTCAGCGGCGTGTGAAGAAGTACCACGATAAGCTTCACGGCAAGAATCAGCGTAAGCGGGTGTCCGCGCCGGTGTCGCTGCCGGTCGCTGAAGAAGCCGAGCGGCTGCTTCAGCAAGCTGTGGGTATGTCGGCAGGCGCGGACCTCCAGCCGGGCGAGGAGGATCTCGGCGACGGCCGGGTGGTCAAGCGGAAGCAGTTCGAGCTCAAGCCGATGACCGTCGACGAGGCTAGCCTGCAGCTCGAGCTCATTGGCCACGATTTCTTCGTGTTCACTAACGCCGACACCGACGAGACAAACGTGATTTACCGGCGCAACCGCGATCAGCACTACGGCTTGATCGAGCCGCTTCGCTGAGAGACCGGTCGAGCCGGCCGCTGTTCTGCGCCGCCGAACGGTGTCCTGAGGGTCCAGAGGGCCGCGGCGACGCCGCTCGGCGGCGCCAGCGTCGCAGACGGTGAGCTCATGGTGTGTGGACGGCCGACAGACGGCAGGCGTTCGGCTAGACTGACACGCAGCGAACAGGACGCCCGGCGGCCCACGAGCGCCGGGCGGAGCACACAACAGGGCGGAGCCACATGGCGAACATCGTAGAGAGGATCCTGCGCGCCGGCGAGGGCAAGCGCATGAAGGTCTTGCAGCAGCAGGTAGCGCGCATCAACGAGCTGGCGCCGCAGATGGAGCAACTCAGCAACACCGATCTGGCGGCCAAAACGGCGGAGTTCCGGCAGCGGCTGGATCGTGGCGAGACGCTCGACGATCTGCTCTTCGAGGCATTCGCCGCCGTGCGCGAGGCGGCTCTCCGCGCGGTCGACATGCGGCCGTTCGACGTCCAGGTCGTGGGCGGCATCGTCCTCTACGAAGGTGATATCGCCGAGATGAAGACCGGCGAGGGTAAGACGCTGGTAGCGACCATGCCCATGTACCTGCGTTCGCTGGCCGGCAAAGGAGCTCACCTGGTCACTGTGAACGACTACCTGGCCAAGCGCGATGCCGAGTGGATGGGCCCTGTGTACCGGTTCATGGGCCTCGAGGTGGGTGTGGTGCAAGCCATGATGGATCCGCCGACGCGCCAGCGGATGTACGGAGCGGACATCACCTACGGCACCAACTCCGAGTTCGGCTTCGACTATCTGCGCGACAACATGGCCATGCGTCGCGACCACTGCGTGCAGCGAGGTCACTACTTCTGCATCGTCGACGAGGTCGACAGCATCCTCGTCGACGAGGCGCGTACGCCGCTCATCATCAGCGGCGCGCCGGAGACGGCCGCGGACACGTACCGCCAGTTCGCTCGGGTCGTGCCGCGCCTCAAAGAGGGCGAAGACTACGAAGTCGACGAGAAGCAGCGTACCGTCGCCGTCACCGAGAGCGGCGTGGCCAAGGTGGAAAAGGCGCTCAACATCAGCAACATGTACACGGCCTCCAGCGGCCAGCTGGTGAACCATCTCATTCAGGCGCTCCGTGCTCAGGCGCTCTACCATCGCGACGTGGAGTACGTGGTGCAGAACGGCGAGGTACTCATCGTCGATGAGTTCACCGGCCGCATCCTCGATGGTCGTCGCTACTCCGAGGGGCTGCATCAGGCCATCGAGGCCAAGGAACACGTGGCCATCCGCGAGGAGAATCAAACGCTGGCCACCATCACGCTGCAGAACTACTTCCGTATGTACGAGGTCCTCTCGGGCATGACGGGCACGGCGAAGACCGAAGAGGGCGAGTTCCAGCAGATCTATGGTCTCCACGTGGTGCAAATCCCCACGAACGTGCCGATGATCCGCGACGACCACGACGACTTCGTCTTCAAGACCATGAAGGAGAAATACGACGCGGTGGCGCGCGACATCAGGGAGCGTCACGAAAAGGGTCAGCCGGTGCTCGTGGGCACCGTCTCGGTAGAGGTCAGTGAGCTGCTCCACCGCCTGCTGGAGCGCCAGGGTGTGCCGCACAACGTCCTCAACGCCAAGTACCATGAGAAAGAGGCCGACATCATCAAGGACGCCGGCCGTCACGGGGCGGTCACCATCGCCACCAACATGGCCGGTCGTGGCGTAGACATCAAACTCGACCCAGAGGCGTTGACCGCCGGTGGCCTGTATGTCCTGGGTACCGAACGTCACGAGAGCCGGCGCATCGACAACCAGCTACGCGGCCGTTCCGGCCGGCAGGGCGACCCCGGCGCCAGTCGGTTCTATCTCGCGGCCGAAGACGAGCTGATTCGCTTGTTCGCCGGCGACCGTATGTACCGCATTCTCGATCGTCTTGGGCCCGGGGAAGGCGAGCCGATCGAAGCCAAGATGCTCAGCAACGTGGTCGAACGCGCGCAGAAGAAGGTCGAAGAGCTCAACTTCCTGCGGCGCAAGAACGTGCTCAAGTACGACGAGGTCATGAACGAGCAGCGGCGGGTCATTTATGACCAGCGGAACCGCATTCTCAACGGAGAGGATTTCGGCGAGCAAGTTCGCGAGATGATTGCGGACGTGGTCGCCGACACGGTCCAGGCTCACATCGGCGGTGAACAGTACACGGAAGACTGGGATCTGGACGGGCTGATCGTCTCGCTGAAGGCTGTCTATCCCTGCACGCTCAAGTCGAGGGATATCGACGTCGAGGGCGGCGCCGTCCTCGACGATGTCGTCGAGCAAGCGGTCGGCGATGCACTGGCGCACTACGACGAGTGTGAGCGCCTCCTCGGCGAAAAGCAGATGCGGGATGTGGAACGCGCCGTCATGCTGGAGACCATCGATGCGCGCTGGAAGGATCACCTGCAGGACATGGACTACCTGCAGGAGGGCATTCATCTGCGTGCCCTGGGGCAGCGTGATCCGCTGGTAGAGTACAAATCGGAGGGCTTCGATCTCTTCCAGGACATGCTCGCCACCGTCAAGCGGTCGGTGGTCACCGCTCTCATGAAGAACCGGCCGGAGGATCTGGCCGTATTCACCGCCATCGCGTTGGAGCAACCGTTACAGGCGTTCAATTACAGCAGCGGCGACGACCTTGCCTATCAGACCGACTTCGCCGCGGCCGTGGCCATGGGTGGCGATGGAGGAGGCGCGGAACAGGCCGTGCAGGCCGGCGCCGGCGGGCAGCGCTTTCGCGAGGCTCAAGCGGCTGGCGGGGTGGCCGTCAAGCAGCGGGTCGTGGAGCAGAAGATCGGCCGTAACGACCCGTGCTGGTGCGGCTCGGGGAAGAAGTATAAGAAGTGTCACGGCGCGTGAGCGGACTTCGTCCCACGCACCGTGTAACGCCGTCAGTTGACGTCCGCTCGTTTCACGGCGCGTGAGCGGACTTCGTCCCACGCACCGTGCAACGCCCGCCGCGTGCCGTCCTCACAGGTGGCTATTGACGACGTTCGGAACCGGGCGGCCTTCCGCGTATGCTCGCAACGCCTCCGCACCCGCTCGATGGTACGCCGCGATGGCCTCCATGGAGTCGCCGGCGCAGTGGGGTGTGAGAATCGCTCTGGGAGCGCTCATCAGCGGGTGGTCGTGGGGGAGCGGCTCCTGCGGGAATACGTCGAGGCCGGCAGCCATAAGGTGACCCTCGTGGAGTAGTCGTGCGAGGGCGTCGGGGTCGTAGACGCTTCCACGTCCCGTGATCAACACGATCGCACCGCGCGGCAAGAGCCGGAGACGCTCTTCGGTGAGGAGACCCCGCGTCTTCGCGGTCGCTGGCGTGTGCACCGAGAGGATCTCCGCTGAGTGCAAGAGTTCTTCGAGCTCTACGGACTCCACGTCGAGCGCCCGCATGTCTTGGGCGGGCACGTAGGGATCGCAGGCGAGCACGCGCATGGCGAACGGTCGCACCAGTTCTCGCAGCCGCCGCGGGATACGGCCGAACGCCAGGACTCCCAACGTCTTACCCTGGAGGCGGCGGCAGTCGCGGCCGGCGGCGGAGTGGAACGGTCCGGAACGGATAGCGGTATCGTAGTCTACGATCTTCCGTACGCAGGCCAGGAGGAGCGCGAGGGTGTGAGTCGCCACATCCTCCACGTTGAGTCCGGGCGTGTTAGCGACCTGGATGCCCAAGCGCGCAGCGAGGTCGGCGTCTACGTAGTCGGTACCCGTTCCATAGCCGATGAGGAGTGAGCAGCCCGCCATCTGGGAGAGAAGATCGCCCGGTATCGGGTAGCCCCAGGAGTTGATGAGCACGTCACAGTGCGGTGGGCGCTGGCGGAGCTGATCGTAATCGACGATCTCGACTTCGGCGCCGACCTGCTCGGCCGTTTGGACCTCGTCGTCCCACGGCCCGTAGCCCTCGAAGGCCAGGATGACCACTTTCATGGCGGCTCCCTCTGAGCGACACACTCGCGTTCTGTTGACGAAGATGGTGGCGAACGAGTGCCGTCGCTCGCTTCGAGACGCCGGGCTAGTCCTCCGTGCCGGTGTCCTCGGCTCCTCCATTGGTTGTATGGCGGCCCGATGCTAGTGGCGCGCGTTCGCGGCGTCAAGAACGGTAGGGCGGCGGAAGAGGGGCCGTGCTGCCGCCCTCCTCCGGCAGCCGGCGTCTACTCCTTCGCCAGCGCGTCGTGCACCCAAGAGAGGCCGGCGATCGCGGTCGGGAACCCACAGGTGGCGATCGCCAGAAGGGCCACGTGGCGCACCTCCTCGGGGCTGGCGCCCGCGGCCAAGGCCTTTCTCGCGTTGGAGCGCGCGGCACCCTGTGAGGCGGCGCCGATCGCCAATCCGAGCTTCACTAGCCGCGCGGTGCGCTCGTCCAGGGGGCCGGCCTTATCAGTGGCCTGGCCGAGCGTGTCGAGGGCGACGGCCACCGTGGGGAAGTCTTCGCGAAAATCGAGATACACATCTGGCAGGTGCTCGGCGTCCATAGCGGTACCTCCCTCATGTTGGAGATCTGGAGTCTCAGACCGTGTGCCCGCATGCCGCGTGGTTTACACTCCGGAGGGGGTATAGCGACAGTCTGGAAAGTGAACAGGATGTACGCAGGGTACCGCCGAGCTTCACCCCGACCGGCAGGTCACGTCTTCAGAGCTCTGACGCGGAGACACGCGCGGAAGCGGCGCAAGCGGCCTGGTGTGGTCAACCCTTGGCCACTTGCGGAGCGGCGCCCATAACGTCACTGGTGGCATGGGCACGATAGCCTCTGGGGCCACAGTGGGCTCAACCTGGATTCCCTCCACTTCTTCACTCGGATTGGCCGCGAAATGGCGGCGAGCGCGCTCCCCGACCGCGACCGGCAACGGTCGCTCCTTCGCGCAGTGCTCGCGGAACGGGCATAACCGGCGTAGGTTCGTGGTCGGTGGAGGGGGGTGAGACGATGAACAGACGAGCGACACGGCGAACTGTCGCGATAGCACTGTGCCTGTGCCTCGGGACCACGCTTCTCGCGGTAGCGTGCGGCGCGCCCGATGTGACGGGCGTGTACAAGAGCACTGGTGGCGGTGTGCTGGCGGCTGGGACCACGATGACGATCAACGAAGACGGTACCTTCACGGCATCCGGCACGGCGCCGGTGGTGAACACGCCCTTCGAGGTCGAGGGGAAATGGACGCAAGACGGCGCCGAGGTCACGCTTACTGCGGAAGGCCAGTTCGCGGAACTCATCGGGACCAGGACCGGGACCTACGAGGACGGGAGCCTGGTATTCGGTGAAGAGGTCTGGGAGAAGCAGTGAATGATACGGGCCGAGGCGACGGCGGTACGGCCTCGGCCCCAAGCGGGTCATCCCTTCTCTATCACAGGCGCCCGCTCCTCCTCATGTTCGGGCGCCTGCCTCGATCTGCTTCTCGAAGAACTCGATGTGCCGCGTCTCTGTCATGCCGGCGCGGCGGTAGAGATCGTGTGCTTCGGTGGCCACGCCGATCTGCACGGCGAGGATAGCGCGCTCGGCGTTGCGCCGATGGAGGAGTTGAAAAGCCTGGCTCAGGAGGGCTCCGCCGATCCCTCTGTTCTGCCATGCGGGGTGTACCGCCAGGCGTTCGATGAACCCTCTTCCGTTGGCGAGCGAGCAGAGAGCGGCGCCCACGACCTCTTCGCCCTCGCAGGCCAGCAGCCAGAGGGTGAGGTCGGCGCGGGGATCGTCGACCACATCCCGGCTCCATTCCTCCGCCGTGGCTGGCATGTCCTCGGGGTCTTCTCCGAACGCCTCGGTGAGGACGCCATAGACGGCCCGATCGTCTGTGCCGCGGCGGAATGGCCGTGGCCGGATGCCGGCGGGCCATGTTGGCTCCTCCGGCTCCGTGGCGAGGCCCTTCTCCATGCGCAGAAAGACCGCTACGCGGCGAAATCCAGCGGCGGCGTACAGCTCGCAGGCGGCGAGGTCCGCGCTGCTGCTCCACGTGCGGAACACGGGGAAGCGCTCGCCTGAGGCTCGCGCCACCGCGCGTGCTCGTGTCTGCATGCGGTCGAGCAGGTATGGGCCCAGCCCGATGCCGTAGTAGTCGGGATGCACCGCGAGGTTGCCCTCGAACTCGCGTCCCGGGATGGCCTGGCGAATGGCGCCGAAAGCTACGACGCGGCCGGCGCCGGTCTCCACCAGCCAAGCGTCGTGACGAAGATCGAAACGTGGTGCCTGCCACTTGCGCAGCACGCTGGCGCGGCTGATCTCGGCTTGGCCATGCAGCGCTTCCTGCGAGGCGGCGACGAGTGCGGCGACTGCCGCGGCATCTGCAGGCCGCGCACGGCGGACCGTGAATCCCGCTGGTGCGCGCTGCTCCATGCCGCTCCTCCGCGTGACGCCCATGGTCGGCTATCGCCGGCGTCGCCTCACGGCCTTTCGGCTCGGCCTCCGGGAGCGCCGCCGAGTACTTCGTGCCAGAGAGGCTACCACGGCGCTCCTGGTGGAGACCGTTTCTGGCCTCGCTGAACGTCTGGGCAAAGGCACGTCTTGACGCCATGTATTCACTATGCAATGATTTCCTAGCACAATGAATTTCTTTGAAGGGCGGCGTATGTCTAGCGTGCTACCAATCCCGGCGAAGTCGCAGGAGCTCGGGGCGGGGAACGCTACGGCGCACACGGTCAAGCGTTCCCTCGTGCTGCTGGCGGTCGCCACCGGTCTCGTCATGGCTCTCCTCGACGCTACGATTGTGAATATCGCGGTGCCGGCGATCATGGAGGACCTGAACACCGGAGTAACGGCCATATCTTGGGTGGTCAACGGCTACAACCTCTCGCTGGCAGTACTGTTCCTCGTGATGGGTCGAGTCGCTCAGCGCTGGGGCCAGCGTCGTCTGTTCGTGGTCGGCTTGGTCGTCTTCACCCTCTTCTCGCTGGCCTGCGCCCTGGCGCCCACCATCGGCTGGCTCATCGTCTGTCGGGTGCTTCAGGGGGTGGGGGCGGCCGCCATGTTACCGGTCTCGCTCTCCATCCTGCTGAGCGTATTCCCGCCGGAACGCCACGGGGCAGCCATCGGCATGTGGGCTGGCATCGGCGTGGTGGCGGCCGCCTTCGGACCCTCTCTGGGTGGGGTGCTCTCCGAGTACGCCACGTGGGAGTGGATCTTCTACATCAACCTTCCTATTGGTCTGGTCGCGGTACTGCTCGCCTGCCGGTTCGTGCCCACGTTGCCGGGCTCGGGGCGTGGGCTCTCTCTGGATATTCCGGGCATCGTGCTCTCGGGTGGGGGGTTCTTCTGTCTTACACTGGCGATCATTCGGGGCAACGACTGGGGCTGGTCGTCGGGCGCCGTTGTGAGCTTGTTCCTCGCCGCCGCGGCACTCCTGGGGTCGTGGATTGCCCTGGAGCTGCACTCGCGCGCACCCATGCTGGACCTTCGTACCTTCCGCTCGCGTCAGTTCTCGTCGGCCATGCTGGCCACGGTACTGCTGAGCGCGGCGCTCATGGGTGCCGTCTTCCTCGCCGTCATCTACATGGTCAGCGTGCTGGGGTACTCCGAAGTCAAGGCCGCCGTCGCGGTCACACCACTTCCGGCGACCGGCGCTGTGCTGGCGCCTCTCAGCGGGCGACTCGTCGACAGAGTTCCTCCATATGCCACAGGCCTCATTGGCGTTGCCGCCTTCGCCACCGGCCTCTTGCTCCTGGCGGGGCTCCCCGCTGGCGCTGCCTGGGGCGACATCGCGTGGCGAGCGATGATCGTCGGGTTCGGCAGCGGCTTCTCCATCCCGTCGCTCGCCACCGTGGCCATGCGCCACGGTGGCGCCCAGACACCGGTACAGAGCTCGGCGGCCATCAACTGGGCACGGCAGATGGGCTTCGTGATCGGCGTCGCCGTGCTCACCGCCGTGCTCACAGGGTCTCTGCGGGCGGACCTCTCGAGCGCCGTGGCCGGCGTGCGCGAGCAGGTGTTCGCCGATTCGTCGATACCCACGATGGGCAAAGCCATGATTGGAGTTCGGCTGAACGAGCTCGAGCGGCAGATCGATCAGATCGCGAGTGAGGGTCGTTCGCCGGACATCCCGTCACAGACTGAGATGGCATCGCGGGTACCGGTCGAAGTAGCGCAGGCGCGGTGGTTTCAGCAGACGTTCATCGCTCTGCGTGAAGCGCTTCGCAATGCTGCCGCCGGGGCATTCGACGGGCCGTTTCTGACAGCGAGCCTGCTCGCGCTCGCCGCGGCTGTCCCCGTGCTCTTACTCGGCGGCCGGCGATAGGAGCCTGTTGCCGACGCCGTCCCTCGGGGAGGGGTTCACGCGGAACGGCTGGTGCTCGTGCCGTTACCGCTAGAGCTGGACCGACGCGGACGAGTCGGCGAAACTATACATATGGGAAAGATGAGGAGTCCTGTCGATGAGTCCGGCGGTGCGCGTGCCGATGAGCCAAGAGCTTCCGCCGACGACGATCGTGGAGGGAGGCGGTCGGCTCGCCGTGGCCGACGGACCGGCCGTCGTCCGGCAGGAGGCGATTCGCGGGCGGTAATCTTGCGTGCCGCCCGCGAGGAGTTCGCCGCCCACGGCTATGGCGCGGCCACCATCGCCTCTATCGCCGGCCGCGCCGGCTGCGACCCTGCCCTGGTGCACTACTTCTTCGGCACGAAACGCGATCTCTTCGATGCCGCGATCACGCTGCCCTACGACCCCGGCGCTGTCTTACTAGCGGCCCTACAGGGCACCGGTGCTCAAGATGCGGCGGGAAGCGCGGATCGCGGCGGCATCGGCGCTCGCCTCGTCGAGCAAATCCTCACGAGCTGGGAGACCGACGAGAACCGGCTCATCATGGTAGCTCTCGTGCGCTCTGCCGCGTCGGAGGAAGATGCCCGCGAAGCCGTGCACGACCTCATTGTGCGCAAGGCGTTGCTGCCGGCGGTCGAGGTGCTGGGCGTGCCCGATGCCGAGCGGCGCGCCGTCCTCATCGGCTCACTCCTCTATGGGCTCATGTTAGTGCGGCACGTGGTACGTGTGGAGCCGGTAGCCTCGGATTCGGTGCAACGCCTCGGCGAGGTTATAGGCCCCGTCTGGGAGCACTACCTCTTCGACGATCTCGAAACCTGAGTACCCTCGGTGTGGGTCATCGCATCGGCCGGCTGGGTCTGTGACGCTTTGGTGTGTACCGATTCGTTTGCGCCGGGATGGACGCTGGGGCGAGGTCTCCTGCGGCGGCGGGATGCTGAGTCGGCCAGTCGGAGCTGTCGGGTACTATGTCATCTTGCGGCTCATCGGCAAGTCGACGGCTGGGAGGCACACGTGGCCAAGGAATCATCGTTCGACGTGGTCAGCCACGTCGATAGCAATGAGGTGCGCAACGCGGTGAATCTGGCACAGAAGGAGTTGGCGACACGCTTCGATTTCAAGAAGAGCGCGAGCAAGATCACTCTGGAAGAGGACGGCCTCGTGTTGGTCAGCGACGACGAAGGCAAGCTGAAGTCGGTGGTCGAGATCCTGGAGGAGAAGCTCATCCGACGCAAGGTCCCGCTGAAGGCGCTGCGGTACGGCAAGGTCGAGAGCGCGTTGGGCGGCACGGTACGGCAGCACGTCGCCCTCGCCGTCGGTATCGGCGACGAGAAAGCCAGAGAGATGAACAAGCTGATCCGCAAGCAGTTCAAGCGGGTTCGGGTGAGCATCCAGGGCGACAGCCTGCGGGTGTACTCCTCAAGCAAAGATGAGCTCCAGGCCGTCATGGCGCTCCTGCGCGAACAGGATTTCGGCCAGCCGCTGCAGTTCATCAACTACCGCTGAGCGGTGGCGAGCGGCGGTCCGATGTGGCTGGTAGAGTCGCCGCCGCCGTGTGGCGCGTGCGCTGGCCGCACTTGCGCCCGTCGGGTCAGTCGGCGGCGAACGACCCCTTGGCGTCGAGCCGATAGGTCTGTGAGAAGTCGGCGGCGGAGAGCTGGCGTACGAGGCGGGCAGCTGTGTGAGCTGTGTCGGTACGGGGCACGCCGGGCCTGTCGAGGTAGAGAGACAGCCAACGGCCGCCGCGGATCTGCCCGCCACCGTCGATCCTGATCGTCAGCAGCCCCGAGAGGCTCAGGTTGCCCCCCAGGCCGAAGTTGCCCCATCCCGCGAAGTTGCCGAGGGAGTAGGCGATCAGGCGATCCCGGTAGCGCTCGATGCCGCGGATCACGTGCGGCCCCGACCCGAGCACCAGATCGGCGCCGGCGTCGATGACCGCGTGCGCGAAGGCGCGCGAGTCGCCGCGGTTCTCGCCAAAGGCGATCTCGCTGCCACGCGGCGTGTGGGTCTTGTCGGACCCCTCCGCCCCCGCGTGCATGAGCACGACGACCACGTCGGCGCGCTCGGCGGCCCGCCGCACGAGCTTGCCGGCGGCCGCGATATCGTTGATGTTCGGATTCCAGGAGTAGGGCGAGAAGGCCACGGCGGCCACGCGGACGCCTTTAACATCGAGGACGGTGATCTGGTCGGGCAAGCCCGTGTACGCGACGCCGGCGGTGTCGAGGGCGGCGGTGGTCTGCTCGAGGCCACGTGCGAGGTAGTCGTGACTGTGGTTGTTCGCGACGCTGACCAGATCGATACCCGCCCAAGCGAGAGCTTTGGCGTACGCCGGCGGCGCTTGGAACGCGAAGCAACTGGATGAGCTGAGCCCGTCGCACTTGGACGGGCCGCCGGTGGAGTAGGTGCCCTCCAAGTTGGCGATCATCAGGTCTGGCCGGCGTAACGCCTCGCGCACGGAGGCGAAGAGGGCGCGGCCGCTGTCGGGCGGCATGCCGTACTTGGAGCCGGGAGTGGTGTCTCCCACCCAACCGATCTCGATGACGATGTGTTCGGCGGGAGAGGGGGAGGGCGATGGCGACGGGGAGACGCCCGCGGCGGCGCTGCTCGGCGCCGGCGAACTCGAGGTGCCGGCTGGCTTGCGCCGCTCGGTGGAGGCGGTGTTGCCATCGCCGAGGAGCACCCACGCGCCCCACACGACCGCGACGACGACGGCGAGGAAGGCTCCGAGCGCGACCAGGCGACGCCGTAGGTACGACGGGCGAGGGGCGGCACGATACGTCCGGTAGCCGGTCTGCCGGCGCTGGGTTGGCCGTCGGTCGGTCATGGCGGGGCGAGTCTAGCTGAAGGAGCTCGTATCCTCCAACGAACTCCCCTCTCTGCCCGCTCCCCGCCGGGGAGCAGTAAGCCGTCTCGCCTACGTCGAAGGACTGTAAGCGGAGCGCGCTCCGCTCCGTGCCGATCTCGTCCGGATCGCGGAGAGGCCCGGTGGCGAGGTATCGTAAACAGAGTAGGCTGTCGGCGGGCGGCAGCCGCGTCGGTCAGTACGCTGCTCACACGTCGTTCGCCGAGGAGTGGGAGAACCGTGTGGGAACCACCGTGGCCATCGCCATCGAAGACCGGCGCATGACCAGGCAAGGCTCTAACGCCGGCTCGACCTGCCCGAGGTTGCGCAGAGTGCGTTCTGAAGGACTCCCGCACAGCGGTGAGGTGGTTCCTCGGCGGCTGTGGAGGGAGGAGGGGAGGAGATGATGAAGACTCCCGATGTGAACGAGTGGATGGACGAGGTCAAGGCACTGCCGGAGGCCGCGTCCATCGGCATGATGCTCGTCCACCGCGGTGTTGTGCGGGGGACCGCGCGTTCCGGCGAAGCCGTCAGCGCTATGGTGCTAACGGCCGACAGGGATCGCCTGGCGGCGCTACTCGAGGTGGCTCAGGCTGGAGAAGGCGTCGTGGCGGTCCGTGCTTGGGTTAATGAGGGGACGCTCGCCGTGGGCGACGACATCATGCTGGTCCTCGTCGCCGGCGACGTCAGGGAGCGCGTCTTTGCCGCGCTGCAGCGGCTCGTGTCGACCATCAAGGCCGAGGTGGTATCGGAACTCGAGATCTCTTGATACCGGTGGGACCCCAGGTGGCGACTGGGCACGATGTCCGCGGGGTATCCCCGAGGACGTTCTGAGGGGCGCTCTCGCCCCACCGTTAGGCGATCGCAGGGGCCAGGAGACCGTGTGGTCGCAAGAACAGAGAGAAGTCGAAGGGAGTAGTCCATGGCGGCTGGTACAAAGCGCGGTGTTCGCGACGGCTTCAACATCTACCCGATGCCGGTGGCGATCGTGGGGACGGTAACAGACGGGCGACCCAACTTCATGACTGTCGCGTGGGTAGTGAAGCTCCAGGGCGATCCTCCGCTCGTCGGCGTCGTCATCGGCCGCGGTCAGCACACAGCCAAGGGCATTCAGCAGACTGGCGAGTTCAGCGTGAGCTTCCCCAGCCGCGAGCAGGCGGCGCTGGCGGACTACTGCGGCTTGTATTCGGGCCGTAGGGAGAACAAGGCGGCGCGCATCGACATCTTCCGCGGTGATCTGGAGTCGGCGCCGATGGTCGGCCAGTGTCCGCTGACCATGGAGTGCCGTCTGCGGCAGACCGTGGAGCTGGGAGGGTTCCTGTTCATCGGCGAGGTGGTCAACGTGTTTGCCGAGGAAGCTGTGCTGAGTGAGGGCAGCGTGGATCCGCGGAAGTTACAGCCGATTGTCTTTACGCAGCCCGACAAGATGTACTGGGCGCTTGGCGACCCCGTGGGGCAAGCCTGGAAGATCGGCGAGGTCTTCCATCAGGAGGATTGAGAGGGCTGTGGCTTGCCCGGCGGGGGCGGCTGTGGCCGTGCCTGCCGGCTGCCGTGCGCGGAGCGCCGCGCCGAGTGGCTGCTGGCGCAACGCAGGGAGATAGCGCCGCGCCGGCGGCTCTGTGGTACGAATGGGCCATGGCGTCTCGCTGCCCGATACGTCCGTCGTTTCGTCCACGGTGTCGCCCGCGGTGGTTGCTGTGGGGTGCCACGCTGCTGATCCTCATGGGCGAGGTCACCCCGGCGCAGTACCGTCGCTCCGTGCGAGCTCTCTACGGCGACCAGGCGGATGCGGTGCTGTCGCTGTATCCTGCTTCGAGCGTGGCGGATACGTTGCCGGCCCTCAGCCGGATGCTCACCGAGATGGGCTTCGCCGCCACGGCGCGCTTCGCCGCCGCATGCACGAGCGCTCCGGGCAGGCGGTCGTCGGCGTACCTGTACCAGTTCAGCCGCGTGCCCTCCGTCCGCGTGCCGGGCTTTCCGCGGGGCGCGTTCCACGGGCTCGAGGTCGCTTACGTATTCGGCAAGATGGGCACCTTCGGTGTGCGTGACCCAGTCGATCTGAGGCTGTCCGATGAGATCGTGCGCCTGTGGACCCGCTTCGCCGCCCGGGGTGATCCCAATGGAACCGGCGAGGAGGTGTGGCCCACCTACGATCCAGGTACTGATCGTCATCTTGAACTCGGCGAGGCACTTGTCGTCGAGACGGGGCTCTACAAGGCGGCCTGTGATCTCGCCGACAGAATCCGGCTTACTCCGTGAACGGGGCGTTGAGCCTTCGGTACGGAGGCTGTGTGTCGCCGAGGCCGTGGCGCATGCGGATGACGAGGTCGCCGTGAGCACGCACAGAACTGAGCGCTTGAAGGCGGGGGAGTGAGGGTCAGATGGATGCCTCAGGGCCGCGACGTTGGTCACAGAGGGTGACGCAGACGAGCGACGCGCTCGACCTGGATCCGGGCGTGTTCACCTGGGAGGATCCCCGGCGCATCGCCGAGTCGCTGCGGCGTTCCGCCGAGCGTAGCCAGCGCAGGAAGTCGAGTGCGTTTCGCTCGGCGATGTCGATGCTGTCGTTCTACATCAACCGCGCGGGGAAGAGCCTGCCGGCCGACCAGCGGGCACGGCTGGAGGCGGCCAAAGACGAGCTGCGCGAGCTGTACGGCCGCCCGCGGCGGCGGCCGCCAGCGTAAGCTAGCGAGATACGCGAAAACCGGGGGGAGCACTGGAACTCGCGGCGGCACTCACGCTTGGCGGGCAGGCCTTCATCGTAGGGCTCTCGGGGGCCATGTCTCCAGGCCCGTATCTGACGGTGACTGTCGTCCGGACCCTGCAGAAAGGTCCGCTCTCGGCCTCGCTCATGCTGGCCGGGCACGCGCTGCTCGAAGCGACGTTGCTCATCGGTTTCGCCTTCGGGCTCCATCGTGTGCTGCAGCTGCCGACCGTAGAGCTCGTGCTGGCCGTCGTTGGCGGCGTGGTTTTGCTGTGGATGGGCACGGCGCTCCTCGCGGGCACAGTGGGTAGGACCTGGGAGCCGGAGGCTCAGGGCGCTCAAGGGATGAGCGTGTCCACGCGGCCGCTGGGGGCGGTGACGCAGGGCGCGCTGGTCTCACTTGGAAATCCTTACTGGGCTCTGTGGTGGGCGACCATCGGCGTCAAGTTGGCCGCCGACGGGTTGGCGCTAGGGCCGATCGGCGTGCTCGCGTTCTTCATTGGCCATCAGCTCGCCGACGTGGCGTGGTATGAGCTGGTGATCTTCGGCGTGCACCGTGGGCGCCGGATGCTGACGGCGCGGGCATATGGCCTTATCATGCGGCTGTTGGGTGTCGCCCTGCTGTACATCGGCGTGCGTTTTGTCGGCCAGGGCTGTGGTCTCCGCCTGCCCTGGCTACCGTTCTGAGATCGCTGAGATGGATGACCTTGGTCGTGAGCTGAGCTGGTGGTGGATCACTCCCTTCGCGGGCTTCGTCCTGTCGATCGCCGTGCTGCCGCTCGCGGCGCGGCGCTGGTACGCGCGCCATCACAACAAGATCATCGTAACCCTCGTGTTCGGTGTGCCGACGATCGTCGCTCTCGTGGCGAAGTTGGGGCCAAACGCCGTTCAGGAGATCGGGGCCACCGCCCACGACTACGTGTCCTTCATCGTCCTCCTGACCGCACTGTCCACCATCTGCGGCGGCGTGTATCTCACTGGAGATTTACTTGGTACTCCGCGTACAAATGCCACCTTCCTGCTCGTGGGCGCCGTGCTGGCGAACTTCGTTGGGACGACCGGCGCCGCCACGATCCTCGTGCGCCCGCTCCTGAGGACGAACTCGACCCGGCTGCACACGGGTCACATCTTCGTCTTCACGACCTTCGTCGTCTGCAATCTCGGAGGGCTCCTCACGCCCCTCGGCGATCCGCCGCTCTTTCTGGGATTCCTGGATGGTGTCGATTTCTGGTGGACGTTGCGCCTCTGGCCGCAGTGGCTGCTGGCGAATGGCCTGGTCGTGCTGCTATTCCTGGCTTTCGATACCTGGGTGTACCGACACCGAGAGCCGGAGATCGCCAAGCGCCTCGACGTTTTCGAGTACACGCGTCTCGGTCTGCAGGGGAAGCTGAACATCGTGTTTCTCGTCGGGGTCATCGTGACGGTGCTGTTCTCTACGCCTCTGCGGAAGTGGGGTGAGGCGATCCACTTCCCCTTCTTGCGAGAAGCACTCATGCTCGTGTTTACCGGCCTCTCTCTTCGCGTCGGCTCGCAGCGGGGAAGACGGCTGAATCGCTTCACCTGGGCGCCGATGCGCGAGGTGGCCATCGTGTTCGCGGGCATCTTCGCCACCATGGTGCCCGCGCTCGCGCTCTTGGAAGCACGTGGCGCGAGCATTGGCCTCAGCCGGCCGTGGCACTACTTTCTGGCTACCGGCGGCCTGTCGTCGTTCCTCGACAACGCGCCGACGTACCTCGCGCTGACCTCCGCGGCGCAGGGGTTCCTCGGTATAGACGGCGATATCGGAGTGCTCATGTCGAGCACGGTGAGTTCCACCATCGGGTCCCCGCCGGCAGCATTCCTGGCGGCCATCAGCTGCGGCGCGGTGCTCATGGGGGCCAACACGTACATCGGCAACGCGCCGAACTTCCTGGTGAAGAGCATGGCCGAAGAGGCCGGCGTGGGTATGCCCAGCTTCTTCGGCTACCTGGGCTTCTCGCTGGCCGTCCTGCTGCCGGTGTTCGCCGTCATGACCCTCGTCTTCTTCCTATGAGGCCGGCGCGACGATGCGGCGGCATCACGGCGCGTCGTCGGCCGTCTACCGAAACAGTGGCAGCAGATCTTTGAACTCCGGCGTGCCGGCCCGCCGGAGCAACTGGTAGACGGCGGCCTCCACGGAACTCACTGCCGCCCCCGCCTGGCGCATCTGCGCCAGGGCCAGGTGCTTGTGGCTCGCGTTGCGTGAGCAGACGCCGTCGGCGACTACCTGCACCTGATAGCCGTTGGTGAGCAGATCCAGGCAGGTCTGCAGCACGCACACGTGAGCTTCCATGCCACAGAGCAGGACCTGGGTGCGGCCCTGCTCGGCGAGCCGGGAGAGACGCTCGGCGAAGGACGCCTCGTTCCAGCACGAGAAGTGCAGCTTCTCCAGCGGCTGATAGTCGTCTTGGAGTGCCTGCATCACGGCCGGTTCGGTGGGTCCGATGCCGCGCGGATACTGCTCGGTGAGCACGATGGGCACGTTGAGGCGGCGCGCCGAGAGGATCAGTTTGCGCGCCGCCTCGATCACCGCTTCGCGCTCGACCATGGCCGCCGCTAGCCGTTCCTGAATATCGATGACGCAGAGCACCGCGGTTTCGCGGCGGAGCAATTCCGAACTGGGCATGGCGATTCCTCGAGGCTGAGGGTTCTGCTGATTGCGCACACCATAGCGTATCGGCAGTACCCGGCGTGAGACAGCGGCGCTCAGGGCAACTGCCTCCGACCCCATCCTCTCCTCGGTGCCGTGTCGCCGCGTCAAGCGGGAAGTGGAGGTGAAAAGGCGCGCGTGCTTACTTCGTGACCCTGACCACGATGTTGGGAGAGCGGCTTCGCCCGACCGAGAAGTAGTACGTGGTGGTGGCCGGCGGGCTCACAGCATAGCGGTACGAGGAGAATGGGTACGTGTACTGAGCGCCGTCCACGGTGACGCGCTGCGTGCCTCTTGCCGTCCACTCCGTGGGCACCCGTACGCAGCGCCACACTCCGTCGCGCTTGTAGTGCAGGATCACGGGCGTGTCCGAGGGGATGGCGGGGTAGATGCGTCCCGTGAGTCGCACCGAGCCGCCGGCTCTCATGCTGGCATCTGTAAGCGGCGTGATCGACATGGGGAGGAATGTTGCCGTTGCGGCAACGGAACCGGTGGTGCGGGCTACCTTGACTACCGTGCTGGGAGACCGGTGCTTCCCCACGGAGAAGTAGTAGATGGTGGTAGCCGGGGGGCTTACGGTGTAACGGTACGAGGTAAATCGGTACGTATATCGCGTGCCGTTCACGGTGATGCGTCGTGTCCCTCGGGCGACCCCTGTGGCAGGCACCGTCACGTGCTTCCACACCCCGTCGCGCTTGTAGTGCAAGATCACGGGTGTGCCGGCGGGGACGACGGGGCAGATGTGTCCGGTGAGTCGCACCGAGCCGCCGGCCGCGATGGTCGCGCTGGGCAGCGGAGCGATCGACAGGGACGAGGGCACCGTTACGGTTGCGGGTGAGGGGCTTGGGCTCGGAGATGGCGAGGCGGAAGCGCTTGGGCTCGGAGATGGCGAGGCGGAAGCGCTTGGGCTCGGAGACGGCGAGGCGGAAGCGCTGGGGGAGGGTGATGGTGAGGCGCTGGGACTGGGAGAGGTGGAGGGTGAGGGGCTCGCGGAGGTCGTGACGCGAACGGTGGTAGTGGGTGAGCAGCTGGAGCCATAGGCGAAGGAGTACTCGGTAGTCGCCGGCGGCTTCACAGTGTAGCTGAACGAGCTGTAGGTGGTGCTGTAGGTGACTCCGCCGACGGTCACCTTGCGGACGGTGTTCGTGATGGACGTGGTGGGTACGGTGACGGAACGCCACACGCCATCGCGCTTGTACTTCAGGGCCACGGTTTTGCCCGCAGACAGTGCTGGATAGGTACGGCCCTTAAGCACCAGCCTGCTTCCCGCTGCAATGCTGGTCGTGCTCGCGGGGTCTATGGACAGGGAACGGATGTCGAGCCAGCTATCACGCAGGCCGAGGCGGGCACGCAGGGTGCTGCCGTGGATCGCCGCACCGCCGGAAGAGCTGAGGGCGAGGGCACGTACCACCCGCCGCGAGACGCCGCGTCGCACCACGTAGAGCGCCTCGAGATCCCCCGAGGGGGTCAAGCCGTTCAGGGCAGTGCTCACAGCGCTGCTGGATCTGAGGAGCGGGTTGTCCGGCCACACGTGGTACGGCGAGGAGGTCTCGTAGGGGTCGGGTACGCCCTTCAGATAGGGCTGCGCTGCGGCCAGCCACACGTTCTCGATGTTCTCGGTGTAACCACCGGAGGTGGAGAAGTAGAAGGCAGCGATCGGGTTACCCGCGTAGGTGGCGATCACGCCGCTGGTGGCGCTGACGGCCGCCGTGGTCGCCGTGGTCTCGCCTCCACTGCCGCTGTAGGCCTGGCTGCGGGTATCGCAGTAGAGGTCGAAGATGCCGCTGCTGCCGAGATGTCGTACCGTATACGTCCGCGCGGCGACGGCCTGCGCCTTGAGCGCCTCCGCCGGCCAGGACGAGGGCATCTCCCGCGGTACTACACCGCGCAGGTAGCTCTCCATGGCCAGGGTATTCACCACGCAGAGCGCGTTCGAGAGTCGGGCAACCGTGAGGGTGCCTCGGTAAGGGGCATTCGCCGTGGTAGACCAGCCGTTGAAGTTGCGGTTCACCATGACGAGGTTGGAAGAGGCCGCCCGTTTGAAGACGATGGGGTTAGCGGATGTCCAGGACTTCCCTGCAGCGGCGAGTTTGAACGCCGATCCCGTCCACGTGACGGTGGCTTTCGTGTTGGCGGCGAGGGACACGTTCGTGCTGCCCACGGTTGCCGTGTATGCCCCGGCGCACGTGATGCCGATGCTCGCCTGGCCGTCGGTGAGCAGGACGCGCACTGATCTGTTGGACGAGCTGCCAAAACCGATGCCGGTGTAGTAATGCTGCAGGATCTGCCGGTAGGACCAGCCTTCGCGGGCGCAGCCGTAGGCTCCGTACTGGCTCATCCCGATGCCGTGGCCAAAGCCGCGGCCGGTGATGGAGAACTGCCATGCCTCCTTGGCCTGCGCCGCCGCGGGGACCACAAGTGCCAGCGCGATGACGGCTATAGAGATGCTCAGCGTCAGTCGGATGTCCTTGTGTCTCCGCATCGGCGCCTCCCGGGTTGCTTGGCGTGGACGTGGGTATTTCCCGGTCTCGACTTCCCGACCCTACCACTGATTCCTTCATCGGCCGCTCCTGCGGAATCCTGAGCGACCTCTCCAGGCTCCTCCAACACGCGGCGATGTACCTAGGAGAGTCGGTCCCTCGCGACGTGCTCGCTGAGCGGTGCGCGGACCTCTGTGCCGCCTTCTCTGATCGCAGCGGCGGTATGCCTTGACAACACAGGGGCGGGGAAGATGATGGCGGCATGCCTGTCGCGGGCGGCGGGAAGACTGCTGGTAGCGCACTCGAGGACGGCTCTCGGGCCGTTCGGGCTTGGAGGTGAGCGGTATGGATCAGCTGCGCCGGAGTGATCTGGTCGAGCTTCTCGAAACGCGGCAAGGGCCGTGTGTCTCCATCTTCCTCCCTACCTATCGTGCCGGTAATCAAACGCAACAGAACGCCGTGCGTGCCCGAAAGGGCTTGGATGAGGCGGAGGGTCACCTCATCGCTGCGGGTGTGCGGCCGGCGGACGCTCGCGTACTGCTGCAGGCCGGGCGCGATCTTGTGCCGGATACGCAGTTCTGGAACCGGCAGGCGGAGGGGCTGGCGCTGTTCCTGGCGCCGGGTTACCTGCGCTCGGTTCGTCTGCCCGTCAGCGTGCCCGAGCGCTCCTGCGTGGGCGAGCGTTTCCACATACGTCCTCTGCTGCCCGCGCTGTGGCCCGACCACCCGTTCTACCTGCTCGCTCTCAGCCAGAATGCGGTGCGGCTGCTGCGTGGCTCGCGCCATAGGGTGGAGCGGGTAGAACTCGCCAACGTGCCGCGAGATATCGACGAGGCTACGCAGTTCGTGGTCGCCGCGCGCGAGCGGCAGTTCCACGTGGCGGAGCGGCGCGGTCACGAGGCACACGGCGCGGTCCACGGCCACGGTGGCGGCAAGGATTCGGAGGAGGAACGGGTTGCCGAGTACGTGCGGCAGGTAGCTTGGGGGGTGGGCAAGACCCTCCACGCGAACGGTGCCGCGCCGCTGGTGGTAGCCGGAGTGGAGTACGTGCGAGCGCTGTACCGTGAGGCGGCGGGATTCCCGCCGGTGCACGGCGAGGGGATCGACGGTAATCCGGACAGGCTGTCCGACGAGGAACTTCATGCGAAGGCATGGCCGCTCATCGAGCCGCTGGCACAGGCGGGTCTTGCGCGGACGCTGACGAGGTACGAGGGGCTGGCCGCGCGCGGCGAGGTGCCGCGGAAGCTCAAAGACGTGCTCATGGCCGGCCTGCAGGGCCGCGTCGAGACGCTGTTCCTGCAGGAGGGCGACGCCAGCCGTTGGGGCCGGTTCGATCCCCAAACCGGCGTCGCCGAGGTACACGCCGCGCGCCAGGCCGGCGACGAAGAGCTCCTGGATCGCGCCGCCGCGCTCACCCTCCTGGCGGACGGTGTGGTGTACGCGCTGCCCGCCGAGCGCATGCCGGGCGGGCGGCTCGTCGCGGCGTTGCCGC
>JAXGYV010000009.1:0-99077 GCA_040772045.1 Thermoleophilia bacterium
GCGTAGGCGAGCAGCTCGCCGGGTGAGGAGTGTAGCTCACGCCGGTCGCGGCTCCGATTATCGTGCGTTCTTCTGGATCGCCGCCAGGAACTCGGCATTGCTCTTCGTCTCGCGCACCTTGTTGATGAGCAGCTCGATGGCCGCCGCCGGCTCCAGAGCGTGCAGCACGGCGCGCAATTTCCAAACCATCGCCGCCTCGGCCGGGTCCATGAGCAGCTCTTCCTTGCGCGTGCCCGTCATCTCGATGTCGATGGCGGGGAAGATGCGTTTGTCCGCCAGGCGCCGGTCTAGCCTGATCTCCATGTTGCCGGTACCTTTGAACTCCTCGAAGATAACCTCGTCCATGCGTGAACCGGTATCGACCAGAGCGGTGGCGAGGATAGTCAAGGAGCCGCCCTCCTCGATGTTCCGCGCGGCGCCGAAGAACTTCTTCGGCGGATAGAGCGCGGTACTGTCCACGCCACCGGAGAGGATGCGCCCCGAAGCAGGCGTGTTGAGGTTGTACGCCCGTGCCATCCGAGTGATGGAGTCGAGCAGGATCACCACATCTTTCCCGATCTCCACCAGCCGCTTGACCCGGTCGAGCACGAGCTCTGTTACCTGCACGTGGTTCTCCGACGGCTGATCGAAGGTGCTGGCGACCACCTCGCCGCGTACCGAGCGCTGCATGTCGGTGACCTCTTCCGGACGCTCATCCACCAGCAGCACGATGAGATGGCACTCGGGGTTGTTCTGCGCGATGGAGTTGGCGAGCTTCTTGAGGATGGTCGTCTTGCCAGCCTTCGGCGGTGACACGATTAGCCCGCGCTGGCCCTTGCCTATGGGGCACAGCAGGTCCATGATGCGCGCCGCGGTGTCGTGTTCGGGAGTCTCCAGCCGCAAGCGTTCCTCCGGGAACAGCGGCGTGAGCTGTTCGAAGAAGGGCCGTTTGCGCGCCGCTTCGGGGTCCATGCCGTTGACTGCCTCGATCTTCAGCAGCGCGTTGTACTTCTCATTGTCCTTAGGCTCGCGGACCACGCCCTCTATGTCGTCGCCGCGACGCAGGCCAAAGCGACGGATCTGCGACAGTGACACATACACGTCCGTGTCGCCCTGCGTGTAGCCATTGGTCCGCAGGAAACCGAAACCGTCTGGCAGCACGTCGAGCAAACCGCGACATTTGACGATCGGGCGATCTTCACGCGGCTCGCCACGATCTCCGCGCCCGCGGTCGCGCCCGCCACGACGGTCGCGGCCCCGGCGCTGTTCTCTGCCGCCCTGTTCGCGCTCAGCCGGCGCGGCGGCTGGCGCCGCGGGGGCAGCCTCCGGCGCGGCGGCTGGCGCCGCTTCGGTCGTTGGCGCCGTGGGAGCGGTCTCCGCCTCCGGCGCCTCGCCGGCCGGAGCCGGTGGCCCTGTGACTCCGAGCACGTCGAGAGTCCTTTGCCCATCGCCACCGACGTCTCGCCCTGAGGACGGCTCCACTATAGTGGGAGCGCCGTCTTTCGGGGGAGCCGGCTGTTGCGTTTGGGCTAGCTGTGTGGATGTCTGTTCGTCAATCATGAATAATCGTCCGCCGGCCTCCGTTGCACCCTCCCCGGCGGCGCAAGCGCCGCGCCTGTGGTCCTGCGAGTGGCTCACCCCGGAGCTTCAGCCGAAGAGACCGCGGCCCGCGTACACGTGAGCCGAAGCTTTCGGGTGAGGCTCCCCGGTGAGGAGATGAATGGTAGAGGTGATGCACGCCATCTAACGCGCGTACACAGTATACCCAATCTCACATGCAAGCGTCACGCCTGTTCGCTCACTACTCGCAACACCTCGTCCATCACGGACTTCACAGCCTCATCAATAGCCCTGTTATCGATGACCTGCACCCCACGTTCCGCGGCTTGGGCGAGGATGTAATCTTGGATACGCCGGATCTCGTCGAAATGCTCGAGGTACCGGCGCAATGGTCGCAGGCCGCCTGTCTCCCAGTCGCGCACGCTGAAGTGACTGCGGTGGCGGCCCACATCAGAGACCGCGACCACGAACTCGAGCACGAGCGCGTCGCGCCATCGCCGGCGATCAAGATACCCGGGGACCAAATGGACCCCCTCCATGATGAGGCTCTGGGTCTCGGCCACGGCGCGTGCGACCAGCGCGTCGACACCTACGGCCACCGCGGTCGCCTGCTCGATGAAACCCGCGCGGCTGAGATCGGTGCCCTCGGGCACCGGGATACGTACCGCTTCGGCGCACTCGAACGAGGACGTGTGAATCGCCGGCATGAGCTGTGGCGCGAAGAACGCCCGCATCACCTGACGCACCATGTCGGTAGAGGTCACCCTGATGATCCCGAGCCGGTGCGCTACTTGTGCGGCGAGGGTGCTCTTGCCCACCCCCGTGGTCCCCCCGATGAGGATGATCAGCGGCCGTTCGAGCGTGCGCAGGCGGCGCCACTGGACCAGACGCCGCATGAGCGCCTCCCCCGCCTCGACACCCAACGTGTGCATGGCGATGGGCCGCAGCTCTTCCATACTCAGACTCTGTTTGCCCGACTGTCGCAGCCAGTGGTCGACGGCCGCCGCCAGTCCATACGCCCGTTCCGGCGAGAGGCCCGTAGCCATCAGCGACTGCGCCATGAGGCCTTTGGAGTAGGGCAGGTACGGCTCGCGCTCGCCGATGCCGAAATCGGGCTGCTCAGCCATGAGTCCTCCTTACGCCCTCGGGCTCGGGCCATGCGGCCGCAAAACGCTGCTGAGCGCGAGCCGCCACGTCCACACACGCCGCCTTCAGATCGCCCCCCTCGACCGCCACCGGTTCGTTGTCGCAGAAGACTACGTCTTTGCCTGCTTCGGCGGCGGCCTCCGCGACGACGTCAATCGCCGCCGCCTTGATCTCGGTGACGAACACCTCCGCCTCTTTCTGCGCCCGGCGGACCGCCCTGACCAGCGCTGGCCGATCGGCCAGGTCGCCGCTGGCGACCACGACGTCCGCGCCGGAGACGTCCTGCAGATACGCGCGCAACGCGGCGACGTTAGACGACGGCGCGGTGGTGAAGTACGCCACGCGCCGCCCGCGCACGTCGCCGAGCGGGCGCGGACGAAACACGGTCGGCAGGACCGGCAGCCCGGGCACCACCCTGTGGGCGGCGGCGATCAGCCGGCCGAGCGCGGCGGCGTCGGCCAGCGGAGGCTCGCACATGGTGACCACGAGGAGATCGGCGATGAGCAGCCGGAAGGTCCCCAGGTAGCCGGCGACGTACTCGACGGATTGGGCGGCCGAGGCGACGCACACCGTGGCATCCGCCCAAACGGGCGGGATAGCCGCGCCGCTCCCCTCGATGAGCACGATGCTCGCCGGCACCGAGCGGAGCAGTGGCACGGCGCGCGCGACCGTCGAGTCGAAGGGGGCGCCGGCAAGGCCTCCGCCACAGCGGCGCGAGCCCACCGTGAGGACATTGGCGAGCGCCGCGTCTTCATAGTGATC
Organism: Thermoleophilia bacterium; assembly: GCA_040772045.1. Taxonomy (GTDB): domain Bacteria; phylum Actinomycetota; class Thermoleophilia; order UBA2241; family UBA2241; genus JAXGYV01. Next base: position 3,448 of record JAXGYV010000009.1, read on the forward strand.
GGAGGCCGCATGGCGCCCCCTTCTGGAAGCCGCCAGCAGATCGGCGGCGGTCACCCCGGCGGCGCCGTCGATCAGTTCGGGTTCGGCCGGCCCTCCGCGACCCATCGCCAGCACGACGACCCGTTCGCCGGCCGCCGACAGCTGGCGCGCCAGGTACCCGCTGATGGCCGTCTTGCCGACTCGCTTGCCCGTGCCGATCACGCCGAGCGTGGGCGCGCTCCCCAGCCGCTCCAGGGGCTGCGGCCGCAGCTCGAAGTCGGCGCCTACGTACCACACGCCGCGTGCGGCGGCGGCACTCATCAAGAGGAACCGTTCCTTGTACCCCACGACCGGCTCATCGGAGAGATCGACGACGACCCGTGCTCCCGTGCGCTCGAGGAACCTCAGGACACACTCGAGGAGACGCGCCTCGGCTTGCTCGCCGGAGCTCTCTGGTGCCATGGTGACGGGGAGCCCGTACTCGGCCGCCAGCAGTCGATCGACCTCGGTCGGGGATCCGAAGCGCAGCTTCTCTCGGCCACCGAGGAAGAGTGCGCCGACGAAGCGGAAGCGCGCCCGCAAGCTCTGCAGCGCCGCCCGAACCACCGGCGGGTAGTGCTCGCCGTCGATCAACGCAATCGCCGCCGGCTGCCCATCAGCGGTACCAGTGGCGTCCCCCGTCATGCCCGGCCCTCCAGGGCGCCGCTAACGCGCCCCCGTCTCAGCCTGGCCGAGACGTTTGGTGTATTCGAGGGTTGACAATGAGAACTGCAGCGTGGGCTCCGATCCGTGGAACGGGTACTTGCGCAGGACAGTGACGATGTCTTCCTCGATGATGAGGATGGTGTAGCACGGCTTGATGGTACCCCGCAGGCGCAGCGAGCACGTGGTGCCCGTATTCACCACGAACATATTCTCTAGCCGCCACGCGTAGGGCACGTGCTTGTGGCCGGAGAGCACCAGGTTCACGCCACAGCGTTGCAGTACCTCGAGCACGTCGCCGGCATCGTAGACCACGTTGCGCTCGCGGCCGGTGCCGGGAACCGGCAGGAGATGATGGTGCAGCATCAGCATGCGGAACCGGGCGGGCTCGGAGAACTGCTCGGTCAGCCAGCTGTAGCGAGCGCGGCCGATGTGGCCGTGGTCCAGATCTGGCTCCGTAGAGTCCACGCCGACCACGCTAATGCCGCGCTCGTGCCAAACACAGCTCCGCGGGCCGAACAGGGCTTCGAAATGCACGTACCCCACGTTCCGTGAGTCGTGGTTACCGGGGATCACCAGCCGGCGCCTGCAGTCCAACCGATCGAGGTAGCTCTTGGCCAGCAGGTATTCTTGCCGATACCCCATCTCTGTGAGGTCGCCGGTGACGAGCACCGCGTCGGGCTTGAGCTCGTTGATCTCCACGATCGCCCGATCCATGAGATTCGGCACGAAGTAGGGGGAACCCGCGTGGAGATCGGAGATATGCGCCAGAGTGATCGTCGGCAGCTCGCTCATCGCCAGGCCATGCTACACCGGATACGGCTCACCGGGGACAAATCGGCTACTCGACCACCACGACGCGCACCGGTCCCTGCTTGTCGCGCACGGCCAGCACAGTCTGGTTGCCTTGCCGGTAGAAACGGAGGCTGACAGTCGACCGGCCGATCTTGAGACCCCGGACGCGTACATCCGTGAGCCACTTCGGCAACGTAGGATTGTGGATATACAGGATGTTGTCCTCGGCAGCCGGGAACAGCCCGAGCATGGCCTGCACCATGAGGAATACCGCCCCCGCGGAGGTGGCGGAGGGAGACGAGGCCATGGGAAAGGCGACCGGGCGCGACGTCGATCGCCGCGTGAAGCCGCAGAGCAGCTCTGGCAGCCGCAGATCGTTGTAGAACCGTGCTGTCTCGACCATGCTGCCGATCAGGAGGTTGGCCTCCTGTGCGAAGCCGAGCTTCTTGAACCCGTACGCGATGATCGCCGTATCGGTCGGCCACACGCCTCCGTTGTAGAAGCTCACCGGATTGTAGGCGCGTTCGGCACCGCTCATGCTGCGCACACCCCACCCGGAGAACAGATCGGAGGAGACCAACCGCTGGACTACCGGCGGTACGAGCCGATCGTCCAGAATACGAGCGTACAAGCAGTGTCCTGCCGTTGAGACGATGGTCTTCACCTGCCGCTTGCGGCCATCGAGGGCCATCGCCACGTACTGCTCGTCCGGCATCCAGAACTGCTCGTTGAACCGGCGACGAAGGCGTTCGGCTTCGGCCTGGAGCTGCTCCGAGCGGTCAACGTCTCCGAGCTGGCCGAAGAGCTGGGCCAGTCGCCGCTTGGCCTGGTACACGTAGGCCTGCACTTCGGCCAACGCTATGGGGCCATCGGCCGGTGTACCGTCTGGATGCACGATCGCCTCGTGTGCATCTCGCCAACCCTGGTGCACCTGGCGATCGCCCACGTGTGTCGCGTACTCGATGAACCCGTCTCCGTCTCGATCTCCGTACTCATCGATCCATCGCAGGGCGGCGAGGATAGGCTCGCGCAGGAGCTCGAAGAACTCGAGGTCGCCACTCCACATGACCGTCTCGGCGATCAGGTGCAGGTAGAGCGGCGTGGCGTCTATCGAGAAGTAGGACGGCGTGTGTGGGATGCGACCGAGCGCCGCCAGCTCGCCACGCCGCATCTCGTGCATGATCTTGCCCGGTTCGGCGGCGCGCGCGGCGTCGCTCTCCTGCGCCTGTAGACGGGTGAGAGCCCGCACGCCGGCGACGGCGATACGCTGATCGAGCATCAACGTCTGGAGCCCGGAGAGCGCGATGGCGCGGCCGAACGGCGCCGCGAACCAGGGAACCCCGGCCATCGGAATGCGCCCCCACGGCGTGTTAACGAGCAGCATGGCCAGGTCTTGCTGGCCGCGGCGCAGCAGCGCCGTGAATTGCTCGTTGTCCGTGAAGATCTCGGTCGATTCGGCAGCCCAGCGCTGGTGCGCCCGGCCCACCGCCCCGAGCCTCCGATCGCTGCCCTCTTCGCCCACCGCCGGCGTGTCGCTCGCGATAGCCGCCACGGTGAAACGCAAGAATGAACGCGACCGCGGAGCGAGCTTGATCGTGAAGCGCACACGACCGTCTTCAACCGCCTCCGGCTGGCGATCGAACGCGATGCTGGTAGCGCGCCGCACACCATCGGCGCCCTCGTACGTGAACGTAAGAACGCGATCGTGGAGTACGGGAGGCGGCATCGCCCGCCCGTGCCGCCGGCGTGCCGCTCGCACCTCGAAGATGTCGAGGTAATCGGCGCCGAAGGAAACCTCCACCGGCAGGTTGAACGCACGATCGCTGTAGTTGCGGATCCGCAGGCGCTCGTGCAGACGGCCGGCCAGAAAGCACGTCCGGCGCACATGGATCGCGGATTGCGGCACGATCTCTCCGCCGGCCCCCCTGAACTCCATGTTGGTGTACTCCCAGACGGCCGAGTACCCGCGCTCGGCCGTCCAGGCGAGCAATGCCAGCGGCCGTCCGCCGAAACGAAGCTCCAGACGGCTGAGGTAGCGAGTATCCCGGTAGTACAGACCGAGCTCGCCTACCGCCCTACCGGGAACCTCGCCCAGGAGGTCCGTGCACAGGAAGAGCTCGTCCTCTTTGATCGTCAGGCGAGGTCGCCGCGCCTCGCGTATCACGAGGCGCTCCGCACCGCGCGACACCTTACGCGCACGCGCGTCGAGATGTTGCGTGGCGGCGTCGTCTCCGGCGTCGCCTCGTACCTTACGAGCGTCGGCGCCGGGCGCGCTCACGTCGTCGCCGCCAGGAAGCGCGCCATGAGATCGGCGCCGCTGGGAACCGTCAGGCCGGTGCCGGCGGCCGTCGGCTCGCTGTAGTGAGGCGCCGCCGGCCCTTCGAGCGGCAACCCCGGCACCGCGTACGCGAACGGCACCGGCGACGCCGCGTGCGTGCGCGTGCGGATCGGCGTCGCGTGATCCGGCAGCACTAGCACCGCCGGCCGCGGGGCCGACTCCCACAGGGGGGCCAGCACACGAGCGTCGACGCGCTCGATGGCACGGATCTTCTCTTCCACGCTGCCCATATGGCTGGCCTCGTCGGGCGCCTCGACGTGCACGAGCACCAGATCGTGCGTCCGCAGAGCCTCCAGGGCCACCATCGCCTTGGCGGCGTAATCGGTGGCCAGATCGCCGGTGGCGCCGGGCACCTCCAGGACCTCGAGGCCAGCGTACACACCGATGCCACGCACCAGATCGACCGCGGACACCACCGCTCCGCTGAGACCGTAGAGGTCGCGAAAGCGAGGCATGCGCGGAGCCGTGCCCTCGCCCCAGAGCCAGATGTCGGTGTTCGGGCGCACGCCCTCGAGGACCTCGTGCGCCACCCGCATCACACGGCGCAGCACGAGCCCGTGTTCTCCGGGCGGCAGGTACTCGTCCACCGGGCGATCGAGGATGTCGTGCGGTGGTACGCACGGCACCACCTGACCGCCGCGCCAGACCATCAGGTGGCGGTAGCTGACGCCGGTGTGGAACTCGAACGGCGTACCCTCATGTGCGGCCGCCAGCGCCTCGATGAGTGCCCGCGCCTGTTCGGTCGCGATGTGGCCAGCCGTGTGGTCGCGCATCGTCCCGTCAGCGAGCGTTACGAAGTTGCAGCGGTAGGCCACATCCTGTGGACCAAGCTCCACGCCGATGCTCGCCGCCTCAAGCGGCGAGCGCCCTGTGTATACCTCTCCCGGCCGGTATCCGAGCACCGAGAGATTGGCCACATCGCTCCCCGGCGTCATCTCTGGGGGAACGGTCTGAACGAGGCCGGCCACACCGCCGCGCGCCAGCGCGTCCATGGCCGGCGTGTGCGCCACCTGCAGAGGGGTACGGCCAGCCAGCCGCTCGAGCGGCTCGTCCGCCATGCCGTCGGGCACCAGCACCAGCCGAGGTCGGCTCATCGAGCCTCCGCATCCTCTCCCTCCACCCGTATGAGGCTCGGCGATCCAAGGACCTCATCTAGTTCAACGAGGCGTTCTACGGCCCGCTTGACCGCCGCCTCGGGCGCGGGGTGCAGCACCATGACCAGCTCGGCGCTGTCGCCACGACCCGTTTGGACGACCGAGCGAATGCTCACTCCCTCTTCGCCGAACACCGCTGCGATGCGTCCCAGCACCCCAGGCTTATCGACCGCCTGCAGGCGGAGGTAGAAGCTGGACATGACTTGCTCGTGCGGAAGGAACGGCAGGGTTTTGTAGCAGGTGCAATTCTGCACAAAGCCCCCCGGCATGGTGTTCACGATACTGATGATGTCGCCGACGACCGCGGAGGCGGTCGGGACACTCCCCGCACCCGGCCCCATCAGCATGATCTCGTCGAAGGAATCGCTCTCGAGGAAGACGGCGTTGTAGGCTCCGGTAACACTCGCCAAGGGGTGTTCCTTGGGCAGAAACGCCGGGTACACACGCACGTTCACGGCACCGTCGATGAGCTTGGCTACGCCGAGTAGCTTGATCACGTACCCAAACGCCTTGGCGTGCAGGATGTCGGCCGCGGTAATGCTCGTGATGCCCTCGTGTTCCACATCCGCCAGCGTCACCCGGCTATGGAAGGCGATAGATGCCAGAATGGCCATCTTCGCCGCCGCGTCTTTGCCAGTGACGTCGTCGGTCGGATCGGCCTCCGCGTATCCCAGCTGCTGCGCTTGCTTGAGCACGTCCTCGTAGGCGGCGCCCGTGTCGGTCATAGCGCTGAGAACGTAGTTGGTCGTCCCGTTAACGATGCCGGCGACACCCTTGACCTCGGCGGCCACCAGCGACTCGCGCAGCACCTTGATGACCGGCACGGCGCCGACGGCGCTGGCCTCGAAGCGCAGGTGCGCACGAGATGCCTGCGCCGCCTCGAAGAGCGCCGCCCCATGCTGGGAGAGCAGCTGCTTGTTCGCCGTCACCACGTGCTTGCCAGCCTGCAGCGCGGCGATCTGGTACTCGAGCGCAGGAGAGATGCCGCCGATCAGCTCGACCACGATGGCGATCTGCTCGTCTTCGAGGATGTCCTGGAAGCTGTCGGTCACCAGCGCGGGGTCGAGGTCCGGGTGCGTGTACCCCGGCAGTTCACAAACCCGACGCAAGTACACGTCCTTGCCCGTAGCCAGCTGAATCTCCTCCGCGCTCTCGCGCAGAAGTTTGCTTACCCCTGAGCCAACGGTACCGTGGCCCAGCAATCCGACGCCCACTCTCTCCACGGTGCACTCCTCCTGACTCTATCGGTCACAGGGCGAGGGGATGGAAGTGGCTATGTCCGCACCTCGGTATGCAGCGGCCGCTGCATACGCAGCACGTCTTCCCACGTCTCGCGCTCGACGATGAGACGTGCGCGACCATCGCCCACCAGCACCACCGCCGGCCGCGGCTGTCCGTTGTAATTATTGGCCATCGCGTACCCGTAGGCGCCAGTGCTGGGGGTCACCAGGATATCACCGGCCTCCGGCGGGGCGAGGCGTACATCTCGCACGAGGACATCGCCGCTCTCGCAGTGCTTGCCCACGACGGTGACCGTATCGCTGGTCGGCACGTCGGCCTTGTTGGCCAGCATGGCCTCGTATCGCGAACCGTACAGCATGGGGCGGAGGTTATCGCTCATGCCACCGTCGACGGCGACGTAGGTACGTACCCCGGGGATCACCTTGACGACCCCCACGCGATACGCGGTCACCGCAGCCTTGCCGACGATGGAGCGTCCCGGCTCGACCAGCACCCGCGGCATGGCGAGACCGTGGCGCTCCACGGAGCGCCGGAGCGCCCCGACCACAAGGCCGGCGAAATCGCCGATCGACGCGGGCTCGTCGGTCTTCGTGTAACGGATACCGAGCCCGCCGCCGATGTTGAATAGCCGACACGCAAACCCGAGGTCGCGCCGCCAGTCCGCGAGCGTGTCCACGACGATCTCGATGGCGCGTTGGTAGGCGTCCAGACGCAGGATCTGCGAGCCAATGTGCACGTGGATGCCGATGGGCTCGAGATGCGGATGGGCGATGATCTGCTTGAGCGCTTCGCAAGCCAGGCCATCGCCGATCCCAAAGCCAAACTTGCTGTCCTGCTGGCCCGTCTGGATATGGCCGTGCGTGTCCGGCTTTACGCCCGGCGTGAGGCGCAACAGGACACGCTGGGACATGCCGCGACGTGCGGCCTCCGCACCCAGCGCGACGATCTCCTCGAAGGAATCGACGACGAAGCAGCCGATACCGTAATCGAGGCCCAGTGAGACCTCGGGTGGGGTCTTGTTGTTGCCGTGGAAGTAGATGCGCTCGGGAGGAAACCCAGCGAGGCGCGCGGCGGAGAGCTCGCCTCCCGAGGCGACGTCCAGCGAGAGCCCTTCTTCCGCGACCAGCTCACACATGGCACGGCAACTGAACGCCTTGCTGGCGTAGACGACCTCGAACTCGTCTACGAGCTCCGCGAACGCTCGCCGATAGGCGCGCGCCTGGTTGCGAAGCATCGTCTCGTCGTACACGAACAGCGGCGTGCCGTACCGCTCGCAGAGCTCGACCACATCGCAGCCGCCGATAGCTAGATGGCCGGCCGCGTTGTGCTCGGCGGTCTCTGGATAGATGAGCGTGTGCGTCATGCCGACACCGCCGGCGAGCACACGCGAGCGCCCAGGAGTCCCCAGCCGATACTCCTCACCATCACCCTGCTCATCACCCTGCCCCGCCAACCACGAGCATCGGCGACAACTCAAGACCCGCGTAGGTCGGCCGATAGCGGTCGGCATCGTAGTACTTTGCCACGTCGACAACTTTCTTGGAGGCGACGACCGTGTCGATCGGCACGGAGCCGTAGCGCCCATTGCGCAGCGCCACCATGACGCCGAACGTACCTCTGAGGATACTGTCTATCGCCAGATTCCCGTAGACAAGCGGCACCACCGAGTCCAGCGCGTCCGGCTCGCCACTGCGCACCAGGTAGCTCAGGTTCATGCTGATCATGTCGATCTTGCGCCCGTCGTTGTAGCGGGAGGAGAGCTCCTTGACCATGGCGGACACTTGCGACCCAATACCACCCAACTTGGCATGGCCGTACTGATCCGTCTCCTTGCCCTGGAAGACCATCTCGCCGCCCTGGAGCATGGCACCCTCCGATACCAGCACCGCGGAGAACCGTTCCGGGTTGCGCCGGCGATCGGCTACCAGCAGCTCCGTGAGCCGCGAGATGTCGAACGGGCTCTCTGGAATTACGCAGCGGTCGGCCGCCCCCGCCAGCGTAGGCAGTAATGCCGTGAAGCCGGCGTAGCGGCCAAACACCTCGAACACCATGATTCGCTCATGACTGGCCGCCGACGAGCGCACCTGCGTGGCCAGGGAGAGCGTGCGCGTCAGGCAGGTGCTGAAGCCGATGCAGTAGTCGGTGCCCGGCACATCGTTGTCCATCGTCTTGGGGATGGCCACCACGGGGAACCCACGCCGACCGAGCTCCACGCCGTAGCTCAGTGTGTCGTCCCCCCCAATGGGCACCAGGTAGTCGATGCCCAGGAAGGCGAGGTTGGCCAGCACCTCGGATGTCAGATCGTTCTTCTCCGCCACGTAGGTGCCGCGCAGCTGCGCGGGCACGTCCCTCAGCGGCACGGCACTCGGCCGCGTGCGCGAGGAGTGCAAGAAGGTACCGCCAGCGCGTGCGTAGCGGTTCACCACTTCCTCGTCGAGCGCCATCCAGCACGCGCTGTTGTCCGCCTCCTCGTCGCGAACGATGTCCACGAGTCCAGCCCAGCCGCGGCGGATGCCCACGACCTGGTATCCCTCGCGAACGGCACGCATGGTGAGCGCCCGGATCGCCGGATTCAACCCGGGGACATCGCCGCCGCCGGTAAGGACTCCGATCCTTCCCTTGTATGTCATCGTCGATCGACCTCCCTGTCCATCGGGCATTCCCCAGCGATGGCCGTCACCTATCGAGAAGACCATACCTCACGAGGCCGCGAGACGACCTCGCGAGGCGTAGCGCCGGCCTCCGCACGTGTGGCCGGCGCCACGCCTCGCGCCGAATTGTGGGCCTCGCCAGCGGCGACGGCAAGCGGCGGACCCACTCTGCAAGCCTGTCCGCGTCTCCCGAACCGCTCTCCAGGCGCCCCGGCAAGCGTCTAGTACTCGATGCCCTCGCGAGCCGGCACGCCGGCATCGTAGTAATGTTTGAGCGGCCGCATCTCGGTGACCAGGTCGGCCGCCTCGATCGCCTCCCGCGGTGCTCGCCGGCCCGTGAGCACCAACTCCACACCGGACGGTTTGGCGCGTATGAGCTCGAGTACGTCGTCTACGGGCACCAGATCGAAGTAGACCGCTGTCCATATCTCGTCTAACACCACCACGTCGAACAGGTCGCTGAGCACGATGTCGCGCGCCCTCGCCCACTCCGCCGCGGCGGCGGCTACGTCTTCGGCCGTCACGGCGCCCTTGCGTACCCAACGGCCGCTCTCCCCCTGGAGCACATCCACCCCGATCCTCCGCAAGGCTACGATCTCTCCCCGCGTTGGGTCCGCCTTCATGAACTGGATCAGGATGACGCGCCGGCCGTGTCCCCAGGCGCGCAGGAGAAGTCCCAGGGCGGCGGTCGTCTTTCCCTTGCCGTCGCCGGTGTAAATCTGCACGTAGCCAGCCTTGCCGGCCGCCGCTGGAGTGGTGTCAGACATGCTCGACCGTCAGATCACCCGTAGGTGTAGAAGCCCGCTCCCGTTTTGCGCCCGAGGCGTCCAGCCGCCACGTATCGCCGCAGCAGAGGACAGGGCCGGTACTTGGGATCGCCGAGATCACGCTGCAGCACCTCGAGCACGGCCAGCGTTGTGTCCAGCCCGACGAGGTCGGCGAGCGCCAGCGGCCCCATGGGGTGGTTGGCGCCGGCTTTCATGGCGGCATCGATATCCTCCGCGCTGGCGACACCTTCGTAGAGCGCGTAGATGGCCTCGTTAATCATCGGGAACAGGATGCGGTTGACCACAAAGCCGGCGGAATCGCTGGCCATGACCGGCACCTTGCCGACACGCTCCACGAAGGCCTTGGCGGCCGCGGCCGTGTCCTCCGACGTGCCGAGGCCCCTGACGATCTCCACCAGAGCCATCACCGGCACGGGGTTGAAGAAGTGGATGCCGACAAAGCGCTCGGGGCAGCCGGCGAACGTGGCGAGCTGCGTGATGCTCAGACTGGAGGTGTTGGAAGCGATGATCGCCTGGTCGCCGAGCGTCGCCACGGCGCGCTGGAAGAGGTCCTTCTTGAGGTCGAGGATCTCGGGAGCGGCCTCGATGAACAGATCGGCGTCTTTGCCCGCGTCGAGGGTGATACCGGTGGAGATGCGCGCCACGGCTGCCTGGCGATCTTCCTCGCTCAGACGGCCCTTTTGGACCAGACGATCGAGATTCTTCTCGATAGCGGCCATGCCCTTGGCCACGAACTCTTCGGCGATGTCGGTCATGACGACCTGGTAGCCAGCCTGCGCCGCTACTTGGGCGATGCCGTTGCCCATCTGACCGGCACCGGCGATGAGTAGTTTCTTGATCTCCACGGTGACCCTCCTTGGACGTGGATGAAAGTGAAGAGCCGGCCCCGCAGGGTTGCCGCCGGCTCTCGCGTGCGCGCCCGTATGCTACTACAGGATGGTGCTTCCGGCGGCCGGTGAGCGCCGTGCACTGCTACCATGACGGAACGACGGCCGCGCGGACTGTGCCGCGCGCCCCGAGCGAGCGCACTGCAAAGGTGACAGCCCATGACCGAGCACGCGGCAGCGTATCCCCCGAAGATCATCGCCTGTGAGACGCTCAGGGACGAGTACGAGCACGTGGCACCGCACCTCGAGATCGAGTTCGTCGAGGGGCTCCTGCACAACTATCCCGATCGCTTGCGGATGGAGGTCAACGAGCGCATCGCCGCGACGCCGGGTCGGCGAACCATCCTGCTCGGCTACGGGAGATGCTCCAACGGAACCGCCGGCCTTCAGGCGGGACCCCACCGCCTGATCTTGCCAGCGGCTGACGACTGCATCTCACTCCTGCTGGGCTCGCGCCGCCGCTACCTCGAGGAGTTCGCGGCACACCCCGGCACCTACTACTACACACGCGGCTGGGTCGAGTACATCGACGACCCGTACCGGGAGTACCTGAAGACGGTGCCCAAGTACGGCGAGCGGCGGGCGCGGACGATCGCCCGCGCGATCCTGGCCAATTACACGCGAGTCGCGCTGGTCGACACCGGGACGTATCCGCTCGCCGACTATGAACCCTACGTGCGTACCGTGGGGGAGTTCTACGGCCTCCCCGTCCACACCCTGCAGGGCTCTCTGCGCTTGCTCGAGAAACTGGTCCGGGGCCCACACGACGCAGAGTTCATCGTCGTAGAGCCCGGGGACACGCTGCACGAGCGGCTCTTCTGGACGCCTCCCTGCGACCCGGCCACTTGCCCTGGAGAACGTTCGATCATCGACCCCGCGAACAGATCCGCTCGGCGCTAATCCCCGGTTTCTCCAAGCCTCCGTGCCTCCGCTCCACGTACGGGCGAACAAGCCGGCGGGAGGCTCGGCGGTGCCTAAGTGTCTTGGTCCTCGGCGCCAGGCGGCGCCGAGGCTTCTCCTTCGCCCTCGGCCCCCGAGCTCGCGGCGCGGGCGTACTGCAGCTGCATGTGCGCCAGCGTCGACCTGAATTCCGTCACGGGGTCCTCGCCAGCGACCTCCGCCACGGCCTCGACGATGCCCCGAAGCATCTCGATCGCCAGCCGGGCGTCCGGCAGGTTGCGAAGCTCGCGCGTCTCCTGCGTAAGCCCGAACTTCTGGTAGCCCACCGTCACCAGCGTGATCATCATGTCCCGGGCCACGTCGACCGTCCGCAGCGCCTTGAGCTGCTCCCGAATGAGCGCCGCGCGTTGCTCGTCTGTGAGCTCTGCCGTCTCTCGCCGAGCGTCTTCGCCCATTACTGCCCTCCCTGCATCACACATCGTCGAAGCGGCACGCGAACCTCGTCGTGCAAACGCCGCAGCGAATCCGCGTACACCTTGCGGATCGGCGTTCCGCCATGATACGCGGCGAGCTGCCGTTGCGCGCCATTGCCTTCGCGCAGCAGGCGCTCCACATTGGCGATGAACGGTCGCAGGCCGAGACGTTCGGCCTGATACGCAGTGAACTCGAGCAGCTCGCGAACAGCTTCGCTGGCGGGTACTTCGCGCGCGTGCCGGAAGTCGACCAGCCTGCCGCTCATGCCGTAGCGGATGGCCCGCCAGAGATTCTCCTCCACATACCGTGTCTCTAATACGGGGAGTAAGCGACCTTCGTCGTACTGGGCCGCCAGAGTAGCCACCAGGGCCACCGCCAGGGAGAGGATCGCCAGCGTCTGCCACAGCTCAACCTGCGCGTCACACACGCGAATCTCTACCGTGCCGAAGCTGTGGTGCGGACGCACCGACCACCACACTTGTGTGAACTCGCTGATGCAGCCGGTTTGAACCAGGAGCTCGATGAACCGGCGATGCTCGGCCCAGCTTCCAAAGACATCTGGGATGCCGCACCGCGGAAACATGCGGATGAACGTCTGCGCGCGGGCCGAATGCAGCTCCGAGCACACGTCTTCGATGAACGGGGAGTTCGCGGACAGGGCCAGTAGATGAGGCAGGAATCCGCGCAGTGAGTCGCAGAGAGCGATCGCCCTGTCCGCGCCACGAATCCCGATGTGGACATGGCAGCTCCACGTGTTGTTGCGCCAGGCGACGTACTTGAGACTCTCCTCGACCGCCCGGTAGTGCGGCACATCGATGATGCGCTGGTCCTTCCAACTACTGAATGGGTGCGTCCCGGTGGCTCCTATCCCCACGCCGTGCAGATACGCCAGACGCACCAGCCCTTCGCGCAAACCAGCGAGCTTCTCGGCCGCCTCGGCAAACGTATCGGAGAGCGGTGTGCGCAGCTCGATCTCCGAGCTGATCAGCTCGCCGCTCACGGCGGCCGCCATCAAGCCGTCGGCGGCATCGCGGAGCTCTTCGAACCGGTTGATGAGATGGTGGTGCTCGACGTCGACGAGCTGGTACTCCTCCTCCAGCCCGATGGTGAAGTCGGTGGCAGCGGCGAAACGATGCTCGACTTCAGCGAAGTACTCCGGCAGCGATCCGATCATTTTCGGGAGTATACTGCCCCTCACGTCTGAGCGGCAGCGCCGGTAGCGAACACGGCACAGCAATTCGTCCACTCACAGCACCTGCCGAGCAGCCCGCTCGCAGCCCACCGGAAGTCGAGAGCCCTCGCAACAGCCGTGTTGCCAGGGGCTCGGAAGCCACTCGTAGGGTTGCACAGGGCCGGAGCGCCGGTAGTATGTGACAGGCCTCCAGGAGGGGCCCACCTGCTGCCGGCAGGCAACAATCCGCACGCAAAGGACCTCGAAGTGAAGCTACGTCTGGTGCCCAAGGGGCATGACTACTTCACGGCGTTTTCAGCGGTCGCCGCTAATCTCCATACGGCGGCACAGCTGCTGGTGAAGCTGATGCAAGACTTCGACAACGCCCGTACTCTCTCCCTCGAGATCCTCGAACACGAGCACGTGGGAGACAAGCTCGTCCACGATGTCGTACACCGACTCAACAACACCTTCGTGACGCCCATCGATCGCGAAGACATCTACGAGTTGGTCACCACGATGGACGAGGTCCTCGACTGTATCGAGGCCACGGCGGACTCGATGATCATCTACCGCGTCGACAAACCCACCCCACAAGCGATCCGCCAGAGCGAAATTATCGCCAAGGCGACCCAGTTGCTCCGCGAGTGCATCGACGGGCTCGAGAAACGCGATGGCTTGCACGAGAAAGTCATCGAGATCAACCGCCTCGAGAACGATGGCGACCGTACGCATCGCGACGCGGTCGCCAGCCTCTTCGACGACGCTATCCCGTGCACCGACGTCATTAAATGGAAGGACATCTACGAGTTGCTAGAGTCGGCGATCGACGAGTGCGAGCACGTCGCCAACATCCTCGAGGGAATCGTGCTGAAGCACAACTAAATGGCCCTCCTCATCGCCATCGTCGTTATCGCCCTGGTCTTCGACTTCACCAACGGCTTTCACGACACCGCCAACGCCATCGCTACCTCCGTGTCCACACGAGCCTTACGGCCACGTACGGCGGTGATCATGGCGGCTTCGCTGAACCTCCTCGGGGCTCTGGTCTCTAAAGCAGTGGCTGAGACAGTCGGCGAGGGGATCGTCGAGGCGACGCAGGTCACGCAGACTGTCGTCCTCTCCGCCCTCGTCGGCGCCATCGCCTGGAACCTCATCACGTGGCGCTGGGGTATCCCTTCGAGCTCCTCGCACGCTCTGATCGGCGGCCTGGTGGGCGCCACGCTGATCCAATCAGGAGCCGACACGGTCCTCTGGGGGGGCATCCTCTACAAGGTCGTGCTGCCGATGGTCGTGGCGCCGCTCATTGGTTTGGCGGGCGCGCGGCTCGTCATGACGGGCCTGCTCTGGGTGGTGCGCAACCAGAGGCCCCGGGGAGTTAACCGCGTCTTTCGTCTCCTCCAAGTCCTCTCCGCCGCGTTCATGGCGTTCTCACACGGCTCCAACGACGCGCAGAAGACAATGGGCATCATCTCGCTCGCCCTGGTCACGACCGGTTCCATCAGCCACTTCTACGTCCCCTTCTGGGTCATGCTGGCGGCGGCCAGCGCGATGGCCCTCGGCACCTACTCAGGCGGCTGGAGGATCATTCACACCCTGGGGACCAAGGTGATTAAGCTCGATCCCATCCACGGATTCGCCGCCGAGACCAGCGCGGCGACGGTGATCCAGGCCACCGCACACCTGGGCTTCCCCATCTCTACCACCCACGCGATCAGCGCGGCCATCATGGGCGCCGGTTCTACCGAGCGGCTGTCCGCCGTCCGCTGGGGCGTGGCCGGCGATATCCTCACAGCCTGGCTGCTAACGCTTCCAGCCGCCGGCCTCATCGCCGCCGGCTTCCACGAGCTGGTCATGGCCCTCTTCTCGTAGTGTGTCCGCTCGCGACGCGTCGAGCAGTCGCGCGACGTCAGTGGCCGCGACGACACGACAGCAAGTGCTACCCTCAACGCCCGAGATGGGCTACACTGCCAGTCTGTACGGCCGGTCAGTCACCGGCGACCCCCACCACAAAAGAGAAGGGCCGATCGTGAAAGTCCGCCTCATCGAGCCGGCGCCACCAGGCACGCACGTGTACAGCAAGGTACACTTGCCGCGCCTCGGCCTCCCCATCATCGGGGCCACTCTCGTGCAACAGGGGCACGACGTCCGCATCTACGTCGCCGACCTCGACCCCGTCGACTGGGAAGATATCAACAGCGCGGACGTAGTAGGCCTTACGACCACCACGTCCACAGCCACTCAGGCGTACGAGTACGCCGACGCGCTTCGTGCGCGCGGCGTCCCTACCGTCGCGGGCGGCTCGCACGTCACGTTCATGGCCGACGAGGCGTTGCAGCACGTCGACTACGTCGCTCGTGGAGAGGGCGGCGAGCAGCTCATGCTCGAGCTCATCGAAGTCCTGCAGGGCCAGCGCGACCCGAGCTCTGTCGCTGGCCTGTCCTACCGCACGGCCGACGGCCAAACGCACCACAATCCGTTGCGCGCGCCAACCGAGAACCTCGACGATCTTCCCTTCCCCGATCTCTCGCTCATCCAAGGCTCCAAGCGCATGCGCCAAACGCCCATCATGACGAGCTGGGGTTGCCCCTTCGATTGCAACTTCTGTTCCGTAACCGCCATGTTCGGAAAGAAGTACCGCTGGCGTACCCCAGAAAACGTGATCGCGGAGATCAAGGAGAAGCAGCCGAAGCGGGTGTTCTTCTACGACGACAACCTGGCGGCCAACCGCAAGCGGCTCAAGAAGCTCCTGAACATGATCATCGAGGAAGACCTCCAGTTCAGCTGGTCGGCACAGGTGCGCACAGACGTGGCTCGCGACGCGGAGCTGCTCGATCTCATGCGGCGTTCTGGGTGCTGGATGGTGTACTTGGGGCTCGAGTCGATCAACCAGGAGACCCTCGATAGCTACGAGAAATCCCAAAGCGTGGACGACATCGTCTTCGCCGTCAAGCAGCTCCACGAGCATGGCATCAAGACGCACGGCATGTTCGTGCTCGGCGCCGACAGCGACACCAAAGGCGTGGTGCGCCAAACAGTCGCTTTCTGCGTGAAGCACAAGGTCAATACCGTGATGCTCAACATCCTCACGCCGCTGCCGGGCACGCCGCTCTTCGACGAGCTCGACGCCGCTGGTCGTATCTTCGACAAGCGCTGGCATCTCTACGACGCACTCCACGTGGTGTACACGCCGAAGAACATGACGCCCTACGAGCTGCAGCGTGAGACTATGAAGGGGTACATGCGTTTCTACTCCCTGCGGCAGTGGCTCAAGTACCTCTTCACCTTCCGCTTCGCCATGCTCGTCCTCCAGAGCTGGGGCCTGTCGATCGTGCACGCATGGCGCAAAGACAAGAGCAACAGGGCCTACGTCAAGGCGCTCAAGCGCCTCCACTTGCGCGCCCCCCATTTGGCCAAGCCGCGGCCACGGAGCGTGGACTCCGACAGCCGTGTGTGGTAGGGTGCGCCGGTGACGATTCCCGTACGGCCAGCGAAGTACAGCTCGCGCGACCCGAAGGAGGCCGGCACGACGCTTCCGCGTACACCCTCGCGCTCATTCCTCCTCGCAATCGTCGCCTGTCTCCTCACTCTCCTGGCGGTCGAGAGTGCGACCGCCACTCCCATCGCCGACAAGAAAGCTCGCGCACGTCAGATTCGCGCCGAGGTCGCCGCGCTCGACGAGCGCCTCGAGGGCGTCATCGAGCAGTACAACGCGGCGAACATGAAACTCGCCTCCGTGCGCGCGCAGATGCGTGAGAACACCAAGCTCTACAAGATAGCCGAGTACAACCTGCAGGTGGCCAACCACAATCTCGCCACCCGCGCCGTCGCCCTCTACAAACAACAGCCAGTAGACCTGCTCGATGTCCTCCTGCAGACGGACAGCTTCGAAGAACTCGCCAGCCAGGTCGAACTCATGAGCCGCCTCGGCCAGCACGACGCGGAGATCATCGCCGCCGTCAAGCGATACCGCAACGCGATGCGGCGCCAACGCGCCGCCCTTCTCTCCAACCGTGAGGCAGCCGAAAAACTGGTAGCTGAGGCGAAGAGCAAGAAGAACGCCATCGAGAAGACGCTCGCCACTCGCCGCGGCATGCTCAGAGGCGTGGAGGCCGAGATTCGCCGTATGGAGCGCGAAGAGGCCGAGCGAGCCCGGCGCATCGTCGAGAGTAACTCGCGCCACACCAATGAGCGCCCCATCATCCCCGACGCCGGCGGCCCCGGCCATCCCGAGGTGTGCGCCATCGCCGCGCGGTATCTGGGCGTCCCATACAAGTACGGCGGGGCGAGCCCCGCCACTGGTTTCGACTGCTCGGGGTTCGTCATGTACGTCTACGCCCAGATCGGCATCAGCCTGCCACACTACTCGGGCGCACAGCAGCAGCTCGGCACCCCCGTATCCATGAATGCGCTGCTCCCCGGCGACCTCGTGTTCCGTGGGTTCCCCGCCTACCACGTCGGTATCTACGTGGGCAGCGGCATGGTCATCCACTCGCCGCACACGGGCGCTGTCGTCTCGTACCAGTCTGTCAGCGGATGGACGAGCGCGGTGCGCCTGTAGCTCACACGCGTTCGCCCGTACCGCACCCTCTGCCACCCTCCCGTTGTAAACATTCTCGGCCGCCAGCCGATAAGAATCTCGACGCCGGCATGAGGTCGACACCCAGCAACGGATATGTCAGGGCGCGCCGGCCAAGGCTGAACATACGGCGTACGGAGGAAGTCAACGTGAAGTCTATCGACGAGCTGCTGCAGATAGTCATCGAACGCGATGCCTCGGACCTCCACCTCAAGTCGGGGAGCCCACCGACGCTGCGGATCGACGGCGAACTGTGCGTGCTCGATCTCCCCGGACTCACGCCAGAGGATACCAAAGAGTACGCGGCGGCCATCATGACCGACCGGCAGATCCGCCGCTTCACGGAGCAGAGCGAGATCGACTTCGCGTACTCTCAGAGCGATCGGGGCAGATTCCGCGTGAACGTGTACCGGCAGCGAGGGAGCATCAGCATTGCGCTCCGCCGCGTGTCTACCGCGATCCCCTCTATCGAGGATCTCAATCTCCCCTTGATCATCAAACAGCTCGCCATGGAGCCGCGGGGGCTCGTCTTGGTCACCGGGACCACCGGCTCCGGCAAGTCGACCACGCTGGCGGCGATGATCGACCACATGAACAGCAATCTTCGCCGTCACATCATCACGGTGGAGGACCCGATCGAGGTACTCCACCGCGACCGCCGGTCCATCATCAACCAGCGCGAGATCGGACTGGACACGGATTCCTACACGAGCGCGCTCAAATATGTGCTCCGGCAAGACCCGGACGTTATCCTCATCGGCGAGATGCGCGACGCTGAGACGGTCTCCGCGGCCCTCACAGCCGCCCAGACTGGCCACTTCGTCCTCAGTACCCTGCATACCATCGATGCCACGGAGACCATCAACCGCATCATCGATTTCTTCCCGCTCCACCAGCAGAAGCAGGTGCGTATCATGGTGGCGGGCACCCTCCGTGGGATCATCTCGCAGCGGCTCTTGCCGCACGTCAGCGGGAGCGGGCGTGTCCCCGCGGTCGAGATCATGGTGATGACGAATCGCATCCGCGACTTCATCCTCGACCCGGAGCACGCGTCGCTCATCCACGACGCCATCGCGGAGGGCGACTACTATGGTATGCAGACGTTCGATCAATCGCTCCTCTCGCTCTACGAGCGAGGGATGATCAGCCTGACGGATGCCGCGCAGGTGGCCGCCAACCCGCACGACTTCAAGCTCCTCGTGCAGCAGGCAGGCCACGACGTCAATCTGACGACCTACTGAGTGAGGTAAGGCGAGGGGGCTCGGCCTGCCCGCCGGTGGTTGAGGCGACCGAGCCCCTCGCTTTACCAGCGTCGAACTGGCGCCTAGAGCAGCACCCGGCGGCTCTCCAGGTGAACGTCGATCTTACGCTTGATCCGCTGCAGTGCGTTATCGACAGTCTTGCAGTCTCGCCCGACAAACCCCGCGATACGCTCGTATGAACAGCCCCGCAGGTAGTAGCGCAGCACGTCGCTCTCCAGCGGAGAGAGCAACTCCGTGAGACACACCTTGAGACTCCGCAGCTCTTCGGAAGAGATCACCTGATTCACGGGGTCGTGCGAGCTGGGGCCGGGAAGAGTATCGGCCAGCGAGCAGTCGCCCTCGTCTCCCGAATCGGGTGACTGACTGAACGACACGTAGCCGTTGAGCGGCTGGTGCTTCTGCCGCGTCGCGGTCTTGATGGCAGTGATGATCTGGCGCGTGATGCACAATTCGGCGAAGCTGCGAAACGATGCCTCGCGATCTTCGCGGAAGTCGCGCACCGCCTTATACAACCCGACCAGGCCCTCTTGAATGAGATCCTCTGCGTCGCCGCCCGCGAGAAAGTACGAGCTCGCCTTCAGGCGGACGAAGGGGTGGTACCGCACCATGAGCGCATTGAGGGCCTCGCGATTCCCCCGTCGAAACTCGTTAACCAGAGAGATGTCGGAGATCTCGAGGTGAAGGCGAGGGTTGTGTGCTTTGGCTCCACGTCCACTCCCAGACTGCCGCTGCGCTGCCATGCCCTCCTCCGAACGCTCCTACCCAGCGACGAAGGTTACGTGTCCGGCTCCTCCGTCCTCAACCGTTCCAGCTTGCGCAAAGTCTCACCATCAACTTTATCTTCAAGCTGTGGGCGCAGTGTATATGCTTTCTCCGCGTTTGCAAGAGGTGCGGCCGCGATCTCCGCGAGAAGCTCTCGCGGAGTGAGCCGATGAACCCCTGCGCGCGTGGCGGTACGCTGCACCTCCTGGTCCGCCGAGACCACGTAGACGAGGACGTCGGCGGAGGCTTCGGCGATCCGCCGCGCGATGAGAGCGTCGGCCGCCAAATGCCCTCCCGCGAAGCAGACTTCGACCGCCGTACCTTTCACTTGCTGGCACGAGACACCGCGGCGACCGTGCACGTCGAAGACAACCGTGACTTGGGCGCCCTTGAGCGCCGCGAACCCTACGAGCCGCTCTACGAGCCAGTCTCGCCGCGCGCCGAGATCTCCGCCCGGCAGGCCATTGAGGGACGCGTGGAGCACGTTGTATCCGTCGACGATGTAGTGCGCAGACTCGCCCACGGGCTACCCTCCAGAGGCGACGGCGCGCTGGCGGCGCGCCTCGAAGAGCAGCAAGGCGGCCGCCACGCTCACGTTCAGGCTGTCTAGTGGCGGCCGCATAGGGATCGCCGCCAGTTCATCGCATGTTTCCGCCACCAGACGGCGCAGGCCCCGACCCTCGGAGCCGAAAACCAGCACTGACCTTACCGTCAAGTCGAGGTTGAGATATGACACCGCGGCATCTCCGGCGGTGCCATAGATCCAGAAGCCGGAGCGTGCCGCGTGACGTAGAAACCCCACCAGGTTGGGGACCCGGCCAATCGCCAGGTGCTCGGTCGCCCCCGCGGATGCCTTGACCACCGCGGGAGTTACCATGGCGGAACGATGGCGAGGCACAACCACGCTCGAGGCACCCACCGCCAATGCGCTCCGCACTACGGCGCCCAGATTCCTCGGATCGCTCACTTCGTCGAGCGCCACGATGAGATCGCCGGTGAGGACCTCCTCGGGCTCTTCGTAATCAAACGGCGGCACCAGCGCCGCCACGCCCTGGTGCTCGCGACTCCCCGTCCGCCGCTCCAGCTCACGGGTGTCGACCAGCTCTGGGCGCAGACCATCCGGGAGCTCACCCAGCCCCAGCGCGGCCAGGGCTCGCGGTGTTGCCGCCAGCCGAAGCGGGCGCCGCCGCGCGCCAGAGGTGAGGAGAAGGCGGACGACCTGCCGTCCGTAGATCCATTCGCCAGCGGCCACGGTACCCCCGTCAGTGGCTCATCGCGCCTTGGACACCACCTGCGTGCCGATTTTGGTGTCCCGGACCTCGAAGCCCGCGTCTTGGAGCTCGGCGCGCAGCGTATCCGAGCGTGCCCAATCCTTCTGTTCCCTGGAGTGATCGCGCAGGGCAACGGCGTAGCTCGGATCGCCGCAGGCCAGCCGCTCCCGGTAGAGGAACTCCAAGTCTCCCCAGCGTCCCTCCTCGGCGAGCCGAGCGGCTGGTGGCAGAACAACGCCCTCGGTTACGCAAGCGACACCGTCCGTAGCCTCCGTGTGAGCTGCTCCCCGCGGCGTCTCCCGCGTACCGCTCCGGACAGCTCCGACGGCCGGCAGTCGGATGAGGAGAAGATCCGCGAGCTCCGTGACCGCGTCTCGCGCGGCGCGAACGGCGGCGCTGTTCAGTGGCTGTTCGCCTCGATCGACGGCCGCGAGATACCGGTACGTGTCGGCGATCAGCGCGAACAGCTCACCCAGAGCCGCCGCCGTGTTGAGGTCGTCGTCCATGTGCTCCTCGAAGGCGGCGCGGCACCGCTCCACGCGGGACGCGAGGTCGGCCGCTTCTCCTCCCCCGTCGCCCGCGCTGCGCGCGAGGCGGAAATCGATGTCGCGCACAAACCCCGTCAATCGCTCATAGGAGGCCCTCGCCCCCTCGAGTTTCTCGACGGAGAACTCCAGGGGGCTTCGGTAGTGCGTGGTGAGGAAGTACAGAAGGACGATCGGCGCGTCGCCGTTCTCGGCATCCGCGTACCGGTCCAACACTTCGCGCAGGAGGAAGATGTTGCCCACCGACTTGGCCATCTTAGCGCCCTCGCTGCGGATCATGCCGTTGTGCATCCACACGCGCGCGAATGGCAGGCCGGCGGCCTCCGACTGCGCGATCTCATTCTCGTGGTGCGGGAAGATGAGGTCCCGACCACCACCGTGGATGTCGAATCCCGGACCGAGATAGCGCAATCCCATCGCCGAGCATTCGATGTGCCATCCGGGCCGCCCCATGCCCCAAGGGCTCTCCCATGCGGGCTCTCCAGGCTTGGCGGCCTTCCAGAGCGCGAAATCGAGCGGATCTCGCTTACCCGGCTCAGAGGCGACGCGGACACCCTGCTCGAGCTCCTCCACTCGCTGCCCACTAAGCTTGCCATAGCTAGCGAAGCTCCGGACCTTGAAGTACACGCTGCCATCGGCTTCGTAGGCGTAGGATTTGGCGATGAGCGTGCGGCACAGGTCGATGATCTCGGCGATCATCTCGGTCGCCCGAGGTTCTACATCGGGGCAGAGACGCTCTCCGAGTCGTCCCATGTCCTCGTGATAGGCACGTGTGAACTCCTCGGCCACTTCCATGGCCGATCGGCCTTCCCGGGCAGCTCGATCGATGATCTTGTCGTCCACGTCGGTGATGTTCTCCACCAAGGTGACGCGCAGACCGCGATGGCGCAGCCAATTCCGCAGCACGGCGAAGGTGACATAGGGCCGCGCGTTGCCGATGTGCACCAGGCCATAGACGGTTGGACCACAACAGTAGATGCCGACCTCACCCTCCGTGCGAGGGATGAACTCCTCTTTGCGCTGCGTCATCGAGTTGAAGAGCCGAATCACCTGAGGCCTCCAGGATCGTGAGTGGGCGAGCGGTCGGCGTGGGCCAGATCGCGGAGAAGAGCGAGGCCGCACCGCACGCGGCGGAGAGCCTCGTCGCGGTCTATCGCGGCCAGCACGTAGTGCAACTCCGGCCCGTGCTCGTGTCCGGTGAGCAGGAGACGGAGGGGCGGCAGAGCTTTGCGCGCGCCAAGCCCGCGGTCGGCCGCCAGCTGGCGATAGGTACCCAGGAGTCGGCGGGCGTCGGGGGGCTGTAGCCAGACAGGGCCGGCGGCGCGCAGCTCGAGGAACTCCTCCAGCGGTACCCCCTCGCATCGCCGCGACGCGAGCAGCTCGCCGAGCGACGAAAGAGTCGGCGCGTCGAGCACCGGAGCAGCCAGCTCCGGTACCTGCCCGTAGGAGGAGATCGACGGCTTAAGTGCTGCCGCGAGCGCCGCCACCGCCGGCGCGGCGGTGGTCGCGGGCAACCACGCCCTCATCAGCTCCAGATGCGTCTCCTCGTCCAGGAGCATGACGTGCTGATGACCGAGCCAGTCCAGCTTGCCCTGGTCGAACACCGCGGGACTGGTGGAGAGCTCCTCCAGAACGAACTCCCGTTCCAGCGCCGCCACGGTGAAGACTTCTTCGCCTCCGTGCGACCACGAGAGTAGTGCCAGGTAGTTGACGACCGCCGCGGGTAGGTATCCGGCGTCGCGGTAGTCGCCCACGGCGGTCGCCCCGTGTCGCTTGGACAGCTTGCCGCCGTCGCTCCCGAGCACCATAGAGTGGTGCGCATACCGCGGCGGGCGGGCTCCGAGAGCGGCGAACACGAGCTGCTGACGAGCGGTATTACTCAGGTGATCGTCGCCTCTGATCACATGCGTGATCGCCATATCGAGATCGTCGACAGCGGCGGCGAAGTTGTAACTGGCGCCGCCAGAGGAGCGCAGGATGATGAAGTCGCCCACGGCGCCAGCGGGAAACACGACCTCGCCGCGCAGCAGATCCTCGATGGCGAGGTCAGTATGATCCGGCACCCGGAGTCGCCCGGGGGCCGGCGGCCCGGCCCCGGGCCGCGCCGCAGCCTCCTCCGCGGGGATGACGGCGCAGCGGCGGTCGTAGCGTGGCGTGAGTCCAGACGCCCGCTGCATGGTCCGCAGCTCCTCAAGTCGCTCGGGTGGGCAGAAGCATCGATACGCCTTGCCGGTCGCTATGAGGTGTTCCGCCACCGCCGTGTGACGCGCGGCGCGCTCGCTCTGCCGGTAGGGGGCGAACGGCCCCCCTACATCCGGCCCCTCGTCCCAGTGAAGGCCGAGCCACTGGAGATCCGTGATGATCGCCCGTTCGTGCTCCGCGCACGAGCGCCGCACATCCGTGTCCTCGATGCGCAGCACGAACGCGCCGCCGTGGCGGCGCGCGAACAACCAGTTGAACAGTGCTGTGCGCGCGGAACCGATGTGCAACGAGCCCGTAGGACTCGGGGCGAAGCGAACTCTGACGTGCGGCTGTGCCGTCTTCTGACTCCCGGGCAAATTCTCCTGCAAACCATGGGAGCTTAGCGGTCGGGCGGAAGTCCGGCAAGCGCGCCGCTCGAGACGAGCCGTCACGCGGCTCTCCGGCGGGGCGAGAGGGGCGACGCCCGAAAGCGCGGCTCCGCGGATCATCCGCCCGTTCGGTGCGTGGTAGAGTGACGCCCACATCCACACTGGGGAAGGAGTTCCGTGCGCGCGCACAGGCATCAGCTGCATCGCATCTCCGTCTTGCTGGCACTCTTGCTCGCCATCACCCTGACGAGCGTCGCCTGCGGCGGTGGCGGCATGCAGACCTACAGCAACGACACGTATGGGATGAGCTTCGAATACGACGGCATGTTCACCGAGACTAGCGACACGAGCGCTCAGGGATCGGCTGGCGGCAACAGCGCCCTGAGCGTTGGCTTCTTCGACAAGGAGGGCACGAAGTCGGGCGATACCTACCGTGATGGCTTCGTCCTCAACGTCTACGAGCTCACCCAGCAGATCACGAGCGAGATGATGCCGCTGGTGAAGACCGAGATCGAGAAGCTCCTCCCCCAGCTCACGCAATCGTTCGGGACAGACGCTAAAGCCGGTACGCTGCAGGCGGTCACCGCCAAGAGCACAGAGGGATTCAAGGCCGACATGACGTTCACCATGGACGGTACCCCCTTCAAATCCACCATGTACTTCCTCATCAGCGGCGACACCGAATACCAGCTCACCATGCAGGCGGCCGAGTCACGCTGGGACGAGCTGCAGCCCAAGTTCCAGCACATCATCGACTCGTTTACGGTCGGGGAAAAGTAGCGCAGATGGAACGGGAGGGGGGCGCGAGGCGCGCGACGCCCACCCCGTTCCATCCTGTTCGCGGCCATCTGAAAGGCCGCAACCGGTTACCGCAGGGCGATCCCCAGACTGGTGGCCGTGAAGAGCGGCTCGAAAGGCACCGCCTCCGCCGCGAAGGCTTCGCGTCCACCTTGCTCGCGATCTACCACGCACAGCAGGCCCTTCACCTCCAGGCCCGCCGCGCGGAGTCGTCTCACCGCGGAGAGTGCCGCGCCGCCGGAGGTCACCACGTCCTCCACTACCAGCACACGCTGCCCGGCTTCGGCACGTCCTTCGAAGAGCTTTTTTGTGCCGTACTCTTTCTCTTCCTTGCGAACAATGACGAACGGCTTGCCCGTCGTGAGTGATAGCGCGGCGACCAGCGCTACGGCGCCCAGCTCTGGACCCGCCAGCAGATCGAACGGCTCGTATCGCGAGACTTTGCCCGCCAGTCCCTCGGCGATGTCGCGCAGCAGGTCTGGCCGCGTCTCGAACAGGTACTTGTCCAGGTAGAAACGGCTGCGCCTCCCCGAGCGCAGGACGAAGTCACCCTCTAGATAGCTGGCCCGCATGAGCCGTTCCGCGAGATCGCCCACGTGACATCCTTTCGGCCGGGGACACGCCCGGCATCCGTTTGCTCCTCCTCCGCCGGCAACTAACTGCCAGCGATCGCCATACCCTCAAGCGTCAGCGAAGGCGTCAGCACGCTGCCGTTCGGTACCCAACGAGAGTCGTCACCGAGGGCGACCACGCCTCGGAGCATAGAGGGGATGTCGCCCGCAAGCGTAACCTCGCGCAGCGGTCGGGTAAGCCGTCCAGATTCGATGAGGACACCGCTGATCCCCACAGAGAACTCGCCGGATACCGGGTTGGCGCCCGAGTGCACACCGACAGCATCCGTGACCATTACGCCATGTTCGATGGCGGCGACGATGTCCGTCACTGGGGTAGCCGGCCCCTGAAGCACGAGGTTCGTCGGCTGTACGACTGGCGGGCTCTGGTATGAGCCGCGCACGCCGTTCCCCGTCGAACGGGTACCTCCTTTGCGCGCGGTATACGTATCGTAGAGAAACCCCTGCAGCACGCCATCCGCGATCAACGGCGTCCGCTGGCTCGCGACTCCCTCACCGTCGAATGGCGCACTCGCCAGCCCATCGGGATGAGCACCATCGTCGATCAGCTGCACGAGAGGCGTAGCCACGGCGTGTCCCTCGAGCGCCGCGAACAGGGACCGGCCTTTCTGCACCGCGTCGGCCGTCAGCGCGACGCCCAGGACGCTGAGCACCGACGCGGCAACGTATGGATCGAGCACGACCGTTCCTCTGAAACTGGCGCACGGGCGCGCGCCGAGCAGACGGCACGCGCGCCCAGCCGCCTCCCGACCGCAGCGGCCGGAATCCAGGAGAGCTGGGTCCCTGGCCACCTCGTAGGCGATGCCCGTCTCCGTCTGGCCGTCTTGCTCGGCCAGGACGTAGAGGAACAGATAGCAGTGGCCGACCCGATAGCTTCCCCGCACACCCAGGCTGCTGGCGATAGCGACCTCCGCATCGTCGTCTACGTAGAGCGTGTTCTCGACGAGCCGGACGCGAGGATCGTGGTCCAACGCGGCGCGTTCCGCCTCGACCGCCAGCGCGATCTTGCGCTCCTCCGACAGAGATGCCAGGCCGGGGTGGTAGATCACCAGATCGGGGATTGCCGCGGGCGGGCTGGGGAGGCCGGCGTACCGATCCGGCTGCGTCACTCCAGCGTGAGCGAGCGCGCGCTCCACCACCGTGCTCAGCGCGCGCTCGCTCACGTCCGAGCTGTAGGCATACCCACTGCTCCCGTCGCGGAACACGCGCAGGCCGACACCGGTACGTCGCGCCACGGTGAGGTGCTCCACCTCGCCGCCGAACACCTTGATCCGCCGGCTCAGCGACCGTTCACCGTAAGCCTCCGCCTGTACGCCGCGGCCACCGGCCATCTCTACCAAGCGATCTACCGTGTGCTGGAGCGGCGGCCGTTGCTCGCCCGGCCGACCGCTCAGAGGAAGCGCTTCACCACTCATGCCGCCGTCCCGCCCACCGTCATCTCGGATACCCGGAGGGTGGCCTGACCCGTGCCGACCGGGACACCCTGACCTTCCTTACCGCACATCCCCGACTTCACCTCGAGATCCCCGGCGATCATATCGATGCGGTTGAGGATATCGATGCCGTTGCCGATCAGCGTGGCACCCCGCAGCGGTGCGGTCACGCGGCCATGCTCGATCAGGTACCCCTCGGCTACGCCGAATACGAAGGCGCCACTGGCCGGCTCCACCTGTCCGCCGGCGAGGCTCTTCGC
The DNA here is from genome assembly GCA_040772045.1 of Thermoleophilia bacterium. Lineage (GTDB taxonomy): Bacteria > Actinomycetota > Thermoleophilia > UBA2241 > UBA2241 > JAXGYV01. The sequence continues at coordinate 30,641 of JAXGYV010000009.1, forward strand.
GTAGAAGCCGTACGGCGTGGCGGCGATGATCTCTTCCGCCGTCGCCTGGCCACCCGCGATGTACGTGGTGGTCATGCGGGGCAGCGGCACGTGACGGAACGACTGGCGACGCCCGTTACCGGTCGACCGCACCCCAGCCTTGTTCGCCTCCAGGCGATCGTAGAGGAACGAGCACAGGATGCCGTCCGCGATCACTTGCGTGCGCTGCGTCGGCGTGCCCTCGTCGTCGAAGGCAGCCGATCCCCAGCCGTTGCGCAGCAGACCGTCGTCGAAGGCGTCCACACCGGGGGCCGCGATCCGCTGGCCGAGCTTTCCGGCGTACACGCTGGCGCCCTTGGCGACGGTGTCTGCCTCGAGGCCATGGCCACACGCCTCGTGGAAGAGCACACCGCCGAACCCGTTCGCCAACACCACCGGCATGGCGCCGGCCGGCGCGGGACGCGCGTCGAGCATGGTCACCGCCTTGTTCGCCGCGGCGACGGCGATGTCGGCCGCGCCGCGTTCATCGATGATCTCGAACCCGGCACTCGCTCCGAGCGCCTCGTACCCTGTCTGAATGACCCCATCTCGTCTGGCGACCACGCTGACGACGAACCGCAACCGAGTGCGATCGTCTCGCACCCGCTCTCCACGCGAGTTAGCGACGAGCACTCGCTGACGCGTCTCCGCGTAGGTCGCGCTTACCTGCACGATTGAGGAGCTGACCCGCCGGGCGGCCTCGTCGCCGGCCCGGAGGAGCGCCGCTTTCCTGCGAACATCGACGGTCTCGGGGGGCACCCGCACGGGGTGTTTGCCCACATCGCCGCGCACCGGTCCGAGATCGACGACCTCCGTGCGTGCGTGAGCGGCAGCCGCCCTCGCCACCGCGTCCGCGGCGGCGAAGAGGGTCTGCTCCCGCACCTCGTCGCCGTGGGAGTAGAACGTCCGCGAGCCGTCGACGAGCCGCACGCCGAAGCCGGCCTCGCGCCCGCCGAGGGCCTGGTCGACACGCCCGTCGTCGAGGCGTATGGCGAGCGCGTCGCGGTCCTCGAGGTATACCTCAGCGAAGTCCCCGCCCCGCAGCAGGGCCCGCCGCAAGACAGCGTGAAGCAGCTCCACCTCGATCTCGGCAAAGGACATCATGGCACACCCTCAGCAGCCGTTGAGAAAGCACGCAGGACGTCGCCGGCGGCCGCGCGAAGTTCCAGGCCAGCCGGTGATACAGGAGGCACCAGGAACAGCCGTCCGTCGGCGAAGAAGACGCTGATGGACGACCGCCGCCTGACGCGCCGCCACACTGCTCCAGCGAGCACCGCAGCCGTAAGCACTGCGAGCAGACGCGTCATTCATCGTCCATCGTCGAGTCGTACAGCGCGCGCCGCAGCTCATACAGCAGGAGTCCCACCCGCGGGGGGTGGGGCCGCAGGACGGCAACCACAGCATGACCGTCTTGACGGACCGCAGCGACAGCGCCGTCGACGGTGTCGACCACGATCTGCATCGCCGGCGTGGCGCCGGTAGCTACCGCCGCGCGCTCCGCCACGCGAAAGAGGCCGGACAGCGATTGACCCAGATCTGCCGGCCGAACGTCCGCCGAAGACGCGGCCACTACCTCGCCATCGAACACAGCGAACGAGCGCACCTCGGGAAAGGTGCGCGCAAGACGTGCGAGTACCTGCTCGGATGTAGATTGCGTAGGTGCCCACCCACTTCGCAAGACACCGTGAACCGCCGCACTTTATCACGCACGAGCAGCGTCCTCTCGTCCCGCCGGCCGTTCGAGAGCACACACCAAACGGCAGCGATCGGCCCCCGCCCTGATCGACGAACCTTGTGCCTCCACAGCCCGCGTCGCCGCCCCCCCGAGAGCACCGATCAATCCAGCCAGATAGGAGCGATGTATGAGGCACGCGAGCTCGGGCTGGCGACCACCCGGCTCGCGAAACACACAGTTGCGCACCTCGACGTTGAGCTCGTCCTCTTCCACCACGACATTGGGGAGCAAACCCTGAGCCTCAGCCACCGCCCGGACCGCGGCCGCCAGCCGCGCTATACCGCGCGGGCGGCCGCCGTGCTCCGCTACGTACTTGCCGCCGTCGCGCCAGCCTGCCTCGCGACATATCCGGGCCACCGCGTCCGGCGCGGCGGCGGCGGCCACGATATCGAGCGCCAGCTCGGCGAGCAGCTCGTACCGACGCGGGGGGAAGGCGAACGTGTTCACCATGCCGGCCAAGCGATACAGCCGCGCCGGCCTGCCGCCCAGAGCGCTCCGGCGAATCCCGGTCGCCAGAAACCCCGCCTGTTCTAGCTTGGTGAGGTGCATGCGCGCCACGTTGGGATGAAGGCCGAAACGCCGCGCGATGTCGACGACGGCGAACTCCTCACACGGCTGCTCGGCGATAAAGCGATAGATGGAGAAGCGTGTCTCGTCGGCGAGCACAGCACTCAGGAGATGCTCACGTTCCACGCGGCCCCCTCGTTTCCGGCCACCTGGCGGTCCGGAGCCCCGTCGACCCGTTCCGACGACCTCTGCGCGCACGGGCGGCCGAGCGCGTGGTCATGCCTGAACTTCCCGACCCGTCTCTGGTCGCTCGATGATGTACCGGGAGGAGATCGGCACACAGTCGCGCACCGTAGCCTCTACACTACAGTAGCGTTGCTCGGACAGCTCGATCGCTCGTCGCACCTTGCTCTCGTCGAGATCTCCGACGAGGTGATAGACCACCTCCAGCGCGGTGTAGCGACGCGGATGCTCCGCGGCCCTGTCTCCCACCACCTCCACGCGAAAGGCCTGGAGGGGCTGGCGCATCTTGCGCAAGATGGAGACCACATCCATCCCCGTGCATCCCCCTACAGCGAGGAGCAAGGCCTCTGCCGGCGTGGGGCCCGAGCCAGCGCCATCGGTGTCGCCGGCCAGCCTCGCAGAGCCGTGCTCCGTCAGCCCGTCGAACAGCAGCCCTTCCCCCGTCCAGGCTACCGTTACCACCTTGCGCGTCACTGCGACCTCCGCCCCGTCGCCTCTCTCTCGTTGCAGTTTACACTGCTCCGATAGGGGTCGTGTCACGCCGTTTGTCCGCGCGCCCCGCCAGTCGCGGACATCGTCAGACCCTCTGCTATACTCGAAGCTGTCCCGCGAGCATCAGGAGCACGCCTCGTGCGCACCCTCAGTTTCGGAGACCGTGGGATCGAGGTCTCCGACGTCCAACGCCGCCTCTACGCCCTCGGTTACGACCTCGGAGACGAGGGCGCCGACGGCTTCTTCGGAGCCAAGACCGAGACCGCCCTGCGAGCGTTCCAGCAGCGGCGCGGCCTCTTGTTCGACGGCGTGTTGGGCCCGAACACGTGGCGCGAGCTCGTGGAGGCCGGATACGCGATCGGAGACCGGCTGCTGTACCTCCGTGTTCCGCCCTTCCGCGGCGACGACGTCCTCGCGCTTCAGGTTAAGCTCAACCTCCTCGGATTCAACGCGGGTCCGGAGCGCGGCGTCTTCGACCAGCGGGTGGCCCATGCGGTCAGAGATTTCCAACGCAACGCCGGCCTGCCGCCCGACGGGGTCGTGGGCGAGGCCACCCTGCACATGCTCGAGGCGCTACGCAAGGCGGAGACCGGGCGAGAGGGCAAAAAGATCCCCGAGCGCGACGAAGGCTTCGTGGAGGCACGCTACCTAACCGGCCAGGTAGTGGTCGTCGACCCGGGGCATGGAGGTTCCGATCCCGGTGTGATCGGCCGCCACGGGCTTCTGGAGAAGGATTACTCGCTCCGCGTCGGCCTGCGCCTTGCCCAGCTGCTGCGTGCCGAGGGCTGCCGCGTGCGACTCACTCGCGAGCGCGATGAGACCCTGGACCCCTACGCCCGAGCGGAGATCGCCGACGTCCTCAACGCGGACTACTTCATCGCGATCCACCTGGCCGCGGACCCCTCGCCGCTAGCGCGCGGTGCCGCGTGCTACTACTTCGAGCGGAACCACTACTACTCCGAGCATGGACAGAAGCTCGCCGACTACATCGGCGCGGAGTTGGCCACAGCGGGCTTGCCCTTCGTGGGCTCGCTCGGCCGCAACTACGCCGTCCTGCGCGAGCAACGCGGCATCGCTGTAGTAGTCGAGCCGTTGTTCGCCACCAACCCAGCAGACGCGGCCATTGCCATGCAGCCGGGCCACGCCGACGCGCTCGCTGGCGCCATCCTCGATGGGCTGTCGGCGTATCTGGCGCGCTCCAACACCTGCTAGGGCACCAGCATGATGGCAGACTCGCCGGTGGGCTTCACCATCACACAGCGGCAGCGGCTACGTGAGCTCGGCGCCCCCACCGAGTACACCGACGAGCGATTCACCGATACCGCCACGCGAGAGGCACGGTTCAAGGAGCTCGAGCGGGCCCTCACATCGGCCGGACGCCAGCACCTCGCCGCCCTCCGCGAGCAGCGCCGCGCCCCCCTGCTCAGTGAGCTGACCTGCACCCTGCGCTCCACCCTCAGGAACGCCGGCCTCGTGGAAGTGCTTACCCCGCACATCATCTCGGCCGAGGCGCTCGCCAAGATGAGCATTCCCGCGGGCGACCCCCTGGCGGAGCAGATCTTCTGGCTGGACCGCTCACACTGCCTGCGACCGATGCTCGCGCCCAATCTCTACACGCTCTTGCGGCGACTCCGCCCCCACTGGCACCGCCCGTTCGCCATCTTCGAGATAGGGACGTGCTTCCGCAAAGACACACGGGGAAGCCGGCATCTCAACGAGTTCACCATGCTGAATCTCGTGGAGCTGGGGACGGCGTTGCCCGAACGCCACGACCGCCTCCGCCGCTTGGCCCACGTAGTACTCCAGGCGGCCGAGGCACCGCCCTACGAGTTTCGCGTCGCCGATTCCGGCGTGTACGGCACGACAATCGACGTCGCCATCGCCAACCTCGAGGTCTGCTCCGCTGCCATGGGGCCGCACCCCCTCGACGATGCATGGGGTATTACGGATCCCTGGGTGGGCCTTGGGTTCGGCCTCGAGCGCCTCCTCCTAGCCAGAGAGGGCTGTGCGAACATCGAGCGTGTTGGCCGCGGCCTTAGCTACCTCGACGGCACTCGCTTGCACCTGTAATGGCTGCTGTTCACCTTCCCAGCAGGGCATCGATCTTCTTCACGCCGTCCGAGGCATCCTCGGCATACGCATCGGCGCCGATCTGGTCGGCCCAGCGCTGAGTGCAAGGGGCGCCCCCGACGACCACCTTGAAGCGATCGCGCTCGCCATTCTCCTCGAGACGGGCGATGAGCTTCCTCTGTTCCTGCATGGTGGTAGTGAGCAGGGCACTCATGCCGATCACGTCGGCGTTGTGCTCGCGCGCCTTGGCGAGGAAGGTCTCCAGAGGACAGTCGCGGCCCAGATCGTAGACCTCGTAGGAGTTGGCCTTGAGATAGGCGATCACGATCGCCTTACCGATGTCGTGAACGTCGCCCTGAACGGTACCTATAACCACGATGCCACGCTTGGTGACGGCGGCGCCGCTGGCCGCGAGGGCAGCGTTGGTGACACTCATGGCGCCCTCCATCGCTTGAGCGGCCATCATCAGCTCGGGAAGAAAGAGCTCACCCGACTCGAAGAGCTCGCCGACCTCGCTGATGCCGGCCACAAAACCGCGCTGCATGATCTCCGCCGGCGGAATGCCGGCCGAGAGAGCTTCGCGAGCGACCGCCTCGGCCGCCTCGCGGTCGGCCTCGACGATAGCTCGCGCAGCGCGAGTGAAGAGGTCGTCGGTTTCCATCAGTGTATTCCTCCTGACCGATGCGCCGTCGCCGGTAGCACCGGGGCGGCATACCGCGGCGGCGGGGCCATTCTAGCAGCGGGTTTGCGAATAGCCCATCCGTGGAGGGAACGGTCGCTCCGCTCGAAAGGAGAGCTCTCGCCCAGGTTGCGGCCACTGAAATCCCGATACGTCGGGGTACCACGTGGCGGTTGGCGAGCAGTCTCTGGTGCCTATAGGATGATCAGGGGGCAAGCTAAGGATCACGGCGATCGTCGGGCAGCGCTCCCCGTTCCGTTTTCGCGAGTAGGAGCTCGCGGCTGCTTGCGCGCGAGGTGAACCACCTGGCGCACGAGAAAGCCGGGAGGAACGGGCCCGAAGAAGGACGTGACGGTGGAAGATCTCCAGAACCTGCTAGAACGGATCCAGCGAGAGGGCGTCGAGCAAGCGGAGGCCCAAGCCGAGCAGATTATCGCCACCGCTCGCGAGACAGCGCGACAACTGCTCGCCTCCGCGGAACACGACGCAGCCGAGCTGCGCGCCGCCGCCCAGCGCGACGCCGAGGTATTCACGGAGCGCGCCACGACCGCCATCGAGCACGCGGTGCGCGACTATGTACTGCGCGTGCAACGCAGTCTCGAGGCGTTGTTTATGGAGAGCGTTCGCGGGCGCATCGCCGATACCCTCACGCCCGAGCTGATGGCCGAGGTGCTCGTCAAGCTCGCTGACGCCTACGCGCGGCCGGGGGAGGACGACACCACGGTCGAGATCCACCTCGCGCCCGTCGACCGCGATCGCTTCGTCACCCTATTCCTCGAATACTACCGTTCACTGATCGCTCGGGGTGTCGAGATTCACGGCGACCAGCGGGTGCGCAAGGGGTTCAAGGTCTCATTCTCCAACGATCGCGTGTACCACGACTTCACGCTGGAGGCTATCGCCGAGTCGCTGGCCAGCATCCTCAAACCACCACTCAGGGAGATCTTCCAGCGCGCCGCAGATGCGGAGAGGTGATGTCAGTGGAGTATGCGTATCTCCTCGCTAGTCTGCCTACGCTCGTGTTCGGGGCCGATCCTCCTCTGACAACCACGCAGTTCGCCGCCGCGTGCGAAGGACCGCTCGCCCCCGAGCACCTAGCCGACATCCGAGCTATCTTCGCCGGCCGGGCCGACGAAGCACAGCACTCGGCCGCGCGCTGGTTCGTGGCCCGCGAGACTCAGCTGCGATCGGCACTGGCCCGCGCGCGAGCGCAGCGCGCCGGCGCCGACCCTCAGCGCTTCCAGCGCCCGTTCGCGGGCTACGACGCTCGCACCGACGAAGCAGTGGCTCAAGCCATGGCCGCCGCGAACCCATGGGAGCGCACCATGATCCTCGAGCGTCACCGGTGGCGTTTACTGGACCAGCTCGTCGGCGCCGAGACCTTCAGTGGAGCCGCCGTGTTCGCCTACGCGTTCAAGCTCCAGATCCTCGAGCGCCTACAGGGTCTCTCCGAGACGGCCGGCCTCGCCGCTGTCGACAACATCGTCAACTCGAATCTGGCAGGACTCCCATTATGAGCACCACGACCGCACGCCGCACCGGCCGTATCGCCGGCATCAACGGCAACCTGGTGACCGTGGAGTACGACCAAACGGTGCGGCAGAACGAGGTGGCCTTTGTGCGCACGGGCGACGTGCGACTCATCGCAGAGGTCATCCGCGTGCGCGGCCGTTACGCGGATATCCAGGTCTTCGAGGATGTAAGCGGCATGAAAGTCGGCGACGTGGTCGAGTTCCAGGGCGAGCTCCTCGCAGTCGAGTTGGGACCCGGCCTCCTCGCCCAGGTATTCGACGGCCTCCAGACTCCCCTGCCTGCGATCGCGGAACAGCACGGCTTCTTCCTGCCACGCGGCGTGCGGCTGCCAGCCTTGCCGCGCACTCCCACCTGGGAGTTCACGCCGCAGGCGACCATCGGCGAGCGGGTCGTCGCCGGCGATCGCTTGGGCAGCGTACCCGAAGGCATCTTCTCGCACGCCATCATGGCACCGTTCAGTCTGCCCGGCCCCGCCACCGTGGCGCACATCGCGGTGCCAGGTGCCTATACGGTCACCGACCTCATCGCCGAGTTGGACTGCGATGGTACGCGCATCCCGGTGACCATGATGCAGACGTGGCCGGTCAAACGGCCGATCCGCGCCTACGCGGAGCGGCTGCGACCACGTGAGCAACTCGTCACCAAGATGCGTATCCTCGATACGTTCTTCCCGGTTGCCAAGGGCGGCACATACTGCATCCCCGGGCCTTTCGGCGCCGGCAAGACCGTCCTGCAGCAGCTCACCAGCCGCCACGCGGACGCCGACGTGGTAATCATCGCCGCCTGCGGCGAACGCGCCGGCGAGGTCGTCGAGACACTGCGCGAGTTCCCCCAGCTCGTCGACCCACGCACCGGCCGAAGCCTCATGGAACGCACCGTCATCATCTGCAACACGAGCTCCATGCCGGTGGCCGCCCGCGAAGCTTCGGTCTACACGGCCGTCACCATCGCGGAGTACTACCGCCAAATGGGGCTCGATGTACTGCTCCTGGCAGACTCCACCTCGCGCTGGGCGCAAGCGTTGCGCGAGGTCTCCGGCCGCCTCGAGGAGATCCCGGGCGAAGAGGCGTTCCCCGCCTACCTCGAGTCGGTCATCGCCTCGTTCTACGAGCGAGCGGGGATCGTACGCCTCAACGACGATCACCTCGGCTCGCTCACCATCGGCGGCACTGTAAGCCCTGCCGGTGGCGACTTCGAAGAGCCGGTCACCCAGAGCACCCTCAAGGTGGTCGGCGCCTTCCATGGCCTCTCGCGAGCCCGCTCCGACGCCCGCCGCTACCCGGCCATCGACCCCCTCGACAGCTGGAGTAAGTACACCAGCCTGGTCCCCGCAGATCAGCTCCGGAACGCGCAGCGCATCCTGCGCCAGGGGCACGACGTCCAGGAGATGATGAAGGTAGTCGAGGAGGAGGGGACGTCCATGGAGGACTTCCTCGTCTACCTTAAGGCGGAGTTCCTGGACGCCATCTACCTTCAGCAAGACGCCTTCGATCCGGTCGACGGTGCGTCCTCGGCCGAGCGCCAGCGGCTGGTCTTCGGCGTAGTCACCGACATCCTCCGCGCCGCCATGGCCTTCGTGGACAAGACCACCGCGCGCCGTTTCTTCCAGGATCTCGCACAGCTAGCGAAAGACTGGAACCGCACGCCGCTCGATGACCCAAGCTTCGAGCGGCTTCAGCAGCAGATCCAGTCGATGGTGACCGAGGTGGCTCCCCATGCGTAAGGTCTACAACGAGATCGCTCAGATCGCGGGTAACGTGATCACGGTCATCGCCAGCGGTGTGAGTTACCGCGAGATCGCCGAGGTGCGAAGCGACGGCTGGTCTTCCCTCGCGCAAGTCATCCGCCTCGAGAGCGACCGCGTAGCCTTGCAGGTATTCGCCGGCACGCGGGGCATCCCCACCGACGCCGAGGTGCGCTTTCTCGGGCGGCGCCTGCAGACACCGGTGACCCAGGCACTGCTCGGCCGCGTGTTCACCGGCAGCGGCGTGCCGCGCGACAGCGGGCCGGAGCTCGACGACAACCCCATCGAGATCGCCGGCAGCATCGTCAATCCGGCACGACGGATCATCCCCCGCAAGATGATCCGTACCGGCATTCCCATGATCGACGTCTTCAACTCCCTCGTCGAGTCACAGAAGCTGCCGATCTTCTCGGTAGCCGGAGAGCCCTATAACCCGCTGCTGGCGCGCATCGCCCTCAATGCCGAGGTCGACATCATCATCCTGGGCGGCATGGGTCTCAAACACGACGACTATCTCTTCTTCCGCGACACCCTCGAGGAAAACGGAGCGCTGTCCCGTTCCATCCTCTACATCCACACGGCCGCCGATCCGGTGGTCGAGTGCCTGCTCGTCCCAGATACCTGCCTGGCGGTCGCCGAGCAGTTCGCCCTGCAGGGCAAACGGGTTCTGGTACTGCTCACCGACATGACCAACTTCGCCGACGCGCTCAAGGAAGTCGCCATCACCATGGAGCAGATACCCTCCAACCGTGGCTACCCGGGCGACCTATACAGCCAGCTCGCCGCACGCTACGAACGGGCGGTCGACTTCGAGGGCGCCGGCTCCGTGACCGTCCTCGCCGTCACGACCATGCCCGGCGACGACGTCACCCATCCCATCCCCGACAACACGGGCTACATCACCGAGGGGCAGTTCTACCTGCGTAACGGACGCATCGAGCCCTTTGGTTCACTCAGCCGCCTTAAGCAGCAGGTCAACGCACGTACCCGCGACGACCATCGGGTTATCATGAACACCATGATCCAGCTCTACGCGGCCGCCCGCGAGAGCTACGAGAAGCAGTCCATGGGCTTCCGTATGAGCGCCTGGGACGCCAAGCTCCTCAAGTACGGCGCACTCTTCGAGGAACGCATGATGGACCTGGCGGTCAACATCCCGCTCGAGGAAGCCCTGGACCTCGGCTGGCGGATCCTCGCCGACTGCTTCGCGCCCGCCGAGACCGGCATACCCTCGGCGCTCGTGGAGCGCTTCTGGCCGAAGAGCGACGCGGCGGGCGAATCGTCCGACGACCGCGACCCGACCGTTCACCTCAGTACAGCGGGCACAACGTAGCCCCACGCTCCAGTGGCGAAGCTCAAGAAGACCAAGACAGAACTCAAGTCCCAACGGGAGGCGTTGCACCGCTACCTGCGGTTTCTGCCCACGCTCGAGCTCAAGAAACAGCAGATCCAGGCGGAAGTGCGCCACGTGGAACAACAGCTGCACACGGCGGAGGAGCATCGCAGCGCCATACTGGCTGCCCTGCGCCCCTGGGTGAAGCTCCTGAGCGGTCAGCGCGATCTTCTGGCACAGGCCGCGCGCCTCGTAGATCTCCGTACGACCAGCGGAAACATCGCTGGCGTGCTGGTCCCCGTGTTCGAAGATGTGCTCTTCGATGAGCGCGCGGTGGACTACTACGCCACACCGCCCTGGTACGAGGATGCGATGGAGGCCGTGCGCTCCCTCACCCGTCTCGAGGTCGAACGCGCGGTCCTCGCACGCCAGCGCGACCTCCTCGCCGAGGAGCTCCGCATCACTTCCCAGCGGGTCAATCTGTTCGAGAAGGTCAAGATCCCGCAGACACGAGAGAACATCCGCGTGATCAACATCGCCCTCGGCGATGCCCAAACCGCCGCGGTCACGCGAGCCAAGATCGCCAAGGCCAAAACAGAAGCGCTGGTGTCGGGGTTCCTCGGCCGATGATCGTCCCGATGAAACACGTCACCCTCCTCTGCGTACGCGCCGACCGCGAGGCGACCGTCGAGACGGTTCGCCGGCTCGGCATCGTGCACGTAGTGCCGGCGCGCGCACCCGAGGGCGAGAACCTCGAGGCGACGCGCGCTCAGCTGGCGGCAGCCGAACGCGCGCACACGCTCCTCTGCGCGGTCGCCAAGGTCGGCAAAGATGAGCGCGTGGTGGCCGTGCCGGCCGACGAGGTCATCGAGCGAGCGCTCGCCCTCGACACACGCCGCCGTGAATACGGCGAGCAGGCGGAGGCATGCGAACGCGAGCTCAGTGAATACGCCCCCTTCGGCGAGATCGATCCGCGCACGGTCGAAACTCTGAAGAGCGCGGGCGTTCACGTGCGCCTCGGCCTCGCCGCCAGCGCCAAGACACTCCCCACCCCCGACGGGTTCCTGCTCCACATCTTGCGGCGCACTGAGGCGGGCCTGGCCTTCGCCCTGATCGCCCAGCAGCCGTTCGAGCTCGCCGACGTCGACCTCGGCACGACTGTCACGCCGGTCCCCCTGCCCGCTCGCTCGCGGGCGGAATCGCAGGCCGTGCTGGCGGACACGCGGCGGCAGATCGACGCGCTCACGGCGGAGCTGGCGGAGCTAGCTCCCGCCAGCTCCGCCGTGAGCGCCCGAGCGGCCGAGCTGGCCGACGCCGCTCGCTTCGCCAGTGTCCGCGCGGGCATGGGCGACAGCCAGGTTGTGGCCTTCCTGCAGGGCTGGGCTCCAGCGGACACCGTAGATGCGCTGCGCGACGAAGCCACACAGAGTGGCTGGGGGGTGGTCTTCACCGATCCTAGCCCCGGCGAGCAAGTGCCTACGCTCCTGCGCTACCGGCGGTGGGCACGGCCCATTACCGCCCTGCTCGACTTCCTTCGCATCTACCCAGGCTACCGCGAAGACGACGTCGGCGCCGTCTTCCTGATCTTCTTCAGTCTCTTCTTCGCCATGCTAGTGGGCGACGCGGTCTACGGTCTGCTCATCCTCACGGTAGCCGTCGTCCTGCGAGCGAAGCTGCCGCGCGTCCCCGGCCATGTCTTCTCTCTGCTCATGATCAGCGGCGGCGCCACGCTCCTCTGGGGCGTGCTCTCCGGCAACTACCTGGGCATCGCACCACTTCCGGGCTTCCTGACGGCCTTCAAGGTCGACTGGCTCTCGGACCGCGACAACGTGATCGAGCTCAGCTTCCTCATCGGTGTGGTCCATCTCACCCTGGCGCACGTCTGGAACATCACGCAAGTGCGCCCGCGCACCAAGATCATCGCCCAGATCGGCTGGATCGCCGTGCTGTGGTCCATGTTCCTGCTGGCACGCAGCATGGTGCTGGGACACAGCCTGCCCAGCTTTGTGCCCTATCTGCTCGCCGGTGGCGCAGCCTGTGTCACGCTCTTCATGGCTACCAAGCAGGAGTTCAAGCGCGACTGGATCAACCATGCCCTGTTGCCGCTGACGTTCATCGGCAATCTCGTCGACGTGCTCTCCTACGTACGACTGTTCGCCGTCGGCTACGCCTCGGTCGCCGTCGTCACCGCCTTCAATCAGATGGCCTCATCGCTGGGCTGGCACCACCCGGCCACAGCGGCGGCCGCGGTAGTCCTCCTGCTCTTCGCTCACGCACTGAACCTGGTGCTCTGCGCGCTCGCCGTGCTCGTGCACGCCGTCAGGCTGAACACCCTCGAGTTCTCCACCCACAAAGGCCTCTCCTGGCAGGGCTTTCGGTATGAGCCCTTCCGCGCGTCCACAACGGCAACCACCGGTCCCGTGAGCGACCACACCTCACGCGCCTCCCTCATGAAAGGATGACCATGAGCCCTGAAGCTGCTGCTGAAGTCGGAAGGATCGGAGCCGTGGCGGCGATGGCTTTCTCCGCTGTGGGTTCTGGCCTAGGCTCTGGCCTGGGCGGCGCCGGCGCGGTCGGTGCCTGGAAGAAACTGTTAGGCCAGGGCAAGATGCCAACGTTCACGCTCATCACCTTCGTCGGCGCGCCACTCTCCCAGACCATCTACGGCATGATCCTGATGATCACCATGCTCGGGAAAGCGGATGCCGGCTACAACCCCTGGGCCCTCCTCGGCGCGGGAGTAGCCGCCGGTATCGGCATTGGAGCCTCCGCTTACGCACAGGGTAAGGTCGGCGCCCACTGCGCCGACGCGCTGGGCGAGACCGGGCAGGGCTTCAGCAACTATCTCGCCGTGATCGGTATCGTCGAGACGGTGGCGATCTTCGTGATGGTGTTCACCATCCTCGCGCTCGGCTAACCACGACAGCGGTCAGTCACCCGCGCTCCGCCGCCCACGGACGTGTATGGTACATTTGAGGACGTGCGATACCACGGTAACGTCATCCGACCCCCAAGCGAAGCAGCCAGCCTGATCCTGCAGGTCACGTACGGCTGCTCGAACAATACCTGCGACTTCTGCGGCACCTACCTCGACAAGCCGTTCGCGGTACGCCCCCCTGAGGAAGTGCGGGAGGATGTTCGCGGCCTCTCCGAGACCGCCAAGCAGCAGGTGCGCCGCGTGTTCCTGGCCGACGGCGACGCGGTCGCCCTCAGCACCCGACGCCTCCTCGACCTCCTCGCGCTGCTCCGCGCGGAGCTGCCCAATCTCGAGCGCGTCAGCAGCTACGCCAACGCGCGGAATCTGTTGGCAAAATCGGTGGAGGAGCTGCGGCAGCTCCGCGAAGCCGGTCTCGAGCTCCTGTACCTCGGCCTCGAGTCCGGCGACGACGTTACACTCGCGGCCATCCATAAAGGCATGACGGTCGAGGAGCAGATCGAGGGATGCCGGCGGGCGACGCAGGCCGGCATCGACCTCTCCGTCACTGCCATTCTCGGCCTCGCCGGAGCCGAACACTCGCTCCGGCACGCGCGTGCCACCGGCGAGGCCTTCTCACGCATCGACCCGCAGTACATCGGCGTGCTGACGCTCATGCTGGAGCCGGGCACCGCTATGCTGCAACGCGTGCGTGCCGGGGAGCTGCGGCTGCCCGACTCAATCGGCATGCTGCGCGAGCTGCGCGAGATGATCGCCACCACCAACGTCACTGATTGCCTCTTTCGCAGCAACCATGCCTCGAACTACCTCCCGGTTGGCGGGCGGCTCCCTCAAGACAAGCAGTCGCTGCTCGACGCCCTCGACCGTGTGCTCGCGGCGCCGAGCCTCGCGCAGCTGCGGCCAGAGAGCTGGCGACTTCTCTAGCCGACCCCAGCACGCCTTCCAAGCGCCACGCCGCGACGGTCCCCGAGGCTACCGCGACTCCTCGGGCGGCGACCCGTCAGTGACCTCACGTAAGCGCGAACCATACCCACGGATGAAGTGCGTCGCGCCGTACTTCTGCAGCTTCCACTCGGGGATCCGACACTGCGGACAAGCTTCCTGGAACCACTTGTTGCGGAGCCAGCGAGCCGCCCGGCTGGTCTTGGAGTCGTGCACCACCATCTGCTTGTCGCAGTGGGTAACAATCACCGCATACGAACCACGCACTTCGAACGTGCGTACGCTGTGGAGAATCCCGCGCCGGGACGGCCAGAGCTTCATCTTCTCGACGAGCCGAAACAGGGGGATCTGCTTGCGGTAGTACCGCGCCTTGTGAGGATCGGTGGGCACGGAGGGAGTGTACACCCCTCAACGGAATACCGGTGAAGGACGGAGCGCAAGAGTGTACGCTGACCGCATGAACCCACTGCGAAGACATCCGCCAAGAGAAGCTGCGCGCAGGCTCAACGGCCTCCTCGCAAGCATCGCCCTCGCCGTGCTGGCGGTGGTCGGCTTGGTAGCCTGCGGCGAGCAGGCACCCGTGCCCTCGCCGACGCCCTCAACGGCTGCCCCGGCCACCAGCACACCTGCCGTAACGACACCCCCGGCGACACCATCGGCGACACCATCGGCCACGGTCACTATACTGGTCTACTTCCTGCGCGACCAGCGCATCGCCGCCGCCCGTCGCGACGTGCCCGCGACCAAAGCCGTCGCCACCGCCGCTGTACGCGCGCTCTTGCGGGGACCCCACGCGGAGGAGCGCGCCGCCGGGCTCCAGTCGGCCCTTTCTCCCGGAATGGAGCTCGTGCGGATCACCATTCGGGCGCGCACGGCGTTCGTCGAGCTCACCGCCACCCCCGACGACGTGCCCCTGGAGGCCCCCCGCCTGCAGCTCGCGCAGATCGTGCACACGGTCACGCAGTTTCCCGCCGTGGACAGCGTGGTGATCTCCTTCAACGGGGAGCCCGTGAGCCTGCCTGGCGACCCCAGCTCCAGAGGACGACCGCTCACACGAGCGGACTTTGAAGAGGTCGCACCGGCCATTCTGGTCGAGTCGCCCACCATCGGCGAGACCGTCTCCTCGCCACTGCTGGCGCGCGGCACCGCGAACACCTTCGAGGCAACTTTCATGGCTGAGGTGCGAGACGCCACCAACCGCTTACTGGTGAAGAAGGTGGTCACCGCCACCTCCGGCTCGGGGACACGAGGCGCCTTCCGCATACGATTGCCCTTCGCGAGTGCACAGAAGCGAGGAGCTCTTGTGGTATACGAGCTGTCGGCTGAAGACGGCAGCGTCATCAACCTGGTGCGCATTCCGCTACGGCTGGCATCCGCGCCTTAGGCACTGAACACCATGGTGTCCGTGCAATCCTCGCGGATCCTCCTCGCAGAGCATGGCCCCTATGGATCCCTCTGATGTCCCTCGAACGACGGCACAGCGAGCGACGGTGGCGGGGAGTGCGGGAGTTACACCCGCCTCCGTGGGTTTAGAGCCCACGGTGATCCTTCCGATCGACCCCCCGCGACACGAGCATCATAGCTGGTCACCAACCGCGGCAGCCAGCACGCCACTTCACGCAGCCGTGGTCATCCTCGGTCGCCGCGCACGGTCCTGTCTCAAACGCGCGAGCTCACAACGCCGCTCAGCGCCTCCACCGCCATGACCGCCACCCCGAGGGCCAGTGGCTCGTGAATGTGCCGCACGCCGAGGCGTGCCTGCGCCGCGAGCGTGAACGCGCTGGGGACACCGGGCACGGCAGCGATGGTCCCCTCCGAGACGGCCAGCTCACCGATCAGGTCGGGAGCCGGCGTAGCGTCCACGATGAGCGTGGCGGAGCGCAGTCCCTCATCGAGCGTAACGATCCGCGCTCCGGCGCCTCGCGCGAACTGCGCTTTCTCCAGATCCGGCTCAACTACCAGGACCTCGGCGCCAAGGTGGAGGAGGCGTTTCGCGGCGGTACGCCCTACAGGCCCTTGACCGAGGACCAAAACGGGGCGGCGCTGGAATCCATCGGCGGCGATCTCTAGCGCCGCCACATAGCCGTGTGCCGTACACGGATCGTCGTCCGCGCACACACCACGGTGGACGTTCAGCGCAACGAAGCGATCGTCGTCCGCGAGCATGACTACCTCCGCTCCGCCATCGACCGCCTCCTGCAGACCCTTCACATCGGGCTGCCGGACGACGCGTGCATCGCAACCGAGGTACTCGAGAACCGCGGCAACACAGCGAGAGAACCGCGGGATGATTCCCAGGCCGGAGGAGACGGGCACGACGGCGACGCGCGCTCCCGGGAGCGGCGAGGCGTCGTCATCGATGCCACACGCATGCAGCGCCACAGCGCGGATGTCGACGCCGGCCAGGCTACGCAGGCCGGCGTCGAACCGCGCGAGCCCCTCCATGAGGCCGCGCACGTCGTCTTCGGTGAGCCGCGTCATGCTCCGGAGTCTACCGGCAGTTGTCGCCGGGCTGAGCCGTCGATTCGGGAGTCACCGCGAGACCATGCTCCTCGGCCAGCCGCGCAACCGCCGTAGCCGCCGTGGCACGCGCCTGAGCGGGCGAGTCACCCCGAGTGATGATCGTCGCCGACCAGCTCTCCGCCGCCTGGTCTTCTTCGAGCTCGCCGAGCACCTCGAACGCGCCGTAGCGGCCCGGCTGCAACCGCAGCGGTCGAGCTGACGCCATCACGTGCTCGCCCAGCACCTCGACGGCGCCATCGGCGACGGCGACGTGCTGATAGCAGCAGGCACACCGCACGCCACGGTCCACCGTCGGAGTGGCACCTCCCAGCACCGTCTCGGCGAGAAGCCGCACCATGTTCGCCCCACAGCAGTGGAACACGGCCGTCGGCGTCTGGCTGGGCAGGCGAGCGTCGATCTCCAGCACCTTCAGCTCACCGCCGTGGAGCACGACCTCGATATCCATGAGCCCTTGCAGATGCAGGCCTTCAGCGAGGCGCACACCCAGATCGTCGAAGCGCATCACGAGCCCGGCTGCGTCTTCTCCCGACACGGGAGCCACCACGCGCTTGCAGTCGTAGAAGCGATCGAACTCGAGCTCCGCCGCGAGCAACGGAGTCGCCCGACCCTCCCACGCGATCACCTCGAGCGACCACGACACTCCGGGGCTGAACTCCTCGACGACCACGCTGTGCCCGGCTTTCTCCAACGCGGCTCGCGCGGCGGCGAGCGTGAGTTCATCCCACGCGAGACGCACGCCCTCGCTGCCGCTCGCCCCGCTGGGCTTTACGATCAGCGGGAAACCACACGCCGGCCACGCTCGCGGATGGGCAACGCCCAACTCGTCGAACAGCTCGTTGGACCGCAGCTTCGACGACGAGATCCTGTACGCCGACCAGTCGAAGAGCAGGGGGACACCCCAGGCGCGTACGTGGTGATCGAGCCATGCGAGCGTCTCGCCATCTTCACAGGCGGGCAGAACCGCGTCGCAGCCCAGGAAGAGCGTTCGCGCACGCTCAGGCTCGCCGACCACATCCATGACGTGGAACTCCGAGGCGAGTCCGGCGGCCGGTACCACGGGGTGCCGATCCACGAGCACGGTCTGGTACGCGGCCTTGCCCGCGAGGTAGCAGGCCTCGGTGCCTTGCAGCTTCCCCCCGACGATGGCGAGCCTCATAACCGCCCTCCTCCGACGGCAAACTGGCCAGAAGCACTAGCCCGGACGGCTAATCTAGCGAAAGCTCAGTACCGCGTCGAGGGGAAGCCGTGACGAACGTCGCAGAGCGCTGGCGGGGCGGCCGATGGGCACCAGCGCGACCAGGCGCGCTGGCGGCTCCACCCCCAGCACTTGCTCGAGCTGTTCCGCGGCGATCACTGGCGCCGTCATCCAGCACGCGCCGTATCCTAGCGTGTACGCCGCCGTGATCAGCACCTGGAGAGCCGCTCCAACACTCTGCAGATCCGGCCGCTGCCGCAGGCGGTCGCGCTCCTGCTGCGTCGCCCCGCAGAGCTCGAGAAGCCTGTCCATTCGAGACGCGTAGGGGACGACCAGCACAGCCACACACAGCGGGGCGGCGGCGAAGAACGTCGCCGACGGGCGTGTGGCTCGCACCTCTCGAGCATACGCCGCCAGCTCGGGCCGCGCCGCCAGCTCGTCCAGACGGTCCTCGACAGCCCGCCTCATCGCCAGTAAGGTCTCGCGGTCCTCCACCGCGATGAAGCGCCACACCTGCTGATTAGCCGCGTTGGCGGCCCGCGTCGCCAAGGCGATCATGCGCTCCACATCGGCGCGTGGCACGGGGTCGGGCAGGTACTGCCGCACACTGCACCGACCTTCTATGGCTTGCGCAAAGTCCATCTCTCCCTCTCTCCACCCGCTCCATCGGCCCCGTTACGCCGCACAACGTCCTCGGACACAGGTGAAATAGGGCGGGGCGGGCGCACCATGCGCCCGCCCCGCCCGCACCTCACCACCACTAGCAGTCGATATCACCCGCCAGAGATCGGCGGCATCAGCTTGATCTCGTCGCCATCGGCCAGCTCCGTGTCCATGCCACCGAGCTGGCGGGCGTTACGCCCATTGACGAAAATGCCCACCCATACGCCGCCGTCCTCGCGAAAGATCCGCGAGTACAGGCGCGGCTCTCGACGCACGCAGTCGTCCAGCGCCTGGCCGAGTGTGGCGCCCTCGCATTCCATCAGCGCGGGGCCGTCTGCCCCCACCAATCCGACGGGCAGCTTGATGAACGCCTTTGCCATTCAGCTCACCACCAATGCCTTGTCTGCCTTGTCGAGCTTGAGATCTACCGCCAGCACATACGGGTTCTGGCAGAAGGCGATGCACTGCGGATCGCCATCGCAGAGATCGCACTTGAAGGCCACATGGCGATCCGGATGCTCGTGGATAACACCGGTGGGGCACGCCGCGTAGCACTCACCGCAGTTGGTGCACTTCGCCTCGTCGACGACGAGGATATAGCCGGTCACAGACTCGCCGAGCTTCTCCTTGCTGGCAAACGCGCCCTTGGGCGTCACCGTAACCTGTTTGGTCACGATCGCGTCGTTGGGGCACACCTGCTGGCACTTGGCACACCCAGTCTGCAGACAGGTGTGCCCCTTCGTGGTGCCCAACGTAGGGTTCACCTCGCTAAACAGACGAGTCACAGACGGCCGGTAGGCGCCCTCGTGGTAAGCGGAGCAAGCCAGCTCGCACATATGGCAGCCAGTGCACTTCTTGCTGGATATGAGGACGTGTGGCATGTTACCGCTCCCTTAAATCGATGTGGCCACGGACGGCAGACGAACGTCGACCCCAAGCTCAGTGAGCTTCGCCTCACTGGGCACACCGCGGTCATCCCAACCACGGAGGCGGTAGTACTCAGCGGATGCCTCCCTGAAGACCTCGCTACCGATCGCCCTGCCGGCCGATGCACCTGTTGTGTGCGCGTATTCCGCAGCATACAGCCTTACGGGCAGATCGTCTGGCTCGACCCCTTCGCGCAGGTTGAACAGGCGACCGACATTCCAGATGCGTTCCCCCACGACCGCAAGTTCCTCCTCGCTCACCTCACGCCTCCAAACGTGCTTCATGAGCTGGGCTATCTGATTGAGATCCATAGCCCAGAAGTCACACCAGATACCGCTGAATTTCATAGATGAGAAGTTCTGCTTGACCACGTTATACTCCGCCTTGCCCTGAAGGCTATCGGGTGGCAGAGTTCCAGCGACTACCTCCTCCACGATCGGGAACGACCGCATGTGGCAACCGCCACGATCCGAAGTGGAGTACGCGAGGCTCATACCGAAGCTGCCACGAGGATCGTAACCCGGCAACTCGAGATTCTTGACCTCGAAGGCCAGATCTGGACGCCCGTACTTGGCGGCCAGTGCACGTGCCCCCAGAGCCAGATCCGCCCCGACGCCCTTACGTTGGACGATCAGCTCCGGTGCGTTCACGTAGCCCTCGCGCTGCCCGAAACGCAGGCCGAAGTCCTTGACCCCCTTCGCGGCAAGATCCATGGCCAAGGCGACTACCGTACCGCACGAGATGGTGTCGAGCCCCAGTTCGTCGCACTCGTGGTTGAACTCAAGCAGCGCCTCAAGATCGTCGATGCCGCAGTTGGCACCGCAGATGGCGATCGTCTCGTACTCGGGGCCCTCACCGGCGACGCTGCCGACATCGTGCCACTGCCGACAGCCAAGAGCACACTGGTAGCACGCGCGGTTCTTGGTCTTGATCTTCTGCATGGCATCGGAGTTGATGCTCTCGATGCCGTCAAAGGAACCCGTTGACCAGTTGAGTGTGGGCATAACGCCAGCGTCGCTCATCACCTGCGCGAGGAAGGGCGTACCCTCTTCGTTCGCCCACAAGTTATCTTCCGTCAGGATGTAATCTGTGTGCATACGCAGTACATCGGCCAGAAACGCCTGAGCGTCTCCTACTGACACGCTCCCCGTGCCCCGTACCGCGATGGCCTTGAGACCCTTGCGCCCCATGAGGGCGCCGTGGCCGCCACGACCGGCCTTGTGGTACTGGTCGGTTGAGATGCAAGCCCACGGGATTTCCGCCTCGCCGGCGGGGCCGATAGAGAGTACCTTGACGTCTCTGTCGAAATCCGCTCGCAGGGCCATCTCGATCTCCGATGTCCTCATGCCCCAGTACCTCGGCTTGGCGGGAACAAAGTCGACAGTATCGTCGGCGATGGTAAGCACAACTGGTTCGGCGGCTTGGCCTGTAATGATGATGGCGTCGTAGCCGGCGAACTTGATCTCCGGCGCGAAGCTGCCGCCTACGTAGCTGTCGTTGTAGATGCCGGTAACGGGACTCTTGCAGCCCACGACCAGACGGGATGCCGTTGTCACATTGGTGCCGGCGAACGGACCCGTCATGAGGATGATCGGATTGTCCGGCGCCCACGGGTCGACTCTCGGAGGTACCTCTTGCCACAGGTACCGCAGCAGCAGACCCTTGCCACCGACGTACTTCTCAGCCCACTCAGTATTGAGCGGCTCCACTGCCACACTACCAGCGCTCAGGTCAACCCTGAGCACCTGTCCCCGATAGAAGTCCACAATCCCCCCCTTGTCGCGGAACCTGATACCCCGCGACAAGTGCACCGGGAGACCTAACCACGAGCACAGGGCACGACAACGCGGGGTGCTGTGACAGGCGAGAGCATTCTAGCCAACGAAGGACACTTCGGCAATAAAAAAACGCTTAGTTTGCCGTATCGGCAAATGTGGAGAGCTATGCCCGATCGTTCTCCTCGCCAGCCTGTGGATCGGCCGTCTCAGGAAGATTGCGGATGCTCTGCGCCGCCGCCCACTTGCTGTAGTTGTCGGCCATGGCGTCCAAAAGTTCCTTCATGAACTTGGGCGCCATGTTCACCCGCGTGACCACGACGCCCTCCATCTGGCCACTCTCGGCCGTCTCGTGCTCCAGCCGCACGAAGGTGATGGAGAACTCGTATTCAGAGTGGCTGACGTTCGCGAAGTTCGCATACACGCCACCCATCGTCTCTGGTGTCACGTGGATGTTGATGTGCTGGTCCTGCTGCTTCATCTCGTCTCCTCTACCCGGCGAGCGATGGCCGCTGCCATCTCGCGCGTGCCAGCGGTTCCGCCCAGGTCGTAGGTCACGCAGGTGCCCTCACCGATGACAGATGCGATGGCATCGTACATCCTCCGTGCCGCCTCGCCTTCGCCCAGATGTTCCAGCATCAGCACGCCACTGAGCAGGAGAGCGGTCGGGTTCACTTTGTTGAGGCCGGCGTACTTCGGCGCGCTGCCGTGGACAGGCTCGAATACGGCGGCCTGAGCCCCAATGTTGGCTCCGGGAGCTACGCCGAGGCCGCCCACAAGCCCCGCACAGAGATCGCTGATGATGTCGCCGTACAGGTTGGGCAGCACGAGCACGTCGTACAGCTCTGGCTTCTGCACGAGCTGCATGCACATGTTGTCGACGATGCGATCTTCGAACTCCACATCCCCGTACTCTTCGGCCACTTCGCGAGCGACACGCAGAAACAGGCCGTCGGTGCACTTCATGATGTTCGCCTTGTGGACCGCCGTAACCTTGCCCCTACCGTGGGTACGCGCGTGCTCGAAGGCGAACCGCACAATGCGCTCGGTACACTTGCGCGTGATGATCTTGATGCTCTCGGCCGCATCGTCGCCGACCATGTGCTCGATGCCCGCGTACAGATCCTCGGTGTTCTCGCGTACCACGACGATATCGATATCCTCGAAGCGGCTCCGCACACCCTTGATGGACCGCGCGGGGCGCAGGCAAGCGTACAGGTCGAGAGCCTTGCGCAAGGCAACGTTGACGCTACGAAAACCCGAACCGATCGGCGTGGTGATGGGCCCCTTGATAGCCACCCCGTTGCGACGTACCGACTCGACTACATGGTCGGGAAGCGGCGTCCCGTACCGCTCCATAACGCCTACGCCAGCATCTTGTCGCTCGAACTCGATAGGCACACCAGTGGCGGTGATCACGGTCACCAACGCCTCCGCAAGCTCCGGTCCGGTCCCATCGCCTGGGATGAGTGTCACCGTGTAGCCCATCGGACCTCCTCCTTCGTTACGCTGCGACAACCACGCGTGGCCGCTTCATGGAAGCGCGAATCCACCGTGCTTCTTGATGTGCGCCACCAGGCCGCCATCGTCCAAGATGGTCAGCATGACGGGTGGCAGAGGGACAAAAGACAGGTCGCGACCCTGTGTGAGATCGTGCACGCACCCAGCGGAGAGGTCGACCTCGAGGCGATCGCCCGCGGCGATGCAACTCGTGTCGCAAACCAGGACGGGCAGGCCTACGTTGACCGCGTTGCGGAAGAAGATGCGGGCGAAGGACTGCGCCAGCACTGCTCCTACACCAGCGAGTTTGATGATTCGCGGCGCATGCTCACGGCTCGAACCAAGGCCGAAATTGCGCCCGCCCACGATGAAATCTCCGGGTCGCAGAGAGGACGCAAACGAAGGGTCGGCGTCCTCCATAACGTGCTTGGCGAGCTCGGGCAAATTGGTCCGCAGGTGAAAGAGCCGACCGGGAGCGATGTGATCGGTGCTGATGTTGTCGCCGAACACCCACGCTCGCCCGCGCAACGTCGTGTCGCCGCCCCTCATCTGGCGGCCTCCTCAGTGACCTCAGCGATCTCGATGGCCTCGATGGGGAGGCCTGGCCCTTCGGCGCTCTGCGGGTCGCGCTCGGGAATCGCCAGTACGACATCGAGGCCCTCCACCACACGGCCGAACACCGAGTGCCTGCCATCCAAGTGGGGTGTCGCCGTATGAGTGATGAAGAACTGAGAACCATTGGTATCTGGACCGGCGTTCGCCATACTGACCACCCCCGCACCGTCGTGGCGCAGGCTCGGGTGGAATTCGTCGGGGAAGCAGTAGCCGGGCCCGCCGCGCCCAGTCCCCGTAGGATCGCCCGTCTGAGCCATGAATCCCTTGATTACGCGGTGAAAGGTGACGCCGTCGTAGTACCCCTCGCGAGCGAGAAAGACGAAGTTGTTGACTGTGCGCGGCGCCTTGTCGGCGAACAGCTCCACCGTGATGGGGCCGAGGCTAGTATGGAGAGTGGCGAGGTACCGGCTGCTCGACTCGATCGTCATCGCGGGAGCCGCGCTGTACTTGCAGGCCATGGGCTTCCTTTCGCTGGTTCAGCCGAGTTGGCGAGGGTCGATGATCTCTCCCGCGACGGCTGCGGCCGCCGCCGTAAGCGGAGAGGCAAGGTAGATAGATCCCTCCGGGGTCCCCATGCGCCCCTGGAAGTTACGATTGGCCGTGCTCACGCACGTCTCGCCCGGCGCAAGCACCCCCGCATGCACGCCCACGCAAGCGCCACAGCCCGGATTGGTGACCACCGCGCCGGCGTCCAGGAACACCTCCAGGAGACCCTCCGCCAAAGCCGCGCGATAGACGGCCTGAGAGGCGGGCGTCACGACGAGACGCGTGTGATCCGCCCGCCGCCGGCCGCGAAGCATCCCGGCAGCCGCACGCAGATCCTCGAGCCGCCCATTGGTGCACGTGCCGATGAGCACCTGATCCACGCGCACCCCGACGGCCTCGCTCGCAGGACGGCTGTTATCTACCGTATGCGGAGCGGCGACCATGGGGACGAGCCCGCTCGCCGCATAGCGGAGCGTCCGCTCGTACACCGCATCCTCGTCCGGCGCGACCGCCCGCCAGTGGTCTCCACGGCCTCGCGCCTCCAAGTAGGCGCGCGTCTGCTCGTCGCTAGCCACCAGGCCGGTCTTGGCTCCCGCCTCCACCGCCATGTTGGCCAGCGTCAGACGCTCGTGCATGGGCAGCCGCTGGATGCCGTCGCCGCCGAACTCCAAAGCCTTGTAGGTAGCCCCGTCGGCGCCGATGTCGCCGATGAGCGTCAGCATGAGGTCTTTCGCCATGACCCCGGCCGGGAGGGCGCCGGAGAGCTCCACGCGGAATGTCTCGGGCACGCGCAGCCACGTCCGCCCGCCCGCCATGCCCACGGCGACGTCGGTGGAGCCCATACCGGTGGCAAAGGCGCCGAAAGCACCGGCCGTGCAGGTGTGGGAGTCGGCGCCGATGACCAGATCGCCGGGCCGCACGTAGGACTCAGCCACGCGCTGATGACAGACGCCCATCTCTACATCCGAAAGCTCCGCGCCATACCGGCGACAGGCATCGCGGATCAGCGTATGCGCGAAGGCGAGTTCGCTGCGCGGCGCGGGAGCCGCGTGATCGACGAAGAACACCGCCCGCGTGGCCACGCGTTCGGCACCCAGATCTGCGAGCTGCTGGATCGCCAGCGGGCCCGTGCCGTCCTGCGCGATCGCCAGGTCGACGGCGGCGACCACGATCTGTCCAGGCTGTACGCGGCCCGGCGTATCGACCGCGTGCTCCGAGATGATGCGCTCGGCAAGCGTAAGACCAGGCATCGTTACACCCCGTCCGGTTCAGCTCGCCGCGACTGACTCGTCGCCAGCCTGCGCGCTCTGGTGAGCGAGGTAATCGCGATAGATGTACATGAGCTCCTTGTCGAACAGCGCCCTCTTGAGCTCTACCGCCGTGCCGCGCACGAGCGCGAGGATGGCCTCGGCGTCGGCCTGCGAAAGTTCGATCCCGAATTCCTGGAACTTGCGGTAGATGGTACGTGAACCAGAGTGCTTGCCAACCACGATCTGTCGCTCCAGACCCACGTCCTCCGGCGAGAACGCCTCGTAGTTCAACGGGTTCTTGATGACGCCGTCGGCGTGGATGCCGCTCTCGTGCGCGAACACGTTGGTACCGACGATGCTCTTCCAGGCCGGGATGGTGCGCGCCGAGGCCGACGCCACGTACTCGGAAAGCTCGCGGAAGCGCTCGGTGTGCATGCCGAGGTCTACCTTCCCGATGTGTTTGAGCGCCATGACGACTTCTTCCAGCGCCGCGTTGCCGGCGCGCTCGCCGAGGCCATTGACCGTGGTATTCACGTAAGTGGCCCCCGCCTTGACGCCGGCGAGCGCGTTGGCCGTAGCCATGCCGAAGTCGTCGTGCGTGTGCATCTCGATGGCGATACCGACCTGCTTGATCAGGAAACTGATGACGTTGAACGTGTCGAACGGGTCGAGGATGCCCAACGTATCGCAGAACCGCAGACGATCCGCGCCCGCCTGCTTGGCCGCTTGCGCGAACCGTAAGAGGAACTCGAGATCGGCACGGGAGGCATCCTCGGCGTTCACGGACACGTACAGACCGTGCGACTTCGCCAACTCCACGCACGAGCTGATCTGGTCCAGCACCCACTGTCGCGACTTCTGCAACTTATGCTCGATGTGGATGTCGCTCGCCGACATCGAGATGGCGACGGCGTTTACCCCGCAGTCCAGCGAGTGCTGGATGTCTGCCTTCACCGCTCGGTTCCAGGCGAGGATCGAGGAGGACAAGCCGAGGCCGACGATCTGTTTGATCGTCGCCTTCTCGTCGCCGCCCATCGCCGGAATGCCGACCTCGATTTGATGGACGCCCACCTCATCGAGCAGCTTGGCAATGCGGATCTTCTCGTGATTCGAGAAGACCACCCCCGCGGTTTGTTCGCCGTCACGCAGGGTGGTGTCGTCGATGAGGACCGCCGGCTGAGCCGGCTGCCCAGGCTGAATGACGAAGCTGTCAAGATCTCTGGCCATGCCGCGTGCCCCTCGGTCGATTCGTGGACGCCACGAGTGCGTCGGTGACCCCCCGCAATCTGGGAACTGGAGGAAACAGACGTACGCGCATCCACGCAATGGAAGACACGTGATTGTTGCACAGCCTCGTCGACAGCGGCAAGCGAGAGCCGTACCGCCGGTCAGGATCGCCGGGCTAGTCCACCTTTGGAGCAGCAGTCACAGCAGCCACGATGCGGCGAAGAGCGGCAGGTGATCCGCCTCGCCGCACCTTGAAAGGAACGCCCAGAAGTCAGGCGCGGCTAATTATGAGTGCGTAGAGCACCGCTGTCGCCCCGGTAAGTACGAGCGACACCAGCCTAACCTGCGCATTCTTGCGCGCCGCAGCACACACCGTCGATCCCAGAAAGAACACGGGCGCGAGTGGCGGAAAGATCGCGGAAGAGACGAACGCGGCGATAAGCACCCACCACTCCCACTGCCCGAAGATACGTTTCGTCATGCCCTGCGCCGCTGCAGTCATCTCACACCTCCGATTTCCTCAGAAGCTTCCCCAGGACCTCAGTATCCCTCTAAGCCCTGCTTCAGGAGTCGATTAACAACCTGCGGGTTGGCGCGGCCTCCTGTGACCTTCATCACCCGACCGACGAAGAACCCCATGAGCTGCGACTTGCCATCGCGGTACTGCGCCACCTGCGCCGGATTCTCCGCGAGTACCCGTGCCACCAGCTCGTGGAGCTGATCCTCGTCCGAGATCTGGCCGAGGCCGTGTGCCCGAACCACCTCGGCCGGCTCGGCCTCCTCCTGGATCATGAGGCCGAACACCTCTTTCGCCACGCTCCCGGAGATCGTGCCCTCCACCACCATCCGCACGAGGGCGGCCAGCCGTTCCGCGCTCACATACCCTTGGCCAGGGGTCAGTCCGGTCGTGTTGACCCACGCCAGGTACTCTCCCATCGTCCAGTTGGCGGCGAGCTTAGCGTCTACCCCGTATGCCGCCACGGCCTCGAAGAAGCTCGCCAGAGCCCCGGGGATGCCGAGCACGAAGGCATCGTAGCGGGAGAGTCCGTACTGCCGCATGAGGCGTTCCACTCGCTCACCCGGCAACTCCGGCAGGTCGACGCGCAACCGCTCGACCCAGGCCGGATCGATCTCGAGCGGGACGAGATCCGGCTCGGGGAAGTAGCGGTAATCGTGCGCCTCTTCCTTGGAACGCAGCGGGCTGGTGGTGCCGGTGACGGGATCGAAGTGCAGGGTCTCCTGTTCGATGCGACCGCCGCTCTCGAGCACACCGATCTGGCGCGGAATCTCGGACTCGAGCGCCTGCTGCAGGAAGCGGAAACTGTTCATATTCTTGAGCTCGGTCCGCACGCCAAGCTGGTCGCTCCCAGCCGGTCGCACGCTGATGTTCGCGTCCCAGCGGACCTGGCCCTCCTCCATGTTGCACTGGCTCACGCCCAGCTCTACGACGGCGGCGCGCAGCTGCGTGAGCAGTTCTCGCGCCGCCGCGGGCGAGTGGATATCCGGCTCGGTAACGATCTCTACTAGCGGAGTACCGCCGCGGTTGAAATCGACGACCGAGTACTCGGACCCCGCGATGCGGCCGCTCTCTCCGGCGTGTACCAGCTTGGCCGCATCTTCCTCCATGTGCACGCGATTAATGCGACAGCTGCAACGCTCGTCGCCCACCCAGTACTTGAACGTCCCCCCAACCGCCAGAGGCTCGTCGAACTGCGAGATCTGATAGGCCTTGGGTAAGTCGGGATAGAAGTAGTTCTTGCGGTGGAACACCGAACGCGAATTGATGGTGCATCCCAACGCCAGCGCAATGCGGGTGGCGTACTCCACGGCCCGCTCATTGACCACCGGCAGGGCGCCGGGATGAGCCAAACAGACCGGGCACGTGTGGGTGTTCGGAGGATCGCCAAACGACAGTGCACAGCCGCAGAACATCTTGGTCTGCGTGGCCAATTCCACGTGTACCTCGAGGCCGATGATCGGCTCCCACTCAGCCATCACAAACCCCCTCGTTCGCCGAAGAACAGGAACCTGCCGAGCCGCCCCGAGGCGTTGCTATCCGCGCGTCGCGGAACGAGGGTACCGCGTCGAAACCGATCGCCATCTCTAGCGCGAACGCCACGTCGAGCAGCCGGTTCTCCGAGAACGTCGGACCGATGAGCTGGAATCCGACCGGAAGGCCGTCGGACAATCCGCAGGGCAGGGAGAGCGCCGGCAGACCAGCCAGGTTGACGGGAATGGTGCACACGTCGCTGAGGTACATCGCCAAGGGATCGGCGGTGCGCGATCCGATGGGGAAAGCAACGGTCGGCGAGGTGGGCGACACGAGCACGTCGAAGCGGGAGAAGGCCGCCAGGAAGTCTTCCTGTACAAGGCGGCGGACTCGCTGCGCCTGTCCGTAATACGCGTCGTAGTAGCCGGACGAGAGCGCGTAGGTACCGATCATGATGCGCCGCTTGACCTCCGGGCCGAAGCCCTCTCCACGGGTACGCTCGTACATCTCGATTAGGTCTTCGGCCTTCTCGCTGCGATGGCCGTACCGCACGCCGTCGAAACGCGCGAGATTCGCGCTCGCCTCCGCCGGCGCGAGGATGTAGTAGGCGGGGAGCGCGTATTCGGTGTGCGGCAGCGAGGTCTCCTCGATGGCCCCCCCGAGCCCCTCGATGAGACGCAGTGTGGACTCGAAGCACGACCGCACGCCAGGGTCTACACCAGCGCCCAGATACTCCGCCGGGACTCCGACCCGCAGGCCGTCGAGGCGTTCGGCGGTGGGTAACTCGATGCCAGCCGGCAACTCCACGCTGGTAGCGTCACGGGGATCTTTCCCCGCGATGTGGCGAAGCAGCAGAGCACAGTCGCTGACGGATCGAGTGAGTGGCCCGATCTGATCCAAGGAACTGGCGAACGCGACGAGCCCGTAACGAGACACCACGCCGTACGTAGGCTTCATGCCGACGATGCCGCAGAGGGCCGCCGGCTGACGAATAGATCCGCCGGTGTCCGAACCCAGCGCCCACAAGGCCTCGCCGGCGGCCACCGCGGCGGCGGAACCTCCGCTCGACCCCCCCGGGACCGTCGCCAGATCCCACGGGTTGTGCGTGACGTGCACGCTCGAATTCTCCGTGGAGGAGCCCATGGCGAACTCGTCCATATTCGTCTTGCCGAGCATCACTACGTGCTCGTCGAACAATCGGCGTACCGCCGTAGCGGTGTAGACCGGCACGTAGTTGCTCAGTATGCGCGAGGCACACGTAGTGGCCACACCCTCGGTCACCATGTTGTCTTTGACGGCCGTGGGCAGACCGGCCAGTGCTCCGCGCACCGCCGTGGCCTCGCTGTCTATGCGGGCCGCGTAGCGAGCGGCATCGTCGGCACGCACCAGCACGTAGGCGCCCACACGCCCCTCGACAGCGCCGATCTGATCGAGGTAGACGCTCGTGAGCTCCGCCGCCGACACCTCACCGCCGGTCAGCAACCGCTTCGCCTGCACCGCGGTGAGGCGCAGGGGATCTAGACCGATCATCGCTGGCTCATCCTCGGCACTCGGAAGGACATATCGGTAACCGCGGGGGCGTTTCGCAGGGCTGCCTCCTGGTCTAAGCTCGGCAGCTCGCGGTCTTGGCGCATCACATTCACCACATCGAGCACGTGCGCCAACGGGGTCACATGGGACAGATCCAGTTCCCCGATCTTGTCGACATGGGCGAGGATCTTGGCGAGCTCGTCCGTCATTCGCGCTAGCTCGTCCGGTTCGAGACGCAACCGAGCCAGTCCAGCAACGTAGCGAACATCGGCTTCTGTGATCATAGCGACTCCTGGCAAGACACGGCGATGCAGAGGTCGGTCGCCTCGCAACGGGCCTGCCATCTTAGCACGAACGAGGACGCGAACGGCGAGGGGCTCCGCCAGACAGAGCCGGCGGAGCCCCTCGCCCTCACTCGGAAGACGCGTCCCTAGCCGAGTACCGTAACGCGGGACGCTTGCAGCCCCTTATCGGTCTGCGTGATGTCGAACTCGACCTGCTGGCCTTGGGCGAGCGTCCGAAAACCTTCGCCGACGATCTCCTTATAGTGGACAAAGAGTTCGTCACCATCGTCGCGTGTAATGAAGCCCCAACCCTTTTCGCTACTGAACCACTTGACGGTTCCCGTAGATCTGCCGCCTTCCTGCTGCAAGACCAACCCTCCTGTCACCCCGAATCGCGGCCGTGGGCCGCAGCAGTGTCCCCCTGAGATGGCACCGCGTCTTTACGCGCGCGAGACTACATCACTCCTCCAAGGCTGTAAACAACCCGGGCGACCGACGAATGGTCCTGAACTCCCGTTCACTTAACTCCGCGCTGGCCGTACTTCTCCCTGGAGCACAGGGACAATGGCTCTCTGCACGAGCTCCTCCACCAGGGCGAAGAGATCCTCTAGGTCTATATCATCGGGTGCCAGTGCTTTCTGGAGAGCCAGTCCGTCGCACACAGCGATCAGCAGCGAGGCATAGTTGCGCAGTTCCCGTTCACTCATGCCCTCGGGGGGCTCCCCGAAGCACTGGAGGTACTGGTTTCTGTACCACTCGTACAACGTGGCCACACGGCCGCGCAAGTCGTCGTTGCCCAACACGTGCGGCAGCAGATGGAGGAGGTCGCAGAAGGCGGCCGTGTTCTGAGCGATGCGGCGATCGGCCTCCACACGGACGTGGATGCGCTCCGCCACGCTCTGCCCGGTCTCCACCTCACAAGACTTCTCGAAGTTCTCGTCGCTGGACAGCGCGTCGACCACCGCGGCGATCAGTCCGTCTTTGCTCCCGAAGTAGTAGCGCACCGCGTCCCGGTACTCTCCAGCCTCCGTAGCTACCGCATCGACCGTGATGGCGTTGAAGCCGGCACGCGACAGAATCCGCCGCGCAGCGGCAACCAGTCGCTGTGCGGTAGGTGCCAGCGTCTCTGCGCTCTCTCCGATCGCTCTCTCATTCCGTCGCATTCCGCTCCTCTCAGCTTTGGAGTCCGGCGCTATTGTGCACAGGTGAGCCAGATGATATCCTATATTGGCGACTCGGTCGGACATACGAACGATAATTCAAGCGGTCGCGTACCGTTCACGACAGGGGGGATCTGAATGGACGAACAGCTTCGTCGCGAAGCTCTAGCTCATTCCCGTCATGCGCTTAACTTGATCGAGCGCTCCGAGCTTTCCGCGGAGGAGCGCCAGCGGGTCACCGCTGACTGTGTACGCAACTTCAGCCAGTACGTAAATCCGGGCATTCTCGACTACCGCAAATCGGTATCCACAGACTACACGGCGGTGGAGTGGTCAGACAGCGGTTCGCATTTCACCGATATCCAAGGGCATCAGTTCATCGACTGCCTTGGCGGCTTCGGTATCTACATGCTCGGTCATCGGCACCCCACCGTGGTTCGCGCAGTGACCAAACAGCTCGAGCGTCAGGCTTTGCACTCTCAAGAGCTTCTGGATCCGCTCCGCGGTTACCTGAGCGAGCTCCTCGCCCTGGTCACTCCAGGCGACCTCCAATACTCCTTCTTGGTGAACTCCGGCACCGAGGCCACCGAGGCCTCACTCAAACTGGCGAAGCTGTACGCCTTCCGAAAGAAGCCTCATCACAACAAGGGCATCATCTCCACTACCAGAGCCTTCCACGGCAAGTCGCTCGGCAGCCTGAGCGTGAGCGGCAAGTCCGAATTCCGCGAACCATTCGAGCCGCTCGTCCCCGGAGCACGGTTCATTCCGTATGGCGACGCCGACGCGCTGCACCACGAGCTGAAGATCTGCGACATGATCGGCTTCGACATCGCCGCCTTTATCGCCGAGCCCGTGCAAGGCGAGGCGGGTGCCATCGTCCCACCAGACGACTACTTCCCCAAAGTGCGCGAGATCTGCGACAAGTGGGACATCCTCTTCATCTGCGACGAAGTACAGACCGGCATGGGTCGCACGGGAACACTTTGGGGAATCGAACACTGGGGCGTCGCTCCGGACATCATGGGTATGGGCAAGGCCTTCGGCGGCGCGGTCATCCCCGCCGGCAACTGCATCGTCACGGAGCGTGTCTTCGAGACGATGTTCGAGAACCCCTACCTCCATACCACCACGTTCGGCGGCAACCCGATGGCCACCGCCGCCGCTCTTGGGGCCCTGCACGCGACGATCGAAGAGGACATCCCCGGGCAAGCCGCCGAGAAAGGCGCCTACCTCAAGACGAGGGTACAGGAACTAGCCGAAGAATACCCCGACCTCTACGAGGAAGTACGCGGTTTAGGCCTGCTCATCGGCATGCAGTTCAAAAGTCCAGAGATTGGCTACGCCGTCTCCAGCGGGCTGTTTGGCAGGCGCGTCCTGGTCGGCGGTACGTTGAACAACGCACAGACCTTCCGCCTCGAGCCGCCAGCGGTGATCACCTACGAAGAGCTCGACCAGGTTGTGAAGCGGCTCGCGGACACGCTCGTCGAGGTGCGTCGCAGCCTCAAGAACGGCGCGCGCGCCTCATCTCACTAGCGAGCGCGCGCGATCCCGAAAGGAGAGCGGGACCGCCACGGCCGTGGCGGCCCCGCTCTCCTTTTTCCGCAAGCCTCCGCGCGCGCAGAGGCCGGAAGCTCACCAGTCCGAGAACCCCTCGTTGTACCAGATCTTGCTCGTACCTTTCTTGGCACGCTTCTCCCACCCTTTGGTCTTCGGCTCTGCCTCGACGCGGGCGATGAGCGTGTCAACCTGACCCTTGACGTACGCCCGCTGTTCTTCAGTAAAGGCCGGCACCGCATCTACGTGTGCCTTCACCTTCGGCAGGTTGAGCTGCGTGGCCGTATACCAGAAGCCCCAGTCGTCGGCGAAGCGTTTGGCGATATAGGCCATGTTGATCTTCTTGGCATCGTCTTCGCCCAGCTCGGCGACGGTGAGCAGGAACTCGACGTCCTTCAGATCCTTGTCGTTGATCTCCACGATCTGGAGTTTCTGCAGCATGATGTCTGCCAGCGAAACCGAGTAGTCGTCCAGCTCTAGGCGACCTTGGTAGTCGACTTCATGGCAGTAGTTCAGCTTATCGATGAAGATGTCGATCATCGGGACCGCGCCGCCGTAGTAGATCTGGCGAGTCTTGCCGGTGGTGGCCATGGTCTGGACGTCGCATTCGTAGCCACACGACTCAAAGAGATCCTTGTACTGTTTGCGCTGCTTACCGTACCCAGCGTAGTCGATATCCGTGAAGTAGCGCTCCCCAAGGCGCTCGAGCTTCGCGTACAGCGCGATGTTATCCGAGAAGTAGTAGTGCAGCGCCAGCGGCCCCATCACCCGCAGGACTACGCCGCGCCGGCGAGCCATGTCGACGATGCGCTTCCCCTCCGAGAGAAAGACCTCGGGCTTCGGATACTGGTCAATGGGGATGTCTTTGGGCAGAATGAATGGTTTCCTTGGGGCCATCTGATGCTTCCCCCTTCTCCCAATCGGTCATGGTCGAGCAGAACGTACTCCAGAGCGTATCAGCAAGCGATCACCCCGAAGTAAAGACGTAGTCCTTTATCTTCTTCTTGTCCAGCATGATGAGGACTCCCTTGAGGATGCCCTCGGAGTACTCGCTGCCCGGATTGATCAGGAGCGTGCGACCCGCCTTCTGAGCTCCCCGGCTCTCGTGGATATGGCCGTGCAGACCAAGCAGCGGCTGGTACTTCTCGACCACCTTCTTGGCCCCAACGCTGCCCGCGTGGATCTTCTCTTCCGCGGCCATGGTGAGGTTCTCGTCCAGCTTAGGACACAGGTCGAGCGAGTAGCCATGCGGCGGCACGTGGAAGTTGTAAATGGCTGTCTCGTGATTCTTCACCAGCCCGCAGAGGCCCTCGAGCTTGGCCTCTAGCTCTGCCTCGCTGACCTCGCGGGGCGTGTCCCACGGGGTTGGGTTGCTCCACGAGCACGTGATCATCTCATGCTTATCGATCTCTACCACACGCATGTCACAGGGTTTGATCAGCGTGGCCGCATCGATCATGTCGTCGATCACAAACCAGTCGTCGTTCCCCGGCGCCATGTACATCTGGAAGGGCTTGCCCGCCAGACGCTCGTCGGCCAGATCCAGCCACTCCTGCACCCGTTTCAGCACGAGCTCCTTGAAGAGCGCGTCGATTCTGGCAGGGTCGCTCCGCATAGCCTCGAATTCGTCGCGCGTCTGATGCACCCAGTAGTAGCCGGCGTTCTCGATCGTCTTCTTGATCTTGCCCAGCTCATCCTCGGTGTCGATGGCAACGTGCTGGCCCATAAGGGTGCACTCCCACGAGCTGCTCGTCTTCTCCACTAGCGGCACCAGCACCTTGCCGGTGAGGTCGCCGAGAAGCACCGCTACATCCACGCCGTAGATCGGCAGGGCGTTCAGGAACTTCCGGAAGCAGACGTTCGACCCGTGGATGTCAGTGACGAAGAACAGCTTGATCATGCAACCACTCCAATCAGTAGATAGCGGTCGGAAAGGATAGGGCGCCGCGCCCCGCGGGGGCGCGGCGCCCTATCGCATACCGGCGTGCTGTTCCGCTCGATCACTCCGGAGGCAGCTCACCGTACGTCATGGACACATCCACGCCCACGGTCCGGCTGCGCCACTTCCAGTAGAAGTACCACAGGATACCCGCGAGCCAGATACTGCAGAAGAAGATCACGCCAGTCCTGGTGAAATCACGGAGATCCGGCATGATGAAGAAGAACACGAACAGGATGGCCAAGTAGATCAGGTCGACGAAAGCCCCCAGAGTGACCACCGGGATACCCAGGAGCTTCCACGTACGATAGGGCGATGCGTTCCAGATGCCACGAGCCCGCTTGCGATACGGGAAGATGAGCGCCGCGATCGCCGTAACACCGAACACCGTGACCACCTCGAGGCCCGTAACCGCAAGACCCTGCAACGGGCTGTTGGTCCAGAACACGTAGAGCGCGATGCCGATCTCGCCCAGGATGAAGCACAAGACGTGGTTCTTGACGGGCGAGGCCCAGCGGGCGTCGACATCGGTGAACCACTTGGGTCCCATGCGGTCCATGCCCCAGGCGAAGATGATGCGTGGGAAGGCGAGGTACGAGAGTGTGACCCACCAGAGGGCGAAGGCGATGTACGACAAGGCGTAGATCACGCCGAGCACCGCATTGGGCAGCATGATGAAGGCTAACCCGACGTAGTTGGTCGAGAACGGCAGGTTGAACCCCTCAATAGACCAGGCATAGTTCTCGAGGTTGTCGGCATAGAACGCCGCCGACAGGAAGTTGAAGTCGAGCTGGTAGAGGGCGATGGCGGTCCACAAGCAGAAGATACCCGGCACCAGCACCGCAAAGAGGTTGGCCATTATGATGGTCTTGTCGGGGCGCTTAACCTCGCCGGCGATGAACGCCATGCAGTATGCGTACGCGAAGGCCCACGAGGCGGCCACCATAACGCCCAGGCTGTCGAACCAGTTCCAGGTAGTCGGCATCGCCGCGCCGGCTTGGGCCTCCACGGCTTTGAGGAAAGCGTTGTAGTCCAGCGAGTTGTGTTTGGCGGCCATCTCGTTCCATGAGTCCGCAAAGCCGCCGGCCGAGATGCTCAACACCACCGTGAGGACGATGCAGCCGCCGATACCGATGGCCATGATGATCTTCTGCGCGCGGGCGAAGATCTTGATGCCGAACACGACGAAGCAGAAGGCGATGATGTTGGCGATGGTGGCAAGGATGAACGTGGCGTAGGGCTGCGTGGCCCAGTCGGCCAAGCCCTGCGCCCCGGTGAAGGACGCCAGCATCGTGAGCCCTGGATCGGCGATCCACGGTGCCAGCACGTAGATCCACATGATCCACACGAAAGCATTGCCGAAGCTCTCGGCGATGCCGATGATCGGGTGGATGATGCGCGAGTTGTAAATGTACTCGCCGCCCGATCTGGGCATCGAGCCACCGAGCACACCCCAGACAATAGGCATGCCGATACCGGCGAGGATCACTGAGAGGACGACGGCGATGATCATATTGCCGCCGGTGTAGACCCCAACGCCAAGGCTTGTCATGACGACAATGCTCGGCGTAAGGCCTTGGTTCATGAAGCCGACGCCGAAGGCGTCCCACATAGAGAGCCCGCGTACAAGGCCACTGGCCTTACGGGCAAAGGCCAATTGCTCTTCAGCCACTCCATCCCCTTTCTCTCAGGGGCGACGACGCTCGCAGGAACCCCTCAACGACCGTCCGACTGACCCCCCTCCCTCACGGCCATGGTGTGTACCAGACCACCTCTCCCTTCCTAGCTGACAGTCTCGGGAATCTGCCATTCGTAGACGTCTTTTAGCTTCCACGGCACCACCACTGTGCGCGTCCGCGAAACGCCCTCCAGACGCCCGACGACTTCATCTACGAATCTGAGGAGCTCGTGGTTGTCGCGAGCATATACCTGAATGCTCAGGTCGCCTTCGCCGGCCGAGGCCGCCACGTAGCTGACGTTATCGAACGCCGCCAGCTCCTCGGCAACCGCCCGCAGCCTCCCCGCCGTGACTTCGATGAGGACATCGCCGATGACCGGGTAACCGACGGCACGGGGATTGACCACCGCGCTCACGTGGATCACCCCGTGACGGCGCAGGCGGTCGATACGATAGCGAACCGAACGCTCGGAGACACAGCCTTTCAACCGCCGAGTAATCTCGGCCGAGGAGAGGCGGCCATCAATGAGAAGGAGCCCTACGATGCGTCGGTCGATACTGTCGAGGCTAAATGCCATCGTCCCCCTCATGCGACGCCGGTGCGACTACTATTACTTGCCTTTTTCCGTTTCTTGTCAAGATATTGTGTATTCCTGCCGAAACGGCAGCGCCCTTTCGCGAACCCTCGACCACAAACGCTACGCGTGCACGGCCGGCACGAGGATACACCGCCTGTACGAAGCAGTGCTCGAACGTCGCGGTCTGCCGCGCGTTCAATTAATGCTCAAGGTCGCAGCGAAGACATCGCTGAGCCTCACAGCGCGCCTGCTCCACCATGATGCCCCGTACCACTTCGACGAAGCTCCGCACACGCTCATCGGGCGGTACTTTCGGCGCCGTCACCCTGGGTGCCTGTTGCCCCGCCTCTCCTCCGTCGAAGGTCGCGCTCCGCGGCACTCTGCGGAGACGCTGCATGTCGGCGAGGTATTCCTCACGGGATGATCGTCCCGTGAGCGCGCGTTCAATGGCGAACGCCGCGCGCTGACCGTCGCCGATCGCTTCTACCAGCGTCGCCGGACCACGCACGGCGTCGCCACCCGCGTACACTCGCGGCCGCGTCGTTCGCAAATCGAGCGGGTCGGCAACGATCACGCCATGCGAGACTTGCACGCCCTCGTCGGCACACCACGAGACATCTACCGACTGCCCAATGGCGGCGATCACCGTGTCGCACTCGAGTGCGAATTCCGAGCCCGCGAGAGGAACCGGCCGTCTGCGGCCTCCCTCATCCGGGCCGCCAAGCTCCATCTGCACACACCGCAGGCCGGCGACGCGGCCCGCCTCGTTCTTGAGCACACGCGAGGGGGCGGTGAGATAGAGAAAGGCGAGCCCTTCCTCGCCGGCCTCGAGTACCTCCCACGCAAAGGCGGGCATCTCCACGCGTGAACGCCGGTAGATCAGCGTCACGTCTCGAGGACGACCCGCCATCTCCTGCAGGCGTAACGCACAGCGAGCGGCATCCATGGCCACGGAGCCGCCCCCCACCACGACCACCTTCTCCCCAATGGTGCACTCGTTCCCTAGGTTCACATCGCGCAGAAATTCGACGCCAGAGAGCACGCCCGCGGCATCCTGCCCCTCGACGCCGAGCGGGTTTGAGCCATGCGCCCCGAGCGCCACGAATACTGCCTCGAAGCCATCGGCGAATAGCGAGCCCAGCGTGA
Organism: Thermoleophilia bacterium; assembly: GCA_040772045.1. Taxonomy (GTDB): domain Bacteria; phylum Actinomycetota; class Thermoleophilia; order UBA2241; family UBA2241; genus JAXGYV01. The sequence continues at coordinate 68,892 of JAXGYV010000009.1, forward strand.
AATCTCGCCCTAAAGCCATCCCTAAGCGGAGATCCACGCCCAAGTCGAGGATGGTGTTCACTTCCCGCGCCACCACGTCTTTGGGCAGGCGAAATGCGGGGAGACCGACCTGCATCATGCCGCCCGCAACCGGAAGCGCGTCGAAGACCACCGTCGGGAACCCCGACAGCACCAGGTGGTAGGCACACGAGAGGCCGGCCGGGCCGGCACCGACCACAGCCACGCGCTGCGTGCGGGAGGCCGAACCATGCAGGCCGATCTCCTGCGGCATAATGCTGTCGGCCATGAAGCGTTTGATGGCCGTCACGGAGACCGGCTCGTCGAGTTCCGCCCGCTTACACATGGCCTCGCAGGGATGGTCGCAGACGCGGCCGCAAATGCTGGGAAACGGGTTGCGCTCCATGTGCACCGCCAACGCCTCTCTGCATCGTCCCGCCGCCACGAGAGCGATGTAGCTGGGCGTGTCCACTCCAGCCGGACAGGTGTGCGTGCACGGCGCCTTCACCAAGTCCGCGCATTGGCAGGCGACGCAGTGCTTGCGGACGATGTGGTCCTCATATTCCTTGCGGAAGTACTTCAGAGTCGAGAGCACCGGATTGGGCGCTGTCTGGCCAAGAGCGCAGAGGCTGGTTCGCTTGATCGTCTCAGCGAGACGTTCTAGCCGATCGAGATCCTGCAGCTCGCCTTCTCCGCACGTGATCTTGTTCAGGATCTCCAACATTCGCTTGGTGCCCACACGGCAGGGCACGCACTTACCGCAGGACTCCGCCTGAGTGAACTGCACGAAGAACCGCGCGAGATCGACCATGCAGGTGGTTTCGTCCATGACGATCACGCCGCCGGAACCCATGATGGCCCCAGCCTCCTTCAGCGAGTCGTAGTCGACCGGCAGATCGAGATGCTGCGTCGTGAGGCACCCTCCTGAGGGCCCGCCCATCTGTACCGCCTTGAAGTGGCGGTTCCGCGCGATCCCGCCGCCGATACCGAAGATCAGCTCGCGGAGGGTGATGCCCATGGGCACCTCGACCAGACCCGTGTTGTTCAGCTTGCCGGCCAGTGAGAAGACCTTGGTGCCAGGGCTATCCGCCGTCCCGAGAGCGCGAAAGGCTTCGGGACCATGGAGCATGATGGGGGCCACGTTGGCCCACGTCTCAACATTGTTAATGCAGGTCGGCTTGCCCCAAAGCCCAGCGACGACGGGGTAGGGAGGCCGCAGGCGTGGCATACCCCGCCGACCCTCGATGCTGGCGATGAGCGCCGTCTCTTCGCCGCAGACAAAGGCACCCGCGCCCTCTTTGATCTTCAGATCGAAGCAGAGATCCGTCCCGAGGATGCGCTGGCCGAGCAAGCCGCGCTCCTCTGCCTGCGCGATGGCGACGCGCAAATGCTCGATGGCGATGGGGTACTCGGCACGACAGTAGATGTACCCTTCACCGGCCCCCATAGCGTACGCGCCGATGAGCATTCCCTCGATGACCGCGTGCGGATCGCCCTCGCAGATGCCGCGATCCATGAACGCCCCGGGGTCGCCCTCGTCGGCGTTGCAAACTACGTACTTGCGGTCGTCCTGCCGGTCGGCGGCGAGCTCCCATTTGCGGCCGACCGGAAAACCGCCGCCGCCGCGCCCGCGCAGGCCGCTGGTGCTCATAGTATCGAGGACGGCACGCGGCGACATGGTACTCAGGACCAGCGCCAGGGCGGCGTAGCCGTCGCGCACGATGTAGGCGTCGATGTCGGTAGGATCGATCTCGCCGCAGTTGCGCAGCACCACGCGGTCCTGCCCTCTAAAGAACGGCACGTCCGCCAGACGCACGCATGCCTCACCGAGCGTATCCGTGTAGCTCAGGCGCGAGACGACCTCGCCGCCGGCAATGGTGCGCTGGACGATGTCTGGTACATCGCCGGGCTCGACCATCTGGTAGAAGATCCCCTCTGGCTCGATGATCACCACCGGCCCGCGCGCGCAGAACCCGCGGCACCCTGTCTCGCGCACCCAGACGGTGTCGCCGAGTCCAGTCTCGGCGAGAGTACGTTCGAACGCCGCCTTAACGCCCTCGGCTCCTCCGGCGCGACAGCCGGTCGTCAGGCACACATGGACGGTCTTGGCGGCGGAAGGGCGCGCGGCGAGGCGGCGGCGATACTCCCCTAGCGCGGCCACAGACGGGAGTGGCATGCTCATGCCGGCGCGCGTCGCGTCAGTCGCCATCGTCGTCTTCTCCGCGCGCCACCTGCTCCAGGGGGGCGACGACTTTGGCGGCCGTGAGCTTGCCGTAGTACTGGCCGTCCACAGTAACCACCGGCGCCAGCGAGCAGGCCCCCAAACAGGCGGCGGTCTCGAGTGTAAAGCTGAGGTCCTCCGCCGTCTCGCCCGCCTTGATACCCAGCGTGTCCTCTACGGCACGCAGCACGTCGCGGCCACCGCGTACGTGACACGCCGTGCCCTGGCACACGCACACCTTGTGACGCCCCGAGGGTTCAGTGGAGAACTGGGCGTAGAAGGTAATCACACCGTAGATACGCGCGGCCGGCAGTCCCGTAAGGCGGGCGATCTCGCGCACGACTGCCTCCGGCAAGTAGCCATAGCAGCCCTGCACCCTCTGCAGCGTCGGAATGAGATCCGCCGACGATGAGAAATGCGCCGCCACGATGTCCGGCAACAGCGTCAGATCGACGGCGGGGTACTGCCCGGCATCGTCGGCACCGTGCTCACCGTTCATGCATCGCCCCGGCACCGCGGGACCTCCATCTCGTCGCCCTCACCGTCTCTCCTGAACACCTGCAGCACTAGCACGAAGCTCGACACGGTCGAGACACCGCCTAGCGCGGAACCCCCGTCGGCTTCGTCTGCGCCACGCAGGCGGTGAGCGCGTTCTTGAGCAGCATGACGTTGGTCACGGGCCCCACGCCACCCGGCACCGGCGTTACCCGCGAAGCCACCCGGCATACACCCGCGAAATCCAGACTGCCGACCTGCCTGCCCTCGTGACGGATGGTCGTCACATCCAGCACCACGGCGCCGGCCTTGACCATGTTGGGCTTAATGAAGTTCATCACCGGCGCGGCGGAGATGAGCACATCCGCCCGCCGGCAGGCCGCCGGCACGTCTCGAGTGAATGAGTGCACCACCTGCACCGACGCGCTCCGGTGCAGGCAGAGGAGGGCGAGAGGCTTGCCGACGATGTTGGAGCGATTGACAATCGTGACGTCCTTCCCCTGCAGCCGCACCCCGATCCGATCGAGGATCTCTAGGCAAGCCGACGGGGTCGCGGGCGCGAACAAGTGGTCGCCGAGCAGTACGTGGCCGATGTTCGCTGGGTTCACGCAATCCAGATCCTTGATCGGATCGATGGCGTCGAACACCCTGGCCTGATTAATGTGCGCCGGCATCGGCATGAGGACGAGGACCCCGTGCACGCCGGCGTCGCCGTTGAGATCAGCGATGAGTGCCAGTACTTCCGCCTCGCTCGCGGTGGCCGGTAGCACGTGGCTCACATGACCGAACCCCACGGCGCTCGTGTTCTCCTGGATCCGGCGACGATAGAACTCGGCACCGCCATCCTCGCCTACGAGGACGGTGGCCACCGTAGGCCTCACACCGTGCACGGCGAGCTTGGCGACCTCGGCGACGATCTCGCCGCAGACCTGCTCGGCGATCGCCTTGCCGTCGATGATCTCACTCCTCATTGCTCTCCTTCGTCTGCGCGAGATCCTCGCCCGGCTGGCGCTGTCTCCTCACAACCTCTGGTTCGTCGCCCGCAGCACTTCGGCGCGCAAGGCAGCAGCCTCGGACAGCAAGACCTCCAGCTCCGCCTCCGTCCGCTCCACGTAGTCGCAATCCTCGATTGAACCGAGGTTGATGCGCACGTTCAGTGCGCCGCCCTGCACCGCCGCCTCTCCGAGAATAGCGCTGATCCCGGCATCGGTGACCGCGGCGGGATTCCCGATCTCGACCGCGCCCCGAGCCAACCGGCACACCTCCACGGCCACACGGCAGATGCTGAGCGGCACATCGGCGGCCGCGATGAGGCCTTGCTGCACAGCCCGTTTACGAGCGGCCCTCTGTTCCTGGGTGTCTCGAGGAAGCCCGTACGCCGCGATGACCCCATTGTAGGCGACAGTATCATCTTGCAGCAGCCTCTCAAGGCGACTCCGCAGATCACCGACAGACGCCAGCACCCCTCGCATCTGACCGTCCACGGCCGCGAACTTCTCCTTGCCCACCGTCAGATTGCCGAACATGCTCAGCAGCGCCGCGCCGAGAGCGCCCACGCAGGCCGACACGCTGCCGCCTCCCGGCGCCGGCTTGCCGGACGCGACGTCGTCCAAGTAAGTCTGCAGAGGTGCTCTGCAGTAGACGACTGGCTCGTGGTCGCTCATCGCTTTACCTCCATGGCCGAGGGCATACCGCACCGCCGGGTATCGCAGGAGACGACGCCATCGCCAAGCCTCCTGTGCTCGGCGATGGCGTTCAAGTTCGACCCCTAGAACAGGCCGACGATGCGGCCGGTCTCGACGTCGATATCGACGTCCACGGCCGCAGGGCGCTTCGGTAGGCCGGGCATGGTGCGCATCTCGCCGAGCAGCGGATATAGGTAACCCGCTCCCGTCGCGGGACGGATATCGCGGATTGGGACCCGAAAGCCAGTTGGACGCCCCTTGATCGCGGGATCGTGGGACAAGGAGAGGTGCGTCTTGGCCATGCAGATGGGCAGTTTGTCTAGGCCCTGTTCGGTGAACAGGCGGATCTTCTCCTCGGCTGCCGGCAGGAAATCCACGCCATCGGCCCCGTAGATCTTGGTCGCGATGGTCTCGATCTTCTCCTTGATCGGCGCATGCAGATCGTACAGGAAATGGAAGTCGCCGCCCTTGTCGGCCGCCGCACAGATAACCTCGGCCGCCTCCATGCCCCCAGCGCCGCCCTTCGCATGTACCTCGATCGGGACAGCGTCTTCCGCGCCAGCGGCGCGCGCCCGCCGACGTACGATCTCGACCTCTGTGTCGCGATCGAACTCGAAGCGATTGATAGTAACCACGACCGGCAGACCGAAGAGCTTCATGTTCTCGATCTGCTTCTCCAGGTTCTCGCAGCCCTGCTCCAGCGCGGCGTTGTTCTCTGCCTTGAGCAGCTCCTTGTCCGCCGGCAACCCACCGTGCATCTTCAGCGCCCGCATGGTACACGTGATGACCACAGCGCTCGGTCGGAAGCCTCCGTAGCGACAGATGATGTGCATGAACTTCTCGGCACCCAAGTCGGCCGCGAAGCCGCTCTCGGTTACCACATAATCGCGCAGCTTCATCGCGACCTTGTCGGCGATGATGGAGTTATTGCCCTGCGCGATGTTGGCGAAGGGTCCCGCATGCACCAGGCACGGATTGCCCTCGAGCGTCTGCAGCAGGTTCGGCTTCAGCGCGTCTTTGAGCAGCACGGCCATGCTGCCGGCGGCTCCGATGTCTTCGGCCGTGAGCGGTTGGCCCTCGAAGCTATAGGCGAACGTGATGCGACCCAGACGCTCACGCAGATCCTTAAGGCTCGTCGCCAGACCGAGGATGGCCATCACTTCGCTGGCCACGGTGATGTCGTACCCGCTCTCTCGCGGCAGGCCGTTCAGACGGCCACCGAGCCCGACGATGATATGTCGCAGCGCGCGATCGTTGAGATCGACGACGCGATTCCACGATACGGTGAGCGGGTCGATACCCAGGGCGTTGCCGTGCATAATATGCGCGTCGATCATCGCCGCCAGGAGGTTATTGGCGGCGCCGACCGCATGGATATCTCCGGTGAAGTGAAGGTTGAGATCTTCCATGGGGACGAGCTGAGAGTAGCCACCGCCGGCCGCCCCGCCCTTGATGCCGAACACCGGGCCGAGCGACGGCTCGCGAAGCGCCAGCATAGCGCTCTTGCCCAGACGACACATCGCCTCGAAGACGCCGATGGCGGTGACCGTCTTGCCCTCGCCCAGCGGCGTTGGCGTAATGGCCGTTACGTCGATGATCTTGCCGTCTGGCCTATCCGCCAGCCGTTCGAGCACGGCCGCGTGATCGATTTTCGCCTTGTACCGCCCGTAAAGCTCGATCTCTTCGTCCAGGAGGCCCGCCGCGGCGGCGATCTCCTGGATCGGCTTCAGGGTCGCCGCCTGAGCAATTTCGATGTCGGACTGCAACGCTTCCTCCTTGCCAGCAGACCTGGCGTGGTCCAACCATCAGCACCTGGGTTGCGTGAGTGACTGAGTCTACACAGGCCAAAAAAGGCCGGTCAACACGGAGCACGGGGGTCGTCGGCGGCCCGCGGCTCCGTACCGAACGGCCCTCCGGGCGACCGCGGACAAAAGTGCCGCGTCACGCCGAGCCGAACTGCGCGTACGCGGCCGCCTGAGCGGCCGCCATGACCTCCGGCAGAGGCACCTGCCCGGACTGGGCGAGCGCGCGACAGTCCTCGTACTCCGGCGAAGCGGTCACCAGACGACCGTCCAAAAAACCGAGACGCATGTGCACGGTACCTCCGGGCACGGCTACCTTCTCACGCCGTTCGTCTAGGAGGAGGCGGTTCACGGGCAGAGCGCGCAGACCGAATGTTGTTGTCTCGCGAAAGAGGATGGCCGCTAGCCGCCGCGTATCCGAGGCACGCCCGAGCACGTGCACCACGTGCCCGAGCCGTCCTTTCTTCATCACGGCGGGCGTGAGCCACACGTCCAGTGCTCCCGCTACTCGGAGCTGTTCTGCCGCATGAGCCAGCACCTCGGCCGAGGCGTCGTCAATGGTAGTCTCGAGCAGCTCCACCGCTTCGTCCTCGGCGCTCTGGAGACCCGCGGCCCGCGGACAGCAACTGCTCGATTCCCGCCATGGCTCCAGCCAAATCGCCCGTAGGACGTTCGGCCGAGCGGTGGTCTCCCGCTGACCCGCTCCTACTCCTACGGCCGCGATCCGACCGGTCGGGAACGGCCCCACCTCATCGACCAGCTCAGCGAACAAACCCGCTCCCGTGGGCGTCGTCAGCTCGCCCTCCTCGGGACCAGAACCCCCGGCGACCGGAAGGCCGCGCAGCAGCGCGAGGACCGCCGGCACCGGTACGACGAGCCCGCCGTGAGCCGTGGTCACCGTGCCACCACCGAGCCGGGGGGGGCAAGCGGCGACGCGCGCGGGCGAGAGCGCCTCGAGCAAGCAGGCCGCCGACACTAGATCGACCGCCGTGTCTAGGCCGGCGAGTTCGTGCAGGTGTGGCTTGCCCTGGCCATGGGACGCGCACTCGGCCGTCGCCATGCGCGCGGCCACGGCCGTCACACGTTCGACGACACCCGCGGGCAGTGACGACCGTCGTACCGCCTCCCTGAGCAGGTCGAACGACGCGAAGCCCGGCCGGTCTTCCACCACGACGCGACGTGCGACGAAGCCGCCCCGCCGTACCGACTCCACCTGTACCGCCGCCGTATCGATGCCCAACGCGGTCAGACCGCCCCGCAGAATCGCTTCGCCATCGAGGCTCACGGCGTCGGCCAGGTCGACGAGGGATGCGACGAGCATGTCGCCAGAGATGCCTGACGAACAGTCCAGGAACAGGATCATGGGGGTACTCTACCATCCGCCACGCTCACCCTCCATGCGGGTTCTCGCGACGAGATCCTCGGAAAGCCAGGTAACCATATGCACGATTTGGCCGACCACCGAGAAGAGACGGGTAGAATAGTGTCATGAGGATCGCGCAGATCGCTCCGCCATGGATTAGTGTGCCCCCTCATGGTTACGGCGGCATCGAGTGGGTCGTACAGCAACTCTGCGACGGGCTCGTCGCCCGCGGTCACGAGGTCGTCCTCTACGCGACCGGCGACTCGCGGACCGCCGCCGAATTGCGCTCGGTAATCCCCGCGCAAATCCCTCAGTACATGGGGCTCCCCACTTTCGAGGCCCAGCACAGCGGCTTCGCCCTGGCCGACATCCTCGCCGCCAAAGGGGATCGTGAGTTCGACGTGCTCCACGACCACTCGGGCGCCTTCGTGGTCGCCGCGGCAGCCCTGCTGGACCTGCCGCCGGTGCTGCACACGGTGCACAACTCCTTCAACGATAGCACGCGTAGCTTCTACAGCATGTACGGTCAGACCGTCGCCTACAACGCCATCAGCGAGTACCAGCGTTCTGCCTCACCACCTAACATGAACTGGGTGGGTGTGGTACACAATGCAATCGACATCTCTCGCTGGCCGTTCCAGGCGACCAAGCAGGACTACCTCCTCGCCTTCGGGCGCATATGCGAGGATAAAGGGCTGCACTTGGCCGTGGAAGTCGCCCGCCGCACTGGCCGCCGGCTGCTCATGGCCGGCGTGCTCCAAGACCAGTACCGTTCGTACTTCACCACACGCATCCAACCCGAGCTCGACGATCAGATCGTATATCTCGGCGAGGTAGCGGGCAGGCGGCGCTGGGAGCTGTTCGCCAATGCCGCCGCCTTCCTGTTCCCGATCGTGTGGCCAGAGCCATTCGGCCTCGTCATGATCGAGGCGATGGCCACCGGCACCCCTGTGATCGCCTTGCGCAACGGCTCGGTGCCGGAGGTCGTCCAGGACGGTCAGACGGGGTTCGTGGTCGAAAACGTAGATGAGATGGTCGCCGCCGTCGCCCGCGTGACCGAGATAGACCCCGCCGCCTGCAGACGACACGTCGAAAGGAGGTTCCACATCGACCGTCTGCTCGATCGGTACGAAGCCATCTACCGGCGCCTCGTAGCGACGCCGGCATCGTAGCTCATCGCTCTTCGCTCAGCTTGGCGTCTATGTCTGCCAACTGCGTGTCGATCCAGCGCTCTACACTGTTGCGCTCAACGACCTCTCGGATACGACCTACGAGTGCATGGCTTTGGCTCGCGGGCATGGTGAGTGCTCGGTAGATCGCCTCTGCTTGCTCCTCGACGTCGAAGGGGTTCACCCCAATGACGGACGAGTGCAGCTCCTCGTACGCGCCCGTATTCTCGGAGAGGATCAGCACGCCGCCACGCTCATTGACGATCGCGCCTTCCTTGGCGACCAAGTTCATCCCGTCGAAGATCGCGTTCACGAACAGCGCGTCGTACTGCCGGTACGCGGCCAGCGTGGCGGGGAAGTTGTCCTGAATGCGCAGGTCGATGGGCATCCAGGAGGTGTTGCCATGGCGTGTGTTGATCTGTTCAACGGCACGTAACACGCGATCGCGATAGAGCACGTATTCCTCCACATCCTCGCGAGAGGGTTGTAGAAGAGCGAGGAACGTGACTCGGTCCTTGAACTCTGGGTGCAGTTCCAAGAAGCGATCGAAGGCGTGGAAGCCGCGCACGATGTTCTTCGATGGATCCAGGCGATCTACACGGACCAGCAAGTACTCGCGCCGCTGCTGCAGCAAGCTGCGTTCCTCGACCACGACCCGCGCCGATGCGGCGGCAGTACGCAGCGTCGTGGGATCGATCGACACCGGGTACGCGCGCACCCAGACCCTCCGATCACCCACGGTCACTGTCCTATCGCGGTAGTCCACAGCTAGGTCGAGTACATCCGCGCATCCTTGCAGGAAGTTGCGCACGTACCGTGCCGTATGAAAGGCGACGATATCGTTGGCTAGCAGGCCGCGAAAGACCGCCGTACGCAAATCCCGCGGTAATACCCGCCAGGAGTCGGATTGTGGCCACGGAATGTGAACGAACTGCGTGAGGAAAGCCCCCGGCGCCGCCTTCCGCACGGACGGCGCCGTACAGTACAGGTGGTAGTCATGCAGCATCACAAGGGCGTCGTCGCCACCGCCGCCGATCTCGTCGGCCACCGCCGTCGCGAAGAGCTGGTTCATCGGCAGGTAGCCGAGTCGCCATGCGTCTAGCTCGTTCTGGTCGATCTCCGGATGCCAGGCGAGATCCCACAGGTGATGCTGCAGGAACCACAGGGTGGGATTGGCGATGACCGAGTAGTAGCGATGATAGGTCTCGGCATCGGCGGCGACGTAGCGCATGCGGTAGGACACGTCGTCGAGCTCAACGACTACCGCCTCGCCGGACGCCGCCAGACGTTCCTCCTCCGCGCTCTGCGCGGCCGCCACCCACGTACCCGGACGCTTGCGGAATAGCTCGGCGAGCACGCTCACCAGCCCTCCGAGACCGCGGGTCACCACGGGCTCACCGGCAGCATCGGCGTGGAACGACACCGGGCCCCGATTGGCGGCCACGATCAGACGCCGCCCAAGAGACGGTCTCAACGCACTCGAGCTGGTTTGCGCGACGGTCATATCCCTCCTGGTCGGTTCAAGTCCTCTCTTGCTCGAGCTCCGTGAATAGGCGCAAGTAGTCTCGCAATAGCCGCGGCATGAGGAAATTGCGCCGCACGTGCTCCTTGCCCGTGAGCGCCATGTGCCGCGCCGATCCGGGGTCTTCCAAGATCTGCAGACAGCGTTCTGCGCACTCCGCCACCGAGCGCACCAGGTAGCCGCTCACACCGTCTTCGATCTGCAGCGGTATGCCACCCACGGCGCCCCCCACCGTAGGACGAGCCTTCCAGAGCGCCTCCGCCACGGTGAGCCCGAATCCCTCGCGTGTCGACTTCTGGACCACGACGTCCGCATGGCTCTGGAAGGCGTTGATCTCTACACTACCCACGTTATCAAGGTTGGAGAGAATGAACACATCGCCGTCGCCGCCCGCGTAGCGGATCAACCGATCGAGATACTCCCAGCCCTCAGGATCGTCGGACGCCATGGAACCGATGAGCGCCAGCTGCACGTCCGGACGCGACTGCTTGATGATGCGATAGACGTCGACCACCCCGAGCGGATCCTTCCACGGGTCAAATCGCGAAACTTGGAGGAGGAGCGGGCGATCCACGTCGATGCCGAACTGACGCACGATGTAGCGCGCGTCTTCGGCGGAGAGCTGCATGTTCTTCGGCGCCAACGGGTCGATGCAGGGCGCAATGAAGGACGTGGGCACACCCAACCCCTCCGGCACGTAGCTCGGCATCGTGTAGATCGCGCGGTCGTACTCCCGAATGAAGGGCATCAGGTAGTCGTAGAGCGCCACGGACGGCGTGGAGGTGTCGATATGGCACCGCCAGATCCAGTGAGGAGACACCGCCAACGGATCGGCGAGGAAGTGGCGGACAGCGAGCGGTTGCGGATCGTGAACCACAACGAAGTCGTAGGGTTTGCTCATCAGCATGGCGTTGGCGGTCGCGCAGTACTCGTACAGCTGCCGGTCCGCGTCCGTAAACGGTACATCCGCCCCCTGCAGGCCGTTGTGGAACGTTTTGGTCACGCCGAAGAACTGCGGCGGCACGTGGATTACGTTCCACTCCGCCTGCAGACCCGCACTCGTCATGAGCGGCACGAGAGTGTAGAGGATCTCAGCCACGCCACCGCCAAACGAAGTAGCGTTGATGTGGAGCACTCGACGGCCACGCAGAGGCTCCGCGAGCCGCTCGATGTCTTCCACTAGCTCGGGGAGGAGAAGACTCCGATACTCGGCGATCTCCTTATGACCGACATTGACGACACGCACGTGGCCTCCATAGTTACGATAGCTGTGCTCTCCCCACCGACAGGGGCAATCGTGTCATCATAAGCCCGTGGGACCGCTCCTTGCCCCCGCATCCTTGGTAGACTGAACCCATGTCCACCTTCCCCCGAGCACGAGAGCTCACACTCCACTCGGGCACACTGCGCCTCGCAGCGCTCCTATTCCTGCCCGACGATACTCCCCATGGCGCCCTGCTCGTCTGCCACGGCGCGGGAAGTTGCAAGGAAAACCACGCCATCATGGCACGGCAAGCGGTCGCCAGAGGACTGGCCGCTCTGGTCTTCGACTTCCGCGGTCACGGACAGAGCGAGGGGATTATGGATGCGCACGCCGCCGACGACGTCGTTGCGGCCGCGCGTTCGCTGCTCGACGAGTCGGGAGCACCCTGGCTCGCCGCACGTGGATCCAGCCTCGGAGCCTTCTGGCTGCTGCACGCGGCACACGCGCACCCCAGCCTGTTCCGCTCCCTGGTGATCCTCTGTCCTGCCGACGAAGCTTCGCTGCTGCGCGGGCTCGACAGATTCGAGAGCCTAACTACAGACGCCGCTGAGCAGTTCACCGGACGGTTCGACGTCGCCGGGCTGCGCGCATTCTTGCAGACCGATCGCCTGTTGACCGTCGCGGCAGGCCAGCGCCGCGTGCTGGTGGCACACGCACGCGACGACACCGATGTGCCGTTCGCGACGAGCGAACGGCTGGCAAGCGCGCTCGCCCCACCCATGCGGCTCATTGCCCTCCCAAGTGGCGGCCACAAAGCACCTCAGCGATCGGCAGACGTGGCGCGCGCAACGCTCGACTGGGTCATCAGCCAAGCCGTGGGCCTGCCGCTAGACCAGCGGCAAGAGACGGTGAGCCACCCCGCCAACAAGCAGCGCGACGCCGAGGATAGCGACCGCCAACAGGAACGTTGCCCGCCAGCCGATCTCACGACCCAGCACAGCGATCGTTGAGGCACACGGCACGGAGAGGCAGCTCACAAGCGCATAGACCACAAGCTGATGGTCACTCATGAACGCGTTCAAATTGGTTGCCGCACTGCCGTAGACCACCACCGCAAAGGCGATCAGCAGTTGAAGAGCGAGCTCCTTGCGCAGGATCGCGAACAGCAATGTGAGCCCCGCGACAGCTGGTAAGCCAAGCCAGCCCTCCACGAGCGGGGCGAGCGGCCGAGAGAAGTGCCACACAATACCCGTCTCATAGAGCGCGCCGAGGAGCAAGCTACCGCCGATGATGATGGGTGCGGCGACCCACACGAAGTCCCGCAGCCGCGCCCACGTCTTGCGCAGGACCAGCCACGGCGACGGCCGTCGGAGAGGGAACATCTCCATCACGAGCGCACCCGGTTGACCGGGGAGGAGGCGGTTCAGACCGAGACCGGCCGACAAGCCCACGGCGAAGATCACGCCGTAGACCGCTAAGGCCCAGCCCCATCCGACGTAGAGCGATACGGCCCCGACGATCACCGCTGTCCGCGCGCTACACGGCATCAGGGCGATCAGCGTGCTGGCGATCAGTCGCTCACGGCGAGACGTCAGTACGCGAGCGCCCATGATGGCGGGCACATTGCAGCCAGCGGCCGCGATGAGCGGGATGACCGCGCGGCCCTGCAGCCCTACGTGACGCATCAGCCGGTCGCTGAGATAGGCCACAGCATTCACGTACCCGGAGTCTTCCAGCAGAGCCATGATCAAGTAGAACGTCATGATGTAGGGAATACCGACGGCGAGTGCGGCGTAGATACCGCCATCGAGCCCCCAGAGAAGCGTGTCGGCGAAGGCGCCGGCCCCCACCATCTCTTGAACGAGCCGTCGGAGCAGCGGCGCCGGCCCCGCCTCCCATGCGGTGGTCAAGAGCACCGAGAGCCATTCCCCAACGAAGAACAGGACGGCGAACACGGTCGCCAGCACCGCGACCAGTACCGGCACACCGGTTGCTGGCCGAGTGGCGAAGCGCCACAGACGGTCGCCGGCGCCCTCTCGCGAACGACCGGCGACCGCGGCGACGATGCGCCCGGCGCGAGCATGACGCTCGGCCGCTAGACGCAAAGCGGTACGGTCGTCGTGCAGAGGCAGTTGCGGCAGCCGGCACCGAGCGTGCTCCACCAGCGCCGCTAATTCCCCGATCTCGCATACCTGGCCGAAACCCTCCAGAACGGCGAACGCGGCTCCACGAGGCTCCAGGCCACAGATGGCGGCACAGGCCGGGTCGCACCGGACACCTGGCGCGGCGAAACTAGCGGCCAGATCGGCGAGGCGTTCTTCTATGGCCGGCGAGTATGCTTCGCCACGCGGCCTCCGCGTCTGGCCAGCGGTCAAGATGGCTCGCCGCACGCGTTCCAACCCTTCGCCCCTGAGCGCGACCGTACTCACCACCGGGACCCCAAGCGCGGCTTGGAGCCCCTGCTCGTCCACGATGACCTCTCGCCGCCGCGCCTCATCGGTCAGGTTGAGGGCCACGATCACGGGAAACCCGAGATCCAGTAGCTGCAGCGTCACGTACAGACTACGCGCCAGGTTGGTCGCGTCAGCTACCGCCACCACGACATGTGGACGCCGGGCGAGAAGTGTCTCCCATGCCAGGCGCTCGTCCTTTGCTCGGGCGCCAAAGCCATAGATGCCCGGCAGGTCGATGATCTCGACCTGCTGAGCACCCCATTCGACACGAGCCGCCACCGCCTCCACCGTGATGCCAGGGTAGTGGGCGGTATCTACAGTGGCGCCGGTGAGCTGGTTGAACAGGGTAGACTTGCCAACGTTAGGATTGCCCGCGATGGCGACCACGAGCTCGCTGCGAGCAGGGACTCGCTCGGGGCCTCGCCGCCGCCCCAAAATGGCCGTACCGGGCATCGGCCTAGCTCCTCACATAGACTCGGGCGGCCACCTCGCGCCCCAGGGCGTACTGCGACGACCCCACACGCACCAGCTGTGGTCCGCCAAAAGGAGCCACGCTCTCCACGGTAACGCGTGTCTCGGGCAGCAGACCCAGCGAGCTCAGGTAGCGGAGCAACTCCGGCTCCGCCTCATCGACGCACGAGATCACTCCTCCCTCACCCGCCTGCAGATCGGCGAGTGGGCGGGCGACATCTTCGGCGATCTCTCCGTTCTCGTCGGGGATCGCATACCCGTGGGGGCAGGCCGTAGGATTCCCGAGCGTCGCCGCCAAGCGCGCCTCTACCTCCGGACTGAGCGCATGCTCCATGCGACAGGCTTCCTCATGCACCTTGTCCCATGGCAGCGCGAGCACGTCTACCAGGAATCGCTCACTGAGACGATGGCGCCGTACCAGAACGGCACCTTCGCGCCGGCCCCGCCTCGTGAGGGTTACGTGGCCATCGATGTCGCGTGATGCCAGCCCGGCGGCCACCAGCCGTCGCATCATCTGAGACACCGACGAGGGCGCTACGCCCAACTCAGAGGCAAGACGCCCGACCGTAATGCCTTCGGGCGTGCGCGAGAGCTTGAACATCGCCTCGAGGTACTCCTCGGTACTCTCGCTCCTCCTGACCATGGCATCCGCCTCTCTCCATTCCGCTCCGCGCTTAGGATACCCTACATGTATCGCAGAGGAAAGCCTCTCACTGCATGATTGGCGGTCATCAGAGCAGATGTGAGGGAGATCGGAAGACGAGCATCGGAGACGAAGAGAGCATTGAGTGGAGCGGATGACGGGACTCGAACCCGCGGTCTTCAGCTTGGGAAGCTGACGCGTTACCAACTACGCTACATCCGCTCGCAAGCCAAGGATACCCACAGGGAGCACATCCCCGCAACAACGAGCGGCTCAAGCGCGCCGAGCCAGACAGGGCGAGCAGGACTCGCTGATCGCGCGGAGCACGCTAGGCACGAACCTGACTGGCGAGGCTCGTGCACGCCAGAAACATGTGGAAGACAGTCCGGTAGTCGCCACCGGGGATATCGAGCGTGCGGCCGTCCACGCGTTGTACCCCGGGCAGCAGGCTGGCCGCGTCGCACGCCGCCGTCCGGGTAAACGTAACGCGGAGCGGCTTACCGGCCAGGTCAAGTGGAGCAGGCCAGCGGCGCTCACGCAGAGCGCGCGTGACGCCATCCCGAATGATCGCCCGCGTTGTTTCGGGAGGCAGCAACCGAGCCGCGGTACGCATGGTCCCGTACTTGACCACCGCGCACTCTACGCCGGGCAGCAGCTCGGCCGCCTCAGCGGCCAGCTTGTCGTCGCCCGAGACGAACACCACCGGCACTCCATAGACCCCTGCGAGGCCCGCATTGATACCGCATTCACCGACCTCAAGATACTCGTCGAGCCGTACGCGGAACACGTCGTACGAATACGTGTGATCGAGGACGGCGCCAGCGGTACCCGCCATGGCATGGTAGCCCACCATGAGCGCGGCGTCGTACCCCTCGGCGATACCGTGCATCATGCTGTGCGGCGTGGGCGTCCCGCTCGCCAACCTGGCCTGTGGCGGAAGCCCCTCAGCGCTCAGGTTGCTCCCCTTCTCGTGACCGTCGGCGACCGTGATAGCCGTGGCACCCGCGGCTAGACATCCTTCGATAGCCGCGTCCACATCCGCGCGCAGCAGCCGACACGCTTGTCGGTACGCCTCCGTGCCCAGCGTGGTCTGCTCTTCCGCGAAGACGCCGCTGGCACCCTCCATATCTACGCTGATGAAGATCCTCATGCCAACGTCAGACGGCGAAGTAGCCGGGTACGAAAACCTCGCCGAGCCGCACGGCAAGCGCGGCCAGCAATCTGGCCGCTGCCTCGAGATCGGCGGCGCACACAACCTCGTTCGGCGAATGCATGTAGCGGAGCGGCAGGCTCAGTGAGAGAGCAGCCCCGCCTGCCGCGATGAGCTCGTCGGCGTCCGTGCTCATGGAGCCGGGCGCCGCCTTGATCTGCACAGCGATGCCCTCGGCACTTGCCACCTCGTTCGCCAAATCGAAGAGGCGCGGGTTGCTGCCAGTGCCGCGCGCGAGCACCGGCCCCCGCGCAAGCTTGACCTCGCCGCCCATCTTGCGTGGCTCGGCACCCGGGTAGTCTGACGCGAAATCCACATCGACCACCACCACGCAATCCGGACGTACGCGTAAGGCGTGCGTCTTAGCTCCCAGGAGCGTGGTCTCCTCGTGCACCGTGCTCAACGCGGTGTAGCGAGTATGCCCGGGCGACGCCGCGTACAGCTCCAGAGCGCGAAACGCGGCGTACACGCCGGCCCGGTTATCTGCGCCGGGGGTGGCGAGAATGCCCTCACTCAGCTCGCTGAAGCGCGGCGCGAAGGTGATGGGATCGCCGATCGCCACACGGGCAAGCGCGGCCTCGCGGTCTGCGGCGCCGATATCTAGGTACTGCTCGTGAAGCTCCGGCGCCTTGCCGCGCTCTTCTTTGGGCGTCAGGTGAATCGGCCGCAGGCCGACGACACCATCCACTGGCCCCTGTGACGTGTGGATGATGAGCGCGCGTCCGGGAAGCAGCGTGTGATCCACGCCGCCGATGGTCGCGAACCCCACGAAGCCATGCTCGTCGATGTAGGTAACCGTGCAGCCGATCTGATCGGCATGCGCCGACACGACCAGGTGAGGGCCATCGACGGGCCCCACGGCGGCCCACAGATTGCCGATCGGATCGGTCTCGACGACCGCCACCGGCGCGATCCGTCGCCGGAGAACCCTCTGCACCGGAGCCTCGTGGCCCGTGGGCCCGGGTGAGCGGCACAAGCTCTGGAAAAACCCACTGTCAAACGACATGCTGCGAACCTCCGTTCGGTCGCAGGATCTTACCAGACAGTGCTCCACCCCATCTTGCCGCACACCATGTTTCACCCCGCGTCTGCGGGGCATCATGTGACCAGAATCGTACGGACAACGGTTCCGGCGGCTAGTTGGTCGAAGCTACCAGGAGGCAGTGGCCATGGAGCAGTCTGGTTTGAAATGGCTTCGCGGCACGAAAGGTGCGCCCTTCACCGGCATTGGGTCTCTCGAAGCGGACATCCTCGCCGTGATCTGGGATCTGGAAGCTGCGCGGGTGCGAGATGTTTACGAGGTGCTCAGACAGCGCCGGTCAATCGCGTACACGACCGTCATGACCGTCATGAACAACCTGGTGAAGAAGGGGCTTCTGGCACAGGACCGGTCAAGTATCGCGTACAAGTACACCCCAGCCATCTCCGGACGCGATGTAGCGCTCGCCGTCCTCGACAGCGTCGTCTCGCGGCTCCTCGCCAAACAACGCAATGTCGCCGTATCTCATCTCCTCGGACTCTCGCGCGACCTGACGCCGGAGGAACTCGACCAACTGCGCTCCCTAGCGAGAGAACGGTTCAGTTGATCAGCGCTACATCGTCTGCGGCGCCGAGACGCCCAAGAGGTCGAGACCGCCAGCCAGAGTGGATCGCGTAGCCAGACACAAGGCGGTACGGAACAGCGTCACATCTGGCTTGTCGGTGAGCACACGACACACCCGGTAGAACGCGTGGAATTCGGCCGCCAGTTCGCCGAGGTAGGTGTACACGCGGTGGGGAGCGCGCCGTCGCGTCGCATCCAGCACAACGAGCGGGTACTGCGATAGCGTCTTCACCAGTGCCCGTTCGGTCGCCGCAACATGTACTCGCGGGAGTTCCGCCTCGGGCTCTGGAAGCTTCGCATCGGCCTGCCGCTCCAGGTTCCGCAGGATACTGCAGATGCGTGCGTGCGCGTACTGCACGTAGTACACCGGGTTCTTGCTCGACTCCTCAACGGCGAGATCCAGATCGAGATCGAGGGTGGAATCGTGGCTGCGGCCAACCAAGAAGAACCGGGCCGCATCCACGCCGATGGCGCTGATCAGATCATCGATCGTGACGATGTCGCCGCGCCGTTTCGACATCCGCTTCTGCTCGCCGCTCTCTATGAGATTCACGAGCTGCCCGATGATGAGCTCCAGGCGTTCGGGATCGTGTGGCGGCAGGGCCGTGAAAGCGGCTTTCATACGGGGGACGTAGCCATGATGGTCAGCGCCCCAGATGTCGATCAAGTGCTCGAAACCGCGGTCCATCTTGTCGCGGTGATAGGCGATGTCAGAGAGGAAGTAGGTGGGCTCACCCGTCTGCCGGACGAGCACTCTGTCTTTGTCGTCTCCGTACTGGGTCGTCCGCAGCCAGACCGCACCGTCTTGCTCGTAGAGCAGGCCTTCGGCATCCATCTGCGCCAAAGCCTTTCCGACTTCTCCCGCGAACCCTCTCTGCGCGACACCCTCGCCCTCGTAGAGTGTCAGCTCGCTCTTCCAAACATCGAAGGTCACTCTGAGCCGCTGGAGCGTATCCTTGAAGGATTCCAGAACGCGATCTCGACCCCAGCACTTGAACTCTTCCAGCACGTCGGGCGTCAGCGCCGCAACATGGGGCGCCGCCGCCACGGCCATCCGGTACCGTTCGCCAACCTCCGCGATCAGCCGCTCCGCATAGGCCACGAGGTAGTCACCCTGATAGCCGTCCTCCGGCAGCGGGAGATCGATCCCCAGCCGCTGTGCGTAGCGCGCGGCCAGCGACTGACCAAACTTGGTCATCTGCGTGCCGTAATCGTTGACGTAGAACTCCCGCGTCACACGGTGACCGGCAAAGGCAAACAAACGACACAGCGCATCGCCGTAGGCCGCGTAACGTGCATGCCCAACATGCAGTGGGCCCGTGGGGTTCACGCTGACGAACTCGATGTTCATCACCTGTCGCTCGCTCGGCGGCAGAACACCGCGGCCATAGTCGGGCCCAAGATCTACCATTCGCTGCACAGCCTCGCGGTACCATGAGGACGAGAGGAACAGGTTCAGGAACCCCGGTCCGGCGACTTCAAAGCGGTCGCACACTCCAGCGCCCTCCCCTTGCAGCCAGGCAGCCCCAAGTTCCTCGGCCAGTTCACGTGGTTTGCGCCCCACCCTGCTCGCCCAGACTAACGCTGCGTTCGTGCTCACGTCGCCGTGTTCCGGTCGCGCAGGCACGCTCAGCTCGACAACACAGGACTCGGACACGATGGCGGCCAAGGCTCGCTCCAGCGAGGCGGCAAGACCGGCGAAATCATGCAGTTCGGCCATGGTACTCTCTCTTCCACTCCAACGGTGGTGGCCCCTCTGCGGGGAACGTCCACCTATGACTCAGCCGCCGCCGCTGGGGCTGTCGGACGTCTCGGTGCCGCGGATCTTCAGAACAGCCTTCGGCTCCGAGAAGAGCGTCTTGGCCAGCCTCGCTCATGCTCCTCGCCGCGGGCCTTGGGAGGATGAACAGCAGTTCGCCGGGGTCCAGGAGCACCGCGCAGAGCGATCACGCACAGGACGAAGGAGACGCCGCAGGTGACCAGGCGACGCACAGACTCAGTCTCCTGGCAGCGAGATCATACAGATTCCTGGCACCGAGCACGACGCTATCACTGCGCACCAGGCCGAGCAAACGGGCAGAAAGCGTCCGCCGAGCCGCCAGCGAGAGGCGCGATCTCGCCTAGCGAGCCCCACTCCCATAGAAGCCAACGCCGCCGGTCCCACGGGCTCGCACCGCATACATGGTGGTGGTTGCTTTGGCCACCAGTTCCTCGATGCGCTCGCCATCTTGAGGATAGACCGCCACACCAGCGGAGGCTGTGAGCCGAAGGACCTCGCCATCCACCTCGCACGTCACTTCCGCCAACCCGGCGAGCACCCGCTGCAGCGCCGCGTCCGCTTGGTCCTCAGCGGTCTCGGGCAGTACCAGCAGGAACTCATCGCCACCGTACCGACACACGAGATCCCCTACCCGGACCTCTGAACGCAATTTGTCTGCCCACTGCCGCAGGACGGTGTCGCCGACCTCGCGACCGGCACGGATGTTGATCTCCGAGAAGTCGTCGACGTCGATCATGACCACGGTGACTTGCCGCGAGTAGCGTGCGGCGCGCGCCAACTCCAGGACAGCATGCTCCTTCAGATGCCGGAAGTTGTACAGTCCAGTGAGCGCGTCCCTCGTCTCGAGCGAGCGGCGTTCGCGTACCAGACGCAGTGTCTCCACCGCCAACTCAGCCTGATCGGCGACGCCAGCCAGGAGCCGCTGCTGGATGTCGGAGTGCACACCGTGCTCCCGGTAGATGTAGCCGCCCGTGTCGTCGACGTATGCCTCGAACTGGCACACCGTGTCGCCGAGGCCCCAGCACAGGGTCTCCTTAGTGAGGATCTCGGTACCTGTGACGGCCTCAAGCACGCCGTCGATGAGGCCTCTCTCGAAGTCGCACAGCGCAGCCCCACTGTTCGGCAAACGGTGGCAGGTCATACAGCGCGTCAACTTGATGAGGACTTTCTCCTCATCGAGCTCAACCTCCAACTCGCCAAGCTCCATACTCTGGAACCAGGACTTAAGTGACTGTATCGACCGCAGTTCAAGCCCCCTGCTGAAGCGTTTGGCGGCCAGGTAGAGGACAGCCCCCGTGCTGCTGCCGAGGACCTCCGGGAGCACATTGAGCTGCAGGGCACGGAACAGTTGCACCGGCCCCGCGACTTCATCGCCGCCGAGGACGAGACCGACGCCAGATGTCCGCGGCTGCTCGTCGACTTGGGTGAGCGCCAGGAGGTGCCGTAGCGCTCTCGAGAAGACCGTGCCCACCGACAGGTCGTCTTCAACCCTTTGTCCCATCCCAGCACCTCTCCTCTGTGTCTCATCGCGCCGACAGCTATACTGGCGACCGATCTGCAGCAGATCGCGTGGCAGATCACCTGCTACGTCCGTCCTATCGGCAGCAACCAGCGAGAGCATGACAGACCCAAAAGGTATCCTTTACCACAAAACACGGCTGCGCCGCGCGGCTCTCGCTCGTCGCGACGCTATACCAGCCGTCGAGCGAACACGAGCCAGCGAGCAGATCCGCCGGCGGCTCGTTCGCCTGCCCCCCCTGCAGCATGCCCATACGATCTTCTGCTTCGTCTCGTTCGGAAGCGAAGTGGATACCCTGCTCGTTCTCCACTGGGCGTTGTGCCGCGGTCTCACCACGGCCGTCCCCCTCGTGCTCGGGCCACGCGACATGGCCGCAGTGACGATCACTAGTCTCGGCGATCTTCGCCCAGGCCACTTCGGCATCCCCACCCTTCCTAAGTGCAGGCCCCACCTCTCGCCACACACCATCGACGTCGCGCTGGTTCCCGGCTCCGCCTTCGATACGAGTGGCGGCCGGATAGGCTACGGCGGAGGTTTCTACGATGGATTCCTCGCCCGCATGCGGCCAGACGCCACGCGTATCGGCATCGCCTTCGACACGCAGATAGTACCCACTGTGCCGGCAGAGCCGCACGACTTGCGACTGAATGCCGTAGTCACCGAGCGCCGTGTGCTGCGCGACCTGCGGTGATCCGCGAACGACGCTCGAACCGACAGCAAGGCCCACTCCTCCGCACCGAGCGCCTGCGACAGTCACCACCGTCGCCCACTAGCACACACGACGTCGGACCAGCTGCACGAGATGCGCCTCCAGTGAGGTCACCCCACAGCTTCCAGAACGCCGCAGCCGCGCTGCTGGTACACTTCCCGAGTCGTGAGGCAGGCATTCACAGATGATCCCGAGCGCCCCCTCCATGGGCTACTGCTTGCGGGGGGTGCGGCACACGGCATGATGCGCGATGCGCACGCACGAGTACTCGAGGGGCGCTCCCTGCTGGCACGCGGTGTGAGCATGCTGCGAACGCTGTTTCCCTCCGTCTCGGTATCGCTCGTGCCTGAACAGCCGTCTGACCTTGGCGACTCGGGAGCACCTCCGCTGCTCGACGCCTACTCGCCCAGCTCTTCGCTTACCAGTGTGATCACGGCTCTCGAACGGTTCTCCGCCCCCGTGTTCGTGAGCTCCGTAGACTTGGCGTTTCCCGACGCCCATGCCGCACGAAGAGTTGTGAATGAGCTCGGCGATGCCGACGTGTGCCTCCCTCTGACCTCCACCGGCCTCGTGCCTACGTTCGCGGCGTATCGGCCAAGCTGCCTCCCTTCTCTGCGAAACCTGCTCGCCTGCGGCGAACAGCAGATCACCTCGTGCTTCAGCGACCTGACCGTGAACACTGTCACGTTCGATGAGCCCTCGCAGTTCCTCAGAATCCGCACGCCGGCGAATCTCGCCGCCGTTCAGACCACACTGACCGGTGGAACACGAAACCGTCAGCCAGCGCTGGTCGCCATTGTGGGCAAGAGCGACTCAGGCAAGACGACCCTCGTGGAACGTCTGCTGCCGGAGCTTCGCCGACTTGGCGTCCGCGCTGGAACGGTCAAGCACGACGCCCACAGCTTCGAGATCGACCATCCGGGCAAAGACTCGTACCGGCACGGCGCGGCTGGAGCGGCGGCCTACGTAGTCTCGTCCCCGAAGCGAGTGGCCTACATCGCCGCGGTAGAGCACGAGCTATCCCTCGGAGAGCTCGCCCGGCGGTTCTTCACCGACGTCGACGTAGTGCTGGCCGAGGGGTATAAACGCACGGCGCCACACCGTGTCGAGGTCTTCCGTCGCGGTGCCGGCCATCGGGAACCGCTGTGTAATCCCGATGAATGCCTCGCCGTAGTCACCGATGCACCGCTCAACTACCCCATTCGATTCGGCCTAGACGACGCGGCAGACCTCGCCACCTTCCTGACGCTCCGGCTCGACAGCTTGCGCGCTTACTAAGGAACCGGGAATACCGCAGGGTGTGGTGCATCTGGCGCACCGCGTGGAGATCGGCGCCAACTAGTCGAACACCAAGGCCGGCGCCTAAGCGCCGCAGTCAGTCTCGTCGGCGCCGACGAGCAGGCACATAGCCGTGGCGCTGATGCCCTCGCCACGGCCTTCGAATCCCATGCCCTCCGTGGTGGTGGCTTTCACACTCACCTGCCGGGGGGGAATACACAGCGCCTCCGCCATCCGCACGGCCATCTGTTCGCGATATGGGGCTAGCCGCGGCGCCTGGCACACCACCACGACATCTACGTTGCCCACCCGCCAGCCCTCTCGCGCAACACGTTCCACGACCTGCCCCATGAGACCGAGGCTGTCCGCCCCTTCGTAGGCAGGATCGTCGTCCGGGAAGAGCTGGCCGATGTCGCCCATGACCGCCGCTCCGAGCAGCGCATCAATGACCGCGTGAGCCACTACATCGGCGTCGGAGTGTCCGGCGAGACCCTGCCCGTGCGGGATCCTCACGCCGCCCAACACCAGGGGTCGTCCGGTAACTAGGCGGTGAGCATCGTGGCCGACACCGACTCTAAAAATCAATCTCCGTCTCCCAGGAGAGCAGCGCACCCGCCAGTGGCAAGTCGGCAGGGGTAGTGATCTTCACATTAGCTGGAGTAGACGGCACAACGAGCACCTTGCGACCGGAGCGCTCCAGGAGCGTCGCGTCGTCGGTGGCACCGCTGAGGTCTTGGTGATCGTAGGCCGCCCGCAGGGCGGTTGCGCGGAACAGCTGTGGCGTCTGGACGGCCCAGAGCCCGCGCCGATCCACCGTTGCCACCACCCGCCCGTCGCCCTTGCTCCGCTTCAGCGTGTCGGCGACCGGACAGCCGGGCACGGCTCCATCGGCATGTCCCAGCGCGCGCAGGCACGCCTCGAAGACCCGGCGCGAGAACAGAGGGCGAGCGCCATCGTGCACCGCCACCACGTCTGCCTCCTCCGGCACCTCGAGGAGACCGGCACGTACTGAGTCGTAGCGTTCACGGCCACCCTCCGTGATCAGGAGAGGCTTGTTCTCCGCCTCGAATCCCAAGAGTTGTGAGGCAAAGCGGATCGTATGAGAGGGATGGAGCACAGCGACCACACCCGCCACCTGGGGAATACGGAGGAGACGCCGGATTGAATGGGTGATGATCGGCTCCCCAGCGAGCAGAAGGAACTGTTTGGACTCTCCATCCGGCAGACCCATGCGCATGCTCTCACCCGCCGCGGCAACGACCGCCCACACCCGTGCCTGTTCCATACGCGTCACCTTACTTGTGGGGTTTGGCGAAGATCATTTTCCCGGACGGGCTCTGCAAGACGCTCGTAACTTCTGCCCGAACCGTAGCACCAACCAGCTCGCGGCCATCCTCGACCACGATCATCGTGCCGTCTTCCAGATAACCAACCCCCTGATGGTGCTCTCGGCCCTCACGCAGGATCTTCACCTCGATCTCCTCGCCCGGCACCACCGGCGACTTGACGGCGTTGGCGAGCTCGTTCACGTTGAGCACGGGG
The DNA here is from genome assembly GCA_040772045.1 of Thermoleophilia bacterium. Classification (GTDB taxonomy): domain Bacteria; phylum Actinomycetota; class Thermoleophilia; order UBA2241; family UBA2241; genus JAXGYV01. The sequence goes on from JAXGYV010000009.1 coordinate 93,558, forward strand.
ACCTTCTGGATCTTGGCGACTTTGTTGAGGTTGTAGTCGGTCGTTACCACCGCCGCTCCGCTAAGGCTGGCGAGACGCAGGAGCTTGGCATCTACCTCCGCGAGATCGGCGTAGTCTTGATCCACGATCGTCGTCGAGGCCGCCGCCTCTTGCAGCTTGTGGATGAAGTCCAGTCCACGCCGACCACGAACACGCTTCTCGGGGTCGGAGGAGTCGGCCACACGTTGCAGCTCTTCCACCACGAACCGCGGGATGAGCAGATCTCCGTCGAGGAACCCGGCACGTACCACATCGAGCACACGCCCGTCGATGAGCGCACTCGAGTCGAGCACCTTGGGAGCCTGAGCAATCTGCGGTCCGCGGGGGCGAACGCCCAGCAGACGGAGGATATCCTGGTGCTTTCGCTGGGCAACGTGGGCGGTCACGTACCCACATATCAGGAAGACCGGGGGCAGCAAGTAGACACCCACCACCGGCAGGCGCGCGAGTGCGAGACTGAAGAGAGCGGCGATCCCAAGACCAACGATGAACCCGAGAAACACCACGAGCATCTCGGGCCCCGAGTGCCGCGCGATGAGCTCGTCGAGCCGGACGAGCGCGCGCAAGACGAACCGCGCCAAGAGGCTGCCCACCATGTAGCCAAACAGCACCCCGGCGACGACCATGAGCACCATGCCCACGATCTCCCACGGTCTTGTAGGCAGCGGGATCAGTGTTTGACGGCGATTCAGCAGGTAGAGCTGATACCCCGCGACCCCTCCCGACACGGAGAGCACCAGCCTACTGAGGGGAACGAGCAGGGTGCTCCCCCTGAACGATGGCCGGTTCTTGGTGCGAAGGTCTTCAGGAGACGGTGGCAATCTGTTCCACGTCGTTGAGCGCGTCCGGCTGAATAGTCTCCTCGTCACCATGGATGTCGGCGAGCACGCTCTCGAGGAACTCCGTCGCCTCTTCTTCCGAGCTGCTGCGAGCGTACATCAGCTCGCTCGCGAGGATCTTCTTGGCCTTGGAGAACATCTGCTTCTCTCCGGTGGAAAGGCCCTTGTCGGCGTGACGCACAGCCAGATTGCGTACCACCTCGGCCACTTCGAAGATGTCGCCCGTCTTGAGCTTCTCACGGTTGTGCTTGTAGCGCCTGCTCCAGTTCTTCGGCATCTTCGTTGGGTTGCCCCGAAGCACCGCCAAGACCTCGTCCACAACCGCCACATCAACAACACGCCGCAGACCGGCGCGGTCGGCATTCTCGACAGGCACCATAACGGTCATGTCGTTGTGCAGAATCTGAATGGTGAGGTAACTCCGCAACTCGCCGAGGACTTCCTTGTCCTCGATCTTCATGATGCGACCCGCTCCATGATGCGGGTAGACCACCTTGTCGCCGACTTCGTACAACGCGCTCACACCCCCTGCTCGACCGCCAGGGTACAATGACGGTCGCGGTTGTCGGCCGTGCCGAAGATAGAGGCGAAGGCAGCCGCAATGTCCTGGACACCATGTGCAGACGATTCCGCCTTGAGCTGCAACCGCTTATCCCTACCCGGCACAAGCACGTCCGTAAACCCGCTCCTGAGCGCCTCTGTCACACGGCGCTCCGACTGTCGACAGGAGCGGATTTCACCGGTAAGACTGACCTCTCCAAAGACCGCACAAGAAGACGGCGGAGGTATACGCCGAGCCGCAGATGCAATGGCGACAGCCATCGCGAGGTCTGCCGCCGGCTCCTCCATACGGATTCCGCCTGCTATATTAACAAAAACGTCGCTTCCGGACAACGGGAGATCTGTATGGCGTCCCAGCACTGCCACGATCATCGCTAGCCGGTTGCGGTCGGTGCTGGTCGTCACGCGCCGGGGTACGCTCAGCTCCGAGGGATGAACCAGGGCTTGCACCTCCACCAGGAAACAACGCGTCCCTTCGGCGGCGATGTGAATGCAAGCGCCCGGTCCGGGCTCTCGGTCAGAGAGAAAGAGCTGCGAGAGATCGCTCACCGGAAGTAGCCCCCGAGAGCCCATCTCGAAGATCCCAACCTCGTTCGTCGAGCCAAAGCGGTTCTTGGTTGCGCGCAGTACCCGGTAAACACGGTGCCTGTCGCCTTCGAACTCCAAGACCGTGTCGACGATGTGTTCCAACGCGCGCGGGCCGGCGATCGCCCCGTCTTTCGTTACGTGCCCGACGAGGAGCACGACCGTGCCTGTCTTCTTAGCGAGACGCTGGAGCTGGCTCGCCGCCTCGCGCACCTGGCTCACGCTTCCGGGGGCCGAGGACAGGCCGCTCGTATACAAGGTCTGCACAGAATCCACCACGAGGAGATCGGGACAATCGTGGTCCACGACGGCCAGCATGGTGTCGAGATCCGTCTCCGCCAGGACGCGTACGGCGTCTGGCCTCGCTCCAATCCGCTCCGCGCGAAGCTTGACTTGCGCCGGTGATTCCTCCCCGCACACCAGCAGCACACGGCGGTCGGAGGCCACCGCGTCCATCACCTGCAACAAGAGCGTGCTCTTTCCGATGCCAGGCTCGCCGCCGAGCAACACAACCGAGCCCGGCACGATCCCGCCACCGAGGACTTGGTCGACCTCCGCTATGCCAGAGGTAAAGCGACGGCAAGCGGAGGAAACCACTTCGGAGAGGCACACGACTTCGGGTGTCGCCGCGGCTCCCGTACGCAGAACGCCGCGGCCAGTACCGTCTCCGCGTGGTTGTACCGCTTCCTCAATGAATGCGTTCCACGCGCCGCAATCGGGGCAATGACCGAGCCACTTAGCCGCCTGATGTCCACAGGCCGAGCAGGTGAACACGCTCTGCCGGCGTGTCACCACACGAGCCTCACCGGAGTACCGGCGTCGTACGGCTCACACTGCCTCGTGTGGCACCTCGGCGAACTGCGGTTCGACCACCCCGTTCACAGAGGACCCCGGCTCATCCACACCCACCACGGGGAGCTCGACGGAGCCGCCGACCTGCTCGCCATTGACGGTGAGTACGGTGTCTCCCTCCGCGGCGTCGACCGCCACGATGGTGCCCTGCGGAAACTGCCGCTCGAGCATGGCGTCCGCCAGCTTGTCCTCGATGTACCGCTGAATGGCGCGCCGCAGAGGTCGCGCGCCAAGAGCCGGATCGAAGCCCTTGTCGACCAGCAGCTCACGGCCTGCCTCGGTGAGCTGCAGAATGATGCCGCTCGGCGCGACCTGCTTCTGTAGACGCTCGATGAACAGGTCAACAATGCTGGTGATCTCCTCGCGCTCCAGCTTGTGGAAGACGATGATCTCGTCGACCCGGTTGAGGAACTCGGGGCGGAAGAGCCGCTTGAGCTCGCTCGTAATGCGGCTCTTCATGTCCTCGTAGCTGAGGCCCATCTCGCTTCGCTGAGCGAACCCCAGCGGCGTGTTCTTACTGATGGTCGCCGCCCCGATGTTGCTCGTCATGATGACGATGACGTTGCGGAAGTCCACGGCACGACCCTGCGAGTCAGTAAGACGACCGTCCTCCAGGATCTGCAGGAGGATATTGAACACGTCGGGATGTGCTTTCTCGATCTCGTCGAGCAGCACGACCGAGTAGGGTTTGCGACGGACGATCTCGGTAAGTTGTCCTCCCTCCTCGTGCCCCACGTAGCCGGGCGGAGAGCCCACCAGGCGGCTCACCGAGTGCTTCTCCATATACTCGCTCATGTCCAGCTGAACCAGCGAGTCCTCGTCGCCGAAGAGGAACTCCGCCAGTGAACGGGCGAGCTCGGTCTTGCCAACTCCGGAGGGGCCAAGGAAGATAAACGATCCGGCCGGCCGGCGCGGGTCCTTGAGGCCAGCTCGCGTACGCCGGATGGCCTTGCTGACCGCGTGCACCGCGACGTCTTGGCCGATCAGCCGCTTGTGCAGCTCGTCCTCCATCCGCAGGAGCTTCTTGCTCTCGGCCTCCGTCAGCTTGAAAACGGGGATGCTCGTCCACATGCTGACGATCTCGGCGATCTCCTCCTCCCCAATGCTGGCTCGCATGCCCTCGTCGTCGGCCTTCCACTGCTCTTCGAGCTCGATCTTCCGATGACTGAGTTTGCGCTCCTTGTCGCGAAGGTTGGCGGCTTTTTCAAACTCCTGCGCCTCGATCGCCGCTTCCTTTTCCGCTCGTACGGAGGCGATCTCCTCCTCCAGCTCGCGGTAGCTCGGCGGCGCCGTCATGGTCCGGATACGCATGCGACTGGCGGCTTCATCCACCAGGTCGATGGCCTTGTCCGGCAAGAACCGGTCGGCGATATACCGGTCCGCTAGAATAGCGGCGGCGTGAAGCGCCTCGTCGGTGATGCGAATGCGATGGTGGGCCTCGTAGCGGTCTCGCAGGCCTTCGAGAATGCGCTCCGTCTCCTCGGTGGTTGGTTCGTTCACGCGAATCTGCTGGAAGCGGCGCTCCAGCGCGGCATCGCGTTCGATGTGCTTACGATACTCGTCGAGCGTAGTAGCTCCAATGGTCTGCAGCTCGCCTCGGGCCAAAGCCGGCTTGAGGATGCTCGCCGCATCGATGGCCCCCTCCGCAGCACCGGCGCCGATGAGGTTGTGCAGCTCGTCGATGAAGAGGATGACATCGCCGGTATCGCGGATCTCCTTCATCACCTTCTTCAGCCGTTCCTCGAACTCGCCGCGGTACTTCGAGCCAGCCACCAGAGCGGCCAGGTCCAGGCTGAACACCTGCTTGCCTTTCAGTAGTTCCGGAACCTCGTTGTTGGCGATACGCTGTGCGAAGCCCTCGACCACCGCCGTCTTGCCAACCCCAGGTTCGCCGATGAGCACCGGGTTGTTCTTGGTTCGGCGACTGAGGATCTGCATGACTCGTTCGATTTCCATCTGCCGGCCGATGCATGGATCTAGCTTGTTCTCCTCGGCCAGCTTGGTGAGATTGCGGCCGAATTGATCCAGCATTTTGGTGCCTTTTTTGCCCTCTGAGGCGCCCCGTTCAGCACGCCGGGCGGGACCACTGAGCAGCTGCATGACTTCGGCGCGGATCTTGTCTGAGTCGGCGTCGAGATCCAGGAGAATACGCGCGGCAACGCCCTCTTCCTCGCGGATGAGGCCGAGGAGAATATGCTCGGTGCCGATGTAGTTGTGGCCGAGAGACAACGCTTCTCGCAGCGCTAGCTCAAGGACCTTCTTAGCGCGCGGAGTGAAGGGAATCTGGCCCTGTGGGACCTCTTCGCCAGAACCCACGATACGCACGACGGCCGCCCGCACTTCCTCCACGCTGATCTCCAGCTTGTCGAAGACCCGCGCTGCGACGCCCTCCTCTTCCCGGAGTAGTCCGAGGAGCAGGTGCTCGGTGCCGATGTAGTTGTGCCGCAGTCCCCTCGCCTCTTCCTGGGCGAGCACGACGACCTGTCTGGCACGCTCGGTGAAGCGCTCGAACATCTTCGCTCCTTGCATCCACGGGCCAGCTGCAAGGCAACGGCCATGAACCGATACCTGGTCTATGGTACCCATTTTCCCGCGCCGCGCGACCCGACGCCCGGTGACGTTACCGCGGATTCATCGCGTGGGG
>JAXGYV010000010.1:0-83176 GCA_040772045.1 Thermoleophilia bacterium
TACCGACCCACCCACCCCCGCCCAACCGTGATCAAAACGGACAACACATGCACGACACCGCAACGCAGCTGACGAAGCTCGCCACGGCCATGGAGTCTTGCACGGAGTGTCCCGCGCTGGCGCGGCAGCGTCTGCGCGTAGTGCCTGGCGGAGGGCACCCGCACGCTCACGTCATGTTCGTAGCAGCAGCGCCAACGGCAGGCGAAGAGGCTTCGGCGGCCGCCGCGGGCAGTGAACAGCTGGCCACCTACCTGCGGCTGCTCGATCTCGACCCTCGCCCCGGCGTATCTTTGTACACCACCGCCGCAGTCAAGTGCCTGCCGCGAAGTGCGGAGGGAGCACGCGCGCCCACGACCGGCGAATGCGATGCGTGCTGGCCGTTCCTTTCGCGCGAGCTCTCCACCATCACGCCCCATGTACTGGTGCCCGCCGGAGCCACCGCCGCGGCCGTGCTCCTCCCCCGACTCCTCGGCACAGCGGCGCCAGAGCTCGACCCGCTCCACCTTCAGGTTGTCACCACGCCGGCGTTTCGCGTAGTCCCCATCCCCTCGCCGGAAGAGATCGCGGCGTTGGCGCCGCGGCCCCGCAAAATCTGCCTGGAACAGCTGCGTTCGCTGGCCACCCGCTTGGGCTTCTAGACCCCTCATCGGAGAGTGCCGCGGTGCGTGCCGTTCTCCGCGGACGGCGTGCCGGAACCCTCAGGGCACGATCACCCGCAGCGCCGCCGGAGCCACACGGCATTCCATGGGCAGCACGCCGGCCACTTCTCCGTCGGTCTGTACCGGCACCTCTTCCTCTCCCTCCACCACGCTCACGGTAGCGCGCTCAGTACGCCAGTACTGCACATTGGGGTGCCGCAGATGGGAGTTCACCAGCGCGGCCAGCCAGTAGTGCGCCGTCTCGAAGGGCGAGATGGTCTGGAGAACGCACACGTCCAGGAGCCCATCGCGCATACTCGCCCGGCTCGTGATGCCGAATCCGCCGCCGTAGTTGGCCGAGTTGCCGAGGACGACGAAGTAGCCTTCGACCGTCTGCTCGGCGGTCTCCACACGCACCAGGGGGAAGTCCCTGCGCAGGAAGGTCGCCAGACCCTGAACCGCGAACGCGGCCTCGCGCAGCGCTTTCTTGAGCGTGGGATTGATCGAGCTGATCACGGCCGCATCGAGACCTACTCCCGCCATGAGCGCGAAGTAGCGTTCACCGGCGAGGCCGAGGTCAATCCGGGAGAGCTGACCCTTCGCCGCCAGCCGGCACGCGTCGGGAGGGTCGAGCGGAATCCCAAGCTCGAGCGCCAGCACATTCACCGTACCCGTCGGCACGATCAGCAACGGCACACCCGTTTCGGCGATGCCGTTGATCACTTCGTTGACGGTACCATCGCCGCCCATGGCACAGACGGCATCTACATCGGCGAGTGCCGCTCGGGCCAGCTCGGTGGCATGCCCAGCGCGCTCGGTCGGCAACTCGAGCACCTCCACACCTTGCGCTCGCAGGAGATCCAAGAGACGCGGCAGGCTGCGACGGTGCTGCCCACCGCCCGCCATGGGGTTGTAGACCACACCGATCCGCCTGAACCGCGGAGACATCAAGGAAGCTCCACCTCAGCGCGATCCGACAGACGCACCCAGCACTCGTACCCCGCCCTCCTCGCATACTGGGCCGCCCGCGCCAGCGCGAACCCCACGTGCTCCGGGCCGTGCGCGTCGGAGCCAAACGTCATGCGGATGCCGCGCTCGCGCGCACGCGTCAGCAGGCTGAGCGACGGGTAGGGTTCGGCAACCGGGCAGCGCAACCCCGCGGTACTGAGCTCGAGCAGAAGCCCGGCCGCGGCGATCGCGTCGAGGACCAGGTCCTCCGCGGGCCTTACGGCCATGCTCGGCCGCCGGCCGAACTTCTTGGGCAGATCGAGGTGGCCGACGACGTCCAGGCCGCCCGCACCGGCCAGCTCCGCCACGGTCTCGTAGTACTCGCAGAACAGGGTGTCGGCCCGCGGCCAGCGCTCGGCGCACCGGTGGGGTTCAATATCCACCGCGACGCCGGCGAGCGTGTGCACCGCACCGATCACGTAGTCCGGCCGATGAGGCCGTACTAGCGTCATGATCGCCGCCCATGTCTCCGGACTGAAGTCGACCTCTACGCCCAGAAGGACCCGCGGGGCGCTGTTCGTGGCGGCGACCCGCCGTACCTCCGCCGCGTACTCACCGAGGCGCTCCAGGGGCAGGCCGAAGCCGTCGTCCAGCGCGGTCGGCACCACATGGTCGCTCACCCCGATCTCGGGTAGGCCGATCGCCATGGCGGCGGCGACCACCTCGGCGATCGAGCCCTGTCCGTCCGACCATCGAGTATGGCTGTGGTAGTCGCCGATGCCCCTTACTGCCACAACGCCCACCGCCTCTGCTCCCGCGTGACGGGCCGTGGACGGCGCGCGCGCTCCTTGGGCGTGGTGAACACCCAGACGAGCAGCAGCCCGGCGACGAACCCGCCGATGTGGGCGAAGAAGGCGACGCCACTCTGCTGACCGAGCGCGAGCGTACCCTCGAGGAGCTGAATACCGAACCACACCCCGAGGAGAACCCATGCGGGGACGTAGACGAGCTGGAGAAAGATGAAGATCGGGATCACCGAGAGCACGCGAGCGCGGGGAAAGAGCAGGATATAGGCCCCGAGGACCCCGGCGATCGCGCCACTGGCGCCGATGGTGGGCACGGTGGAATCCACGTCGATCGCCACCTGCGCCATCCCCGCGATCACACCGCACAGCAGGTAGAAGATGACGAATTTCGCACGGCCCATGGTGTCTTCGACGTTGTTGCCGAAGATCCACAGGAACAGCATGTTGAAGAGAACGTGCAGCCAGCCACCGTGCAGGAAGAGGGCCGAGAACGGCGTGAGCCACCACGGGAGCAAGTCGGCTGGAGGGATGTCTACTCTATGTGCCAGCTCGTAGGGAACCAATCCGGCGCCGAAGAAGAGTTCGGTAACACGCTGGCCCGACAGGCCGGGGAAGGCGTTCGATAGGCTCAGCTCATAGAGGAAGACGAGCAGGTTAACGGCGATGAGCACCACCGTGACCACGGGAAAGCGGCGTGTCGGGACGTTGTCGTAGAGGGGAATCACCCGTCGCTATCCTTTGGCTCCCCGACAGGCGCACTTGGGCGCGCGGCCGCCGCAGCGGCGCCGCGCGCATCCGCAACGCCACCCGCGGGATCATGGCGACCGCTCCGTGAAGCGGCGGCCGGCAACGAGACGCGAGCCCTCATGCCGAGAGAGCCCGTGAGTCTCGCTCCGCGGAGCGCACTCCGCGCACAGGGATGATGCGATCCGCTGGCGCTCTCATGCCGTGTGCCATACTCGTCCTCGGCCTCCGTACACCTTGTCTCTCTCGCTGCCCCTCGCCGCGCGAGGCTGTTCATTCTACCCGCGCAAGGCCTCACGCACGCCAAGAAGCATCGCCAGGCAACGGATGCCTCGCGAACGACGCCAGGGGACGGGGCCACCAGTTGTCACCGCGCTGACCGTATGCTACGGTTTCCGAACTCTCTGGTAACCGAAGGACGTGTCCGTGAGCGCGAGCGACGACATCGTTAAACTGCTCCCCGAGCTAGCTGCCGGCCTACGCGGCTCCGCACGGCACGAAGAGCTACTGCGCCGTCGCCCGGCGCTATCGCTCACTTCGCGCCAGATGGCGGCGTTCGTCCAGCTCGCGGGAGGACCGCAGACCATGACCGAGTTCGCTCACGGCATGGGGGTCGGCCGCGCGGCTGCCACGGAGCTCGTCGAACGCCTTGCCCAGAAGGGCCTCGTGCTCCGCGAGCGAGACCACCTCGACCGCCGCGTCCTCATGGTACGCCTCTCGGACGAGGCGGCGCTCGATGCCCGCGTCGTGGTAGGCGATCTTCGCCGGCGGGTAGAACGCGCCCTCGCCGCGGTACCCGAGCCGAGCCACGGCAGCGTGGTGGCGTTCCTGCGTCAGCTCGTGGCCGCGCTGCACACCTCAAGACGATGACGCGAGCAGCGAGACAACGGTCCGCCGGCAACACCGCCACCGCGACTCATCCACCCGTCCGCAGCCCCTGGACCGTGCTAGCCGTCCTCTGTCTGGGACTGTTCATGATCCTGCTCGACGGGACCATCGTAAACGTAGCACTTCCCCACATCATGACCTCACTGCAGACCGACTTGGCCGGCGTGGAGTGGGTCATGAACGGCTACGTGCTGGTGTTCGCCGTCACCATGGTCACCCTTGGCCGGTTGGGTGACCTCTACGGACGTCGCCTGCTCTTCGTCGCCGGCATGCTGCTGTTCACCGCATCCTCCCTGGCCTGCGGCCTCGCCCCGAGCATCGGTACCCTGATCGGTTTCCGCGTACTTCAGGGGCTAGGAGGGGCGGCGATGATGCCGAGCACGTTGAGCATCATCGCCGCCGTATTCCCCCCCGAGCGCCGAGGCGCCGCGATGGGCCTCTGGGGCGGCGTGTCCGGCCTGGCAACCGCCATCGGCCCTAGCCTCGGAGGCCTCATTGTCGACCTCTCCGGCTGGCGCTGGATCTTCCTGGTTAACCTGCCGATCGGCGCGGTCAGCGTCTTCCTCGCGCTGCGTTTGGTACCCGAGTCGCGCAATCCCGCGGCAGTGGCTTCTCTCGATCTCCCCGGCGTCGGCCTGATCTCGCTCTCTGTATTCTGCCTCACCTTCGCTCTCATCGAGGGACAGCGCTACGGGTGGACGTCACCGCTGATCCTCTGCCTGTTCGCAGTCTGTGCACTCCTGTTCGTCGGCTTCTTCCTCCGCGAACGAGTCACGAGGCAGCCGCTCATCGACTTCTCGCTGTTCCGCCATCCCAGCTTCAGCGCCGGGAATCTCACCGGCCTGATCCTCAGCTTCGGCATGATGGGCGTGTTCTTCACCATCCCCATCTTCCTGCAGACCGTCCTGGGGTTCAGCGCGATCAAAGCCGGCGCTGTTATGAGCCCCATGTCGGTCGCCGTCATGGCAACCGCACCGGTGGCCGGCCTCCTCTCGGACACCGTCGGCAGCCGCTGGCTCATCTCCGGCGGGCTTCTCCTCCTCGCCTTCGGTATCGCCTGGATGGCCGGGTTGTTCCCCTGGACTTCCGGGCTCACGCCAGAGACCGGGCCACTCCAGCTCCTGCTCCCCTTCATCCTCAGCGGCGCCGGCATCGGCGCGGCGGTAGCGCCAACCACCTCCGCCGTTATGGCTACCGCGCCACCCGACCGCGTCGGCAACGCCTCGGGCATCCTGTCCACCATGCGGCAGCTGGGCAGCGTGATGGGCATCGCCGTGCTCGGCGCCGTGCTCCAGAACCGGCTGGTCGCCAACGTAACCGCGGGAGTCGACACCATCGCCGGCCTCCCGCGGGCGGCGAAACAGGCGATCATCGCCGCCGTGCGGAACGGCGAGAGCAGGATGAGCGCGCCAGGAGGCGGCGAGATGATGGCTTCTTCTCTCCGTCTCTTCCGCGGCTGGTTCACCGATGCCATCAACGCGGCTTTCATCGTGGGCATGGCGGTGTGCCTCGTGGGTGCCGTCGCCGCGATGTTCCTGCGCCCCCGCGCCGGAGGCCCAGCGGCAGACCATGCGGTAGTACCACGACGAGCGCCAGAACCTGGCGGCACTGAGGCTCGCGAAAGATCCGAGAGAGGATCGTGACCTCAGACTGCTAGACTGGGCAAGACACAGACTAATACAACCGGCGAGCATCGGGAAGGAGTCTGCCCCGCCCGTGGCGAACCGCTCACCTATGATGAGCAGAGGATTTCCTCCCCGCCCCTCGCGTCGTGTGATCGCCGTGCCCAGGCCGCTGGCCAGCTTCTTCCTTGAACGGTTGCAGCGTCAGTATGCCGATCGCGAAGACATCGCCGTAGTCATCGATCGCAGGCATGGAGAGCGTCGCCGCTTGGACGGAGGCCGGCGAGCAAACGAGGAGCGCCGCCGCGCCGATCGGCGAGCGTTCGCTCCGGGGTGGTCGCTCGCCGAGATGCCCCTGCGGGCGCCGATCGACTAGGCCGGCCTCCCTACGAGACGCGGCACGCGACGCGCTAGATCCAGCCGTTCTGCTGACTGATGATGACCGCCTGCGCGCGGTCGACCACACCGAGCTTCTGGTAGACGTTGTGGAGATGGTTCCGCACGGTGCTCTGCGAGAGCCGCATGGCAGTCGCCACCTGCTTGTAGGTACGTCCGTCGGCGAGCAGCCTGACCACCTCGCGCTCGCGTCCCGTCAGGGGACTCGGCGGAGCGTCCTTCACCGGCTCGGGATCGCGCAGGTGCACGCGGACGCGAGCGAGGAGCTCGCGAATATGGAACGGCTTGGTGACGTAGTCCACCGCTCCCTTGCGAAACCCGACGAGCTTGTTCTCCAACTCGCGCCGGGCCGTGAGGAAGATCACCGGGCTGTTCAACGATGCCGGCTTAGCCCGCAGCCACTCGTACACCGTAAACCCGTCGGCATCCGGCATCATGACATCGAGCAGCACGAGATCGGGCAGGAATGTGCTGCCCACGCGAACAGCCTCTTTACCACTGGCTGCCGTGGCTACGTCGTAGCCGGCAGCCCCAAGCGCTTCCCGAATGAGTCGCCGTATGTCTGCTTCGTCGTCGACGACGAGGATCCGCTGAGCCACGCCTCGCCCCTTCGGCCATCAAGCGACTGAGGTTGTTCCAGCTCGTCGCCGGTACCCGCCGCACGTTTTCCTTGCTCCCGGCGCGAGTATCGGCAGGTCTGTCGAAAAGCCTTAGGGGGTTGGCAGAGAAGCGGCGCGAAGTTCCGCTGACTACTGAAGAAACAGGTGCCCGAAGGTTAGGAGCACCCACACGGTCAGAGCAGCGACCGCCAGGACCACGAGGATGTCTCCGTACTGGCGCCGCCGCGCCGCGTGAACGACCGCCTCCACCACGGCGCCCGCCGCCGCCAGGAGACCGATGACCCCAAGTGCAATGGTGGCGGCGGTCATGGCGACCCCGTCCCCCACGGAGGGCAAGCGGCACCGTGCATCACGGTCTGCCGGAGGAGAGACGAGCGGTCGCGTTCATGCCGCCACTGTAGCCGGCGGCGGAACGACGCTCAAGAGACCCGCGATCTCAGTTGTGGCGCTCGGCCTCAGGGCAGCAGGCGATCCGCGAGGAACACGGCTGGGTGTTCCGCGCGGCGGCCGGAGAGATCGCCGATCTGCGCCCGGCAAGACGTCCCCGTGGCCAGCACCGCCGTCTGCGGTGCCGCCGCCCGTACGGCCGGCAGTAGACCACGCTCTGCGATGGCGACGCTGAGCTCGTAGTGCTCTGCCTCGTAGCCGAAGATGCCGGACATGCCGCAGCAGCCTTCGTCGAGCACGCGCAGAGTGATCCCGGGGACAGACCGCAACGCCTGCTCAGTGGCCTGGGAGGTGAACAGCGAGCGTTCGTGGCAGTGCGGATGGAGGAGGACGTCGCCGCCGGGCCGGAATTCCAGCCGGCCTACGTGCGCGGCGCCGGCGACCAAGTCGAGGCCGAAGCGACACGCCGCCGCTACCTGGTCGACACGGGGGTCGTCCGGCAGCAGGCGCTGCCAGTCGTCGTGGATCATGCTGAGGCAGCTCGGCTCCACGAAGACGATGGTCCTCCCCGCTTGCACCTCGGCGTGCAGCCGCTGGAGACAGTCAGCAGCCGCGCGCCGCGCCTTGTCGAGCATGCCGGTGGACATCATGGTGCGCCCGCAGCAGCCGGCATCCACAACGCCGACCGTGTGTCCGGCCGCCCGCAGCAGGCGCACCAGCGCCTCGCCCACCTCTGGTTCCTGGTGCTTCACGAAGCAGTCGGCGAAGACCAGCACATCGGGGTGCGCGTCGGCGCGCACGCGGCGCGTGAGCGGCCGCCGGGCGATAGGCGGTAGCGGCCGCTGAGGAGCTACGCCGAGCAGCCGCAGGAACGGCGTCGTGAGCGGCGGCCGAGCGACGGCGCGAATCAGCGGGGCAAACGGCGCCGCCAGGCCGATGAGGCGCCGGAAGTTGGCGATACCGCGCGCTAGCAGCGGCACGCCCTCGCGCGCGTGGCGCTCGGCCAGCCATTCCACTTTGAGCGCCGCCATGTCCACGCCGGCCGGGCACTCCGTCTTGCAGGCCTTGCACGCCAGACAGGTGCCGAGCACCTCGACGAACTCGTCCTCGGTGATGTCTTCCAGAGCCAGGGTTCCGGCCACCAGCGCCTGCAGGGCGTTGGCGCGCGCGCGGGTGGAACGTGCCTCGTCGCGGCTCACCGTGGCCGGAGGACACATGGTCCCTGAGATCTTCTTGCAGATACCGGCGCCGAAGCACTTTTCCACCGCGAGGTCGAAACCACCCTCGGCGGCATAGGAGAGCCGCGGGCGCCACGGCTCGGCACCGCGATAGTTGGCCCCGAACCGCAGATTCTCGATGGGAGACGGTCCATCTACCACATGCCCAGGCCCGAGCAGATTCCTCGGATCAAAGACCTTCTTGAGCGCCACGAACTCCGCGTACAGCTCCGCGCCGAACAGGCGCGGCAAGATCCAGGAGCGGGCGATCCCGCAGCCGTGCTCGCCGGAGACCGCGCCATGGTAGTCGCAGACTAACTGGCCGACCTCGCGCGCGATAGCGTCCAGTTTGGCCACGCCAGCAACGCTCTTGAGATCCAGGAGCGGCCGCACGTGCAGACACCCCGCCGAGGCGTGCCCGGTGAAGGAGGCCTTGGCGCCGTGCGCGGCGATGATGCGCTGGAACTGATCGACGAAGTCCGCCAAGTGTTCAGGAGCCACGGCGGTATCCTCCACGATGGCCGCCGGGCGCTCGGCTCCTGGGGCGCCCATGAGCAGGGGCAGCACGGCTCGCCGCAGGGCCGCCGCGGCGCCGAGCGCCGCGCGGTCCTCGAGCCATACCACCTCGCGCACGCCGAGCTCGCCCTGGATGGTACGCAGGCGAGCAAGGCCGGCGCGCGCCTCTTCCTCGCTGCCCTGGTACTCCACCGTGAGCATCGCCGGGTCGCCGTTGGCGAGCAGCGGCGCCAGGAGCCGGAAGGTAGAGAGATTGGGCGCACGCCGCAGGGGATCGAGGTCCAGTAACTCCACCGCGGATGGTCCTGTGGAGAGGAGCGCGACGTTTGCCTCGAGCGCCTGGCGGATGGTGGCGAAGGTGAGGGCCGCGCCGACGCGGGTTTCCGGCAGCGGATCGAGCTCGACGTCGAGCATCGTGAAGAGGGCGAGCGAGCCCTCGGAGCCGGCGAGCAGACGGGCCAGATTAGGCCGCCGATCGAGCAGACAGCGCAGGTTGTACCCCGAGGTGCAGCGCGAGGTCTGCGGGTATCCGGTGGCGATCGCCGCACGCGAGCGGCGGCGCATCGCGGCGAGCTCGGCGGCGATGGCGCGTGCCTGGGGCCCCGTCACGCCGCTGGAGAGATCGTCGTCCGCGCACACGCCCAGGTCTAGCTCGTCGCCCCCTATCAGCACCGTGCGGAGGCCGAGCAGCTTGTCGACTGACTGGCCGTAGATGATGGAGCGCGACCCTGAGGAGTTATTGCCCACCATGCCGCCGATGGTCGCTTGGTCCACCGTCGACGTGTCGGGTCCGAACTCGAGGCCGTACGCCGCCGCGGCAGCGTTCAACGAGGCCTGGATGACGCCCGGCTCGACCCGTGCTCGGCGACCGTCCGCGTCGATCTCGAGGATGCGGTCGAGTTTGAAACAGTCGACCACGATGCCAGTGCCGATGGCCTGCCCGGCGACGCTGGTCCCAGCGCCTCGCGGGCAGAGGGAGACACCGTGTTCGGCAGCGACCTGCGCCGCGATGTACAGATCCTCCACCGCTCCGGCCACCAGCACCGCATCCGGCAAGAGTCGATAGCTGGAGGAGTCGGTGGAGTACAGCCACCGCGACAGCGGAGTAGTGCGTACCTCACCCGCCACGCGCCCTTCGAGCGCGCGCGCCGCCGCGAGACCCGCCGGGGTAGGATCGGGGAGTCTTCGCGAAGCGTCCATCGTGGAGATCATACCGGGCGCGGAGGGCCACCTGCCAACGCGGGTGCCGGCTTCCTCGCAAAGCGAGGATGGGCGCATCCCTGGATCCTACAGATCGAAGGGGTTGAAACGCGCCAGCGCGCGGCTCAGCGCGTCGAACGTCCCCGTCACGAACAGCACGCCGAGTACGACGAGCAGTCCGCCAGCGACGAGCTGGACGACCCGATAGTGTCGTTTTACGCGGGCCAGGTGGCAGCTCACCCAACCGAAGGCAGCGGCTGCCACCATGAAAGGCAGGCCGAGGCCGAGAGAGTAGACGAAGAGCAGCAGCGCGCCGGCGGCGGCGCTCTGCGTGCTGGCCAGCGTGAGGATGGCACCCAGCACGTACCCAACGCACGGCGTCCAGGCGATGGCGACAGCGGCGCCGGCCAGGAAGGCGCCGCCGGCGCCGCCGGCGCGCGGTGCCCAAGAGATGCCCACCGCGCGCAGGTGAAGGCGGCCCGCCACAGCAACGCCACTGAGGATGAGGAAGGCGCCAGCGATCACCGTGAGGGTATCCCGGTGGCGGAGCAGCGCGCTCCCTATACCGCCGGCGCCGGCTCCCAGAAGCACGAAGACCGACGTGAACCCAAGTACGAAAGCGAGCGCTACCGGCAGTACCGCCCAGCGCTGGCGATCGAGCTGCTCGACACTCACACCGGACACGTACGAGAGGTAGACGGGGAGCAGGGGGAGCACGCACGGCGAGAGGAACGACACCAGGCCGGCGGCGAACGCCAGTCCAACCGCCGAGAGCGAGAGGGACTCGATGATCACGCTGTGATCACTGTGCCCGCCGCAACCCAGCCTCGAAGCCAGCCCGGTCGGCGGCACCCACGATCTTGTGCGCCACGCGCAGATCCGCGGTGAGAAATACCGTAGTCGGCAGACCCTGGCTCTCGACCCGCGAGAAGATCTCACCGTCGGGATCCCACACTGTGGGGAACGTGATCCCGTAGTCGAGGATCATCCGCGCGGCGTCCGTCTCACTGTCGTTCACGGCGACGCCGATAACCGCAACGTCGGGGTGTGCCGCCGCGAAGGCGACCAGATCGGACATCTCCTCCCGGCAGTAGCCGCACCACGAGGCCCAAAAGTTCACGACGACGGGCCTGCCCGCGTAGCTCGCCACATCGAACGCCTCACCGTCCACAGTAGTGCCCGCCAGCACGATGCCGGGCGTGGCGCCTCCCGTGGCGCCGTCGCCGCCCGTGTCCGAGACTCCGCACGATGCCAGCAAGAGCACGGGTAGAGAGACCGCCGCCACCATCCAGACACCCAATACCGACCGACGACGACGCATCAGCACAGGATCTCCCTCCCGCAACTGCTCTGGGTTTACGAATGAGCGCTATTCGACCATAATACCCCTGTGGGTATAGGACAGCAACTGGGAGGATCGATGGCGACCTATGAGTTCGTCTGCCAGAAGTGCGCCAAGAGTTTTGAGATCAACGTGCCGGGGTTTCTGAAAGAGCAGGACAAAGTGTGTCCCGCGTGCGGCTCCCTCGAGGTACGCCAGAAGTTCTCCAGCTTCTTGAAGCACGTCGGCGGCAGCTGCTCACCCTACCGCGGCAGCGGCTTTGGCTGACGGTAAGGGAAGAGACGACGCGGTCGCGTCGTAGACGTTGACGGGGTAGGCTCGCCCGACTTACGCGGGCGAGCCTACCCCGTCCCCTTGTACGGCCTGACGCCGACCACCCCGGTCGTCGCCAGCGAGCAGCGGCTACCGGCGGTCCGCAGCCGGCCGAACATCCCCGATGGCCCGCGCCACATCTGCCAGCGAGGCCTCCCGAAGCACCTCCATCATGTGTTCCTGAGCGCGCACCCACACGTGGTGCACACCACATCTGGAGCAGTTCTCGCACGCCTCGGGTCGGAGCACGCAAATATTCAGCGCGACCGGTCCGTCGATAGCCTCGAGCACATCGGCGATACTGATGTCCTCGGCAGGGCGCGCCAGCACGAAGCCGCCATGCGCGCCACGCCGTGAAATCACGAGTCCGGCACGCGCCAGGTTCTGGAAGATCTTAGCCAGGAAGCTCTCGGGGATGCTTTGCTCGCCGCCGACCTCGTGCAGCGAGCAAACCTCGCCGGGCGCTCTGCCCGCCAGATACGCCATGGCCCGTATGCCGTACTCGCCCCCACGCGTCAGTTGAAGACCCACGGAAACCCTTCCAAAGCCCTGCCGCCAACACGGCATCCCCATTCTCTCCGCGAGACTCTACTGACAGCTCATGCCGAGCGTCAATGCACATCGGGCGGGTTCCTACCGTATCGCCTCGGCTACGACCGCGCGTGTCGGAGATGATCCTCAGACGACGCGCGCGCCGAGCACATCGCGCATGTGCGCCAGAGCCCAGGCGTTGATCTGCTCCGCGGGATGACCGGGGGCATCGTAGGTTTCCACCAGGTCACTTCGCACCGTCACGAGGTAGTCGCGGTTGCGCAGGTCGGCGACGGTATGCAGCACACAGATGTCGGTGCACACACCGACCACCTCGACCTCGTCTGGATGCAACTCGGCGAGTATGCGTTCCAGATTGGTTCCGTAGAACCCCGAGTACCGGCTCTTGCGTACCGAAACAGAGCGCTCGACGAACTCGCGCAGCTCGTCCACCACCTCATCCTCGCCGCTCCCGCGGATGCAGTGCGGCGGGAACATGTGGAACTCGCGGTCGTCTGGCTGGTGCGTGTCGATGAGGAAGATGGCGCGAGCGCCAGCGTCCAGCTCGCGCCGCAGATATGCCTGTAGACGCGGGATCACAGCGCCAAGGCGCGGGCTGGCGAGATTCCCCGCCTTGCAGAAGCCATTCAGAACGTCGACGACGATGATCGCTTTCATGCCCTGTATGTACCCCATCAGCGGAAATCCTCGCCCATGCTTCGCCTACTCGACCAGGTCGAGCCGCGTGCTGGGCCGAAAGCTCCTCCCGACTTTGGCACACGGCCGACCCTCGACCATGACCACGTCCGCCGTGAAGTCGGTGTTGCCACGCAACAAGCTACTCCCCACCCCGTAAGCGTCGGCGGGCACTCCGGCGGCCTCGAAGGCGCGAATCCGATCGGCGTCGAAGCCGCCGCTGGCCACGATCTTCACGAAGTCGAAGCCCTCGGCATCGAGCGCCCGCCTTACCTCCCATACGAGCTCGGGGGCCACTCCAGTTGGCTTGAACTGCCCCATCCTGTCCCAGAGCGCGCGATCGACCATAGTCTCGGCCGTGTCGAGCCGTACACCCCACAGCCGCTTGCCCAGCGCCCGCGCACAGGCAAGCGAGGTGGTCACCGAGTCGTTGTGGAAGTCCACGAGCGCGACCACATTGACCTCAGGGTAGTACCGATCGGCGAAGCGCCGGACGGCCTCGACCGTGTCGCCCCCGCATGCCGCGATGAGTCCGTGTGGCACGGTACCTATACCCTTACCGCCCCACCACGAGGCTTGCGCGTCCGTGGACACACCGATAGCTCCCGCGACGTGCGCCGCGTACCCATCTCCGGTTTGCACCCGGTAGTGATCGAACCGCGCGGGGAAGAAGAGGATCGATTTACCTCCCGCCGCCTGAACCACCCGGCGTACGTTGGTAGACACCAGTGTGCGCCTGCTGAGCACGCCGAGATACACCGTTTCGAGGTGGGCGAACAGGCTATAGTCGCCCTCGATCGTCAGGACTGTCTCCCAGGAAGAGATCTCGTCACCATCGTAGAGCGCGTGCACGCGCAGATGCCGCCAGCCCGACTCCCAGCGACGCCCCGCACGACCAGAGCGGTAGCGGCCAGCGCACAGACGAAGGATCGCCAAGGCCTCGTCCATGCCACCCAAGACAGCGCCCTCGTGTTTCTGAAACACCTGCATCAGGACGCGCGGGTGCATCCCGCCCGTCTCCAGCACCTGCTTGGTGTAGTTGAAGTAGGCGTCCGAGTAGTACCCGGACCGGATCTGCGCCACCGGGAGCCGGAAGACGTCCGGCTCGAGCCGCCGCTTCACCTCAGCCTCCCGGTTGCCACACACACGCCATCGCGCCTGACCGGCAGCGAGGCCGCGCTCGTCGGCCGTCTCGTCGCTCGCGGGGTCTCCGCACCACGGGCCATCGCTCCCTCCTTCACGCGCCGGCCATCAGCCGCGATCCAGCACGAGTTTACCGTGTCAACGAAGAGCGCGGGTAAATCCACCCAGCCCCAGGGAGAATTGCAGGACTACCACCCCAGGCTTAGCGATCTGTAGCTGCGTGAAGCCATCCGTCGTAGCCCGCACCGTGCAGGCGCCACGCACGACCGTCCAGAATGGCGTGGCGCTCACCTTGAGCACGTAGGAGCCCGCCGCATCGGCGGAGAGACGCACTACGCGGTGGTCGAGCGCGAGGACACGACAGCGCCCACTGTGCCCGATCGGGACGACCATGGGCTGAGCGGAGACCAGCTCGTACACCGTCCAGCCTCCTCGCCGCGCCACGCGGCGAAAGGATGGCGACGTGGCCAGGAGGGTCGGTTCCGCCTGGCTGCTGCGATCCAATGGGGCGTGCGGCAGGAACACGTAGCGCACGCCCATCGCCTGCAGCCACGCAACGTAATCCGCCTCGCCGTACTCCCCCTCGAGGAACAGGCGGTTGTGGATGGCGTCGTCCTGCCGGTACCAGCCCCGCGTCATCGCATGGCCGGCGCGGGGGAAGTAGTACGCCTCCCAATGCTTCTTAAGGGCCACCACGTGCAGCCGCTCGCCGGGCCCCACGAGACGATCGGCGACCCGCAAAGCGGGGGCAAAGAAAGCCGCGTCCGTAGCTTGCGGGCGCAAGGGAGTGGCCCATGCGCGCAGTGGCGCCTGCAACTGCAGGCCAGCCAGCGCGAGGACGACCGCCACGAGCGCTATTCGTGGCAGCCGACTCCGGCCGCACGCGAGAGCGAGTGGCACCGCGAACACTAGTGCAAACCGGTTCACGTTGTTGCCCAGCGGTACCACTCGTACCACGGCTGCGAGGATGCAGGCGACCGCGTAGATCACGAAGAGTGCGAGGAGGCGCCGCCGTGCCACCGACGCCGCGGTCCAGGCCAGAAGAGCGCCCAACAGGGCGGCGGCGAGCGCCAGACCGACTTGCGGCAACTCGTTGAGATACGCTGTCGGCTGCGCGAAGACCAGGGCGAGCAATCCCCGTACCAGGATGAATGGCGCCCAGCCTGCCACGAACCGGAGGTACTTCCGCCGTGCGCCTGCGTCGACGACGAGATCGGCGAACAGGAACACACCGCCCACGAACACGGCGAGCGGATTGGCGAACAGCGCCAATCCGACAGCCAAGGCCGCCCACAGCGGCTTGTCTGCCGACAGCAGGGCAAGGCCGCCGACCATGAGCGCGAGCCCGAGGAGGAACGGGTCCTGGCCGTTGACTTGGTACAGGCAGAGCACACCCGCGAGCGCCAACGCCGGCCAAGGACTGGTAACGCCATAGGACCGCCGGAGATACGCGTCGGTGGCCAGCGGCAGCGACCCAGCGGCCAGTACCGCCACGACAGCTCCGGGGATCATCGCGGCCAGGAGATAGAAGAGCGGTCCGTAGTTGACGACACCGTAGGAGCCGCCGTACCAGTAGGTGTCCCAGAACAGCGCCGCCGCGGTGTGGCGTACTTGCTCTGCCTTGTACACGTGAGCGGCCGTGTCCACCGCACTGAACCCCGTTTGCCACATGGCAAGCCGCACCGCCGCCAGCAAGATGGGGGGCAGCACAGCGAGCAGGAGCAGCCGCCGGCGGCGACTCACTGGCGCAATGCCGACAGACGCACCGCAGCCATGAACCGATCGACCATGGCGGGAGAGAGGGCAAAGCTCGGGTACAGGCTCGTCGCCAGGCAGTTGTGCACCGCGAAGCCCTCGGCCTGCGTGGTGTTACCGGTTGCCACCCGATAGGCGAAGTGATCTTGCTCGAGCACGAGGTACTCCAGGTCGAAGAGCTCGTAGAGCACGTTGTCGCTCTCGTCGTACGGGTTCTCCCGAGTAGCGCTCACGCGCACGTACCGTGGGCGGTCGTACCATTCGATGAGCTCCGCTTCGGCGGGGATCACGCCCACGAGATCGTGACTGCGCCCGTGACTGTCGGCGAGGCGGCGTAGGAGCAGAAGCGCCCCGCCGCCGAACGCCATGGTGGGAAGACCAGCGCCAATGGCCCGCGCCAACTCGCCCAGAAGAGGCGTGTTCGCCGCGAACGCGCTCAGCTGCTCTTCCTCCAGCTGACCGACAACGAGCAGGCCGCTGACCCCCTCGGGCAGCGCGCGGTCCCGGACGATGTTGAGCGGCTGCAGGCGTACACCGCCCGCCTGCAGCACGTCGATGTTCTCGAGCGCCAGCGGCTGCAGCGGCGCCCCCCAAGCGATGGCTACGGAAAGCTCGACGCGGCCGACATCGCGGTCGCGGTGAATCAGCAGACGGCGCTGCGCGGCCGGCACGAAGCCGCGCCGCGACGCAACCTCGTCGAGCTCGTCGAGTTGCAGATACGTTCCAGCCTCTTCACAGAGGCGCACCGCCCCGTCGGCGGGCGGCTTTGGCCCTATGGTGCGCATGCCGGGCAGGGGTGCGTGTTGACGCATGAACTGCTCGGTCAGCTGCGGCGGAATGGCCCCGAGCAACGGCACACCGACATCCCGGCGCAGCGACTGGAGCAACTCGCGACCGGCGGGCGTTTCCTCCGCACCGACAACGATCAGGCCGCCGATCTCGGCCTGGCTCGCGAGCGCGCGCACTCCTAGCACGCTCGCGGCAGCAGTAGCACCCCGGTCGCGCGCGTCCAGTACCAGGATCAGCGGTGCGTCGAGGCGAGCGGCGTAGTCCACAGGACGTGACCCCTCGACCCCCTCCCAACTATCGAGCACGGGACACGTGCCCACCGCCATCAGCATCTCCACTCTCTCCGACCAGTACTCGATGAGCTCCACCGAGACCGCCTGCGAATGCAGCGCTGGATCGACAACTCGCGGTGCCTTGCCTGAGCCACGGTACAGCAATCGCCAGAGCGGCAGCTTGAGGCCGAGGAGCACTGGCCGTACGGCCCGCCGACGAGTGAACGCGGCCAACAACGCACCAGCGGCAAGATCGACCGCTGGGCCGGCATCGGTCCCGGCGAGGATGAAACGGGGAACTGGCATCAGCGCTCCTGCTCCTCCGACAACGCCTTGCATACCACCGTGCAACAAATGTCACGTTTCTCCTTGGAGTACAAGAACCCGAACCCCACGAACCCATGTTTCCGCGACGCTCTCAAGGAACTCCCGGTGTCTGTCGAGAATGTGAGGGCGCCGCGGCAGAGAGAGGTACATCGTACTGCGGCACGCAGGAAGACGGCTGGAGGGGGCACGCTGGAGCCTCGTGTTCATCTCAATGATGTTCTCTTCGCGCGAGCAGCGCTCGGTGTCGCACTCTTCATCGCGACCCTGGTTTTCGCCATCCGCGACCCCGGGCAGATAGCTTTCGCCCGGGCCATGACCTGCGCCGTGTTCGCTCTGAGCACGGTGCCCGTTCTGCTCTTGATCCGTGATGGCAAGACAGACACGGCCTGCGCCGCCGTCATCGTCATCGACATGCTGATGGTCAGCGCGGGTGTCGTCCTCACCGGTGGAGCGGCGAGCACGGTCGCTATCTTTTACCTGTGGCCGATCGTCGTCGCCAGTATCCTTCTCCCCCCTTGGGCCTCGTATCTGGTGGCCGTGAGCTCCGACCTGCTCTACGCCGCCCTCTACCTGCTGGAACGTTCAGGATCTCTCGTCACTGCTGCGACCCTCAGCTCGACAGCGTTCCCGGAACGGTGGCTCGACCAGACGGTCGCCGTGCGCCTGGCCGCGTTTCTGCTCATCGGCCTGCTCGCGGGCATGCTCGCCTATGACTTGTCTCGCTCCAACACGCAGCTGCGACAAGCGAACGTGGCCACCGAAAGCCAGCTCGATAAGCTGCGCTTTGTGAACCAGCAACTCCGCATGCTCAGCGACTCAAGCCGCGCGTTCCTGCGTCACAACAGCCTCGAGGATCTCCTCGCGGAGGCGCTCTCTCAGGTGGCCGCCGTAGTCGGCGCCGTCTCGGGATTCATCGTCGTCCACGACGAAGGAACGAAGGACGGCTTCGTCGGCGCGCGCATCGGCAAGACGTCGGCGGCGGCCATGCGCCGCCTGCTCGCCTTGGATATTGAGAGGCTGGCCGCGGGGAAATCGACGGTGCTGTGCGACCACGCAACCGACACGGTGTCGGCAGCGCTCCTGGCGGCCATCGAGCGCGACGGGCATCGACGGCTCCTCGTCACCAAGCTCGAGGTGCAGGACAAACCTATCGGCAGCGTCTGCCTGTTGCTGGACGAGGGAGAGCCGACGGACAAGGACCGGCTGGGGACCATCGATTCGCTCTGCAACCAGCTCTCCCTCGTCATCGGTACCATGCAGACCGGCGTCGCCCTCCGCATCCTCAACGAGGATCTCAAACGCGCCAACGAAGAGCTCACGCACGTTGACGAACTCAAGAGCGACTTCATGGCGACGATGAGCCACGAGCTGCGGACTCCGCTCACGTCGATCATCGGCTACAGCGACATGCTCCTGAGCGGCATGACCGGCACGTTGGACGAGAAGCAGACGGGATTCATCGAGAGCATTCTGAAGAACGGCGAAAGCCTGCTGAACCTCATCAACGACATCCTCGACCTCACCAAGATCGAAGCAGGGAAGCTCGAGCTGCGCCGGGAGGCCGTCGACCTGCGCGCCGCGCTTCTCGGGGTTCTGCCCGTGCTCAAACCGCGCGCGGCCGCCAAGCACATCAAAGTATCCACCTTCCTCCCGACAGATCTGCCGCAGGTGAACGCCGATGCCAGCAAGCTCAATCAGATCCTCCTCAACCTGCTCACCAACGCCATCAAGTACACGCCAGACAACGGCAGCGTCAGCGTCGAAGCACGCAGCGCAGATCACATGGTGGAGATCTGGGTTACGGACACGGGCATCGGTATCGCCAGAGAAGACCAGGAGCGGATTTTTCAGCGTTTCACCCAGATCGACTCCTCGACAACTCGCGCCCAAGGCGGAACCGGCCTGGGGCTCGCTATAGCCAAGGAGCTCGTCGAGCTCCATGGCGGGCACATCCGGGTGCGGAGCTCCATTGGAAAAGGGTCCAGTTTCGTGTTCACTGTGCCGATACACACCGCCGCCGACATCGTGGCGACCGTCCCAGCAAAAGGGAGATGAGCGTGCCACCAAGGACTATCCTCGTGGCCGATGACGACCCCGACATCTTGAACATCGTCACCCTATCGCTCGAAACACAGGGGTACGAGGTCTACCAGGCAACCAACGGCCGCGAGGCGGTCGATGTAGCCCGCGGTCACCAGCCGGACCTGATCCTCCTCGACATGATGATGCCGGTGATGAGCGGCTATGAGGCCGTGGCGGAGCTCAAGGCCGATCCAACCACCGCGAGCATCCCCGTCGTCGGCTTGTCGGCCAAAGCCATGGCGGCAGACATCGAGCTCGCGAGTGGCATCGGCATCGACGGCTACATCACCAAGCCTTTCCGCATCGCTCAGGTGCTCAGCGTCATCGAGGGCTATCTCTGAGCACAACCTCGGGCGGCGCGGAAGGACACCGCGCCGGCGCGCCGTACTTGGAGCTATGGAGCAACAGTCGCAGCACAGTGTCGCCATGATCTGTGTCGCAGACGTCGACACGCGCCTGGCCTGCAGTGCAGTGTGCGTCACCTGCCCCCACTACGTACAGGAACGCCGTCACGGAGAACGCCGAGCGGTCCCGCGACGCACGCGAGACCGCCGGATCATGAACCGCCACACCACGTAGCGCCCGTAGCTCATCGCTATCACGTTTCCGCGAAACGTGCCGATAACGAGCGCAGAACCGGACCGTGGTGGACTCCTTCACAGAACAACAGCCATACCAGCGCAGCCGCGCTCGCCTGGAGCTGCGGATCGGCGCCCTCGTCGGAGTGGTCGACGCCGCACTCGGCTTGACTGCGTGGCACCTGAACGACCATCGCCACGGCATCCTCCTCGGCGCGATCTGCTTCGTCGGCGCCGCGCTCGTCATCGGCGTGCTGCGGCTGCTCATCTTCAAGCCACTCGACCGCGCGCTGGCGACGACACGTACCTGTCTCGGCCGCGACGGCGAGAAGGCGGAAGGTGCGCGCAATCAGGTGGCCGAGGCGAGCGGCTTGCTCGGCTCGCTCGTCGAGGCCGTGCAGATGGGCGAGGCAGCTATGGCGGCCGAGAGCTGGCGTGATCTCGTGCGACTCTCGGTCCAGCATCGCCAGCTCGTCCAAGTCGGCGAGCTGGGCTCGCAGATTAACAGCGCCCTCCCCTACCGCGAGACGGCCGACCGGGCGCTGGCGCACAGCAAAGCGTTCCTGCGCGCGGACTTCGTGGCTCTGCTCCGGTGGGAAGACGAGCAGGTGGAGGTGGACGGCGCCCTCGGCGTGAGCGCCCGCACCCTCGATTCGTCCTGCTGCCTCGAGTCCAGCGACTGCCCAGTGCGGCAAGCAGTCGAGACCGGCGTGCTCACCCGCTCCTCCGGCCACCGCTGCACTCTGCTCCCCCACACCATGACCCACCAGATCGTCCTCCCTCTCCTCGCGGGCGACAACGGCTCGATGGCGCTGCTCGCAACCGCCACCACAGACGAGAACTTCGCGACCGTCTCCGACGAGGCCCTGCGCGCATGGTGCAGCCATGTCCACGCGGCGCTGCAGAATGCCCGCAAGTACGACAGCATCCGCCGCCAGGCGGTCACCGACCACCTCACTCGCCTCTACAACCGACGCTACTTCATGCAGCGCGCCAGTGAAGAGGTCGAGCATAGCCTGGCGACGCAGACCCCGATGAGCGTGGTGCTCCTGGACATCGACCATTTCAAGCGCTTCAACGATACGTACGGGCACGCCATCGGCGATCGAGTGCTGCAAGCGGTGGCCGCGATCCTGCAGCAGGCGGTCCGTACCACCGACGTCTGCGCCCGACATGGTGGCGAGGAGTTCACCCTGCTCCTCCCCGGCACACCGGGAGACAACGCCGTGTTCATGGCGAACCGGGTGAAACGCGTGCTCGCGGAGGCACGCTTCACCGAGCTCGGCCTACCCGACGACGCCTCCATCACCATCAGTGCCGGCGTAGCGACATGCCCTCGCGACGCCACCGGCATCGAGGATCTGCTCGACCTGGCAGACCGCGCCCTCTACCGGGCAAAAGAGGAGGGCCGCAACTGCGTCCGGCAGCACGAGCCATCGCCGGCGTGCGTCGTCTCCTGAGCGCGCCGAGCCGGCCACCGGCGGCGGCTCAGAACAGGCGCACCAGCTCGCGCAGCGAGGCCTCGAGCGTAACTCGGACGCTCACGCCGTAGAGCCCGCCCTGTGCGGCGCGCAGCAGGAGAAAACTCTCGTCTCCGGGCGCTTTCGCGAGCGTGCCCGCTCCCGCCGTGATCTGCCAGTAGGGGGAGTAGGTGGCCTTGATGAGGTAGTCGCCCGCCGCGGGGATGCGGAGGTAGACCGCCTGATGGAGAAGGGCCAGGATCTCCGGGTCTTGGCCCCCGTGAAGAGCGACCGCGATAGGTTGCGGATCCCGCAATCGGAAGATCGTCCAGTCGGCGTCCGCAGTCACCGGCGCGATCTCCGGCGACGTCCGCAGAATCTCGCTCTCTCGCTCACCACTCCAGTCCAGCGGCGCGTGCGGCAAGAAGATGTACTTGACCCCCATGCCTTTGAGCCACGCTACGTAGCTCTCGGCCGTGAACTCGCTCGAGAGGATGCGGTTGTGCACCGCGTCGGCCTGACGATACCAGCCACGGGTGATCGGGAAATCGTTGACCGAGAAGTAGTACGCCTCCCAGTGCGTGTCCAGCGCCACCACATGGAATCGATATCCCGGCTCGTAGTGTGTCGCCGCGAACGAGAGTGCCGGCACGAAGAACTCGGCCCGCGTGGACCGCAAGTCCGCCACGTGAACGTAGTGCGAGGCGGGGGGGATCATCTGGCCACAGGCGACGGCGACCAGCAGCACAGCGGTGACCGCCCCGGGCAGCAAGAGCCGCCGGACGCTCAGCAGCAACGGCACCGCGAAGAGGAAGAAGAAGCGACCGATGTTGAAGCCGACGGGATTCCCCGGAATGAGCGCGAACACCAGCGCGACCGCGGTGAAGGTCAGGAAGAGGGCTCCCTTGGCGGAGCGCTCCGGGTCGCGCGAGAGCCTCGTGAGCAGGTAACCGATGGCACCGTAGCCGACGAAGAGCAGCACGTGCCCGGGCGCGTAAACATAAGAGCCCTTCTCCCAGAAGACGATGGCGAACAACACTCGTACGAGGAGGAAGGGGGAGAGGTACAGCAGCGAGCGCAGGTACGCCCGGCGAACGCCGGGGCGAGCGATGAATTCGGCGAGCAGGAACACGCCGCCGATGACGAGGGCCAGCGGATGGGCGAAGATCGACCCCGCCATGGGGAACACCGCCAGGACTGTGTGGCCGGAAGCGAGCAAGACCATCCCCCCGAGCATGAGCGCCATGGCGAAGAGGAACGGGTCTTGTCCGTTGGCCAAGTAGACGGTGAGCACAAACGCCAGGGCGACGGCCGGTAGGTAGCCCGTGCCAGGCCAGGCACGGCGTAAGTAGAGGTGCAAGAGGAACGGCAACGCGCCAGCGGAGAGGACCACGAGGACAACGTAGGGAACGACCTGCGCGACGGCGTAGAACAGTAAGCCATAGCTAATCAGATCGTAGCCGCCGCCGTACCAGTGGTTATCCCAAAAGACGGCCTCCTTCTCGCCCAGGAGGGCTACCTTGTACAGGTGAGCGGGGGCATCCCACGACACGATCCCCAGTTGCCCCATGACCACCACGATCAGCGCGTAGACCAGCACCGGTACTGTCGCGAGCAGCAGCATCTTGTGCCGTTTGAGCCACCGGTACGTCACGCCTAGCCGGCTAGGCGATGCTAGCCCCCACGTCCGGGGCCTGAGCGCCGGTGACTGGGTCGTGCCGACTCCTTCGGATGCCATAGGAGGACCGTACCACGGCTGTACCCCCTGGCAACATCTGCTGTGCTACCGTAAGCGAATGCACCCCGCACAGAAGAACACGTGGCGATGCTTCGCCACCGGACCACGTGGCACGGAACGCCTGCTGGCGCGAGAGCTCCGCGGCCTAGGGCTCCCAGAGGTGCGCGAGGCACGTGCCGGCGTCTCCTTCGCCGGCGGTCTGACCGCCGCCTACCGCGCCTGCCTGTGGTCTCGCCTGGCCTCCCGGATCCTCTATCCTCTCGCGAGCTTCCCGGCCACCAGCTCGCGCGACGTCTACGACGGCGTGCGGGCCATCGCTTGGGACGAGCACCTCGGCGTCTCCTCCACGCTGGCCTGCGACGTCACCGGCTCGTCCGCCGCCATCACCCACACACAGTACGGCGCCCAGCTCGTGAAGGACGCGATCGTCGATCAGTTCCGCGAGCGCCACGGCCAACGCCCTTCCGTGGCCGTGCGCCGGCCGGATATCCGCCTGGCGCTGCACCTGGAGCACGACCGCGGCTCGCTCGCCGTCGATCTCGCCAGCGAGAGCCTGCACCGCCGCGGGTATCGCGAGCCGGGTGAGCAAGCGGCGGCGCCGCTCAAAGAGAACCTGGCCGCCGCCGTGCTGCTGAGCGCCGACTGGCCAGAGCTCGCTCAGCGAGGGGCCTGGCTTGCCGACCCCCTGTGCGGCTCCGGCACCCTGCTCATCGAAGGTGCGTGGATGGCCGCCGACGTAGCACCTGGGCTCCTCAGGCCATACTGGGGCTTCCAGCGCTGGGAGAAGCACGACGCGGCGCTGTGGGAGCAGCTCGTAAGCGAGGCCCGGACACGGCGCGCGCGCGGGCTCGCTGAGCTCCAGGCGGCACAGCGCGATGGCCGCTCCCTGATCTTCGGCGACGACCGCGATCCAACGGCCCTGCGCCTGGCCATGCACAACCTACGACGAGCCGGCCTCGAAGGACTGGTGCAGGTGCGCCGCCGCGACCTCAAGGCCTCTCTGGACCCGTTGCCAGGCTACGGAAGATCTCGTGGCCTGGTGGTCGCCAATCCGCCCTACGGCGAACGCCTCACGGACGCGCGTCTCAGTGCAACCTACGCGCTCCTCGGCCGGGCGCTGCGCGAGCGCTTCCCCGAATGGGAGGCCGCCGTGCTGGTCGCCGACAAACGCCAGGCGCGGAGGCTCGGACTGCCGGCGCGCGGGGGTATCCCTCTCTTCAACGGGCCCCTGCACGTCCTGCTCCTCCGGGGTACTGTCCGCGGCGCCGTTCATCCCGCGATAGTGGAAACGCCACCCGCCGCGTCGCCCGCACCGGCCGGCCCCGAGCCGGCCGCCGTGCCGCCACCCGGCGCCCGCCCGGAAACCTTTGGAGACCTCCACGCGGAAGACTTCGCCAACCGCCTGCGACGAAACCTGCGGACAATCGGACGGCCCTTGCGACGAGCTGGCATCACCTGCTTTCGCCTGTACGACGCCGATCTGCCCGACTACAATCTGGCGCTCGATCTCTACGAGGACTGGGCGCACGTGCAGGAGTACGCCGCCCCCAAGCACATCGACCCCGCCAAAGCGGCCGCTCGTCTGGACGCGGCGCTCGCCGCGATCCGCGAGGTACTGAATCTCGCCGCGGACCATGTGGTGCTTAAGGTCCGCCGCCGCCAGCGCGGGCCAGAACAGTACGGCATCCTCGGCAGCCACGGACAGTTCCTCACCGTGCACGAGGGCGATGCCGCCTTCCAGATCAACCTCACCGACCGTCTCGATACCGGCCTGTTCCTCGACGACCGGCAGATCAGGCGGATCATCCGCGAGTTCGCCGCGCGCAAGCGCTTCCTCAACCTCTATGGCTATACCGGAACGGCCACCGTGAGCGCCGCTCTCGGCGGAGCTCGGGACTCCGTCACCGTCGACCTCTCGGCAACCTACCTGGACTGGGCGCGCCGCAATCTCCTCCTCAACGGCCTCGACCCGGCACGACACCGCATGGTCCGTGCTGACTGCCGCACGTGGCTCTCAGAGGAAACTCGAGCGCGGCGGACATATGGCCTCATTTTCCTCGCGCCACCCACCTTCTCTAACTCAGCTCATACGGGCGCCGCCACGCTGGACATCCAGCGCGACCACGTCGCCCTGATCCGCTCCGCGAGTCGCCTTCTTGCTCCCGACGGCACCCTGCTCTTCGCAACCAAGCGCCGAGGGTTCGTGCTGGATTCCAGCGCTCTCGCCGACCTGCGGCCGGTCGATCTCTCGCGCGCCACGTTGCCACCCGATTTCGCCCGCCGCGCGCACAGCCACCACGTGTGGCGTATCGAGAGGCCACGACGCGAGGACACCCCGACGCCATGAATCCCTCTCCGGCAGACAGCGCCACGACGCCGGGGGCCTCCGCTCCGCGTGGTGCATCCTGTCAGACCACATCGCCCTCGGAGCCGGCGCGCGACCTGACCGCCCTGTTCGATCCCCGCTCTGTGGCCGTCGTGGGTGCCTCGAGCGACACGTCGAAGTGGGGGGGAGACGTCAGCGCTCGGCTCCTGCGCGGCGAGCATCGCCGCGCGGTGTACCTCGTAAACGGCAGAGGCGGCGAGGTGCTGGGAAGACGCGCGTACGCTTCGCTCCGCGAGCTTCCCGAACCTCCCGACCTCGTGGTCCTCGCCATGCCCGCGAAGCTGCTAGAGGAAGTGGTCGACGACTGCGTGGCGACCGGCGCGCGAGCGGTAGTCGCCGTAACAGCCATGCTGGGCGAGATGGGGCCGGAGGGCAGAGAACGGGAACGCTCGGCGGTGGCCAAGCTCCGCGACGCCGGTGCAGTGCTCGTGGGCCCCAACTGTCTCGGCGTCGCCGACACTTCGACCGACCTGCTAGCCGTAGCCTACCTCGAGGTAGAGCGCGGACCCATCGGATTGATCTCACAGAGTGGCGGATTCGGGGAAGAGCTCAGCCTGCGGATGCGGGAGTTCGGCCTGGGATTCTCCCGCTTCGTGGCGCTCGGCAACCAGGCCGACGTGAGCGCCGCCGACATCCTGCGCTCGTTCGCCGGCCATCGGCCGACCGAGGCGGTAGTGGTGTATGCCGAAGAGCTGCGAGACGGCCGCCGGTTCGCGGCGGCGGCGGCCGCTCTCACGGAGGCCGGAATCCCCGTGGTGCTGCTCGCGCCTGGTCGGTCAGAGGCGAGCGCGCGGGTCGCCATGACACACACGGGGTCGTTGACCCCGAACACCGTGGTCGTGGATGCCGTCTGCCGCGCGGCCGGCATCTTGCGCGTGAACACGCAGCGCGAGGCGGTCGAGCTGCTGGTCGGCCTGCTCGCGGGGCCGCGCCCCCACGGTCGGCGAGTCGGCGTGGTATCCGACGGCGGCGGATCGGGCGCCGTAGCCGCCGACTTGTGCGCCCTCGCCGGCCTGGCCCTGCCGGCTTTCTCCGAAGAACTGCGGGCGCGGCTGCAGCGCCTGCTACCGGAGAACGCTGGCTGCGCTAATCCCGTCGACTTCGCCGCGGCAACCTACGACCCGGAGGCGTACGAGCGTGTGGTCGGCCTGGTCGCGGACAGCGGCGAAGTCGATGGCATTCTCGCCAGCGGCGTCATCGGATTCTGGAGCGCCCGCTTCCCAGAACAGGCCGAGATGGTAGCGCTGGAGCGAGCCAGCCTGCACCGCATGGGCGACCGAGTGCTGGCCGGTCAAGTACCGCTCCTGGGCAGTACTCCGCAACGCTGCGCGATCATCGACGATCTGCGACACGCTGGACTGCCGATCTACGCCGATGTGGAATCGGCGGTCACCACACTGGCGCGCTTGGCGCAGGCCGGCGAAGCTCGACCGCCCGGAGTCCGCGAGCTGCCCGCAGCGGCGCCTCCTCTTACGGCCGGAGGATACTGGGAGGCGCGCCAAGCGCTCATGCAGGCCGGGCTCCCGCTGGTAGCCGCATGTACGGTTCACGATCAGACGGAGCTGCTCGCCGGCGCGCGAACGCTCATGTACCCCGTGGCGCTCAAGGCAGCTCACCTGCTGCACAAGTCCGACGCCGGCGGCGTTGCGCTCGACCTCGCCGACGAGGCAACGCTCCTCGCCGCCTTCGCTCGCTTCCAGCGCGCCTTCGGCAGCGTCACGTACTCCCTGGAACAGATGGCCGACACCGCCGCCGGCGTCGAGATCCTCCTCGGCTGCCGCTGGGACGCGCACTGCGGCCCCCTGGTGCTGGTGGGCCTGGGCGGCGTGCTCACGGAGGTGTTCGCCGACGTCCAAGCAGCGCTCGCGCCGATCACCGAAGACGACGCTCTGCGCCTCTTCCTGGAGTTGCGCGGCGCGTCCCTCTTCCATAGCGCGCGCGGCCGGCCCGCCATCGATCTTCCCGCCGCGGCGCGAGCGGCCGCGGCGCTCTCGAGCTGGGCAGCAGCCCATCCCGAGGTAGAGAGCGCCGAGATCAACCCGCTCCTGGTTACCCCACAAGGCGCGTGTGGCCTGGACGCCCGAGTGGTGCTGAAGAGAGGCGGCGGCGCGGCCGAGGACACCACACCCGGCTGAGCGACACGCACGCCCGCAGGCCAGGGCGCTCGCACGCGCGGCCGAGGGCGCGGGAAAGGATCGCACGAGCCGTAGGAGCGAGCCAGACCGCTCTGATAGGTTGTACCCATGCTCGCCATTGCGCTCGCGCTCGCCGCAAGTATGTCCGTCGGCACCGCCGACTTCCTGGCCGGCAGCCAGGCGCGGCGCCACGGTCTCTGGACGGTCATCATCGTCAGTCAGCTGACCGGCTCGGCCTGGACGGCCGCCGTGGTCCTGGCGCGCGGGGAGCCAGTCCCCCCCTGGCCGGCCCCCCTGTGGTCCGTGCTGGCGGGCATCACGGCGGTATTCGCCATCTGGCTCGGCTACCGTGCTCTCCAGATCGGCGTCATGGCCATCGCCGGCCCGCTCATGGCGCTCAGCATCGTCATCCCGGTGGGATTCGGCCTGAGTCGTGGAGAGCGGCCGTCCTCCTTGCAGACAGCCGGCATCGCGCTCGCGCTGCTCGGCGTGATGCTCGCCAGCAGCGAGCGGACCGCCGGCCGCCGCGTGGCGCCGAGCAAGCGGAGCGTAGCGCTCGCACTCGCGGCGGCGCTGTTCATCGGAATCAACATGGTCTGCTACGCGCAAGCCGCTCGCCAGGACGTCTCGTGGAGCGTCTTCATGGCCCGCGCCACCTCTACCATCCTCTTCGCGGCGGCGTACGTGTCGCTCCGTCCCCGGCTCCCTCGACTGACCGCCACCTCCCTCGTCCCGCTCATCGCCATCGGCGTCTTCGACACGGGCTCAAACGCCCTCTTCTCCCTCGCCAGCACCAAGGGGTACCTCAGTGTGGTCTCGGTCCTCAGCTCCATCTATCCGGTCTTCACCGCGGCGCTCGCGTACATCGTGCTCGAGGAACGGCTGGCGCCCTGGCAACTCCTCGGTGTGGGTTCGGCGCTCGCGGGAGTCGGTCTCCTGGCGGTCGCCTAGATCCCGCCACTCGAGCCGGGGTACAGAGACCGGCCGCTGCGCCGAGCCGCGCGAAGCTGGGAGACCACGGGGAACGCTCGCTCGTGAGCCCGGCGCGAGACTCCTCCACCAGCATGTGGGATACTGCACACGAGACAGGTATTGGTTGACAAAGGTTCGTGAAGCTTGCCGACAGTCATGCCGATATCTAGCAGCAGCCCTGTTCGCTTCACCGATGGCAGCGGCATCGTGCCAGTATTCGAATTGCAGGGGGATTTACGTGCACCGCACCGATGATCATGGCGTCCCAGTCGCTGGGTGCGGTGATCCCATACGCGAAGGGTCATCTAGCCGCCACCCGGCCGATCCACACCTCGTAGTTATGCAGCAGGTCATCGGCGCGGCAGCCGATGCCGAGGAGCTGGAGTCGCTCGTGCGCGACGTGCTGCGCGAGTTGCCGGGCCTGCCGGCCCTCGACGCGGCCGCCTATTACACGGTGGACCGCCGCGCTGGCATCGCGCGTCTCGAGCAGGGCGAAGGACTGCCGGACGCCTTCTGGGAGCAGGTTCGTGAGATACAGCTCACCGCCGCTCCCTATGACAACGCGCTCATCCACCGTCAGCCGGTGTTCGTCGAGGATTTCAGCACCGCCGCGCCGCGCCATGCCGCGGCTGGCGGTTTCGCCTCCTTAGCGTGCGCCCCGGTTGTGGCCCGCGACGACGTCGTCGGCCTGCTCTGCGTGTATACCCGCCAGCCCCACGAGTGGGGGCCAGCCGACCAAGTGGTGGTCCCCGCCCTCGGACGAGAGCTCGGGGCGGCCATGGCGCGCGTCGCCGCCGAGCGACAGCTCCGCGAGCGGCGGCTGCCCATCCAGGACCTGTTCGACTCGGTCGGCGAGCTGCTGGTGGTCTCTACAGGAGACGGCCGCCTCCTGTGGGCTAACGCCGAGGTCGAACGGCGGCTGGGCTATGCCCGCGACCGTTGGGCGCACATGACCGTGCTCGACCTGCACCCGCCCGGACGGCGTCTTGAAGCAGCGTCTATCATGGCCGACCTCCTCGAGGGCGAGGAAGAACAGGCCACCATCCCTCTGCTGACACACGACGGTCACCAGATCCCCGTGGAGACACGCGTCCGCTGGGGTGCATGGGACGGACGCCGCGTGATCTTCAGCGTCAGCCGGGATCTAAGCGAACGCCTGCAGATGCGGGAGGAGCGTCAACAACTCCTGGGAGAGGCGCTCCACGTAGCGACCGCCGTGGCCCGCACCTTCGACCCCGCCACCGCAGAACATGCGCGTCGCGTAGCCCGTCTGTGTACCGCCTTGGCCAGGGAGCTGCACTACGACAACGAGAGGGCCGAGGGCATCAACCTCGCCGCCGGCCTCCACGACGTCGGCCTCACCGCCGTCCCCCACAAGGTGCTCACAAAGCCGGGCAAGCTGACGCCCGAGGAGTACGCGCTAGTCCAGACCCACCCGACCCGTGGCTGGGAACTGGTCCGCAACGTGTCGACGCCGTTCCCTCTCGCCAAGGTGATCCTGCAGCACCACGAACGTCTGGATGGTTCGGGCTATCCCAACGGTCTGAAGACCGACGAGATCCTCCCAGAATCGCGCATCGTCGCCGTGGCCGACGTCATCGAGGCCATGTCCTCGGAACGGCCCTACCGGGAGCACTCCTCGCTCGCAGATGCGATGACCGAGATCGTAGACGGCAGTGGCACACGCTACGACGCGGACGTGGTAGCCGCCGCTGTGCGCCTCTACGAGCTGGGCGCTGTAGACCCGGCGGCCTAGAAGAATCACCCGGTCAATCTCGATCGTCCCCACCGTATTCACCCTGCGGGCGGTCGATCGATTGCGTCAGAAAGGGCACGCGCTGCTCGTCAGCCGAGCAGCGCGGCCGGCGCGACGCCTCAACTCACCCTTGTGATCTCGGTACACTGCGGTAGGCTGCATGCCACTACCGTTCGTGCGAAGCGGGGGAGAGACTCCCGTACGGAGGCCGACGCGTGAGGCGGATCAGCGTGGGTAAACCAGCCATCGCCAAAGGGACGCACGTGCTGTGCCGGGAGAGCTCCATGCCGGCCTCGGCCGCCGAACTCTCCGCCTGGCATGCTACCCCTGGCTCGTTCCAGCGACTCCGTCCACCATGGCGGCACGTCGACGTGGTAGCTCCAGCCGGGGCAGTGCGCGCCGGCAGCCGCCTGACCACGAGGTTCGCCTTGGGGCCAATCCACCAGGACTGGGTAACGGAAGTCACCGACTCCATCCCGGGGGAGCGCCTCACAGATGTGCAGATCGACGGGCCGTTCGCGGAGTGGCGCCATGTCCGCCGCTTCTCCCCCGACGGACCGCGGATGAGCAGGCTACGCGACGAGGTCGAGTACCGGCTGCGGCTGGGAGCAGCGGGGGACCTCCTCGGCGGCATCCCCATCCGGCAGTCGCTCGAACACCTCTTCGCCTACCGTCACCAGCGTACCGCCGACGACCTGACGCTTCACGCCGCTTATCGCGCACGGCCGCGTCTCACAGTGGTCATCAGTGGCGCCTCGGGGCTGCTGGGAACAGAGCTGGCCGCCTTTCTGACGAGCGGCGGCCACCGGGTGCTCACTCTGGTACGCCGGCCACCGCGCGCGGATCACGAGGTTTTCTGGGACCCGCAGCGGATGGCCCTCGCGCCAGCCCAGCTCGAGGGCGCGGACGCCGTAGTGCACCTGGCGGGACGCAGCCTGAACGCCGCGCGCTGGACGGAGGCCGTAAAGCGCGAGATCCTGCGCAGCCGCACGGAAGCCACGAGCCTCATCGCCCGAACCGTGGCGCAACTCGACCCTCGGCCAGTGCTCATCTCGAACTCGGCCGTCGGCTACTACGGCGATCGCGGAGATGAGCCGCTCGACGAGCAGAGCTCACCAGGGTCCGGCTTCCTCCCCAACGTGTGCATCGCCTGGGAGCAGGCGCTTCAGCCGGCTCGCGACGCCGACGCGAGAGTGGTCGTGCTGCGCACCGGCGTGGTTCTCAGTGGACACGGAGGTGCTCTGCCCCGCATGCTGCCCGCATATCGGACCGGCTTGGGTGGGCCTCTAGGATCTGGCCATCAGTGGATGAGCTGGATCGGGCTCCAGGACTATCTCGGCGTGGTCAATAGGGCGCTGTACGACGACGAATTGGAGGGACCCGTGGCGGCGGTCGCCCCCCCGGTCACCAACAGAGAGTTCGTCCGCGCCCTTACGCGAGTCCTCCACCGACCAGGGCTCGTGCCGCTGCCAGCGCCGGCCCTCAGGGCAGCACTGGGAGAGATGGGCGAGCGGCTCCTCTTAGACAGCACGCGAGTCGCTCCAGCTCGTCTGACCGCTCGCGGCCACAAGCTCCTGTACCCCGACGTGGAGCAGGCCCTGCGAGCCGAGCTGGGCCGCTAGCGGCACCCCAACGACTCCGCGCTCCCACGCGCGCACACGACCCCGGTCAGCCGGAGAAGCGACCCTCCGCGCGCGCCCTGGTCACCCGCGCGACGGTGCGCGCGTACCGCAGCGGTTCCGGCGTCCGGCTCCGCCTAGCCAGGGCGGCCACCACATCCCGGGCCATCTGCGGCGACGTACGCCAGGCGGCGTGGGCAAGGACGGGGTTTGCCCCCGGCCTCGTGCGTACAGCGTAGCCCACGACGTCCTCTTCGAGCAGCAGCGCGGCCGTCGACCCGCGTGCGTCCGGCAGCCGCTGATACGTCGCCAGCAGCGACCGGTTGGTCACGCCGATGGACGGCACCTGGAGCGCCGCGCCGATGTGCAGGGCGAGCCCGGCGCGGCGCGGATGGTCGCGGCCGGTGGCGTCCAGTAGCAGGAGGTCCGGCTGCGGCAACACACGCAGCGCCCGCTCGAGTAAGACACCGCAGCGGAGGGCCAGAAGGCCGGCCACGTATGGTCCTCCCGTCTCGCCAACCTCGACGTGCTCCACCAGCAGGCGATCGCCACGTACCAACACAGCCGCCACCCAAGCGGGGTCGCCAGCGTCGCCGGGCCCCTCTCGTCCACTTGGATACGTAACGAAGGCCGCCGCGACAAGCAGGTCGGCGATGCCGCCCGGCGACCACGGGGGTTGAGACACGGCCAGCTGCCCCAGCCCCTCTTGCAGGCGCAGGAGCTCCCGTTGATCGCGCGGCCACGGCCATCCCGGTAGGCCAGCGAGCGTCTCGAGACGAGTATCAGCCGCGTCAGCCTCTTCCCCGCTCAGCGTCATGAGGGTTCCAGCGGATGCGTCATCGCCTGCGGCCGTACCCAAGCGTCGTACTGAGCCGCGCTCACCAGTCCCAGACGCAGCGCCGCCGCCCGCAAGGTGAGCCCTTCGCGATGGGCCAGCTGAGCGATCTCGGCCGCCTTGTCGTAACCGATCTTGGGAGTCAGCGCCGTCACCACCATCAGCGAGGCCTCCACGTGCTCATGAACGCGCTCGCGGTCGACTTCCAGGCCGGCCACACAGCGGAGATCGAACGAGTGGCACGCGTCGGCCAGCAACGCGATGGATTCGAGCACATTGTGGAGCATGACCGGCTTGTACACGTTCAGCTGAAAAGCGCCCTGCGATCCGGCGAACGCCACCGCGTGGTCGTTGCCGAACACGTGAACCGCCACCATGGTGAGCGCCTCGACCTGCGTAGGATTCACCTTCCCCGGCATGATGGACGATCCCGGCTCGTTCGCCGGCACGATGAGCTCGCCCAAACCCGCACGGGGGCCACTGGCCAGCCAGCGCACGTCATTGGCGATCTTAATGAGAGCGCCGGCGAGCGTGCGCAGCGCGGCGCTCGCGGCCACCACGGCGTCGTGCGCCGCGAGTGCCGCGAACGCGTTGGGCGCCTTCACGAACCGATACCCGGTCTCGGCCGCCATGCGCGCGGCCGCCACCTCGCCGAATCGGGGGTGTGCGTTCAAGCCAGTGCCCACTGCGGTGCCACCGATGGCCAGTCGCAGGAGGCCGGGAAGGGTAGCGCGTACACCGTCCAGCGCCTCGTCAAGCTGGGCAACCCATCCGC
This sequence comes from Thermoleophilia bacterium, assembly GCA_040772045.1. GTDB lineage: Bacteria > Actinomycetota > Thermoleophilia > UBA2241 > UBA2241 > JAXGYV01. The sequence continues at coordinate 33,486 of JAXGYV010000010.1, forward strand.
CGACCTCCTGGCCGAGCGTGAGCGGTACCGCATCCTGCAGGTGCGTGCGGCCTATCTTGACGATGTCGCGCCAGGCGGCCGCCTTGGCCTCGAGGCTGTCACGTAAGCCCTCTACCGCCGGCATGAGCCGCGCCTCGATCTCACCCACGAGGACCAGATGCATCACGGTTGGAAAGGTGTCGTTCGACGACTGGCCGCGGTTCACGTGATCGTTCGGATGTACCGGCGACTTGCCCCCGAGCGGCGATCCGGCGAGCTCGTTGGCGCGATTGGCGATCACCTCGTTGGCATTCATGTTCGTGTGCGTGCCACTGCCGGTCTGCCACACGACCAGGGGGAAGTGCTCGTCGAGACGACCGGCGATAACCTCCTCCGCCGCCGCCACGATCAGCTCGGCACGCCGCGAGTCCAGCTGCGCCAGTTCCGCGTTGGCCAGCGCCGCGCACTTCTTCAGCACGCCGAGGGCGCGGATCACTGGCCGGCCCCAGCGGAAGCGATCCGCGCCGATGGGGAAGCTCTCGAGCGAGCGTTGCGTCTCTGCCCCCCAGTACCGGTCCGCCGGGACACAGACTTCGCCTAGGCTATCGCGCTCCCTGCGCACCCGCTGGTCCTCACCCATGATCCCGCCTCCTCGCCGCCCCCATCGGCTTGCCCGCACGCGTGCTCCCCACCCCGCGGGCGGCAGACGGCAGCCAGTCGATCCTCAGCCGTCCTCGTGGCGATGCTTGTCGGGAGCCCCGCCGACCAAGTCGGCTAGTTTGAGCCGCCAGTGTCCCACGCTCCTGGCGAAGCGCTCCTCGCGCAGCCGCGCCCGTTCCAGCTTGCGCGGCTTGTTCTTGTACCGCCAGCGAGCCCAGGGCGACTGCGGGCGAGCCAGTCGCACAGCACCCGCCCACGCGACCATCGGGATGAAGAAACCGATCCATCCCATCCAGAGTTTCCCTTTGAGAAAGGCGATTACCACAAAGGCCACATTGGCCATGACGACAGCGACCGCACCCCACCGCGAGGTGTACTCGACCGACGCCGGGTCGGCGGCACCCAAAGGCACAACCCCGACTAGCAGGAAGCCAGCGAAGGTTATGCCCAGGAACACGGCCACGACACTCTTGCGCCCGCGTTCGGTCCAGTACACGTCTTCCAGATGGAGGATCAGCGCGAACTCGTCGAAGACCAATCCCGCGGCCGCCCCGAAGCACAGCGCCAGCACCTCGACCCACGGACGATCCGGCCGAAACGCGAACTCCACCACCGCGGCCACGAACATCACAGGCAAGCCGAAGACCACGTGATGGAGATGGACGTCCCCGTGCTCCAGGTTGCCGGGCCACCACCGAACACCGGCGCGGATCATGCGCGTGTTCAAGCGGATCAGCAAGAAGGTCATGAGCATGCCCGCCAGCAGCGCGAACAGCGGCAGTCTCCCTGTGTCGGCGATCTCGGTGTGGTAGAACTGCATCAGCCAATCCATGGCATCCACTGTAGGTACTAGAGGCGGCGGCGACAAACCGCCGCCGGTGCGAACTCGGCAACGGAGGTCGCGTGAAAATCCTGTTGCATTGGCTCATCACCGCCGCGGCGCTCGTGGCCGCCGCCTGGGCGGTCCCGGGAATCACCGTCGGAGACAGCGGCGTTCTCGCCGTCGGTGTTACGGCGGTGGTGCTCGGCCTCATCAACGTATTCGTACGCCCAGTGCTCCGCCTGCTCGGCTGTGCCTTCATCGTGCTCACCCTCGGTCTGTTCCTCCTCGTCATCAATGCCTTCACGCTCTGGCTGGCGGGGTGGGTCTCCTCCAGGGTATTCCACCTCTCCTTCGTGGTCGACGGCTTTTGGCCCGCGTTCTGGGGCGGCATCATCGTCAGCGTGGTCTCGTGGGCGTTGTCACTCGTGCTCAAGGACGAGCGACGCGCGCGCTAGACTTGGCGCGCCCAACTCCCGCCTTCATCGAACCGAGGACTCCCAGCTGGCGAGGAGAGGGGATTGAGGAACCGCCGCAGGGGTATCGTCCGCACGTGCGACGCATGAGCATCCCGAGCGAGGAGGACAGCTACAGCTCCCTGTGTCCGCTGCTCACCCACAGATAAGGACCCCTGAACCGCGGGGCATGGGAACCGCGGACGGCACGGCAACCACCTTGCGCGTGGCCAGTTTCAACATCCGCTCAGGACTCGCCCTGGATGGTCGACACCTGTGGCCGTTCCGGCGAAGGGCCGTCGCGGCCGCGCTCACCGAGCTTGACGCAGACCTCATCGGCGTGCAGGAAGGACTCACCTTTCAGCTGCACTACTTGCTCGGCAAGCTGCCCGCTTACGCCTCTGTAGGCGCGGGGCGCACCGACGGCCGCGCACGCGGCGAGCAGTGCGCCCTGCTCTATCGCACAGATCGTCTGACCATCCAGCACACGCAAACGCGATGGCTCTCACCCACACCGGAGAAGGCCGGGTCGCGCGGGTGGGGCGCCCCAGTACCCCGGGTGGCGACGTTGGCGCGCTTCCGCGATCGGCACAGCGGTCTGGTGTTCGGCGCGGCGAACACCCACTGGGAGGGAGGCTCGGCCCTTGCTCGGCGCCACAGCGCCAGCCTGCTGCTCGAATGGCTGAGCCCAGAAGTACCGTGGGTACTCCTCGGCGACCTCAACGCGACCGTCGCCGACCCCGCCGTGCGCCTGCTGCTGGCGGCGGGGTTCAAAGACGCGCTCGCCGCAACACCCGCGCGCGGTCGTGGCGCCGGAACACACCACAACTTCAGTGGCACCACCGACGGCACGCGTATCGATCACATCCTGCTCACGCCCGCGTGGCATGTACACCACGCAGCCGTGCTCCATCCGCGCCCAGATGGCCGCCTACCATCCGACCATTGGCCGGTGGTCGCCACCATCGCCCACTAACCCAGCTTGCGTGCATCGAGAGGATTCACGTAACACGCGCTCGCGAGCGACACCTCACCATGGGTTGAGCTCGCGTCCCCCGAGATGACATTCTTTGAAAACCGAATGACGTGGCCGCTCTGAGTCAACGAGGCCGATCGATGGATCATGCACCAGGGTACTGGCTCGCGTTCGCCGTGCCTCACTGGCCGGCTAGGCCAATCGCCGCGACATGAAGGCGAGCGCAGGACTTCTCCTCTACCGTCGCCTGCCGCACGGTCTCGAAGTGCTGCTCGTGCACCCTGGCGGACCCTATGTGGCACGCCGTGGCGGCCGCGTGTGGTCCATCCCCAAGGGCCTCGTCGAACCCGGCGAAGCTACGCTCTCGGCAGCCCGACGCGAGTTCACCGAGGAGACCGGCCTGCGCCCACAGGGTCCCTTCCTGCCGCTCGGCACGGTGCGCTACCCCACCGGCAAGACGGTTCACGCGTGGGCCGTCGAAGGCGACTGCGATCCGACCGCCATCGTCAGTAATACCTTCGCGATCGAGTGGCCCCCGCGATCCGGGCGCACGGTACACTTCCCCGAGGTAGACCGCGCGGCGTTCTTCGATCTGCCCGCAGCCCGTCGCGTGATCCTGTCCGCCCAGGAGCCGTTCCTCGACGCTCTGCTCAGCGTTTTGGAGACCGGCGCGCAGGACTAAGGAAGAGATCCGGAGACGAATAGCAGGTGAGACGGTCGTCCAGATGCGCGCTCGGCATGACTGTGCTGGCGCTGCTTTTCGCGGGTGGTTGTGGTGGCGGACAGCCCGCGGGTCCGGCCCCGCAACCCTCAGCCGACGCACTCCCCGGAGGCACGTACACCTATCCCCTCTCGCGGAACCCCGAGGGGATAGAGCCCAAGACCATCAGCGAACGCGAGGGCATGCAGGTGGCCCACCAGGTCTTCCAGGGTCTGGCCGCCTACGAGCTGCAACCCGACGGTGCCTTGCTCGCTCGCCCCGCCTTGGCGGAAAGCTGGACCGTCGACGCCTCGGCCACGGTGTTCACATTCCACCTCCGCCGCGGCGTTCGCTTTCAGCCCCCGGTGGCTCGTGAGGTCACCGCGGCAGATGTGGCGCGCTCCTGGGACCGCATCACGGACGCGCGCCGGCCCGCCCCACTGGCACGCATCCTCGCGCCTATCCGCGGCCTCGACGAGCGAGGAAAACAGACCGACGAGCAAGCTGGACTCGCCGGTGTGGCCGTTCTGGACCGCTACACCTTACGCGTTACGCTTCGCTATCCATTCGCCGAGTTCCCCCAGACACTCGGGCACCCCGTGGCCGCCGTAACTCCCGTCGACTACATCGCTCACGTCGGCGAAGCCGCGTACGCAAGGGCCCCCGTAGGTACCGGACCGTACCGCGTGCAGTCCTGGCGCAAGGGTGAGGGCATCCAGCTGGTCGCCGTGTCGGAGTACTGGAACAAGAGCGAACGGCCGCAACTCGACCGCATCAGCATGCCCGTGATCGCCGACACGGCGGACAGGTGGCGGCGCTTCGCCGCCGGCGAGCTGGACATCATCCGCGTCTCGCCGGGGTGGCGCCGCGACGCGGCGACGCGGCGCCACGTGGGGAGAGGCGAGTGGCTCGTGCAGGCGTGGCCGCGCCTGTCCGTGCGCCTCATCGGCATCCGTATGACTGACGGCGAGCTCGGCGGGGCCAGCGGAGAGGCGGGCCTCGCGCGACGGCGCGCCCTCGCGCTCGCCACCGACGCGGACGCCGTCGCGGCCGCTCTGCACGACGTTCCTCTGGCTGGTACCGGCGTGGTACCACCCGGGGTGCCAGGCTTCAGAGACGCGCAGACTCCCTACGACTACGATCCGCCGGCGGCCATTCGCCTCCTCGAAGAGACGGGCCACCCCAAGCTGCGGGTGAGCTTCGCAGGCGAGGAGGGCACAGAAAGCTCAGTGATCGCCGCGACACTCGCGAGAAGCTGGAGAGAGGTGGGCATCGTGGCGCGCCGTAAGCAACCAGCCGGTTTGTCGAGTCCGCCGGCCACCGACAACTCGCCGTTGTTCGCTCTCAGCTGGACCGCCGACTACCCGAGCATGGATGCTTTCCTCTCCCCGTTGTTCCATTCGGGAGGACACAGCGGTACCCAGTATCACAGCGAGACCGTGGATGGCCTCCTCTACCAGGCGCGCGCCACGCTCGACGATGTCCAGCGGCAGAACTTTTACGCGCAGGCGGAAAAGACGATCCTCGCCGACGCCGCCTGCATCCCCCTCTGTTTCGAGCGCGACCTCTGGGTGAACTCCACGCGCATCGCCAGCCAGGTGGTTGACCCTCTGGGGCTCATCGACATGTGGAAGCTCTACCGGCAGAGGCGGGGAAAGCGATGACGAGCAGTCAGGCGACGCGATGATCGGCAACACCCATCTCGACGCACTCCACGACCAAGCTTGGCGGCTCCTCGACAGAGGAAAAGCCCGCGCCGCCATCCACCTGCTCGAACAGGCGCTCGCGCACGAGGAGCTCAACGGGCGCCAGGAGGCAGACACCCGGCACCTCCTCGGCATTGCCCACGGCGAAGCCGGAGACCGCCGCGCCATGGTACGGGAGTGGCTGCATGTCCGCCAGCTCGACGAGCACGCCGAGCGAGCTGCCCCACTGCTCTCCGCGGACCGGTTTCAGCAGATCGCCGAGGGCGCGCTGGCGGAGCTGCCGGCAGCCCTCCTCGAGCGCCTCGGCGACGTCGCCATCCTCGTCGACAGCAGACCATCCGAGCGCATGGTACGCGACGGCATCGACCCCCGGCTGCTGGGGCTCTTCAGCGGATTGCCGCTGCCCGACCAGTCCTCCCTCGGGGGAGGCGGCTTCCCGCAGGTCATCCAGCTCTTCCACGCTAATCTCGAAGCCGAGGCCCACACGCGGGAGGAGCTTGGCGAACAGATCCGCATCACAGTGCTCCACGAGACAGCTCACTTCTTTGGGTTGAGCGACGAAGAGCTCGAGCGCATGGGCCTGGGCTGACCGTCGGCCAGCGGCGCGCGCTTCTCATGTCAACCTGCGATAGCATGTGACGCAAGGAATGAGACACGCTGCACCCAGACCACTCCTGTCCGCCCTGCGCCGTACCGGCCAAGAGTTCGCGGCTATGCCCCGTCAGTTCTGGCTGCTCACCGTCGGCCTGGTCGTCCTGGTCACTGGCATCGACATATCCCTGCCATTCCAGACCAGCTACCTTACTCAGGAACTCGGAATTCCCATCACGACCGTCGGTCTGGTGCTCGGCATCCCAGCCCTCCTCGTGCTGCCGTTCCACATCGTCGGCGGCATGCTGGTCGACCGCTTCGGCCGCAAGACGGCCATGCTGATCGGCGGCGCGTTCATGATCCTCTTTTACGGCACGTTCGCGCTGGCGCACACGCTCTGGCCGATCGCCATCGTCGTGAGCCTGGAGGCCGCCTTTGGCTGGGCCCTCTTCCTCACCGGCAGCAACGCCATGGTGGCCGATCTGATCCCTTACCAGCGCCGCGCTGAGGCGTACAGCCTGACCCGCGTGGCCACGTACATCGCGATGATCATTGGCCCCCTCCTCGCCGGACTGATCCTTACGGCCGGTGCCGGCTACCGCCCGTTGTTCCTCGCCAGCGTGTGCCTCTGCGGCGCCTTTGTCGTGCTCGTCGTGAGCGTGTTCCGCGACACGGCGTCACGCTCCTCGACAGCGCCAGCGAGTTTCACCGGTATGCTCGGCGAGTACGGCGGCGTCCTGTGCGACCGACGTTTTCTGGCTTTCTGCGCCGCAGCCCTGTTCCCCCTCTACGGCTTCGGCCAGATCTGGACCACACTGCCGGTCGCCCTCCACGACGCACACGGCGTGTCGGCACAAGACTGGAGCCTCCTGGTAGTCATCTACGCGGTGACGGTGACGATTCTCCAGTACCCGCTCATCCGTGTACTCCGCAACCGTGACCCTCTTCTCCTCATGGCGACCTGCAGCATCCTGCTCTGCGGCGGCCTCGCCGGGACAACGATCGTCCCCCTGGGTGTACTAACGATCCTCTGCATGACGACCGTCGGCTTTGGCTCCATGTTGCTGATGCCCATCTCGGCCTCGGTGGCCGCCGCGCTCGCGCCGCCACACCTGCGCGGCAGGTACATGGCCACCTGGACCTTGGCCCAAACGGGAGGGTACGCACTGGGGCCTACTTTCGGCGGCTGGGCGCTGGGCGGCCTCGGCTCCCTTGGCGCGGCAGCGGTGCTCGCCGCCTGCGGCGCCGTCGGCGCCACCGCCTTCCTCATCCTGCGCTGCCGCTTGGGCCAGCCGCAACCGCCCGCCGCTATCGCTACGCACGAGGTCGTAGCGCCCGCCACACCGGCGAAACGATAGCGGCGACGCCGTCCGCCAGCTCATACCGAGATAGACGGCCGCGCGCCACGCAGGACCTGGGCGTAGGCGCTCATCGGTTCCGCCATCGCTCGGTGCTTCAGCTGGCGGCGCCACGTGTCTCTCCGGGCGAGGAAGCCGTAGACTGAGCGGTACCGCGTGCGCGGCGAGACGACCAGCGCGCGAAGCGAGCCGCGTGCGGAGGAGGGCGAGGACGTGGCACGAGGCCGCAGGCCGAGGAGAGGCGCACGAGCACAGCGAGTCGCGGCGATACTCGCGCTCGCGGCGGCCGTCGCCGCGGTCATGGTCCTGGTGCGGGCAGCGGGTGTGTTCCGCGCGCCCGACAAGCCCTCCCGCGCCGAGGTATCACCGACGCCCGCGGCCTCGCCCGCCTCAATTCCCCCGACCCCCTCGGGCACACCACGGCCTCATCGGCAGCGCATCTGCGCGTGGAGCAGAGGCGATAGCGCGGCGCTGGAGCGCGCGGCGGCGGCACACGCGATCGACGAGGTAGCTTTCGACTGGTACCACTCGCGGCGCAACGGCACCATCGAAACAGAGGGTGAGAACATGGCGCTCGTACATCGCGCCCATGAACTCGGCCTCACGGCACTCGCTACCATCACCAATCGCCTCGATCATACCAGCCCCTTTGATCCGCACATCTCGGGACCCATCTTGGCCTCATCGGCAACGAGGACCAGCCACATCGACCGCTTGGTCCGCCTCTGTGTACGCCGCGGCTACGATGGTGTCGACTTAGACTGGGAGGAGTTGCGCGCCGGCGACCGCGCTCGCTTCACTTCGTTTGTCCGAGAGCTGGCAGGCAAGCTGCATGCACGGGGCAAGATCCTCTCGATCGCCGTGTATCCCAAGACCTCCGAGCCCGGCGACTACGATGCACAGAGAGCACAGGACTACGCGGCCCTCGGCGCAGTGGTGGACGAGTTCAAGGTGATGACCTACTCGTTCAGCGGGAGCTGGGGCCCGCCGGGGCCGCAGATGCCGCTCGCCTGGGCGCAGCGAGTGCTCAGCTTCGCCCAAAGCAAAGTGCCAGCCGACAAGGTCTTCATGGGCTTGCCCTTCTTCGGGTTCGACTGGAGCGGTGGCTCGGCTCGCTATGTACTGTGGCGCGACGTGCGGAAGGCACGAGGCACGTTCGGCGGCCGACTAACCAGAGACTCGGCGAGCGGAGAGGCCATCCTCGACTACTCGGACGCCGGCGGCGCCGCGCACACGGTCTACCATCAGGATTCCACGGCCGTGCGGGTCAAGATCGCCTGGATGAAGAGCAGCGTGCCAGACATCGCGGGCGTAGCCATCTGGGTCATGGGCGGCGAGGATCCACGTTTCTGGCAGGTTCTCGCCGCTGAGCTCGATCCGCGTCCCTAGCTCGGCCTTCGTCGCCCCACACCATAGCGGAAAGCCGCCCCCTTTCAGGCCACCTCGAATGTGAAGTGGTGCCGCGTGAACAGGCGCATGCAGGCGGCGCAGACTTGAGCGTCGTAGCGTACGCCCGCGCCGGCCTCTAGCTCGCCGAACGCGTCGCCGATGGCGCGTGCGGGCCGGTACGGTCGGTGACTGACCATGGCCTCCACAACGTCTGCTACGGCGAGGATCCGCGCCTCCGGCAGGATCTGTTCGCCGTGAGTCCCCGCGGGGTAGCCGGAGCCATCCAGCCGTTCGTGATGCTGAGCGATTACCGTCTGCACGGGCCCGTCGAACTCGATCTCCGCCAGAATCGATGCTCCGGCCACGGCGTGCACGCGGACCATCGCCATCTCGCTCTCCGTCAACCGGGCAGGCTTACTGAGGATCTCCGAGGGCACCACGATCTTGCCGACATCGTGCAGCGTAGCGGCGATACGCAGCGTTTCATGCTCGGTATCGCTGCAGCCAAGCTGGCTGGCGATCGCGCAGGCTAGCCGCGCCACGCGGCGCTGGTGGCCAGCGGTGAATGGATCGCGCATCTCTATGCCGGCGGCCAGCGCCGCGATGGCGCCGTTGAGGGTACGCCGTAGGCGCTCCGCACTCTGGCGGAGCGAGCCCTCGGTCCGCATCCGTGTGGTCGCATCGGCGTAGACGGCGACGATCTCCCGTGAAGGTAAGCGGTAGACGTAGTTCTCACGCCAGCCGCTGTGATACTCGTCGACGTACAGACAGACCGGATGCTGCTCCGGATGGCCACTGCGCCAGACCCGTCGGAAGACATCGAGCAGGCCACAGGCAGTAATACCGGGGAAAGCTACCGTGACCGGTTTGTTCAGTACCGCCTGCTCCGCCACACCCTCGATCGCCTGTGCGGCGCGATTGAACTCCCGCACGATGAAATCGCGGCCCTCGTCGATCGCCTCGAGCACAACTACTCCGTCGCTGCTGCTGTCCACGAGTTTGCGGTAGCGCTGTCGGCTGGTACAGAGCTGAGCGCGAACACGCCTCAGCTCGTCGGTATGCTCGCGCAGCGCTAGCTCGAGACCGGCGCGGGCGGAAAGCGCCTCCTCCACTACCTCTCGCCGCTCGGCGACCTCGATCAGCACACCGTGGATCCACACAGGCCCGCCGTTCATGCCGCGTACAACCTGGGCCTGGTCTCGTACCCATCTCCACGCGCCGCTCGAACAGCGCACACGGTAATCGGCGTCCTGCCGCGGAGCGCCAGTGATCAGGTCGCGCAGGAAACACTCGTAAGCCGCACGGTCTTCGGGATGGACTCGCCCGCGCTCGTCTTCGCAGGCCGCACCCTCGTCCGACCCCGCAGGCGGATATGCCATCAGCTCTCGGTACGTACGGTTGCCGGAGACAAGCCGCACCGCCCCCCGCTCGTCGACCTCCTTCACGTAGGCCGCGACAGGGAGGCGGTCAAGGTCGCCGCGATCCACGCCGACAGAGCCGGAGAGATCTTGGCTCACACGCTTCGGTAACACGGCACGCTCCCCAAAGCATCAACCGACAACTCGCGCGACATCGATACCCCCCCCGCTTCGCCCTTACGTACCCTTATCGTCCCGTGGACTTCCGGACATGAGCACACGACATGGCCAGACCGCGTTCGGAGCACCACGGCGATGAAGAGTTGTCGGTCGCCCCCTCCGGTCGCCTCGCCGAGCCGCCGAGAGGCGTGTACAATCCGGCCCTACAGCAGGCGCGAGAAGCACAAGCTCGCCTCGACATCCCGGTCTAGCAGCCAGCCTGGCCCACATGACATGGGCGGAGGGCACCATGGATACCATCGACCTCTACTGGAGTGCGCGAGCGGCCGACATGCGGCCGGCCCTCCTGGAGTCGCGCGGACCGCGGACTGAGTTCGGACGGCGCACTCTGCTTGCGCTGGCGCCGGTACGCACCGTGGAGGTCCGCGACGGCGTCACTTTCGTCGACGGCGAGGCTCGTGGCGGCGTGACCGTCCTCTTCGATCAGCTCGCGCGGGACCTCAGCAGCGGGCGGTTCCCCGTCTGGATCGGCTTCTTCGCCTACGAATTCGCGCGGCACCTTGGCCTGCCGACCCTGCCGCCGATCCCAGGCCTGCCCGAGGCATCGTTCACCCTCTACGCTGACGGGTACTTATGGGAGGACGGACAGCTCGTACACGAACCGGCGACACAGATCCCCACCGTCGTACCGGCCCCCGCCCAGCCCCTCTCGGCGCTTCCCGTCACCAGCGACTTCCCGTGCGACCGCTTCATCGCCGGCGTAGAGGAAGTTCAGGAGCGCATCCGCGCCGGCTGGGTCTACCAAGTCAACCTGTCACACCGGTTCCGATTCAACGCCGGTGCCCTCGATCCGCTGGCCTTCTACCGCCGTCTCCGCGAGGTGAACCCGAGCCCCTTCATGGGCGTCATCGAAGGTCGCGAGTGGTCGGTGGTAAGTGGGAGTCCGGAGCGCCTGTTCACCTTCACTCCGGCCCCACTCGACCGGCCAGTGAGCGGTCGCAGCGCCGGCGCCTGGGTGAGTGGCGGGCGAGCCGGCACGCTCTGCGCCCGCCCTATCGCCGGCACCCGGCCGCGAAGCACCCTCGCCGCGGAGGACGAACGTCTCGAGGAGGAGCTCCGCGCCAGTCGCAAGGAACAAGCGGAGCACGTCATGCTCGTCGATCTGCTGCGCAACGACCTCTCGCGCGTGTGCGAGGCGGGCAGCGTGGAAGTCAGCGAAGCGTTCACGGTCGAGCGGTACAGCCACGTGATGCACCTCGTCTCGGAAGTACGCGGCTCCACGCAAGCGTCGCTGGCCGAGATGATCGCGGCGATCTTCCCCGGAGGCACCATCACGGGCGCCCCCAAGGAAAGTGTGATGGCCGAGATAGCCCGCCTGGAACCGGTGCCGCGAGGCGCGTACACCGGATCGCTCGGCTACGTCAGCGGCGCCGGCGCCGATTTCAACATCCTCATCCGCAGCCTCACCACGGTCGGCGACGTGGGCTACGTGTCCGCCGGTGGCGGTATCGTGATCGAGAGCGATCCGGAAGACGAGTACCTGGAGACACGGTACAAGGCGGAGGCCTTGCTCTACGCCCTGGGTGGGGGGCAGCGCGGCGTAGCCCCCGCCGCGCCCCACCGCCTGCGCTCCTGGCGCCCGCCACAGCCATCGCGGCGCACCCCCGCGGTGGTCGCCTTCGTGGAAGCGCACGACTCGTTCAGCTTCAACATCGTGCACTACCTGCGCATGCTCGGGGCGCGGGTGCGGGTCATCGATCACGCCGAGCCGCCCCTGCTGCACGGCGTGACCCATCTCGTCGTGGGACCCGGCCCCGGAGATCCTCATACGTCCGGCCGCATGCTCGAATGGGTCGCCGCGGCGCTCGCCGCGCACCTGCCGCTCCTCGGCGTCTGCCTCGGCCACCAGGCACTCGGCGTCCACATGGATGCGCGCCTCGAGAGAGCTCCGCGGCCAGTACACGGGGAGGCTCACACCGTCGAGCACACTGGGGAGGGCATCTTCGCCGGCATCTCCAGCCCGTGCCTGTTCACGCGGTACCACTCACTGCATCTGGCCCATCTCCCACCCACACTGCGGAAGATCGCGTGGACGGAAGACGGCGTGGTGATGGCCGTAGCCCACTGGTCGCTGCCGGCCTGGGGTGTGCAATTCCACCCAGAGAGCATGCTCAGCGCGCAGGGCCTTACCCTCCTGGCCAACTTCCTCGCCGTCTAGGGCGGAATCCGGCGCCGAAGGTAGCGAACCAGAGCGCGCACCCGCACGTCTCTCCCTCCAGACAGCACGACGGACAACAGCAATGGGAGGGATGTTCGATGGCCGGTCCCCTGCGTTTACGCAGCACCATCGCGGTGGCCGCGGTGGTAGTCATCGTCGCCGCGGGCCTCAGTGTTTTCTTTCTGACACGCGGCGCGGAAGAGGCTCCGGCGCTGCCCAAGCTGGGCAGCGCGAGCGGGGCCGCCAAGGCTGGCGTGTTGGCGGTTCCCCTGGGCCGCTTTGGCTTCGACCTGCTGCTCAAGGAGGCGGCGGCCAGCGAGGACAACGTGGTTATCTCCCCCGCCTCGTTGCACGCCGCCCTCTCCATGCTGCTGAACGGCGCCCGCGAGGAGACCGCCGCGGAGCTCCGGCGCACGCTCCAAGTCGATGACATCGACCAGGCGGTCCTCAACCAGGCTTGGGCCGATTTGATCACCGCCGCCCAAGCCAGCAAGAAGACCAAGCTCCAGATCGCCGACTCTCTCTGGCTGCGCAACGGCGTCGAGTTCAAGCAGGACTTCCTGGACCTGAACCGTGACTACTTCGCCGCCGAGCTCGGCGACCTCGCCGACGACCCCGCCGCGGCGGCCCGAGAGATCAATGCCTGGATCGAGGAACGTACGCACGGCAAGATCCCCAAGCTGTTCGACTCCATAGACCCGCTGACCCTGCTCACGCTGGTGAACACCGTCTATCTGAAAGTCTCCTGGGAGCACTTCGATCCAGAGCTCACCGCTCCGGCACCATTCACGCTCACCAGTGGCGAACGGGTCGAGGCGGACACCATGCACGCCCATCTCGACGCGGCGGTCAGCCTCCAGCAGGCCTTCGACGCCGTTCTCTTGCCGACCGATGGCCCGGTCGACGTCTGGGTCATCGTGCCCAAGGGAACCGAGACCCCGGAGTCCGTGGCGAGCGCCTTGCGCGATCAGGGTACCGCCGGTCTCTACGCTCAGGCGGTCGAATCCAAGGGCGACGTGGCACTCCCCAAGCTGAGCTTGGAGTACGAGGCCAAGCAGCTACGCCCCGCGTTACAGGCCCTCGGCATGCGCCGCGCTTGGAGCCCCGACGACGCGCAGCTCGAGGGGATCGCGGACGTCAAGCCCCTGTTCGTTCAGGGGATCCGCCACAAGGCTACCTTGGACATGAACGAAGAGGGCGTCGAGGCGGCGGCAGCCACGGGCATCGAGGTGGGCACCACCGGCATGCCGGTCGACACCTTCTCGATCAACGCCGACCGGCCCTTCCTCGTGGTGCTGGCGGAGTCGACCAGCCGCGTACCGCTCTTCATGTCTCTGGTGCGTGACCCGCGCTAGCCTGAGACGCGAGAGGCTGGCCCGCTACGGCGGCAGCTCAGGTGTCGTGGAAGACCATGATGCTGCCGCCGTAGCAGGCCACCCACACGTCTTTGCGCGCAGCGACATACGTAATGCCAATAGGGTTCCAGTTGGTACGTATCGTCTGCAGCACACGCATGTCGGAGGCTCGCACCTTGCTCACCGTGCCGGTGTTGTAGTTGACCACGTAGAGTGACGCACCGTCCGGGGCGATCGTCATGCTCCGCGGCTGCGAACCCGTGCTGACCTTACGGACCACGCGTAGCGCGCGGAGGTCGATCTTGGCCACCGTGCCCTCGCCGTTGAGCGAGACGTACAGCCAGCGATCGTCCGGGCTTATGCACAGGTGGCGGGGAGAGGAGCCCACGCCGCGCAGCCACCGGACGGCGAAGGTCCGCAGATCGATGCGCGCGATGTTCGTAGTCCCCATGACGGCCACGTAGGCGAAGCGCGAGGCGGAGTCGACGACGATGCCGCGCGGATAGGGACCCAGCGGGATCTGTCGCACTTGCTTGCCGCTCTTCACGCTGACCACGCTCAAGTTGTAGGAGCACCAGTTGCTGACGAGCACGAACCTGCCATCCGGCGTAGTGGCGACGTACTTGGGTACCACGCCCACCTGGGTGGCCTGGTCAATCCGCAGGTTCGATAGGTTGACGCGGTAGAGGAAACTGCGGTCGAAGCCGCTGCTCGGCGAGCCGACATCGTGACCCTCGCGGGTGAAACCGGGTCCGTACATCGAGTAGTTAGACACGTACATCGACTTCCCGTCGGCGGAGACTGCCGCCTCGACGGGTGCCCCGCGCACGGTCTGCGCATACCGCGCATACCCGTACTGCGAGAGGTTGCACGTATCTTGGATGGTCTTCACCAGTCGGTAGGTGCGATCGTTATACACGGTGATGGTGTGTCGGTACATCATGTTCTGAGCGAACACATAGCCGTTCTGCGTGGCCACCACCGACTTGGGAGAGATGGTGCCGGTGATCACGGTCCGCTGCTTGAGGCGGAGGGTGGAAGAGGCCGGACCCGTCCACACGAACGGAGACACGCTCACGCTCGGCGTGGCGGAAGGATGAGGACTGGCCGTCGCGCTCGCCCGCGGGGAGGCGGAAGGTGAGGGCAGGCCGGTAGTCGCGCCCGTCTGGCGCACCGCAGAGCTTCCCGAGTGACCGCCACGCACCAGCACGGCGGCGGTTCCCGCTACGGCCACGGCAACGACGCCGGCTACCAGCACGCCCAACCGCAGCCGCGAACGGCGCAGGCGCCGGCGGCGCCAGTGCTCGGAGCGGTAGCGTCGGTACATACGGGGTGACCTGGCGGCCATGCTGGACGAAGTGTACCATCCCCCGTCGCGCAGACGGACGCCGAGCACGCCGTCTGGCTAGACGCGCACGTCGTGGCGAGCGAAGAGCAGGACGCTCGCCACGAGCAGCACCGCCGTGGCGCTCACGAACACCGCGATCGCCGACCACGTGAGCCCGGCGATCAGCGGCTGAGAGCCACCGGCGTAGTAGATCAGAGACGCCCTGCGCAGCGCCCTGCCGCCCTCGATGAGCGGGCCGAGCACGTTGAGGAGGTACGAGACCGCCGCCAGCACGCCGGCGACGGCGGCGCCGAGCGCGCGCCTCCCAGTCACGCTGGACACGGCGAACGCCAGTGTCCCGAACGTCCACGCCAGCAGCCCGAGCAGCGCCGCCCCCTCGGCGAGCACGCCGATCCCTACCTCATCCATGCCGGCGATGCCACGGCCGACGAGCGCCGAGAGAAACAACACCAGGGCGAGCAGGACAATCGCCACGGTGAATGCGGCGAACTTCTCGAGGACGAGCCGCCAGCGCACCACGGGGTAGGAGAGGAGCAGGTCCAGCGTCCCTCTCTCTTCCTCACCGGCGATCGCCCGAGCTCCGGCGCCGATGGCGAACACCAGGAGGAGCAAGGGCATCATGAATGAGAACAGCTCGGCGTTCAGGAAGCCGACGGGGCTCGTGATGTCCACACCCTCGGCGAGGAAGAGGTTACGGAAGGCTTCTGGCAGCCGCTCGAGGTAGTCGTCGAACGCCGACGCGCTGCCGCGGAAGCTCGGGTACACGGCGCAGATCGCGAGCACGTATACCAAGACGCCGAGCGACCAGCCCACGAGCGAGCGCCGCTGATCGCGCAGCGCCTTCAGAAAGATGCTACCGCGCATCGCTGGCCTCCCCGGCGGAGTCCACCACACCCCCTGAGCTCACCACACCCTCTTCTTGATAGTAGGTGAGGAAGACATCCTCGAGATCCGGCTCGCGACTGGTGAGACGCACCACGGGGTACTTGGCGGTGAGTTTGAGGAACGCGTCGAACGAGCCGGTCAGCATGACCCGCAGCAGCGCGCCCTCGTTCTCCAAGATAGCGACCCCGGGTACCTCGCCGAACGGTGCGCCATCCACCGGCTGCGCGAACTCCACCTCAACCTCCTGCGCCATCCGCTGCCCAAGGGCCGCGACGCTCTCTACGGCTATCAGCCGGCCACCGCGCACAAAGCCGACCCTGTCGCACACACGCTGCACTTCCGGCAGGTTGTGTGAGCAGAGAAAGACCGTCTGCCCCGCGGCAGTCGCCTCGTGGATCAGCGCGTAGAACTCGCGTTGCACGAGGGGGTCCAGCCCCACGGTCGGCTCGTCGAGGATGAGCAGATCAGGCCGGTGCATGAAGGCCTGGATGAGAGCGATCTTGCGCTTGTTGCCGGTGGAGAGGTCCGCGACCTTGCGCTGCAGATCGCAATCCAGGCGCTCGCGCAGCGCGTGTACCCACGCCCAGTCCACACTCCGCCGCAGCGAGGCGAAGAAGCGCAGGTTCTGCTCCCCGCTCAGGCGGTCGTACAGGGAGAGCTCCCCGGGCACGTAACCCACCCCACGGCGCACGGCAGCGCTGTCGCGCTGCGCGTCTAGCCCGAGGACCGCGGCCGAGCCCGCCGTGGGTCGGATGAGGTCCAGCAAGATCCGGATGGTCGTGGTCTTGCCCGCACCGTTCGGCCCCAGAAAGCCAAAGACCTCCCGCGCTCGACCTCGAGGTCGAGCGCGACGACTCCCCGGTGACGGCCGTAACGTTTCGTGAGTCCTGTCGTTCGGATAACGCTCACAGCTGCTCAGTCTAGACCCTTTGGTCCCTCACCGCCGTCGCTCCCCAACCCTCTGCCCGACGAAGTGCTCCGCGCGGGGGAGGAACGACAGCCCGCGCGCTGTAGAGAGATGTACGGACGCATCCCCGGCAGTCACGAGCACGACCGGCAGGAGACGAGATGGCAAGGCGCATGCCTAGCGCCCACCCGACGAACGTCGTCATCGCGTGCACTCCCCCGTCGCGCTCGGCCGACGTACGAGCAGCCGCGGACACCTTCCTCCGGCCATTGATCGCCGACCACGTGCGCCGCGACGTGCTCCTCGCCCTGGACGAGGTGGTCTCCAATGCCATCCAGTACGCACCGGCGGACCGACCCATCGTAGCGCGGCTGAGCGTAGACAAACGGCAGGTCGCCGTGGCTGTCGAAGACGGCGGAGAAGGGTTCGACCCCGCCATCCTGAACGCGGCGCGGCCGCGGCCCGACGCCGAGAGCGGCCGCGGCCTGTACCTGGTGCGCGCGCTCATGGACGGCGTCGAGGTTCGCCTCGGGCATCCGGGTACTGTCGTCAGATTCGTGCGCCAGCTCTCTGGCGAGTCGCGGCTTGCGCGTACCCACGGGCGTAGCGTCCGCACGTGGCCGCGCATCGGCCTGCTGTGGCCGATCCCTCCTCGCGCGCAGCGCCGCCTGCCCACCTGAGGGCCGTCAAGGCGCGGCACGCCGAACGCCGTACCGCCCCGCAAACGTCCGGCGATGTCCGTGACCGGTATACTCGGCGCGTGGACACACTGCGCACCCTCGACCCAGTGCTTCAGGCCCTGCTCGCCGGGTGTATGACGTGGGGCCTCACGGCGCTCGGCGCGGCGGTGGTCTTCTTCTTCCGCGGCTACAGCAAGCGAATGCTGGACGCCATGCTCGGAGCCGCGGCCGGCGTGATGATCGCCGCCAGTTTCTGGTCGCTCCTGGCGCCGGCTATCGCCCTGGCCGAAGAGGACCCTGGGGGCCCGCCAGCGTGGCTGCCCGCGCTCCTCGGCTTCCTGGCCGGCGGCCTCTTCCTGCGCCTCATCGATCGCCTCCTCCCTCATCTCCACCGCGACCTGCCGCTCTCCGCCGCCGAGGGACCACCGACACGCCTGCGCCGAACACAGCTCCTGGTGCTGGCCATTACCTTGCACAACATCCCCGAGGGCCTTGCCGTGGGAGTAGCCTTTGGAGCCGCGGGCAGCGAGCTGCACGGTACATCCCTCGGCGCGGCCTTCGCGTTGGCGCTGGGTATCGGCCTGCAGAACCTCCCCGAGGGGACCGCCGTGTCCATGCCCTTGCACCGCGAGGGGCTCTCACGAGCGCGGAGCTTCTGGTGGGGCCAGCTCTCAGCGATCGTTGAACCCATCGCCGCCGTCATCGGAGCATTCGCCGTGACTCATGCCCAGGCCTCGCTGCCGTACGCTCTCGCCTTCGCCGCGGGAGCTATGATTTTCGTGGTGGTGGAAGAACTGGTACCCGAGGCGCAGGGGGGCCAGCACAGCCACCTGGCCACACTGGCCACCCTGGGGGGCTTTGCCCTCATGATGCTCCTCGACGTAGCGCTGAGTTGAAGTACGGATGCGCTGCGTCGCCGCGCTCGCACTACTGAGCGAGCGCGGCCTTACGAACAGGCGCATCGCCCTCGGCAGCCCTCCGGCTATTGAGCGCCCGGCCACTCTTGTCTAGAGTAGTGTTCCTCTACTAGGGGGTGGGCGTGGGCAGCGAACGCTATCTCACGATCCTCGCCTATCGGGTGCGCGCCCAGCACTGGCTGGCACTCGCGCTGGCGGTGGTGATCGAAGTGGCGGTGCTCGTTCCTCTGGGCAGCCTTCTGCCACCACGTCACATCCTGAGCATCGCCGGATCGCTCATCGCGGTGATCGTGGTGGTAACCGGTATGCTCGCCGGCCCTCTCATGGGGCTGCTGACCGGCACGAGCGGGGGGATCGTCTTCTTCTTCACGGTGGCGCACCTCGGCGAGGTGTCCAGTGGCCCAACAGTGATGATCGCCGCCGGCCTGTGGGCCATCTCGGGGGTCATCTGCGGCGTGATCGCCGACGCCCTGCGTCGCAGCGCTGCGCAACGCCGGCGGCTCGCCGTCTCGCTCGCCCGAGAGGAGGCAACTCGACGGGCCCACGAGGAGCGCGCTCGGCTGGCTGCCACACTGACGGCGAGCCTTTTACCCCGCCTGCCCGACACTCACGCGGACCTCGAGCTCATCAGCCTGTACAGACCGGGCGAACGGCGTCTCAGCCTCGGCGGCGACTTCATGGACGCCGTACCTCTGCCCGGCGACAAGCTCGCCGTCATCATCGGCGACGTTGCCGGCCACGGGCCCGCCGCCGCCGCCCTCGGCGCCAGCCTGCGCGCCAGCTGGCGCTCGTTGATCCTCGCCGGCGTCCCTTCGGACCAGCTCATCGCCACGCTCAATTCACTGGTGCTGCTGGAGCAGCAGCCCGAGATCTACGCCACCGCGTGCCTCGGCTGGATAGATCCGAGGGAGGGCCGCGCCACCCTCCTCTCCGCGGGACACCCGAAACCGTTCCTGATCGCCCACACACCCACACGGATCGAAGTGGCGAGCTCGCTACCCCTCGGCGTGCTGGAGACCGCCGACTGGCAGCCGGGCAGAGTCCCGCTGCCTCGACGGTGGAGCCTGTTCTTCTACACCGACGGCCTCACCGAGGGAAATGCATGGCCGGCCGCCGCCGAGCGCTACGGGGAGAAGCGGTTGATGACGCTTCTCTGCAACGGCTCGTTCGGCTACCTCGACCAGACCGCCCTCAAGCAACTGGTAGAGGAGATCACGCGTGCCAACGGTTCGCCGCTGCCCGACGATGTCGCCGTCCTGGTTGTTCGCGGGCAAAGCCCTTAGAGGCTGTGGCGGTGCAGAGACACCAGCCACAGCCTCGAAGGTACCCGTTGGTCTCCCAGGCTCCACGAGACGCTCACGCGGGCTTGCCAAGCACGCAGACAGCCTGCGGCACCGCCAGGCGCAAGGCGAGCGACTCAGACACGGAGAGCTGCAGCAAGCCACCCTCCTGAGGGCCTACAAACCCTAGTTTGAGATCCTGTCCGATCACGAGGTGGGCAAACTCCTTGCCCGCCTGCACGATCACTCCACCGTGACCCAGCCCAGGCGCCTTGATCACGCCGGCGGTGGCGATGGAGCGAACCGCGTCCAGCTCGCTGACGGCTGCCGTCTCGAACCGTCGCAACAGCAGGTTGTAGCGCGCGGGACCTAACGCCAGCGCGTACGGTCCATGGAACCCCGCCTCATCCAACGACGTCACGGCGGCGATCAAGTCGCCCTGCGCGACACCTACACTGGTCCAATCGGAGAGACGAGCCCGCAGTACACCCGAGGCGGTGAGCAGCCCAGGAGCGTGCTCGCCGCCACGGAAAACCAGGTCGTCTTCCTTACGTGCTACCGCAAGCGTCGCGGTTACCAGCGGCGAGAGGTCAAGGGAAGACGGTTCGCGCTCGAAGGCCGCGATGTCGCGGCCTGGCAAAACGAACGTCTGATAAACATACGCGAGCGGAAGGCTCGCGGCGATGGAGACTCCGTCGCCGACCTCTTCATCGGCCAGGCTCACCTGTTTCAAGCCAAGCCCGAACGGGCCGTCGAGCTCGAGCAGCCGACGCCCCACCAGCTCGCCGCGCGCCACGCCGAGCATGGTATGGTCGAGCACCTGCCACAACTCCTCGCCAATTGGTGAATCGTCTCTTCCCAACAGCGCGTCACTCATGGGTATCTCCTTCCGTCGGCGCACGGCGCGATCACGAGCGCAGCGAGCCGAGCGTGGGTTCGTCCTTCGCGAGAGAAGGTGCCTGTGCGGCGGGGCCAGCACCTGGCGCCTCGTCCGCGGCCACCCCGGGCTCGCGCCCGACAGCCACGGCCGCCGCCATGGCGTCCACCTCTGCTCCGCCCGAGGCAAGCCACTGGTCCTCGTCGCCGGTGAGAATGCTCAGCAGGCGCATGAACTCGCCGATGTGCTCACGTTCTTCGTTGGCGATGTCCGTCAGCACCTGCTTGGCCAGTGGGTCGTCGACTGCCTCAGCGTGAGCCATGTACAGACTGGTCGCCTCCTGCTCCGCCGCGATGTCCAGTCGAATGGCCCGAATGAGCTCCTCTTTGCTGAGCGTCCTTCCAGGTACAGCCTGACTAAAGGGGTTCACGAACTCGGGCACGGCTGGCTCCTTCCTCTGTTCTCGTAGGCTCCTCCGGAGGGCCCAGCGGCTCTCTCGCAAGGTATGGTCCCACTCACGCGACCGTCTTGAACCCCATGACCGTCACATGAATTGGGATCCCGTGAGAGAACGGGGACGACCTTGAGCCGCCCGCTGAGGGAGGGGAGAAACCTAGGACGAGCCTTCTGGCCGCGGCGGCGGCGGACGAGCAGCCGCCGGACAGCGCCACGGCAGCGCTAGCGCCCCGGCGACAGGCTGTACAGAGCGCGCAGCAAGCGGTCGCGATGCTCGCCAGATTGGTTGCGCAGCTGATCGAGCACGCGCCGTATCTGCGGAGTGTCGGTCTCGAAGACCAGGAACGCGCGAGACTCGATCAGCGCCTGCTCGAGGTTCAGAGCGACCGCGAGAGCCTCGCGGAGGCTAGCGGAGCCGTACGTCGCCTCCTCAACGGTCTCTCTCACGTACCTCACCGATGCCTGTATGGCCCTCAGACTGAAACGCTCGGTGTCCAGGAACACGTGCACGCCGTCGACCTGGGCGAGCAGCGTGCGCAAGAGGGCGGCATGACTCTGCTCCTCGTCGGCCAACCCGTGCCACAGGTCCGCCGCCCGGGGGTATTTGAGAGCGTACGTGGCGTACAGCTCGGCGATGGCTTCCTCGTGTTGCGCCAGCGCCTCAACCACTGCGCTGTGGTCTCTGCCGCTCATGGTCACCGCCCTTCCGTCGCCCGCCCCAACACGACCCCTCGTCGCGCGGAGCTTACAGGACGCCCATGGACCGCGGAAGCGTTACCGTAAACTGCACGGGCGACGCCGGAAACCGAGCACACCGCGTCTGGGCCACCTGTGCTGCTAGGCCGGGTAGACCTGTATCTCCGTGGCCTTCACGGCAGCCCATACCTGACCGCCGGCACCCAGGTTCAGATCGGTCAGGGCGGCCGGCGTGATCTCCCCGACCAGCGATACCGGGCCGTCGATGCGCACGCGAACCCGGTCGCCCGTCACATCGATCGGCTCGGCACTCCCCGGCCAGACGTTGCGCGGAGAGCCGTCGGGCCGCGTTCGATACAACGCCACGGCGTGAGGGTGGATCATGGCGAACACCTGGCCGCAACACGGCTCGTCGGCGGCCGCCACGAGCCGCTGGCCACCCGGCAGTTCGATCACTCCACCTCCAAGGGCCACGCCGCGGAACAGGTTGAGCCCCACCAGATCGGCCACGTACCGAGACCGGGGGTGGGCGCTCACCTCCGCCGGTGTGCCGGCCTGACTCACGTGTCCGGCCTCCAGCACGACAAGCTGATCGGCCAGCGTCATCGCCTCGATCGGGTCGTGCGTTACGAGCACGCAGACGCCCTCGTAGCAGCTCAGATGACGATGCAGCTCCCTGCGCAGCTCCGCACGAGCGCCGGCGTCGAGCGCCGCCAGGGGCTCATCGAGCAAGAGCAGCTTTGGCTCCGTCACCAGCGCCCGTGCGAGGGCGACGCGTTGCGCCTGGCCACCCGAGAGCGCCCGCGGCCTCATACGCTCCTTGCCGGCAAGGCCAACGCGCTCTAACCACTCGCTGGCGCGCCGGCGCGCGTCCGCTCGCGACGCGCCCCGACAGCGCAGCCCGAACGCCACATTCTCGATCACCGAGAGATGGGGGAATAACAGGTAGTCCTGGAAGACCATGCCCAACGGTCGCTGCTCGGTGGGCACGTGCACCGCTGTAGCGGTATCCTCGATCACCTTCTCATCCAACACCACCCTGCCACGCTGCAACGATGTGAGCCCGGCCAGCGCGCGCAGCAGAGTGGTCTTGCCGGCCGCGTTGGGCCCCAGCAGACCGACAACCTGCCCCTTGCGAGCGACGATCTGCGCATTTACCTCCAGCGACCCCATGCGCAGGGCTACGTCCGCACGCAGGCTCATCCGGCTCCCCTCAATCCGCCCCGGCGTCTCACTCGGTCAGTGGCCATGGAACCATCGCCCACGCAAAGCGAGCAGGATGCTCAGTGAGACCACGAGCATGATCAGACTGAGAGCCATGGCCGCCTCGGGATTGCTCTGTAACGCCAGGTACACGGCTAAGGGCATCGTCTGCGTACTGCCCGGCAAGTTCCCGGCGAAGGTGATGGTAGCGCCGAATTCGCCCAGCGCACGGGCCCAGCTGAGCGCCGCGCCGGCCCCCAGGGTGGGAGCGATCAGCGGCAGCGTGACCCGCAGGAAGGTGACCCAGCGGCCGGCGCCCAGCGTGGCTGCCGCGTCCTCGTAACGCTGTCCAAGCGCGCGCAGACCGGCTTCCACGGTGACGATGAGGAAGGGCATGGCGACGAAGGCTTCGGCCATGACGGCGCCGGCGGTGCTGAACGGCAGGGTGACACCGAAGGCCCGCTCGAGCCACTGCCCAAGCAGGCCATGGCGGCCGAACGCCAGCAGGAGCGCGACGCCCCCCACTACCGGCGGTAGCACCATCGGCAGCATGACCAGCGCACGTACCACGTTGCGCCCGGGGAAGCTCACGCGAGCCAGCAGCCAAGCCAGCGGCACCCCGATGACGATAGATACGGCCACCGCGCTCACCGAGCACTGCAGTGAGAGCCGCAGAGCGGTGAGCACACCAGGCGCGCCCAGGTCGGCCGGCAGGTTTCGCCACGGGGTACGAAGTACCAGGCCGATCAGGGGAATCGCCAGAAACGCGACCGCGAGCGCCGCCAGCGGTACGAAACCGAGCGGCGCCCTCCGCCGGACGCCGCGGAACCGCCACATCGAGCGGCACACGCTCGCTTCTCCACCCGCGGAAGCCGTTGGGGAGGCCGCTATGAGCGCCTCACTTGGTTGCTCAGCGGAGGCCGCGGCACGGGCATTCTCCCGCGCCGCGGCCTCCGCGCGTCCTTGGGTTAACTCTAAGGTCACCGCGTGGCAGGTGGTAGGAAGCCGAACTTCTGGAGCACCTGCTGCCCCTTGTCCGCGAGTACCCAGTCCACGAACGCTTGCGCGGCGTCCGCATGCTCACTCGAGGTCACGGAAGCGATGGGATACGTGGCGGTCACGTTCTGCGCCTCCGGAATGTCGACCTCATCGATCGCGCCATCGGCAGCGCTCACGTCGGTGACGTACACGATGCCGGCGTCGCCCTCGCCCAGCGAGATCTTGGTAACGACGCCCTTGACCGTGTTCTCCAGCGAGACGGGCTTCACGGTTACGCTGGCGCCGGCGAGGATCTCGGCCGCATACTTGCCCGCGGGCACCTCGGGAGCGGCGAGAACGACCTTGAGATCCGTCCGCGCCAAGTCGCTCAGGCCGCTGATCCCCTGGGGATTGTCTGGCGCCACCGCGATGGCCAGCTTGTTCTGAGCGAACACTTTCTGGGCACCGACGAACTTAGCCACCCGCTCCATATTCCTCACGTCGGCCGAGGCGAACACATCTGCCGGTGCTCCCTGCTCGATCTGCATGGCCAAGTCCTGACTGCCAGCGAAGTTGAACACTACCTCGATGGTGGGGTTCGCCGCCATGAACTCGGTGCCTATCTCCGTGAATACCTCTGTCAGAGAGGCCGCGGCGAACACGGTGATCTTGGTAGTGGTGGCCGCGGAAGAGGACGCTGCCGTGTCGGCGGACTTCTCGGCGGCGCCGCACCCGGCGACCAGCCAGCTGAGGGTCATAACACAGACGAGCAGCGCGGCAAAGCGAGCTCTGCGGGGACGGGGAAATGTCATGGTTGCCTCCTCTGGTGTGAACGTCGGATCGTCTGCACCGCACCACGACCCCGGGTCTTCGTGGCAACGGGTGTAGTCGCAAGGGCCGGGACAGACGATGGCAACGTGCCGAGGAAGGCGACGACATCACGCCACCGCCGAGCTGGCAGTGGACGTGCTCCTCGCTCGTATTCCGTACGCCATTGGCTGGCCGCTACGGCGAGCCGCCCACGCAGGCCAGCCAGAGCGGCCCGGCCGCGCACGGCCGGACGATGCTTCATGCCCCTCGCTCCTTTCCAAGCACGCGGAGGTCCGGGCGTTTCCACCACAGGCCCACGACGGCGCTCTCGCGCCGCCCCATGGTCTCTCCATGGTACGGCCCCGTACCCATAGCAGATGCCGTAGGGCGCGGGGCTCGGAGTAAGGTACGACTGCCTGCTACTGTACCAACGGCGCGAAACGACGGTCAAACCTGCCGCCCCACCGCCGCCGTGCCGTTCACCGCCGCCGTCTTCTATCCCCCGCCCCGCGACGCGGCCTTGGCCCGGGACGAGGCGCCCGAGTCGACTACCGGTCGCGGAGCGGCTCGCCGGTTTGTTCTTCCCCCGACCGCGCCTGCTCTTCCTCCGCCAGTCGGCGCACTGCTCGCCAGTCCGATGGCGTGTTGACGTTGAGGAACGGTGCGCTCTCGACAAAGGGCACACGAGCCACCCGCACCAAGGGCAGCAGGTCGAGGATGCTGTGGCGCCCCTCGGCGAGGAGGCCTCGAGAAGGTCCCAGACAGCGAGGCCCGTACACCGCGTGCAGCGGTTCGAGATGCTGCCCGACGATGGGAAGAGCGACGTCTACGTCCGAATACGCGCTGAGGACCTTCTCGATAGCGGACGGCGTGGCGAACGCCATGTCGGCGGCCAGCACGAACAGCGGCGCCTGATACCTGGCCAGCGCGGTGGCGATGGCCGCGAGCGGCGAGCCGGTGAGCTCGTCGAAAAGAATCTCGACTCCCGATGGGGCAGTGGACGGCAGTGGCCTGTCGCGACGCACCGACACCACCACTCGCGGGAACACCGCGCGCAACACGGAGACGTTGCGCTCGAGGAGCGTGCTCCCCGCGAGCCGGAGCAGTCGCTTGTCGTGCCCCATCCGCCGGGCTTCCCCGCCGGCGAGCACCACGCCGATGGTGACCGTCTGGAGTCCTGTCGGTTCCTCGCACACCACCGTCGCAGTCTAGCCCATCGCCTCTTCTCAGCCATCCACTGCCCCCCGAGGGGACAACAGCGATACACTCAGAGTATTGGGGGTAGTGCGCCGTCTCCACGGGGCGAGGATTCGGAGCAGGGGGGGAAGAGGATACCCGCGCTCTCACCTCTCCACCGCGAGGAGTCGCCGCCGTACCCGTGGCATGGGGTGACATACCACACGTATGCTCCGTACAACGGGGCGGGGAGGCTCACCGCCGCAGCCGTCTCGAAGGGTTCGAGATGCCGCAGCCGGGGTCGGCCGGTGGAAGGAGGAGAACTATGGCATTCGCGCTGGGACCCAGACGAGCGACTGTCGTCGATGTTACCCAGGTCCGGCAGCGGGAAGCAGAACCTCTCTCCCAGGAGGACCTCGCGTCCTTCGAGGATCTGGATCTCGTCTACCGATCGCTCTGCGCCGTGCTCTACAACTACGTGCCGATGTCCGGCCACCCAGGAGGGTCTATCTCTTCCGGACGGTTCATGGCCGGCGTCCTTTACGACAGCGCGGACTACGATCTCGGCGACCCAAACCGACAAGACGCCGACATCGTCTCTTATGCGGCCGGACACAAGGCCTTAGGCCTCTACGCCATGTGGGCACTGCGAGACGAAGTGGCACGCGTGGGTCAGCCGGACCTCCTTCCCGACGACGAAAGCCGCCGGCTGCGGCTGGAGGACCTCCTCGGTTTCCGCCGCAACCCGCTGACCGCCACACCGCTATTCCGGCAGCTGCGCGCCAAAGCCCTGGATGGCCACCCGACACCCGCAACGCCGTTCATCCGCCTCTCGACCGGCGCCTCTGGCGTGGGTGTGGCCAGCTCGATCGGGTTGGCCTTCGCGGCCCGCGACCGTTACGGAGCGAACGCTCCGCGGGTACACATCATGGAAGGCGAGGGCGGGCTAACGCCCGGCCGCGTCTTCGAAGCTCTGGCGGCCGCGGGCACCGCCAGTCTGGACAACGTGGTGCTCCACCTCGACTGGAACCAGGCGTCCATCGACAGTGACCATGTCTGCCGTGAGGGGACAACCCCGGGGGACTACGTCCAGTGGGATCCGCAGGAGCTCTTCTACCTGCATGACTGGAACGTGATCTTCGTCCCCGACGGGCACAACTTCCAGCAGATCATCGTCGCGCAACGGCGCGCGCTCACGCTCGACACCGGGCAACCGACGGCGATCATCTACCGGACGAGCAAGGGCTGGCGCTACGGCATCGAGGGCCGACTCTCCCATGGTGCCGGCCACAAGCTCTGTTCGAGCGGCTTCTACGCCGCGCTGGACGAGCTCACCGCGGGCGCCGCCGCCCTGCCGACGTGCGACGCGAACGCCCGCCGCTGCGCCGGGCCAGACGGCACCACAGTGCTCGAAGAGTGCTTCTGGGAGGCGCTCGGCGTGGTACGCAGGCACATCGAAACTCATCCCTCCACCGCGATCGCCCTGAGCAAGCGTCTGCGAGCGGCGCGTGAGCACCTCGACGCGTGGCGGCGCGCGCCACGCACGAACGCACCTCGGGTGGAGGGCGTGTATGAGTGCGTGAAGACGAACAGGGACGCCCCTGAGGAGCTGCGTCTCGAGGCTGGCGACGCAACGACCATCCGCGGCGAGCTCGGGCGAGCACTGCGGTTCCTCAACACGGCCTCCGGCGGGGCCATCTTGACAGCCGCCGCCGATTTGCTCGGCTCCACGAGCGTGAACACCATCGCCACTGACTTCCCCGCAGGGTACTGGAACGCGCGTACCAACCCCGAAGCACGTCTGCTCTCCATCGGAGGTATCTGCGAGGACGCCATCAGCGGCATTCTCAGCGGCATCGCGAGCTTCGGCCACGCCATCGGCGTCGGCTCGTCCTACGGAGCCTTCATCGCCCCCCTGGGCCACATAGCCGCGCGCCTCCATATCATCGGCGCTCAGGCCAGACGAGCCACCTTCGGCGATGCTTACAGCCCGATGATCCTGGTGTGCGCCCATGCGGGCGTTAAGACCGGCGAAGACGGTCCTACGCACGCCGATGTACAGGCGCTGCAGCTCCTGCAAGAGAACTTCCCACGCGGGACGACGATCACCCTGACGCCATGGGAGCCACAGGAGGTTTGGCCGCTGATCGCCGCCGCGTTGAATCAGCGGCCGGCCGTTATCGCGCCCTTTGTGACCCGCCCCACCGAGACCGTCCCCGATCGCGCGGCGCTGGGTCTCGCGGAGCCGGAGGCGGCCGCGGCCGGCGTCTACATCCTGCGGCGCCCCCAGGGCGAGCCCGACGTTACCGTAGTGCTCCAAGAGAGCGCCGTCACCTACGCGTTCGTGCGCGAGACACTCCCCCTCCTCCAGGAACAGGGGATCGATGCGCTGGTCTACTACGTCGCCAGCACCGAACTCTTCGACGCGCTCTCCGAGGAGGAACGCCGCGAGGTATTCCCCGAACGGCGAGCGCTCGAGGCGGTCGGCATCACCGGATTCACGCTGCCGACCCTCTACCGCTGGGTGCGGTCGGAGGCTGGGCGTGCCGCTAGCCTGTACCCGCACCGCAAGGGCCACTACCTTGGCAGCGGTCAGGGCCACATGGTGCTCGTCGAGGCCGGACTCGATGGCGCCAGCCAAGCGCAGGCCATCAAGCGCTACGTCGATTCGCGGGCGCGGAGATGAGTGAGTCGAGCGATGCCCGGCGCCTGCCGCAGATGAGCTCTCTCGGGCATCGTCCTGCTATCGCTCGCGGTCGACGGGTTCGCACGGATTTACAAAGAGCGTATACTCTGGCTTCTGCGTGAGGTGGAACATCATCGCACGCAGGGTCATGACACGAGCGCGCATCGTTGCCACTTGCTAGTCGCCGCGAACACGCTCAGGAGCAGAGGAGCACACACGTGGCTCAAGGTACAGTGAAGTGGTTCAACGGGCAGAAGGGCTACGGCTTCATCGAGCAAGCCGACGGCGGGAAAGACGTGTTCGTGCACGTCAACGAGCTTGCCCCCGGCGTTCGCACGCTCACCGAGAACCAGACCGTCGAGTTCGAGGTCACTCAGGGACAGAAGGGGCCGCAGGCGGTTAACGTCCGGCCTGTCTGACACTCCCCCTCGTCGACACAGTCAGCGCCGCCAGGTGGACCGACGGTCCACCCGCAGCCGCTTCCTTCTTTCGGGCTCAATTTAGCTGCCTCCAGCGACCTTCGAGGCGGGGAGAAGGTCCTTCGGGGAGACGCACGGTGGTCGAACACGCAAGACATGGACGAGACGGAGAGATAAGGTGTCGCAAGGTCATCGCGCTGCTCGAACAAGGAGTCGACTATGAACATGCCTGAGCCGCAGCAAGCGCTCGTCAGGTCCACCATCGACATCGGCACCGTGCTCACGAACGCCGGACGCACGTTCGTCGGCGACATCGTGGTGCTCATCCTCGCCGCTCTGGTCGCCGGGCTTCTCTCAGTGGTCACCCTCGGCATCCTCGCCGGCCCCCTGTACGCCGGCCTCTACAGCATGGTCATCGCCCGGTGCAAGGAGGGCAAAAAACCCGAGGTCGGCGACGTGTTCTCCGAGCTGGGGCGGTTCTGGGCGTTCTTCGGCGCCACGCTCCTGCTGCTCCTGCTGATCGGGCTCGCCTGCATCACTATCATCGGCGGCATCCTTCTGACCACCATCTGGATTTACGTGTTCCCCCTCATGGTCGACCGTAAAATAGGCGTCATTGCCGCCATGCGAATGAGTAAGGCCATGGTGACGAGGGCGGGCTTCTGGGAGCACCTCGCGCTCGTCCTCCTGTTGCTGGTCATCGGTACCATCGGCAACGGCCCTATCGCGCTGCTCACCGTCCCCTTCACGGTGGCCGCCGTCGTGGTCGCCTATGGCTCACTCTCCGGCGACCAAGAGGCGGCTCCTCAAGCGTAGGGCTACAATCAGCGCGGCATAGAGCGGCGCGGCCGCGGAGCCCTCTGGGCGCCACCCCGCACTTCGACCATGGCGCCCGCACGGCTGCCCGCGTGATGAAACCGAGCCTATGGAACCACGCGATCACCCTCCGCGCCTCGGCGGGGAAGCAGGCGAGAGCGAAGCGACGATGAGGAGACACCTATGGAGAACCTGAGAAGACTGCTCACCGACTTCTCCAACGCCAGCGGTACCTCGGGATCCGAGGGCGAGGTGGGCCAGCTACTGCGGGACACGCTCAAGCCTCTGGTGGACGAGGTGACCACCGACGCCATGGGCAACGTGATCGCTACCCGCCACGGTCGAGGGCCAGCGGTCATGCTGGCCGCGCACATGGACGAGATCGGCGTGATGGTCCGCTACGTCGACGAGCACGGCTTCCTCCGCTTTGTCCCTATCGGCGGATGGTTCGATCAGACGATCCTCGGCCAGCGCATGGTGGTGCACGGAAACCACGGACCGCTGGTGGGCGTCATCGGCTCCAAGCCTCCGCACATCATGGACGAGGACGAGCGGAAGCGGCCCATCAAGATCAAGGATATGTTCATCGACATCGGCGCCGAGGACGCCGAGGACGCCGCCGCCCTCGGCGTGGAAGTGGGGACCGTGGCGACCATGGAGCGCGCCGCCACCGAGATGGCGAACGGCTACGTCACCGGCAAGGCGCTCGACAATCGCGCCGGGGTAGCGATGATGGTGGCGGCGCTGTGGCAGCTCCGCGACACGGACGTCGCGGCCACCATCCACGCCGTCGGCACGGTGCAGGAAGAAGTCGGGCTGAAGGGCGCGCGCACGTCGGCGTACGGCCTGAACCCCGATGTGGCGCTCGTGTGCGAGACGACCATCCCCGGCGACCACCCCGAGATCACCAAAGAGCAGCGCCACGTGGCGACCGGCAAGGGCCCGGCTCTCACCGTCGTCGACGCCAGCGGACGCGGCGTCATTGTGCCCCGCTCCGTCCTCTCGTGGCTGCGCTCGGCCGCCGACGCCGCTGCCATCCCCTACCAGCTCGACGTCGGCAGCGGCGGGACCACCGACGCGACGGCTATCCACCTCACTCGTACCGGCATCCCTACCGGCGTGGTGAGCGTCGCCACGCGGTACCTCCACTCACCAATCGAGGTGCTGTCGCTGAAGGATCTCGAGTGGAGCGCCGCGCTGATCGCCCAGGCCATCCTGACGGCACACCTTCACTTCGGCGGCTGATCCGCCTCACCCACGGTGTCGGTGTACAGCTCAGACGCGATTACGCGCCGGTGAGCTCCGCCATGAGCTCGGGAACGGTGAGGATGCGATCCACGCGCCACGCGTTGGTGCCGACGGTGTAGAGCGACTCCTCCCGCTCCTGTTCGCTGCTCCCCAGTCCCGCCGAGCTGCACAGGCCGTTGCAGATGCAAAATAGTGCTGGCTCTCGCTTTTGGCCAGGCAGCGCGTGTAGCGGCCTTGCTCGTCCTTGCAGAGCACATATCCTTTGTCGCACCTGGGGATCCGACGCCCGGACAGGGTGACCTGGTACATCGGTGACTCGCGCAGCACGCGGAAGGGGAGCCCGCAAGGCGAGCCGGGATCGTCGGCCACTACGATGTCCTCCGGCGTCGCTCGTAGCACGGCCTGCTTGTACGCCGCGGTAGCACTGCTCTCCTCGGTGGCCAGAAAGCGCGTCCCCATCTGCACGCCGTCGGCACCCAGCGCGAGGAACCGGCGGATGTCCTCGTGGTCGTAGATGCCGCCGGCCACGATCACCGGGAAGTCGCCGTTCGCCTGGGCGATCGCCTTCACCGGCGGCAACAGCCGCTCCAGCCTGTTCTCCTCCTTGCCGAGCTCGTCCATGCGGAAGCCGAGATGTCCGCCGGCGAGCGGTCCTTCGAGCACCACCGCGTCCGGACGGTAGTGCTGGCGCTGCCAGCGGCGGCAGATGAGCCGGAGGGCGCGAGCGGAGGAGACGATAGGGATGAGCGCCGTATCGCCCGGCGGGGCGATGTCCGGCAGCGACAGCGGCAATCCGGCGCCGGAGACGATGGCATCGGCGCCGGCAGCGATGGCGGCACGCACCGATGCCTCGTAGTCGCGCTGGATGGCCACCATGATGTTGATGCCGGCGTAGCCCCCCGCCGCCTTGGCGGCGGCGACCTCTTCGCGCACCGCCTCGTAGGTATCCACCTCGCGGCCCAGCTCCCTGCTCACCAGGCGGTCCAGACACGCGCTGGAGAGGAGGCCGAGGCCACCGGCCAGCGCCACCGCACTCGCCAAAGGATGCAGCGACACCCCCACGCCCATGCCCCCCTGCACGATCGGGAGCGGGATGCGCATCCCTTTGATGGTCAGCGCTGGCAATGGAGACACCGGGTTCATGGTCGACGGACCATATCATCTGCCGCCCACGAACTGGCAGCGCGACCTCACGCAGCCACCGGAGATAGGGCCTGCGAGAGCAGTCCGTGGCGAGCGTCCGCCTGCCCCGCCAGCAGCTCCAAGGCCTGCGGAAACGTTGACCCTCACGGCGCGACGTGGACGCGGTAGGCTCTCGGCTGTGGCGAGCGCGCGACGCCTCGCTCGCCGCACTGGGAGAGCACAAAAGAGGAGGAGCGGTCACATGGCGGACTTCTTGTG
Source organism: Thermoleophilia bacterium (assembly GCA_040772045.1). GTDB lineage: Bacteria > Actinomycetota > Thermoleophilia > UBA2241 > UBA2241 > JAXGYV01. Next base: position 66,014 of record JAXGYV010000010.1, read on the forward strand.
GGGACTGTGGAACGGCATCACCGCGTGGCCGTTGTTGATCATCCATGCATTCGGAGGCTGGGACAGATTCCCGGTCTACGACGTACTCCGTGACGGCGGCTGGTACCAGTTCGGCTTCCTGCTGGCATCTGGTTCACCGTTCCTCGGCATCTTCGGCCGCGGCCACGGCGGCAAGAAGTACTTAGACCGCGCGGCGGACGATGCCGCCGCGCGACGAGGTACTTCACGATTGCCGCGCCCTCCCATGGACGGCGGCGATCGCCTCTTCCGCCGCCTCGAGTGTGCGCGCCACGTCCTGGTCGGTGTGCGCGGTGCAGGCGAACCACAGCTCGAGGTTATCGTTGTGGAAGTAGACACCCCGCGCCTGCATCTCCTGCTGGAACGCCAGGTAGCGAGCGGCGTCCGCGGCACGTGCTTCGCGCGCTCTGGTAACCGGGGCGGAGGAGAAGAAGAGCTGCCAGAGGCCGCCGACCCGGTTCACCTGCACCGCCACGCCCTCGTCCGCGCACACCTTGCGCAGCCCGGCGCAGACTGCTTCCCCGATGCGCGCAAGGTGCCCGTAGATCCGCTCACGCTCCGCGGCCAGGGTGTCGAGCGTGGCCACCATGGCCGCCAGCACCAGCGGGTTGCCCGCGTAAGTCCCCGCGTGCAGTACCTCGCCACGTGCCTCCATCTCCATGAGCTCGCGCCGGCCACCGAATGCCGCCGCCCCCGGAATGCCGCCGCCCAGGGCCTTGCCCCAGGTGGTCAGATCGGCCTGTACCCCGAAGAGCTCCTGCGCACCCCCCAGGGCGACCCTGAAGCCGGTGATCACCTCGTCGAAGATCAGCAACACGTCGTTCTCTCTGGTCACCTGGCGCAGGAACTGGTTCCATCCAGGGAGCGGAGGGATGACGCCTGAGTTGGCGGCCACGGGCTCGGCGATCACCGCCGCCAGCTCGTGCCGGTGCTCACGGATGAGCGCCTCCGTGCCCTCGAAGTCGTTGTACGTGGCCACGACGACACCCTGAGTCATGAAGTCCGGGATGCCAGCCTTCACCGGTACCGCGCGCGGCCGGCGCTCGGAGCCCGCCTGGTCGAGCGGTGGGCAGGTCGACAGAGCCGTGACGTCTGACCAGCCATGGTAGTGCCCTTCGAACTTGAGGTACTTGTTCCGACCGGTGGCCGCCCGCGCCAGACGCAGCGCGGCCATAGTAGCCTCAGTGCCGGAGTTGCAGAAGCGGACCAGATCCACGCCGGGGACGGCGGCGCAGATGCGGCGCCCTGCTTCGTAGTCGAGCTCGTGAGCGAAGGTGTACAGGGCGCCCCCCTCTTGAAGCTGTCTGACCACCGCGGCAGTCACCTCGCGAGGGCGGTGTCCGAACAGGAGCGGCCCGTAGCCAGCGCACCAATCGATGTACTCCTTGCCGTCCACGTCCCAGAAGTGAGCACCGGAGCCGTGACTCATGACGATCGGACGCGGATTGGAGAGGCGCGCGGCCGACGACTCGCCGCCGGCGATCACGGAGCGGCAACGATCGAGCACCGCTTCTGTCTGGGCACGCTGGTCCGTGTTCCTCGCGTTCCTGGCATTCATCTGGCAGCTCCTCGCTGGACCACGCAACGTGTATCCGCGGTGGCCCCTCTACCTCCCCGCTGGTACCCCCGGTGGAGGAGGGACAGCCAGCCGCTTGAGCGTGGTCTCGATGTCGTCTGGCGTGGTGCGCGGGTTGATGGTGCACAGCCGCAGAACGGAGCGACCCCGCAGCCGAGTCGTGGTGAGGGTCGCATAGCCGTCTTCGGCCAGAGCGGCGGCGCGCGCCAGATGCTCGGCGTGGTCGGCGCCGCGCAGCGCGAAGGTAACCACGCCGAGCTGCGCTGGAGTAACGAGCTCCCAGCGCGCATCCGCCACGATGAGCCGCTCGGCATGCTCGGCCAGCTCGATACCGCGTTCGATAGCCGCCCGGATGCGCGCCACCCCGTACGTCCGGAACACGAGCCACAGCTTGAGCCCGCGGGCACGGCGCGTGAGCTCGAGCCCGCGGTCTCGCAGATCCACCTGACCGCCAGACCCCGTGACATCGGCGAGGTACTCGGGGGTTATGCGGAACGTCTGTTCGAGCGCCCCGAGGCGAGAGACCAGCACGCAGCCGAGATCGTACGGCTGAAACAGCCACTTGTGGGGATCGACCACCAGCGAGTCGGCGCGTTCGAGGCCACGGAGCGCGCGGCGGCCGCCTTCACACAGGGCCGCCGCGGCGCCGTACGCACCGTCGATGTGGAACCACAGCCCTCGATCGCGACAGAGGTCGGCGATCTCCCAGAGCGGATCCACCGCGCCGGTGTTGGTGGCCCCCGCGGTGGCCACCACGAACCCCGGCCGCTCGCCCGCCGCCGCGTCGGCACGCACGGCGGCGGCGAGGCCATCCAGCGGCAGTCGAAATCGCCGGTCGCAGGCGAGGACATGGATGTGCCGCGGAGGAAACCCGAGTGTCCGCAGCGCTCGCAGGACGGACGAGTGCGTTTGATCGGAGAGATAGCAGACCCCGGGACCAGCGCAGTGCCGCGCCGCCGCCAACGCTGTCAGGTTGGCCAGTGAGCCGCCGCTGGTCATGACGCCCTCGGTATGCGCTGGCATACCCAGCAGCTCGCGCAGCCAGTCGAGAGCCACGAGCTCTGCCGTCGCCGTCCCCGAACCGCCACCCCACGATGCCGCGATCGCGTTGAACCCCGTCCCCAGCCAGTCGGCGAGGATACCCGCGTACGATGAAGGGCCTGGCACGCGAGCGAAGTAGCGCGGGTGATCTCCGTGCTGCATGTGGGCCAGCGCGACCTCAGCGAGCGTCCGCAAACCCTGCAGTGCGTCGCTCCCCTCCTCCGGCGGCGGGCCTCCGAGGGCCGCCCACAGCTCCGCTGGAGACCCCGTCTTGATCGCTGGTTGCCCACCCAGACCCGCGAGGTGCTCAACAACCCGATCGACGACCCAGTAGCCCAGCGATCTCATCTCCTCGGCCGCGAAGCCGAGCGGATCGGCCGGGCAGCCCGCACCCGTGGCGTCCTCCGGTGAGGATGGCGCACAGCAGGCCGTGCGGGCAGAGGGTGATACCGAGGTGAGAGGAGTAGTGTCCCGGGCGGCACGACGGCCGCGCTCTGGTTCCCCCTTGTATGCTCCCGATGCCGGCATCACGAGTTCCTCCGCACCGTGGCGACTCTTCGCAGACCCTGGCGACCACGCTACCACAAGGCGATACCGCCACGGTATGCAGCCGGCAGGGTTTTCAGCAACTCGTCCGTCCGCGAGCACGCCCGGCGTGCGTGGCTGGCCCGCGTGCCCTACACTCAGATGCAATCGGGAAAGGACGGGATCCGATCCGAAAAGGACGCCCGTCAGAGCGTTGCGAGGAGGGAGCGATCAGTGTCACGGAGAGGCTGGTTGCTCTTCCTCTCCCTGTGCGTCATTTGGGGGATCCCGTACCTGCTGATCCGCGTCGCCGTCGCCGAGGTCTCGCCGCCGGCGCTGGTGTTCCTCCGCACGGCGCCGGCGACGCTGTTACTGCTCCCCTGGGCCCTGCGCCAGGGCAACTTCCGCACCGCGCTCAAATTCTGGCCGTGGGTGCTCGCCTTCACGCTCTCCGAGACCACGGTGCCCTGGCTCCTGCTCGCCCACGCCGAGCAGCGCATCTCCAGCTCCCTCGCCGGCCTCCTCATCGCCACCGTACCATTGCTGGCGGCTGTACTCTGCTGGCTCATCGGCCACGATGACCGCCTCGACCTCCGCCGGGTCGTCGGACTGGTCATCGGCTTCGGCGGCGTGGCCGCCTTGGTGGGGCTAGACATCGGCCACATCGACCCGTGGGCACTCGGAGAGATGCTCGTGGTGGCCTGTAGCTACGCGCTGGCTCCGGTGATCGTCAGCAGAAGGCTCTCCGACGCTCCCACTCTGTGGGTGGTGAGCGCCTCTTTGGGCTTCACCGCCCTCGTCTACGCCCCGCTGACCCTCACCCAGTTTCCATCCTCGATCTCAACGGCCGGCGCCACCGCCGTGGCCCTGCTGGCTTTGGTTTGCACGGCGCTTCCCTTCCCGCTGTTCTTCGCCCTCATCAGGGAGGTCGGGCCGACACGCTCCACGGTGATCACCTACGTCAACCCTGCAGTCGCGGTGCTGGCGGGCGTGATCGTGCTCAGCGAACCGTTTACCGCGGGTATGGCCGTCGGTTTCCCGCTGGTGCTCGTCGGCTCGCTGCTGGGCACCGCACGGCGGCCGACCGCGGTGCCGGCACCACTCCCGCGCAAGGTGAGGGGCGTCGTCCGGGATGGAGGCTCTGCGAGCTCCTCCATCCCGGACGGCGCCCCTCCAGCGCTCGCCCGCGGTACGCCGGACTTAAAGTTCTCGGCGTACAGCTCCTGGTACGACTGCGGGTGCTGACAGGCGGGGCAGACCTTCGGCGCCTTAGGGCCCTCGTGGACGTACCCGCACTTCCGGCAGATCCAGCGCTGCGGCGCGGGACGTTCGAAGACGAGACCCTGCTCGACGTTGTCGAGCAGCTTGCGGTAGCGCTGCTCGTGCCACGCCTCTACCTTGGCGATCTGACGGAACGAGTTGGCGACGTCTTTGAGGCCCTCCTGCTCGGCGACCTCGGCGAACGTCGGGTAGAGCTCACTCCACTCCTCGTGCTCGCCCTCGGCCGCCGCCAGCAGGTTCTCCGCGGTGGTACCGAGCCGCCCTGCGGGATAGGTCGCCGTGATCTCCACCGGACCGCCCTCGAGATGCTTGAAGAACACCTTGGCGTGCTGGCGCTCGTTCTCGGCCGTCTCGTTGAAGATGGCGCCGATCTGCTCGTAGCCTTCCTTGGCCGCGATCTTGGCGAAGTAGCTGTAGCGGTTACGCGCTTGGCTTTCGCCGGCGAAGGCTTTGAGCAGATTCTGCTCGCTCTGGGTGCCCTTGATAGCCGCCATGCCGACTCCTTTCGGGGTGAGATGCCGACCGCAGTCTACCCTGTCGTCCGCAGCGCCTCCTCCCGTCGCCGTAACACCCGGCAGTGCGCCGCCTCCGCTCCGAAAGTCAGACGACGAGCGCTACAGGCTGTCCCCGAAATCGGCGCGGAACTTGGCCACTAGCTCGTCCTGCCAGTTCGAGACAGGCTTCAGCCGGCCGTAGAAGAAGCGCAGGATCTCGGGTTCCTCCGTGAACACGAGGCCGCCGACCAGCCGGCGATGCTCGTACAGCCAGGCGAGGCGATCGACGGCGTACTTGACCTGCGAGAGAGTGAAGACGCGCCGCGGCATGGCCAGCCGCAGCAGCTCCATATCCGCGAGCTTCTCGTTGCCGTTGGCATCCCTCTGTTCCGAGAGCGTCCCTCGCTCCATGCCTCGTACACCTCCGGCGATGTACAGGGCAGACGCCAGAGCGCCCGCCGGGTACTCGGTCTGAGGGACGTGCTCGAGGAACGCCCGCGCGTTAACATGGCACCCGAGCCCGCCGGCGGGCGTGACGACCGGCACGCCCCGGGCAGCCAGGTCGTCCACCATGTACCGGATGAACTGCGGCCCCTGGTTGATCATGTCCTCGTCCATAGTCTCCTCGAGGCCCACGGTGAGCGCCTCGATCTCCCGTACCGACATCCCGCCGTACGTCAGGAACCCCTCGTAGAGGGGGACCAGGCCGCGCATCTTGCGGTAGAGCTCCTCGCTCTTGATGCAGATGCCCCCGCCCCGAACGCATCCGAGCTTACGCGCCGAGAAGTAGACCACGTCGCAGAGGTCGGCGATGCTCCGGGTGATCTCGCGGATGCCGCGCTGCGCGCAGCCTTCCTCGCGTGTCTTGATGAAGTACAGGTTGTCGGCGAGGAGACTGGCATCGAGCACCAGCAGGAGTCCGTGCTCGTCGCAGACGCGACGGATGTCCGCCAGATTCTGCAGCGAATGCGGTTGACCACCAATGAGGTTGGTACCAGTCTCCATGCGCACAAAGGCGATCTTCTCGCGCCCCTCCGTTTCAACCAGCGCGGCGAGCTTGGCGACATCCATGTTGCCCTTGAACGGATGGGTGCTGCTCACCTGCAGGCCGGCGTCGGAGAGGAGCTCCACCACGGTGCCCCCGTTAAGGGTGATGTGCGCCTTGGTGGTGGTGAAGTGGTAGTTCATCGGCACCAAGGACCCCGGAGAGACCAGGACTTGCGCCAGGATGTTCTCCGCGGCGCGCCCCTGATGCGTGGGGAGGAAGTAGGGCAAGCCGAGGATCTCGCGCAGTTTGCTCTCGAGCCGGGTGTATGTGGCGCTCCCCGCGTAGCTGTCGTCGGCGATCATCATGGCCGCCTGCTGCTGGTCGCTCATGGCATTCACGCCACTATCGGTGAGCATGTCGAGGAAGACGTCTTTGTTCTGCAGCAGGAAGGTGTTGTTCCCGGCCTCAGTGATGGCTCGCTGGCGGTACTCCACAGGCGGAAGGTTTAGCTTCTGCACGATGCGCACCTTGTGCATCTCCAGCGGTAGCTGATCCCCGCTGAAGAACCGTACCTTCGACATCCTGCGACCTCCGTATCCGCTCGTTCCTCGCTTGGTACAGGGATCATGGAGTCTACATGCGAATCGCGCCCGGCACCGCCCCAGCCGGGTCCGGAGGTCGTGTACCGCACCGTTCCTTTGGCCTTCCACCGACGCGGAGACGGGGATCTACAGACCCCGGAACTGTGGCGGGCGCTTCTCGAAGAAGGCGCGGATGCCTTCCTCCTTGTCCTCGGTGGCGTGATTGACGCTGGCCGACAGGATCTCGAGCAGGCGCTCGGCACCCGCCGCGCCGGCGTTCGCATACAGGGCATCTTTCATCAAGCTCATCGCCACCGGCGGCCCTTCGGCCAGCCGCCGGGCGAGCGCGAGCGCCGCCTCGAGGTGCCCGCCTGGCACGCACACCTGGTGGACCAGTCCTATCTTGCCCGCCTCCTCAGCTTGGATGAGATCGCCCAACAAGCACATCTCCAACGCCCGGCCGAAGCCCACCAGGCGAGGCAGACGGTAGGTCGTGCCAACCGCCGCGACAAGGCCCAGTTTCACCTCGGGCAAACCGAGCCTCGTCCCAGCTGAGGCCACCCGGAAGGTACACGCCAGCGCCAGCTCCAGCCCCCCAGCTACGGCCGAACCCTCGAGCGCGGCCACCGATGGCTGCGGCAGGCCCTCCAGAAGGTCGAAGACGCGATTGAGGCGCTTGAGAAAGGTGCGCGAGGTCAGGGGATTGTACTCAGCGCCATCCATGTCTACGCCGGCGCAGAACGCCTGCCCGGCGCCGGCGATGACCACGGCGCGCGTAGCCTCGTCCTCGTTGAGCTCGGCCAGCTCACGCTCCAGAAGGCCGATCAACGCGGCGTCCAGCGCGTTGAGCCGCTCAGGACGGTTCAGTGTGAGCACGGCGACACCGCCGTCCCTCTCTACCACGAGAGAGTCGGCACTCGAACGAGATGGCGGAGAGACGCTCATGACGACGCAAGCATAGTACGGGCGCGCCGCACGGCGCCAGGACGGCGCGCATACCGGCAGCCAGCCACCGGTGCCGGCGCGGGGAGCGCCGCGCCGGCGACCGTCAGCGAAATAGCCTGCCCAGCCCCCGGCCGGTCGCTTTCCCCACCATTCGCCGGACGACGCGCTTGCCAACGGTGCCTTTCTGCACGGCGCTCACATCGCCGAGGAGCCGGGCGAGCACGTAGAGCAGGTTTCGGGTCTTGCTGATGCTCACGGCAACTGCCTCCCTGACACGTGGGGCTTCCCTAGAGCGAGTGTATGCTACGGGCCGGACGGATGCGCAGCCGTCGTGACTACGACGCCTCGACGAGCGCCTCGGTGAACTGACTCGAATACAAGTCGAAGTAGAAACCGCGGCGCGCCAGCAGCTCTTCATGCGAACCCTGCTCTACGATGCGGCCCTGGTCCATCACGAGGATCGTGTCTGCCCCATGGATCGTCGACAGCCGGTGAGCGATCACGAAGCTGGTGCGGCCTCTCATCAGCTCGGCCATCGCATCCTGAATGAGGACCTCCGTACGCGTATCGACCGAGCTGGTGGCCTCGTCGAGGATTAGGACGTCGGGATCGGCGAGGAACGCCCGGGCGATGGTGAGCAGCTGCTTCTCACCCTGAGAGACGTTGGTGGCATCGTCCGCCAGGACGGTGTTGTACCCGTCGGGCAGGGTGCGTACAAAGTGGTCCACGCGGGCGGCGCGGGCGGCGGCCAGGATCTCTTCCTCGCTTGCGCCCTCCCGCCCGTAGGCGATGTTCTCACGGACGGTGCCGGTAAAGAGCCAGGTGTCCTGCAACACCATACCGAACAGGCGCCGCAGATCGCTGCGCGACATCCGGCGTGCGTCCACCCCGTCGATCAGGATGGCGCCATCGTCGATCTCGTAGAAGCGTAGCAAGAGGTTGACCAGAGTGGTCTTGCCGGCACCGGTAGGACCGACGAGAGCGACCGTCTGGCCGGGCGGCACATCCAGGTTGAGATGCTCGATGAGCGGAGCGTCAGCGACGTAGCGGAACGACACGTCACGTAACTGGATGTGGCCGCGCGTGTGCGCGAGCGCGATAGGCGCGGCCGCATCCGGCTCCTCCTCCGGCTCATCGAGCAGCTCGAAGACCCGCTCGGCCGAGGCCGCCGTCGACTGCAGTACATTCATGATGCTCGCCGTCTGGGCGATCGGCATCGTGAACTGCCGCGAGTACTGAATGAACGCCTGCACGTCGCCGAGCGAGATGCGCCCGTTGGCGACCATGAGGCCGCCGACGACGGCCACCGCCACGTAGTTGAGGTTGCCGACGAAGTGCATGACCGGCTGGATGGTCCCCGAGATGAACTGCGCCTTGAAGCTGGCTTGGTAGAGATGGCCGTTCTGCTCGTCGAACACCTCGATGGCGGCCTGCTGGCGAGCGAAGATCTTGACCACGTTGTGCCCCGTGAACATCTCCTCCACGTGACCGTTGAGGTCGCCGGTGCGCTCCCACTGCGCCGCGAACTGCTTCTGCGACCGCTTGGCGATGAAGACGGTGATGATCCCCGAGAGCGGCACGGCGATCAACGAGATGAGGGCGAGCAGCCAGCTGATCCACAGCATCATGATCAGCACCCCGATGATGGTGAGCACAGCCGTGATCAGCTGCGTCATGCTCTGCTGCAGCGACTGGGAGATGTTGTCGATGTCGTTGGTGATGCGGCTCAGGACATCGCCGCGAGGATGCTCGTCGAAGTACCTGAGCGGCAGGCGGGCGAGCTTCTCGTCCGCCGCCTGCCGCAGCCGGAACATGGTGCGCTGCGCCACACCGGCCATGAGGTACTGCTGCAGCCACGCCAGGCCGGCGCTCAGCACGTAGATGCCCACCAGCAGCAGGAGCACCCGGCCCATGGCGCTGAAGTCGACTCCCTCGCCAGGATGCAGCGTCATGCTCGACAGCATGTCGGCGATGCGGTCTTGCCCACGCGCCCGCAGACCTTCGACCGCTTGCTCCTGGGTAACGCCCGCCGGCAGTCGCTTGCTGATCACGCCCTCGAAGAGGATGTCCGTCGCGCGGCCGAGGATCTTGGGGCCCAAAACGGCGAACGTCACGCTGGCCACGGCGAGCAGGACGACGGCGACGATGCGCGAGCGTTCGGCGGCCAGAAGGCCCGCCAGCCGGCGCAGCGCCCCCTTGAAATCCTTGGCCCTCGCGGTAGGCATCACCAGCGCGTGCCCTCCGGGGCCGGGGCCGCCAGGGCCGCCCGGACGCCCCGGCCCTCCGGGGCGGAATCCCATCCTGGGTCCCGCTGCTTGCCAGCGGCCACCGCTCACGCCGGGTTCCTGCCGTGCGTCGTCCCGTTCGTTCACGCCGCGCCCTCCGCACCGAGCTGCGAGGCGACGATCTCGCGGTACGTCTCGCTCGACTCCAGCAGTTCCTCGTGGGTACCGATGGCGGCGATCGTGCCGTTCTCGAGCACCACGATGCGGTCGGCGTGCATGATGGTGCCTACACGCTGCGCCACGATGATCACCGTCGTATCGGCCATCTCCCTCTTGAGCGCCGCACGCAGACGCATGTCCGTCGTCAGGTCGAGGGCCGAGAAGCTGTCGTCGAATACGTTGATCGGAGCGCCCTTGGCCAGCGCACGGGCGATCGCGAGGCGCTGGCGCTGCCCGCCCGAGACGTTGGCGCCACCCTGCGCGATCGCCGTCGCGATGCCCTCCGGCATGGCCGCGACGAACTCCCGCGCTTGCGCGATCTCCAGGCAGCGCCACAGCTCTTCGTCGCTGGCCTCCTGGTTGCCGTGGCGCAGGTTGTCGGCCACGGTGCCGGTGAACAGGAACGACTTCTGCGGCACCAGGCCGATCCTGCGCCACAGATCCTTCAGAGCGAGCTCGCGCACATCGACGCCGTCGACGAGCACGCTGCCGGCGGTCACGTCGTAGAACCGGGGGATCAGGCTGATCAGCGTGGATTTGCCGCAGCCGGTGCTGCCGACGAGAGCAACGGTCTCGCCGGGCTCGACAGCGAAGCTGATACCCCGCAGCACCGGCTCCTCGGCGCCGGGGTAGCGAAATTCCACATCGCGGAACTCCACGCGGCCGCGCGCCGGCACATCGCTGACCGGCCGCGGCGGGTCCATGATGGTCGGCGCGGTGTCGAGCACCGCCTGGATGCGCTCGGCCGATGCCGCCGCGCGCGGCACCATCACGAACATGATGGTGGCCAGCAAGACCGACATCAGGATCTGCACGATGTAGGTGAGGAAGGCGGTCAGATCGCCGATAGGCATGCCGTGGTCGGCGATCTGGATGCCGCCGAACCACATGATCGCCACCGTCGAGCAGTTGAGGACCAGGGTGAGCAGCGGGATCATGAGCGCGAACAGGCGGTTCACTCGCAGCGTCGTCCAGGTAAGATCCCGGTTGGCGCCCCCGAAGCGCTCCTCCTCGTACCTGGTGCGGTCGAAGGCGCGGATCACCCGCACGCCACTGAGCACCTCGCGGGTCACTTGGTTGACGCGGTCGATCTTCACTTGCATCGACTTGAAGAGCGGTACCGCCGAACGCAGGACGAGGCCGATGAGCAGCAGCATCACGGGGATGGCCACCACGATCACCGCCGAGAGCGACACACTGAGCCGCACGGCCATGATGATGCCGCCGATCATCATCATCGGGGCCATGAGGACCACGTTGAGCATCATCATCACGACCATCTGGACCTGCTGTACGTCGTTGGTGGTACGCGTGATCAACGAGGGCGTGCCGAAGCGGTTCACCTCGGCCTGGGAGAACTGCTCTACGCGACGGAAGAGCGCGCTACGTACGTCTCGCCCGAAGCCCATAGACACCTGCGCCCCCCAGTAGACCGCGATGATCGCAGCGACCACGAAGGCCAGTGTCACGCCGAGCATGATGCCGCCGGTGCGCAGGATGTAACCGGTGTCGCCGGTGACCACGCCGTTGTTGATGATGTCCGCGTTGAGCGTCGGCAGGTAGAGGTTGGCGATCGCCTGCAGAAGGACGAGGACCAGGACGACGGCGATGCGGCGCCAGTACGGCAGCAGCCGGCGGCGCAGCAGCCGCCTCACGCGAGTTCCTCGTCTGCCGCGCTCGAGGCGGGGTGCGCAGCGGCCTCGGCGGCGCACCCCAGCTCGAGCGAACGCGAGATGCTCGCGCTCAGCTTGTCGAGCAGGCGGATGAGCTCCAGGCGCTCGTCGCGCGAGAGCGCCGCTAGCGCCGCCGGGATGTGGTCCGCCAGCGCGGCACTCATGGTCTGGCCCACGGCACAACCATCCGGCGACAGATGCACACGCAGGAGGCGCTGGTCCGAGCGATCGTCACGGCGCTCCACGAGACCCTTCTCTTCCAGAGACCGCAGCATCCGGCTGAGGGTGGGCGGCGCGATGTGCATCGCCGCGGCCAGGTCGCGCTGAGCGATACCGTCGTGGCGAGCCAGGACGCTGAGGCAGGCGGCCTGGCCGGGGTGAACGTCCGATGCTCCAAGCCTTCTGACCATGAACTGCCGGTGCAGACGAAGCGCCCTGCCGAACGCGCGAAAGAGCGCCACCGAGGTCTCGTCGAGGTCGCTCAGCTCGAGGGGTATACAAGAGGCAGCGCAGGGAGGAACGTCCCCGGCTCGTCGAGCGTGTGTCACGTGGCGCTGTCTCCGATCAATCGACCGTTCCTGTGAGCAGAAAGGTTAGCAAGCTAACCATTACCCCGCAAGCCGCCTGCTGGCACACCGGAATGGCCGCGGACGTCCGTCTATTTGCCGCAACGCACACGATGTTTGTCTGCGCACCGGTACTGGCACCTATTACCTGGTCCGCCACCCAACCCAAGGCGACCGTCCGGAAACCATTCCGTCGACCGAAGGACACCTGATGCGATGGTGGCTGCGAGCGCTAGTGACGAGCGTGCTCATGGGAGCGCTCGTTGGGCTCGCCGTCGCCTGTGGTGTCAACGTCGGCGCGCCTGCGATCGGAGATACCATGAACGAGAGGAAGAGGCCCGCCAGGCCAGTCGAAGGCACCTCGACGCCACACAGCCCGCGGGCGGGAGACACCGCCGTCGCCACCTTCGCCGCAGGCTGCTTCTGGGGCGTTGAAGCGCGCTTCGGCTGCATACCTGGCGTGCTCGACACCGAAGTCGGCTATACCGGTGGCACGACGCAGAACCCAACGTACGAGGACGTGTGCTCCGGCACGACGGGCCATGCGGAAGCGGTACGTGTCCGCTATGACCCTCACGCCGTCTCCTACGAGCAGCTGGTCGAAGCCTTCTTCACCATGCACGACCCAACGACACGGAACCGCCAAGGGCCAGATGTCGGCGTGCAGTACCGATCGGCGATCTTCTTCCATGCTCCGGAGCAGGAGGCCACCGCTCGTGCCATGCTCCAGCGCACACAGCACTCGGGCGCCTATGAGCGGGCGATCGTCACGGAGATCGTGCCGGCAGGACCGTTCTGGCCCGCCGAGGACTACCATCAGGATTACTACGAACGGCACGGCATGAAGGTGTGCCCATATGAGAAACCTTCCATGACACCAGACACGACGGCTCGCGACGCAGAGCTGAGAACGCTGCTAACACCCCTTCAGTACGAGGTAACACAGCAGAACGGCACAGAGCCGCCCTTCGACAACGAATACTGGGATGAACACCACGACGGCATCTACGTGGACATCGTGTCGGGCGAGCCGCTGTTCTCGTCACTCGACAAGTTCGATTCCGGTACCGGCTGGCCGAGCTTCACCCGACCGATCAACCCCGGCGCTGTTACCACCCGTGTGGACACCAGGCTCGCTACACCGAGGACCGAGGTTCGCAGTGCCGGCGCCGACTCACACCTAGGTCATGTGTTCCCCGACGGTCCTCCGCCCACCGGCCAGCGCTACTGCATGAACTCGGCCGCACTGCGGTTCATCCCCAAGGAGGACCTGGAACGCGAGGGCTACGGTCGTTACCTCTCGCTGTTCGCTGAGGGCGGCGTCAAGTAGCGAGCGCCACCAACCGCTGCAGACGAGCGCGCGTCAGAGAGACGGGGCAGGCGAAGCGCCCCCACCATCGCGCCGACTGGTGGGGGCGTACAGCCACCGGCATTCCTGCCGGCTGCCGGTCCGGAGTCGGGGGACGGGCGGACCGGCAGCCCCCTCATTCCCGCTGCGGCAGCTCCCTAAGCCATCGCACGGGAGCAGTCGACCGAGGAAGGGCGCGCAAAGACAAGCGCGCGCCCTGCTTGACCGGCGCATCCGTGCACCATCCGGCTTGAGGAGAGAGCTGTAGCCTAAACTGGCAACGCGAACCTCATGCCGGAGGCCAACAAGTTGCCCAAGAGGGGGTGTAAATCGTAGAACGTCAACACAAAAGGTAGATCATCACCCTGGGCAGAGGCGTTGCACACGCCTTATGCTACCGTTATGGGAGCCTTTGGGCCGGAATGCTGACTGTGTGGCGTAGTCCCCGTGTCTGGCGCCGGCCCCGGCCCCCGGTCCGGCCACTCCGCCGGAGTCAGTCGGACCGGGAGGCCACTCTAGCCCGGAGAGCTGTCGGCAAGATAAGCGGCCGCGCTACGCAGCATAGAGCAGCCGCCGAGTACGCTCGATGCTACGGGCGATGTGACGGTTCTTGACGACACCCGTCATAACCAGGTCGACCTCGACGCCGAGCAATTCCTGCAACGCCTCAAGGAGGTCGAAGTAGGCTACCGCTTTTGGCGTAGCCGTCCATGGGCCCGAACTCGACGAGCAGGTCAACGTCGCTCTCGCCGGAGCGGAAATCCTCGCGCAGAGCCGAGCCAAAGACGTCGAGGCGTAAACGCAGAGCGCCCCCGCCGTCGCACGGCGGGGGCGCGGAGACGGCTGCTCCAGGAAAGGGGGACAGAGCAGCCCACGTCATACTTCCCATTGCAGCCACTCCCCAAGCCGTGGCGCCCAACGGAAGTCGGCCACCGCACTCGAAAGCAACACCAGATCCGCGCGGACACCAGCAGCAAGATGACGAGAGCGGAGTGGAGACGCGCCGGAAGGCAGACGGGCGGCACCATGGCCGCCCGCGGGGGGAGAAGAAGAGGGGAATCGATTGATCGCACCGACACTATCGGCAGACGAGGCCGGGAACATGACTACGTTTTTTCGCAAAGTTGGATCGCGGTCTGAAAGTGGACGCGGTCTCGGAACCTTCCGCCTCAGGCTAGAACATCTGTCTAGTGACCCGCCTCGAAGCCTTGCAGTTCGGCGCTGGCCTGCGATGATTATAAGAGTGTCAAACCGTCTGCGGAGCGAGTTCCAATCCCCGACAGGCCCATTTATCTTCTGGAACGCATCGTGTTGGGCGAGCGCCGGCTTGCCTGTCGCAAGGGTGTCCTGTTTGCGGGCGATGCACCGCATCACGACTGGCACGCGCTGATCTACGATCCTGACCCCGACGAAGAGATGCCGGTGGGGCAAGCACTGCCCTTCGCCGCCGTGGACACTACAGGTCTGTGGATCGAGGGTAGAGCACGGATGACGCCTGATGCAGCAGGGGTACGAGTGCTCTTTCTCCAGGGCATCGGCAGGCTGGTGCTCCATCAGGCTGGTCGGACGAGGTCGGGCACCGGCCAGCCAAAGTTGAGCACCGCGTGGATGCGTCGTGCGAGCCTGCGGGGAAGATAGGGTTCGCCCCCGATTCCCATCCTCGCCCGCGCACGGCCCGCGACCTCACCCCGCCCGCAAGTGCGAAGCACTCCGCTGCGCCCCGTCTCGCCAGCCACTTCCTACGACGTCGGCGCCAGGGGGACACTCACCGTGAACACGCTCCCCCGCCCCTCCTCGCTCTCGACATCGAGGTGGAAGTGATGGAGGTTCGCCACCTCGCGAGCTATGGCAAGGCCAAGACCGGTGCCGTTCTCGTGATGCTTGACGCCCTCGTCGCAGCGAAAGTGCTCGTCAAAGACCCGCGGGAGGCAGCGCGCAGGAATACCAATGCCGTGGTCGCGGACAGAGACCGACAGCCAGTTGGGCCGCGGAGTCTCTACAGCAACCTCCACCAGGCCACCGTCGTGGGAGTAAATCACGGCGTTCTCGAGGAGTGCGGAGAGAAGCGAGAGCATCTGATCGGGGTGGCAACGTACAAGATCGGGCCCACTGTACGGCCGGAGGTAGATCTCGATGCCACGCTGCCTAGCGACTGGAATATGGTGGTCAACGACCTCGCGAAGCATCTCACTCAGGTGAACCGGGCTCATCTCGATCGCTTCGCGGTCTACCGAGCGCAGGTTCGCCAGCACCAGCATCTCGCGGATGGCATCTGAGAGCACCTTGCAGCGAGCGCCGATCTTCTCCACGATGTCGCGCGTGCGCGGAGGGATCTCGCCCGTGTATCCCTCAAGGATGACCTCCACGTAGCTCTGAATCGCGGCAAAGGGCGCCTTGAGCTGGTGCGTGGCGTGTACAAGGTAGCGCGTCTTCTCCTCGTTCACGCGCTCGAGCTGTCGTGTGAGAGCCTCGTAGTCGACGATCTTGCGTTCGAGGTCGCGATTCGCACGTTCGATCTCCTCCGTGCGCTCGACGATCCGCTGCTCGAGGGTGCGCTGATACTCCTCAAGCACCAAGGCACACTGAGACTGAGCGTCCAGGAGGTGGAAGATGATGCGCGTTCCGCCGGCGACGAGCAGACTGCTGTTGGGATGTTTGCGCGCCCGCAGTGCCTCGTAGACCTCTGGCCTGCCGGTGACTTCGAAGATCAGATCTACGTCCGGGTCGGCCGAGAGCTCATCGAGGCTGCCGTCCGTGCGGCAGTGGATGCCGTTCCTGCGCGCGAACGCGATTCCCGGGGCGTTGGGATCCACGTCGACCACGTAGCGGACCTCGATCCCAGGGATGCGCAGCAACGCCTCAAGGATCGCTTGGCCACCCTTGCCTGCGCCCACCAGGGCGATGATGTCAGTGTCGTGGTTCACTGTGTCCCGTTATCGGGCGACGCGGGTAAGATACCCGCAACTTGAAACCTACCGACGTCGGACGGGAGGTACGCCGTGAAGCGAGTTTACGTCGTCGACGACGACAAGAACATCGTTGAGTCGATTTCGATGGTGCTCGAAAGCGCTGGCTACGAGCTCGGGAGCCAGTACGACGATAAGAACGTCGTAGACAACGTGGCCGAATTCGGCGCCGATCTGATCATCCTGGACGTCATGTTCCCCGAGGATCCGGGGTCGGGATTCGAGGTGGCCCGCGCGCTCAAGTCAGACGAGCGCACCAGCCGCACGCCGATCCTCATGCTCTCCGCCATCAACGAGACGGGCATCTACACGGGCAGCTTCTCGAACCGAGACCGGGATGCATCCTGGCTCCCGGTCCAGGAGTTCGTGGAGAAACCGATTAGCCCCAAGGCGCTTTTGGCGAAGGTCGACCTCCTCCTCTGCCCGAGCTGAGCGACGGCGAGTGCTCGGCGACGGCGAACCTACGGCCCGCCGTCGCCCCCTCAGTGTGAGTGCGCAATCAGCTTCGCCACGGAAGCAGTACCAGCAGCCGCGGTGGCTCAGGCCGTGCGTGGCCCTCTAATGCCACCAGTCCGGCTGTATCGTCGAACATGCGTACTCCTCGGCGGCTCGAAGCTCGTCGTCGAGAAACGAGGTGAAGTCGTCCCACTCGCCGGCCTGCCGACCGTCTTTGAGCAGAGCGACGATATGTGACTTGCCGTACAGGAAGTAGCCGAC
>JAXGYV010000011.1:0-82267 GCA_040772045.1 Thermoleophilia bacterium
AGCTTCATCGCCTTGTTCGGCGGCCTCACCCGAAGATCCTCTCGGGGTCGACGTTCAACACAACCTCGCAATCGCAGCCGCCGCCCTGCGCGAGCAGTGCCATTTCCGTCTTGCCCACTGCCAGCCCTCGAGCCTCGAGAAAGCGCCTCGTGAAACGCTGCGAGTGGTCGCAGCCGTCAGCTCGGCACGACTCGTCTACCGCCCTGATCAATTCCCACAGCGTTTGCTCGTCAAGCGGCATCCACGCCTTCTGGCCGGCTATCGGACCGAACAGCTTGTACGGATCGCCTTCCATCAGGAGCGAGTAGTCATCAACAACACGGTGGGCCGCCAAGAACGCGACCACCCGGTCCGCATCAACCGCGTTCGCCTCGCACCACGCAAGCGTGAGAGTGAATGAGCTGTCGTGACCGTCTGCCGCAACCCGATCGGCAACGCTTTCGACCAGTCGCAGTAGCTGCTCACGCGAAATTGGGGAGTCGGCCTCCGCCTGCCTCCAACGGCGTTCCTGTTCCGCTCCCGCAGCAGCCCGCCGTTGCGCCTTCCTCCTCTGCTTCACTCCGGCCTCCTCGCGCCACTCCTGGTCCGCCGAACGTTCAGCGCATAACCTGCAACTCATACCGACAGCCAGCATACTCCCGCCTTCGGCTGAGGAGTTGCCAGGTTGACGCCTTGTTAGCCAGTGGCTTCTGGATTCTGCTGTGCACAGTAGGCTCGGACCGCGGGGACGAAGAGAAGGACGGCTGCGATGAAGGTGTTGGCCAAGCCTGCCGTGAGGAAGTAGGCCCCCGCTTCGACGGCCCCGACCAGGAGGTCCCATAGGCCGAAGAAGAGAGCGGGCAAGCCAAACAGGGAAAGGATGCCAATCAGCAAGCGCGCCCAGTTCGCGCCACGGAAAAGAAAGATCGAAAGCGCCATGCTGAAGAGTAAGCCGGTCAGGCTGCGCGCAAAGCCTCCCGATGCGGAACCCACGTGGAATGCAAGGCCCGAGATCAGCCACCACGCCAAACTGACGATGATGACTGTGAGCACCCAGCGGCGACCCGACTCCTTCTGCGGCACTCCCTGCCCCCTTCTCATCTGGCTAACGCCTGCGGCGTAAGCCGCGTGGCGCAGCCACGTCGGTCTTCACGCCGTTGTTAGGCCTTGACCCGATCACCCCTGTAGTCCAGTGACTAAAGTCACGCGACCTTCAGCTACATGCCGCAGGCCCTCACAACAGTAGAAGGAGACGCCATTGTGGATTCGCTGCCTATGGATCTCACGGAGCGCCTCGTCAGGGTTGATCACGGTCATGCGCGCAGGAAGCCAGCGGTCCACAGGGAGCTCCGAATCGGAGGGTACCGGTTCTCCCGCAGGATCGAGAAACAGGGGCCAGATCATGTACAGGGTCTCACGGCGCTCGTCTTCCGCGTACTGGAAGTCCCAACGAATGCCATTGCTGGCAGGCGTCGACCGCCCTCCTTCGTCCGATCTCAGGATACGA
Organism: Thermoleophilia bacterium; assembly: GCA_040772045.1. Lineage (GTDB taxonomy): Bacteria > Actinomycetota > Thermoleophilia > UBA2241 > UBA2241 > JAXGYV01. The sequence goes on from JAXGYV010000011.1 coordinate 1,487, forward strand.
ATCTCGGCCCGGAAGTCGTCGCTGTATCTCTCGAACCCGCTCATGGAATAGGCCTAACATGTGGCGGATAACCAGCTCCGCAAAGCGGCGTCTGTGTTGATCCGCTTGTTGGGCATGCCACTCACCTCGATCCGTCTCTCGTCAGGCATCACCCTCGACACCGAGCCGATGCAGCTTTCGACCCGTCAACACGACCCAGAGCGCCTGAAACACAATAGCCGCGAAGTAGACCGCAACGACCAGCGCGAAGATGCCGCCCACTCCCGGCGTGTGCTCCAGCGCGACTGCTCCGATGGCGGTTGCCCCAGTCAGGATCCCCGAATAGGCGGTGGCTCTGCTGAAGACGCAACTCCGAAGCATCACTACAGCAATCATCAGCCAGGCAGTGGAGACGATGACGTAGCTCACCTGGAAAGCACCGACATTGAAGCTGGTCAGCATGGCCTCCCCCGCTGCCAAGAACGTCGACCTCTGCGCCTCAGTCTCCGCCGCAGCGTGTTGGCTGCTGAGAGAGAGCATGGAGAAGGCCGTGTTGGTGGCAAAGAAGGTCGATATCCCGACGAAGAACAGGGCCGTGGCGACCGCCATGAGGCTTTCGCCGTGCCGCCTGAGAGCCACGTAGAGCGCGAAGACCACGGGGACGAAGAGAACGTACGCGATCATTCCCAGGAGATCGAGATCCAGGAGTCCGATGAGCCAGTTGCGCTGGAACAGCCGGAAGTAGCCGGTCGCGGTGGTGGGTTGCGGCCAGATCGTGAAAACGGCGATCTCACACGCAAGCAACACGACTACGATCAGCGCCGCAGTTCCGCCTGCTCTGTACAGCCCTCGCCACCGACCGCGTGCTGCTACATGTTCGGCAGTCTCAGTGCACCGTGGTGCCGACATACTGTCCCCCTCGCGCGTAGCCGCTGCAGACGTCCGGGTCCGCCCAACGCACCGCGGATAGCTGCGAGCGCGCCGGCCTCCCCGTGAGGCCGCCGGCGTTTCTGCAGGCCAGCTTGATCCGCTTGTTGGACAGACCCATCACCACTACGCCGCCGACTCCCTCCACGGCTTGATGCGAGCGAGCTGCTCGGCTAGCGCCTCCGCAGCGACCTCGGTGTCGTAAGCCGCCTGAGCCCGCAGCCAGTAGCCGTTGGAGAGGCCGGCAGCAGAGACGCAGGTCGGTGTCGGCGGTGATCGCGCGCCGCCCGGCGACGATCTCGCCGATGCGCTGCGCCGGCACGCCGATCTCCTTGGCGAGGCGGTACTTGGTGATGCCCATGGGCAGGAGGAACTCCTCGAGCAGCAGCTCGCCGGGAGTCACGGGCTTGAGCTTCTCGTCCATCCTTTGCGCTCCTAGTGGTAGTCCACGATCTCGACGTCCTCAGCGCCGCCGGCCGTCCAGCGGAAGCAGACGCGGTACTGGTCGTTGATGCGGATGCTGTGCTGGCCGGCGCGGTCGCCCTTGAGCGGCTCGAGCCGGTTGCCCGGCGGCACCCGCAGGTCGTCCAGCCGCCCGGCGACCTCGAGCTGACGCAACTTGCGCCGCGCGACCGCCTCGATGTTCACGAACCGCTTCACGCGCCGGCCGCCGGCCAGCTTCTCGGTGTCGCCGCCCTTGAACGAGACGATCATGCACGCATATTAGCGCTACGCGTTAGTAACGTCAAGCGTGAATAGCGGTGACGACCGTCACGCCCTGGTTCTGTCCAACGCTGTGCACATCAGCAGCGGCCGATGCGCCTGACTTCGTCAGCCTACACCGTCAGGGCCGTCTGCTGGATGCGCTTGTTCGACGGAGCACGGATCTGGAGGTAGGGGCGGCTGGTACATATCGTCCTCGTCGTCCCGCATGCCCATTATGCGGTCAACGATGTGATGGAGAACAAACGGCGGCACGCTCAATCCGGCGCACTTCTCGGGCGTGGACGGCCGCATGGCGCCCTTGTAGTAGATCTGCATAGCGCCCGTAATCACGTCTTCGACACACCCGGGCGGGGGCCAGTCGTCATCGAATGCAGACACCGAATCGTGATCACGACGGGACACGCCTTCGAACCCGGTACGTCCAGTGAGCAGCACGACGAACTGTCGGCACCTGTCGGAGGCGCACCTGCCTCGTCGGTAGTCTCCCTGTACACCGCTAGTCCTGCGTCGCGCAGGATTCGACCGTAGGCGAACCGCCCCGTTGGCAGGGATATCTGAACCACGTCTCCGACCTGCACGCGCCTACGACCCATGAGTCTTCCGTCGAACAAGGATTATGCGGTCTGCCGAAGTCGCTACGCACAGCAGCTCCTTCTGCATAAGCGATTTCCGACCTCCTCCCCATCAGACTGTATACCTCCTGCACGCGTTGGCAAAGGGGTTGCGGAAGAGTACACCGGCGGATATGCAGTCTGTTCAAGTCAGCTTACCACTGCGGTGTGGCACAGCAGCCGGAACAACTGCTCAGAACGACTGCTCACGGTGCGTCCATCGGGCTGCGCACCCCCTGGCCACCCTTGTTGAGCACGTGAGTGTAGATCATGGTGGTGGCGATGTTCTTGTGGCCAAGCAGCTCCTGAATAGTGCGGATGTCATAGCCCGCTTCCAGCAAGTGGGTGGCAAAGGAGTGGCGCAGGGTGTGACAACTGGCATGCTTGTCAATAGCTGCCCGACACACCGCTTCCTTCATCGCCCGTTGCATGACGGTCCCATGCACGTGATGACGGCCCTCCTCGCCGGTCTTGGAGTTGCGCCAGCGCCGCTCCTGCGGAAAGACCCACTGCCATCGCCATTCGACAGAGGCGTTCGGGTACTTGCGTGCGAGAGCACCCGGTAGCGCCACGCGGCCCCAGCCCTCGGCAAGGTCGCGCCGGTGGACGGCCTTAGTCTTACGTAGCTGTTCGTTCAGGGTCGGTGTGATCGAGCGTGGCAGCATTGTGCGATCCTTGCTTCCCTTGCCGTCGCGCACGATGATCTCGAGACGCGCGAGGTCGAGGTCGGCCACGCGCAGCTCGAGGCACTCCGTAAACCGCAGCCCGGACCCATACATGAGCGACGCCATGAGCCACCGGTCGCCGTGTAGCTGAGCGAGCACGGCTTTAACCTCTCCAACGGTGAGAACCACCGGCAGGCGACGCGACGCGCGAGCACGTACCAGATCGCCGAAATCGCCCAGTTTGTGACCCAGCACGTGGCGGTAGAGGAACAGCAGGGCGGAGAGCGCCTGTGTCTGCGTGGAGACACTGACGTGCCGCTCGACGGCGAGGTAGGTGAGGAAGGCGTTAACCTCTGCCTCGCCCATTTCGGCTGGATGACGCAGGTGATGAAAGAGGATAAAAGCGCCGTACCCAGCGGCAGTAGCTCTGCTCGGTGCGGCGGCTGTAGTGACGCGAGCGCAAGGCCTGACTCAACTCATTGATGAGCTGCGACATGTGTTGAACCTCCTTGCACCCATTCTTGAGCGTCGAAGCTGGCGATCAAGAGTGACGACAAGGATCGGCCGGTGACGATAGGCGCCGGGGCACCGACAAGCGAGAGACGAGCAGGCTACCTAGCCTTCGGCGGCGATGCCGGCGCTCTGCAGCATGAGCCGCACGACGCGGCGCGCGTCGAAGTGCCCCAACAGCGCGCCGCAAGCCGCGAAGATGTACTGGCTGTCGAGCAGCACTCGGGCGTCGGCGGGCGGCAGGAGGCGGTCTCCCCCGTTCCTGGCGCAGGCGGCGCGTAAAGGTCGCCAAGCCGCCGGGGAGTCGCGCCAGCGCGCCGCCGGTGCCGATGACCCAGCGGCAGGCGGTCAGGTCGCGGCCGCGGACCACGGTCTGCCGGCCGCTGGCTGTGTACAGGTAGTCGAACTGGCCTGCGTGGCGGTACACCGCGGTTACGGTAGCCACGCGCGCCAGCTGGACGGCGATGCGGCGATCGTCTTCGCCGTCCGGAATGGCCGGCGGCAGATGATCCGGACGTTCGCGTGCATCGATCAGCGCCTCCACGTGGGCGGCGCTCACGTACGTGCCCAGGTCGCCCTCCACGGTACGCTTACTATGCGGCTGCGCTTCAGTCTGGAGGGCCTATACTCCGCGCTGCCATCGGTGACCGAGTGGACGTCGGTGTCGCGCCGCCCACATCTACTACCACGAGATCGCCGACTTCCTCGGCCAGCCGCTCCACGGCAATCAGCACCGCGCCCGGCGTGGGCAGAATGCCACCGGTGACGACCTCCCCGAGGCGCTCCATGCCGGGCGCGTACACGATGTGCTCCTCAAAGGCGTCGTGGATCACCGCGCGCGCTGGAACGATATCCAGCTCGTCGATGCCTGGATACACGTTCGGTGTAACGCGCACGCGGAACCCCGCCTCGGTAAGGATCTGGCACGATTCGTCGCACACCGCCGAGTTACCGCCGTAGACCACGATCGGCCGGAGCGAGGGCTCCGTGAGCAGAGCATTGCAGGACGGTCTCCACGTCGCCGCCCTCTACCCCGCCGGCCAGCATGATCAAGCTAGGCCGCGCTTCCTCGATGCGCCGAAGATCGTGGCGGCGCAGCTTGCCCGCGGTCTGGTACTCGACCACGCCGCCCGCGCCCAGCGCCGCCTCGCGGGCGGCTCTGGCCGTCATCTTGGCCGTCAGGCCGTGTACCGTCATGCGCAGGCCACCGGCGGCCGAGCTGGTGGCCAGCAGCGCGCGCGGCTGGAGCGGCCCTGTAACGGTCTCCAGGCGCGCGCGGGCAACACGCCCAGGGTTACGTCGCCGTCGACGCGCGACAGGACGTCGCGACGCCTTGCCCCAGGAGGCGTGGCGGCGCGGCTCCACCTCGCGCAGACCGTCGAACGCGCTGACCACCGTAGTAGTCGATCCGATCTCGGCGACCAGCGCGTCGACGACCGTCGCCGCGCGGTCGCCACCCGCCGCCCGCGGCTCGCCGCGCGCGGCTCCCTCCACCATTTGTTCCACGGCTCCCGACTGGTTCACGTGGCCGCCGCGCCCTCGCCCTCGCCGCGCCGCGCGCGCAGCGCCTCGACCATGAAGCTCGCCACCTGGTGACCCTTGGTGCCGCGGCCGAAGCCAGCGTCCATGCCCCAGCTCTTGGCGAGGCTCGTCGGTTACCTGCGTGCCGCCGCTGATGAGCAGCAGCTTGTCGCGAACACCTTTCTCCGCGGCCAGGTCGGCGATCTTCTCCATGTTCTGGCGATGGACCTCGCCGTGCGTGATGACCGTGCTCAGGAGGACGACGTCGGCGGCGTGCTCGATGGCTGCGTCGAGCAGCTTCTCCACGGGCACTGAGGTCCCCAGGTACACGCAGACGATGCCGTACTTCTCGATGCCGCCGTGCTTGATGTCGATGATCTCACGCATGCCCACGGAGTGCTCGTCGTTGCCCACGGTGGCCGCCACGCACTTCAGGCCATAGCGCTTCACGAAGGATGTCGTCTTCCGAGACGAGGTGCGTCTCCTCGGGGATCACCAGCGTCTTCGGGTCCACCGTCGCCTCGAGCCGCCCACGAACCTCGAGCAGCGTGCCCTCGGCCGGATGCATGACCTGCTTGTGGATGACCTCGGGCTCTTCGAGGTTCATCGCCTTGGCCAACTCCAGCGCCGCGAACTCGGCGACCCGCTCCGCCGCCGGCAGGAACATGGTGACCACCACGAAGCCGTCGCCAGCCCACTCTACCTCGGGCTTGATGAGGCCCTTCTCACGCAGCTCAGCGGTCCGCTGAAGCCTGACGTTGACGTTGTCCTCCGGGTCGAGCTCATCGATGAACGGGACGAGCTCCTCGTCGCAGAGCGTGCAGCCGCCGATGAGGTCACACGGCCTCTCCAGCAAACCCTCCGGCAGGTGGTTCACGCCGAAGTGATGGCAGACCGGTGCCAGGTAATCGTCGGCGCGCTCGACGACCGTGCCAGCCGCCACACCGCCGTCGGTCTTGCGGAAGATGCCGTCGTCGTTGGTCTCCGGGTAGCAGCCGGAGTCGACGAAGTACCCTTGTTCTACGGCGGCGAAGTAGCCGCCGTCGCGGATCATGCCCTCGAGGAAGAGGACCGCTCGCTCCTTGATCTCCCGGACTTTGTCCTTAAGCTCCGGAGCATCGCGGTCCACCTTGACCACCTCGCGCAGGCCGTCGAGACCCACCAGCGTCTGGCGAGCCGTGTTGCACGCGTGCACGTTGTTGTAGTGCCAGGGCACGTTGCGGCCCTCGTCGGGCGTGATGGTGCTCTGGATGTCCGCCGTGGTGAGCCGGCTCACCAGCATGTTGAGCACGTGGTTCACCGTCGCCTCGCGGCCGCACGACTCGATGTACCGCGTGTTCTGTTGCGCGCGCATCTTGTACTCGCCGAACAGGTCGCGCAGGGCGACGGCGTACGGGAGGTCCATGCGCACGGAGGGAGCCGGAGAAGCGTCGGGCGGCACCGTGCTCAGGCAGATGCTCTCCTTGGGCATGCCCGCCTTCACCGAGTAGGCGCAGTTGATGGCGTGCTGCACGAGCAGCTCGGGCATCACCTTCCAGGCTTCGCGGGCGGTGGCGTTGGCGTTGTGCGCACCGTCGATCTGCGCCATGCCGGCCGCGGCCATGACCTGCTTGGCCACGGCCGCGTCCACGAAGCTGCGGACCATGTTGATGTTGCGGTACAGCACGTTGTACTGCGGGTCCTGATGGGCACCGTTGACGCCTTCTTCGGCGAACATGACGGCCATCTCGGGGCCGGCCACCCCGCTCACGTAGCTGTGGAAGTTGATCGGCCGGCCCACTTCGTCTTCGATGAGATCGAGAGCCTTGCGCGTGGCACGCACCTGCTTGCGCGTGACGGCGATGCCGCCAACGCCCTCGGGTGTCCCCTCGAGCAAGCTGTCCATGTGACTCTGACCAGCCGTGCGGATGACCATGATGTGATCGGCACCGTGCCAGGCCGCCATGCGCATGCGGCGGATGTCGTCCTCGAAGCGCCCGGAGGCGATCTCGGTGGTGATCACGCAGTCGGGCTGCGGGTCTATATTGCCGAAGTACTTGGCGGCCGGCAGCGGCACGCTCCGCCCGAGGCCCTGCGAGGTCTCTCGGTAGGTGAACGGCCCGATCCGCTGATCCGCGACCGGCGTACGCCAGGTCCAGCCCCGCCGGCGCGGCCGGTAGTGCCGAATCCCGTCCAAGATCTGCCGCAGGTCGATCTTCCGCTCGCTCTCGAGCTCTCCAGCCGTCCCACAGCGCCGACCTTGCCGCGCGTCAGACGCCATGAACCGTCACCCCACTTCGCGGCGACTATCTCCCATCCCTCACCGCGGGCGAGCCGCTCGGCCGCGATGCGGACGTCCACATCCCACATCTGCGCGCAGTACAGCACCACATGGCCCGCCCCGTGACCGAGCAGCCCTCGCTTGTCGATCTCACCCACCACCGCGTTGCAGGTGAGCGAATCGATGCCCATGCGCATCAGCACCGAGCGCTCGATGCTCGGCGATGTGTGCGTACGCGCCAGATCGACGAGCGGATCGACAACCTGCTCCACGAGCTCCCAGAACCGGATTTCGAGCTGCGGGTCGGTGAGATCCGCCAGGTGCGTACGCCACGCCAGGTACTCATCTGCACGAGCCATCGCTATGCCTCCTTGAGCTCCTCCAGCATACGTTCCACGGTCGCGACGTCGCCGTTGGTATCGGCGGCGAGGAACTCGACGTCGGCCGGCGTGGGCTGGTAGCTGGCGCCCGCGTTCGCCAGCGCGTTGCGCACGTAACTCTTGCGCATGCGGTCAAGGTCGAAGTCTTTCGCTCGAACCTGCTCGAGCCGCTCCGGGATCACGATGACCTTGCCCGGCGTGTTCTCGGTGGGATCGCCGCTGCGCACCTCGACGCCCATCTGCCGGGCGAAGTTGAGCTGCGCCCAGTGGTGCTTGCCGGCACCGGTGTACTCGGTCTCCTGCACCACGATCGTCGCCTCTTGCGGCAGCTCCTGAGCCAGGCTCACGGCCGCCGTCATGGCCGTGTTGCCCGCCGGAGCCGCGCTCCAGGCCCTCCAGCTTGACCAGCGCCTCGGTGACGTAGAAGACCTCACCCTGGGTGACCGTGAGGTAGCGGTCCATGTAGCGCAGCGGGCGGGCGGCGTTGCGCGGCACGTCGGCGCGGTCTGGCCAGGTGGCGAAGGGGACGCCTGTCGCGGGTGGACTTGCCGCCGCGCAGCGGCAACACTCGCCCGGTGTGCCCGGTGGTAAAGCTCTTGCGGTTGAAGTCCCGGTCGCTGGCCATGTGCAGGCCACTGAGGTCGACGGAAGCGCTCACGACCTGCGTGGCGGCAGCCCCGAGCTTGCGCAGCCACGCGCCGCCATGCCCGTGGTATTGCCGCCGCCGGCGTGCGTGACGATCACGGCCGTCGGATCGGCTCCCGTGCGCTCGCGCATCTCTTGACTGATCTCGAGACCCAGCGTCTCGATGCCGCTCACGCCGAACGAACTGTACAGGGACGCCGCGAAGTAGCCGGTTTGATCGAGCAACTCGACCATGTGGAAGAAGAGCTCCGGACCGACGGTCATCTGCACGACCTCGGCGCCGTACGCCTCGCAGATACGGCTCTTCTCCACGATCTCCGGCTGCCCGATGTGGCGGCTGTCGAACGTCTCTTGGCAGATGATGCACTTGAGACCGTACCGCGCCGCCTGGCTGCTGACGGCCGCGCCGTAGTTGCCGCTCGTCGCGGCGATGACGCCCTCGTAGCCCTTCTCCTTGGCGACGTGGATGCTCATACTGGCGCGCCGGTCCTTGAAGGCGCCGGCCAGATTGGCCGCCTCGTCTTTCACGAAGATGCGCGCGCCCCTGCCCGGCGCGCTGACAGACCGCACCAGGTCGGTGAGGTTGCGCAACTCGAGCAGCGGCGTATCGCCTACGCCGGCCGCCGCCTGGATGGCCTTGATGTCCGCCAGGCTGTAGCCGTGGTCGGCCATCATGCCCTCGTAGTCGAACGCAATGGGGCTCTGCTCGAACTTGGCGTAGTCCATGCCGAGCGCGCGCCGCATGATCTCGCCGCGGCGGCTCATGATCTCGTCGAAGCGGGTGGCCATCAGGCACCACCCTTCGCGCCAGGTGTAGCCGCGCGATAGGCCGCCAGACGCTCGCGCAGGTCTCTGCCGACGTGCGCGAGCTCGGGGATCGGCCGGCCAAACGTGTGGAAGTAGCCGGGATCGATGTCCGTGAGCGTCCCGGTCACTCGCCGGCCGGTGATGGTCTCCACCATGGCCTGCTGGCCTATCTCTGCCTCAGTCTGGAGAAAGCCCTTGACCCACATGCGCAGCGGCTGTGCGGCGGTATCGGGCGGCAGGTTCTTGCTGCGATCGGCGGGCTCCAGCAGGGTACACTCCACCTCGGCCCAGCTCCTGGCTGCGCTGTCCGTGTATCCGGCATCCTCGCTCCTCTCTAGGCCGTGGGCGTCCAGAAACGCGGCAGCGGCATGTCGACCACCGTCAAGATGCCAGCCGGCGCGGCCTTCATGAGCGGGATGTAGTTGCCGCTGCTGGCGTACGTGCCCTTGCCCCCCGGGATCTCCGGCTTGTTGGCCATGTTCACGTTGGGGTCGCCGGTGATCTCGATGTAGTCGCCAGTCTCCACGTTGGCGAGATGCGGATGGATCTGCTGCGGATGAATGAGCTCGATCTTGAGCTCGTCCCTCACGCCATGACGTATCGTGCTGGCGTCGGCATCGACCAGCATAGCCTCGCCCGACGTGCCTGCACCCGGCCACGTCGCCCGGCGCCACGTGAACGTGCGGCGTGCTGCGCTCTACCTGGGTGACGATCGGCTCGCGCACCTCCTCGATGCGGTCGATGCTCCACCCCAGCGCGCGAGCGATCAGCATGATGCTCTCGGGAAAGCCGATGTGCCCCACGATACTGCCATCGGCAATCCCCTTGGTGAATTGCTCCACGGTCGTGCCACACCCTGGCCATGCAGCACGGTCGGGCCAAACGGCGAGAGGTCGTTGACGCGCGTGGCCTTTATGGAATCGATGCGCAGACAGACGCTGCTCCACATGACGATGAGCGCGTCGAGCATGAAGCCGGGGTTAATGCCCGTGCCCAGAACGGAGACGTTGTGCCGCTTCGCCAGCTCGTCGTGAGCGGCCGCCCACTCGGGATCGGAGGCCCAGGGGTAGCTGAGCTTCTCCGCGATGCAGATGACGTCCGCGCCCGCCCGTACGGCGGGCTGCACCTGGCTGCTGATCTCGTGCAGGTTGCTCTGCGTGCAGATAGTGACCACATCCGGCTGCGCCTCGGCCAGCACCTTCTCGAAGTCGGTGGACATGACCGCATCGCACGGGCAATCGAGCAGCTCGCCGACCGTCTTACCGTCTTTGGCCGGATTGGTGACGATAACACCGGCCAGCTGCACGTCCTGCGGTCGATCCAAGATGAACCGGAGCAAGCCCTGGCCCATCTCGCCGGTACCCCACTCCACAACCTTGATCATGCCCCCTCCTCTGGCGATTGGATTGCCCAGATCCGTCTCCCCATCTCCGAAGTACGCTCACTCCCATCGCGTGAAGTAGACGTACGACGTACATCCTGCAGAGTCATGGTTCGCGTAGACCCCGGAACCACTCGGAAGATGCCGCCTGGATGCGCCTCCCAGAAAACGCGATCACGGGAAGGGAACGGAGGCGAGGTGAGCACTGCCGAGCACCTCGCAGAAAGACTATCGCCGTCTCCGTTGACCCCCCTGTCGGCGCGACGGAACGCCAGCCTCTCCGCTGGCCGGTCAAATGCTAGGGTGTGCGAAGGCGCGCGTCAACACATTCATGTATCACATTCATGCAGTCGACGCCGCGCCGTGAGGGGCGAGCGGCCGTCAGCATCTCCGCCGATCGAGGCCCCGGGCTGTCACGACAGCCAGGGCGGCGAAGATGATGATGACTCCCGCGAGCTCAGCTCCCGCCGGCCGTTCGCCCAGCTGGATCCAAGCGGAAGCGGCCCCAATGACGGGGATCGCGAGTGTGCTCAACCCGGCCATACCGGCCGGCATGGCGCGGAGGATGAACAGCCACAAGTACCACCCGAGCGCCGTGACCGCCACGATGTTGAACACCAGAGACCAGATGAACGCCCCAGACCACACCGGCGAGCCAGCGGACGTGAACAGCGCGATCACGAGGAGAGGTGGCGAGCCGAGGATCATCTGCCAGGCCGCGAGGGAGAGCACATCGACGTCGTGGTGACGGCGCTGGATCACTTTGACGAGCGCCGAACCGATCGCCCACAACAAGCCCCCCGCTACGGCGAGCAGCGTCGTCGTCAAGCCGCGCAGCTCCCAAGGGCGCAGGATCAGCAGGAAACCGACGAGCGCCATGGACGTGGCGCACCACTCGCTTCCTCGCAGCCCCTCACCCAGGAAGAGCCAGGCGATCACCAACAGCCAGAACGGCATGGTGAAGGTGAGCACGGCGATCTTCCCGCCACCGCTCTCTAGGGCCCACAGGGAGAGACAGACGAAACCGGTGGTCTGCAGCAGCCCCACGATCGTGGTGAGGCCAACGGCGGGCGGGCGGAGGGGCCGCCGCAGCACGATGAGCGCGGCGAACAGCGCCGCCGCGCCGGGGAGCGTACGGAGAACGGCGAAGGTGAGCGGCTCCGAGAAGCGCAGGCTTACCTTCATCACCACCCAGTTGTAACCCCAGATGATCGCCAAGAGCGCCAAGGCGCCGCTGGCCACCGCCGTAGACGCACGCGATGAGCGCGCGGCGCCAGACGCGCGGCGAACACGCCTCTCCGGCACGTTCCTCCCGCGAGCAATCTCGACTCCCTCTTGGGCTACCGCTTTGCCTACGCCTCTCCCAGAGCCAGTGGACCACCGTGCTTCCCCTCCATTTCCAACCGCTGGGGAAGATCGTTGGCCCTCTGCGCCGCTCGTTCCCGAGCTCTCCTCAAGCAACTCCTGTGTAACAGCAGCCGAACTCCCGCATTGTGTACGGAGCCGGACGCGTAGATGAGCCGGCGGCAGCCATCACGAAGGCGGCGCGGAGCACGGGCCGGCCAGTGGCCTGCCACACGGCGAGCGCGTAGCCTCCAGCCTGCAGTTCGTACCGGCGACGGACACGCGCCTCATCTGGAACGCTATCGGTCTTGTAATCTACCACCACCCAACCGTCCGGTGCTTCGTAGAGGTCGCAGAAACCCTGGAGCACCAGGGGCTCGCTCGCCGGGCCGTCGTCGATCCGCGCGCAGAGCGGCACCTCGCGGAACATGCGCGGCGAGGCAGCGGCATGGCGGACCGGCGCGCTGAGCCAGCAGCCCTGCGCCATGCCCACGAGCCGCTCCACCCATGCGCGCGCCTGTACTCCCTCACCGCGCGAGGTCCTCGGCGGCCGCCACGGCCAGCGCCTCCATCTGCTCGGCGATCTCCGCCGGCACACGGACAGCATCCGGCACTCCAAGCGATACGATCTCCATGATGCGATGCACCGTCGCGCCGGCAGCGAGCGTCGCGCGCCGCGCCGCGGCCAGCGAGGCGCGCTCGTGGCCGCTCGGCGCCTCGGCCTCGCCGAGGTCGAGGTCCTCCATGGAGAACCGGCGAGACCGCCGCCCGCGGACGAGCGGCCGCGCTCGCGACTTCCTTTAGCCGCCGGCCCCAGGCTTCGCGCAGCGCAGGCGCGCCGTTCCTCGCCCGGCTCTCCCGACTCGGCGCGCGGCGCGGCCTCTCCCGCCGGCAGGATCACGGCGCCATCCTGCATGCCGACGGTCACGCCCCCGGGTCCGGCAGCCAGCTCCGCAGCGGCTCGAGCAGCGAGCCGCTGCCGTTCCTCGGCCAGCCCGGAAGCATGATCACCAGCAGATCCATGGCCGCGTCGCCGCCACGTAGAGCAGCCGGCGCCGCTCGCTGGCCTCCATGGCCTTCTCGGCCTCCGCGGCCGTCGGCGTACGCCGAGCTCGCGGCCGGCAGCTTGCCCGCCGCCCGCTCATCTGGCGAAGCGGCTCGCGCGAGGCTGAAGGAGAGTTCACAGCGCCCGCGACGCCGGTCGAACAGCACGCGCGTCTCGTCTCGGCCACCGCCGGCACGCGACCAGGCGTCGGCGATCACCACGATGGGGAACTCGAGCCCCTTGGCGCCGTGCACGGTGAGCACGCGGACCTCGTCCCCCCCGTCGTCCACGGTCGACTCGATCTCCGCGGCGGCCGTCCCCTGCTCCTGCGCCCACTTCACGAACGTCGACAAGGTGACCCCCTCCTCGGTCGAGAACGCGCGTGCCACCTGCCGCAACTTGCGGAGGTTGGCCAGCGCCTGGCCGGCGCGGTCCCCCCACGCCGCCGCCGCCTCGAAGGCCCACGTCCGCCGCAGCAGATCGTCCAGGATCACGTCGATCGGACGGCCGTGCGCGCTCTCGTGCACGGCGCGCAGGGTGGCGAGAGCCGCGCAGATCTCCGCGTCGGCACCCGACGGCTGTTCCGCGAAGTAGTCGAACCGCCCTCCGGCGACGTGGAACAGGTAGAGACGCTGGTCCGCGAAGCCGAACAGCGTGGAGTGCAGCGCCCCGTACACGGCCAGCGGATCGGCACTATCGGCCACGGCCCTGAGGCCCAAGAGGGTGTCGCGTACCTCACGCCGGCGGTAGAACATCTTGCCCGCCTCGATTCGGTACGGGATGCCCGCTTCGCGCAGCGCCTGTTCCAGCGCGCTGAGATCGATGGCCGCCCGGATGAGCACGGCCACATCGCCCCATCGCGCCGGCCGCCACTGCTCGCCGCTACCCTGCGGCGCATCGGACTCGCGCTCACGGACGGACCACCCCTGCTCCCGGATGCCCTGAATCAGCAGCCGCGCCAGAGCCTCGGCTTCGGCGCGGCGCAGCTCCTCCGCCCGCGGTTCGACGGAAGGGCCGCAGACCACGGCCACGCGAGGCGCCGCATCTCCCGGCGCGGCGGCGAGGCTTTCCGGCTCCGGCCGAAACGCCGCCAGCGGCACGTACTCCGGCTGGCGGCGCGGTGCCGCGTCCTCGCCAATGACCGTCTCGAACACCTGGTTCACCCACGTAACAACGGACGGTACGGTACGGAAGTTCTGGCTGATCGAGAGGAGCTCGCCGCCGTTGCGCAGGATGAGGTCTTTCACGTCGTCGTACATGCCGATGTCGGCGCGGCGAAAGCGGTAGATGGATTGCTTGGGGTCGCCGACCACGAAGAGCTTGCCCGGTTTGAGGGCTACCTCGCGCCAGTCCGCCGCGCGCGCGCCGTCTTCCGCCAGCAGCAAGACGATCTCGGCCTGCAGCGGATCGGTGTCCTGGAACTCATCGATGAGGATGTAGTCGAACGCCTGCTGCCAGCGTTCCCGCAGACCTCGATGGGCCCGCACGGCATCGCGCAGCCGGCCGAGGAGATCGGCGAAGTCCAGATAGCCACGCTGGAGCTGCGCGCGAGCCGCCCACTCTCCGAAGGTACGCGCTGTACGTAGGATGTCTTCGGCCAGCGCGGCACCGTACTCCTCGAGGATGCTTTCCCTCAGCGCCCGCACGGCGGCACAGCGCTCCTGGAAAGCATCCTTCCCCTCTTTGCCACCCCAGTTCTTGGCCACTCCGGCCTTCGGAGAGACCACGGGCAGGGATGCCACGGCGGCCACCAGCCGATGGATACTGCCCTGCCGCGCCCCGCGCACCCTGTCGGCCTGCGCGCCACAGTCGAGCGCCGCCAGAAAGCCCTTGTCCTCGTGATCGCCGCACATCGCACAGGCGAATGCCGTCTGCTCTTCCAACGCCAGCACGAGCTCATCGGCGGAGGCGAGGAGGCTTTGCCGCGCTCCGGCTAGGCCACTCGCCCCTCCCGGGGGATCGCCAGCTCGCAAGTCGAACCGGTCGCTGAACAGGCGCCGGGCCGCGGCGTACAGGACGCCGACGGCCATTCCCGCCTCCAGCAGCGTACTCACAGCCTCCCGGCTGGTGGCCAGCGCCCCATCTCCTGCTGCCGCGTGCCCCTCCGCCTCAGGTTGGAGCACCAGCGCCAGCCACTCGTCCCACAGCCGGTCGAACAGCAATCGTCCGCCGAGTGCGTCGAGCTGCTTGAACGCGGGGTCCACGCCCGCCTCCAGAGGCGACTCCCGCAGGAGGCGCGCCGCGAAGGCGTGGATAGTCGAGATAGGCGCTTGATCGATGTCGCGGAGCGCCTCGCGCAGAACACACCAGCGCTCCGACCGCGGCTCTGAGCGCTCGACCAGCGAGCGGAGCCTGGCTCGCACGCGCAGGCGGAGCTCGCCGGCCGCCTTATCCGTGAAGGTGATGGCTACCACGCGGCGCACGGACCCGCAGGCCAGAAGACACGATACGAACCGCTCCACCAGGAGCCTCGTCTTGCCCGTACCGGCCCCGGCTTCCACCAGGAAGGTGGTCTGCAGATCGCTCAGCGCGCGCGTGCGAGCGGCCTGGTCGCAGGGCTCACGCATCCGTGGCCCCCTCTGCTTGCCTCGCCGTTGACGACGACTCCGCCGCGGACGCAGACCATGGCCGCCGCAGCGCCGCCAGGCGGCCGAACGCCGGGTGGGCGCGCTTGCGCCTCTGCGTGAGCTTCAGCTCGTCGCAGGCATACGCCACAGGGCACCAGTCGCACGACCGCTCGTTCCAGGCGAGCCGTGGAAACACGCCCGCCTCCACAAGGCGCAGGATGCCGTCTACCGTGTCGGCGAGCTGCTCGAGCACCATGGCCTCATCTGCCGGCAGCACGACCTCCGCGAGCTCCCGCCGCCGCGTGACCATGCGGAAGGCGCACGAGACGTCGGCGGCCTGCCGCCCTTCCGCCCGCGCACGCACCGCCAACCGGTAGACGGGGAGCTGTACGTTGCGCCCCGCCTCCACCTGCTCCTGCTCGCCTCTCCCCCTCCCCGTCTTGTAGTCGAGCACGCGCAGCCGGCGACCGTCGGCGCCGCGGTCCACCCGATCGATGCGGCCGCGGAACGACACCGTGCGGCCATCCGGAAGCTCCAGCGAAACCGCGGGGGCCTGCTCGCCGAACACGCTCTCCAGCAGCCACGGCTGCGGCCCTTCCGGCTCCGCCCACACGGGATCCTGCGCGACCGCGAGCGAGAGATCCTCGGCCATCCGCGCTTGTTCGATGCGCCACACCAGCGGCATACCCAGAGCGCCGCGCTCTTCCGCCACGCGACACTCCTCGGCGACCAGAGCCGGTACCATGCTCACCGCCTCCTCTCGCCCAGCTCCGTCGCGCACCCGCGAGAACACCCGCTGGAGCACGCGATGGACGATCCTCCCCACCTCGCGTCGATCGGTCTCCACCAGCGGGTCGGCGGGCTCGAGCGGCTCGATCATCAGCACGTAGAGCACGTAGTACGCGAACGGGCACTCCAGATACTGCTGGAGCGCCGTGGGCGCCTGTGGGGTTGCCGGCCGCGCCGTGGCCGCGAGCTTCTGGCGAGCACGGTGGGAGTAGAACACGCCGTCCCACGACAGCGCTCCGGCGAACACGCCGCTCAACCGTCGGCCGAGGAGCCGCCGCGCGGTGGGCGCGCCGCACACGCGCTCCAGATACCGCCGCGGAGCCGTAGCCGCGCCGCGGCGGCGCGCGCTCTGCGAGAGCGCCAGCAGCAGGGCCACATCTAGGTCGCGCAGGTCGGCGGACGCGCCGACGACGTCGACCGCGCCGCCCGCGAGCGGCTGAGGGCCCGAGGCCGCCCGCCGCAAACCCGCGGCGGCGGGCGGCGGGCAGACGAAGTCCTCGGCCGCGACGGTTCGGCCGGTAAGCTCCTCTGCGAGCTCGACCGCCGCGCGCGCGGGCTGGCGCTCCGCGCCGGCGGCGTCCCGACGAGGCACGTAGCCGACGAAGGAGCGCAGGGCAGCCTGGCGAGCCAGCGCGAACAGCGTATCCGCCTCGGACTCTCCTCCGCCCGGCTCCGCTAGATGCACCGCGAAGAGGCGCGCCAGGCGCTCCCTCTCCCGATCACAGAGGAGAGGATCGCCGCCGCGCGAGGGAGGAAAGCCACCGGAGCACAGCCCGGTGAAGTGCACCTCGGCGAAGCGCAGCCCGCGGAGCTCGTGTGGCGTCAGCACGGCCACGCCGTGCCGCGCGACCGCGCCGCAAGGCTCGCGCACTCCGCGGAGTCGCTCCCCGATTACGCGAGCGGCCTCCGCCACCGAGACAGCCTCCTCGACCGTCGCGCAGCGACGCAGCTCCGTGATCGCGAGCACGGCGGGATCGTCGGGCGACGCCGCGCACACTTCGTGAGCGAGGCGGACGAAGGCGGCGGCCATCTGATCCCACGGCGCCACGGCGGGAAGGCCAGCCACCGCCTGCTGCACCCGGCCCACGAAGACACTGAGCCCGTCCACGGCCGCCCGCTGGCGCCGCAGCCGCCGCCAGTCATCGCCAGCCACTACCCCGGCCTGACGTGACTCCTCTGCCCACCTGGCGACCTCGTCGCCGCGAAGCACCCCGCCGCGGCCATGCCTTGCGCGTACGCGAGGAGCGCCGCTCGCTGCCACGCCTCCCCGGCGGCGGGAAAGGCCGCCTCCAGCAGGCTCCCCAGCGACACGCAGCCACCGCTCGACGGGGGCAGCCGGCGTGCCACGGGAAACCCCAGCGTCCGGAGGCCGCGCGCGAGGTGGTCCGCGCGCTGCTCGCTCGGCGCCACCACGGCGATCTCGTGAAAGCGCCGGCCCTCGCCAGCCGACCGGCGCAGCGCGCGCGCCACCTCGATCAGCTCGTCTTCGTCGTCGCCCACAGACACGAGCTCCGCCGCCGCCAACGCCGTCGCCGGCAGAGCATTCGCCCGCAGGCCGAGCTCAGCGAAGAAGCGCCACCCCGAGGCCGTGTAGCCCTGCCCGTCCTGCGGGGAAGGCAGGAAGACCGTCGTCTCACACACGCCGGCCAGGACGGCCAGCAGCTCGCGCTGGCATTCCGGCAGATCGTACAGGCCGTAAACGAACGCTACGGCGGGGAGTGCGAGAACGTCGCCATCGTTCTCCACGAGGGTGCCGCGCTCGGAGATGCTCCCGTGGGGTGTACGCGCGCGCAGCGCCCGCGCTGCGCGCGCGTACACCCCCGCGCGATCGGCCGCATCGGCCTCGTGCAGCGCCGCCTCGTAAGCGATGAGAGCGCGGCGCACATCGGCCACCCGTTCGCCACAGCCGTCCCACGGCCTGTCGGCCGGCACTCGCGCCTCACGAAGGTCCTCGATGCTGCGCAGAAACGCGGGCACCAGACCCGGCATACCTCGCAGCGACCCGAACGAGCTCTCCGGCGACGCGGTCACACTGGCGACAACCCGCTCGCCGAGACGCAGGCGAGCCTCGTCTGTGAGCACGTGATCGGCACGCAGCCCGCTGCGCTGTGCGAGGTCGAGAGCAAACCGATAGATGGTAATCGCGCGCACGTTCGCGTGGCCACCGAGCCGCTCGGCGAGCAACCAGGAGAGGTACGTGGCCAGCGCGGCGGAACCGACGATCAGAGTGACCGGAGCGAGCGCATCCCGCTCGCGGACTGCCTGGACCTCCGCGGTGAGCGCGGCCTCCAGTGTTCCCAGATCACCGGTGTAGAGATACCCCATGGGGCTAGCTTACCGATCGCGCCAGACGGCAACCTCAGGGGTGTGAGCGAACGGCGCACGCCAGCCCGCCTCCGGTGGCTGCATCAGTGCGTCACAACCCACACGAGCAGCCACAGCACGGTCGGCGCCATGGCCGCCACCGACCACATCAAAGCCGCGCGAGCCGCACGGCGAACAGCCGTGAAAGCGCCGATACCCCCTAGCACAAATCCCGCCGCCATACCGAGCCAGCCGAGCACGTAAACGACCCATTCAACCGGTCCGGCGGGCAGGCCGTTCTCGGTGTTCAGGTGAGAGGTGAAGATGTAGATGCCGAGGATGCCGACCGAGAACATGAACAGCCCGCCGACACCCGCAGCCAGCCCCACCTTCCGCAGGCGACCCACCGGGACGTAGTCGTTGATGCAACTCGCCCAGGGGTACCGCAGCCTCTCTTGCGCTGTCAGCGGCCGAGCCATGCAGGCTCCTTCCAGTTACCAAAGAGGTGTTCCGAAGGATATGCGCAGCCATCGCGACCTTCAACCATAGAGCTTCGACAGGCCGAGCCCTCACCGCGCATACGCCGCTACGGTGCGGTGAGGGCCGCGATCAGCTCCCCCTCGTCGGGGCAGCTCTTCAGAAGCTCCGTGCGCCCCGCGACCCGGAAGTCGGCGAACTCGAAACCCGGCGTCACCAAGCAGGAGACGAGCGCCCACGAGCATCCCCCGGGTCTCACACGAGCTGCCTGCCATACCCCCGCCGGCACACACGCTTGTGGCACGGCTTGCTCGCCACCGGCACCGCTCTGGACCCTATCGAGGAGGAGGCGGCGCGCTCCGGTACCGCCGGACAGCAACAGCAGCTCGAGCGGCGCGCCGCCGTGGTGCAGCCACAGCTCATCCGACAGCAGCCGGTGAAACAGGCTTGGTCGCTCCACCGTCACCAGGAATAAGATGGCCGTGGCCGAGGAGCGTGTGCCCCTGGACGTACACACGTGCGACGCGGCGCGGTACGTCTCGCGATAGTACCCGCCCTCGGGATGAGGCAGTAACTCGAATCGATCGATCAGGTCGCGAACCTCGCGGTCGTTGGTGCTCTGCGTGGTGCCCGATGCGTTGCGCATGCGAGTAGCTTACCCCGCCCGGCACTCCATCGCGTCGCTCGCGACGACGCCGGGTGCATCGCGCCGCGGGAGAACAATGGGGGAGGCCCCCCGCGACTCTTCCCGAGTCGCGGGCCTCCCCTTTAGCAAGCCTGTAAGCCGGATCCTGTCGCGGGTGGTCATCCATCTCGGCCGCGCGTTACCGCGCGGCTCATGCGACCGATACCCGGGAGCATCGGGCGAGCAACCCTCGAACGCTCCGCTATTTGGTATTGCACCGGGCGGGGCTTGCCGAGCCGGCCTGTCGCCAGGGCCGCTGGTGGGCTCTTACCCCACCGTTTCACCCTTGCCCGCACCATCCTCGGGCCTCGTACGAGCTCGCCGATGGCCGCTGGCGGTCTGCTCTCTGTTGCGCTTTCCCTCGGGTTTCCCCGGCTGGATGCTATCCAGCGCCCTGCTCTGCGGTGTCCGGACTTTCCTCGACACCCCGCCTGCCCCACGGTGGTACGAGGGGCACGCCAGGGTGCCGCGACCACCTGGCTTGCCTGAGCAGTGTACCACCTTTGCCCGCGAAGAAAACACGCTGAGCAGGCCAAAAGTTCACCGACGCAGCACGAGGCAACGACCAGGGGCCAGCGCGCGAAGCCGCTGGGAGACGCGAAGGTGCCGCCTATCCGCTGGCTTATCCGGCGATCACCGAATGCGACGGTTGGTGATCTAGCCAGGGTCGGCGGCTACTGACGCTATGCTATCCTATGAGCCGAGGCTACGGGGCCTCTGTTGTTTTATGCGGTCATACTTCCGCTGCACAATCGTTCGCAGGGGCACCCACAGCCACTGCTGTGCGTGAGTACGGGGCTCATGAGCGCCACAGCACCCCGTCAGCCGTACGCCAGAAGGAGAGGGACCATGGTCATGAGGCTGCTCGGCTTGAGCTTTAGCCCTCGCAAGAACAGCAACAGCTCCGCGCTCTTGCGCACCTCCTTTGACCGCCTCCTTGCAACCTACCCTGGCGAAGTGGAATGCGAGACGATAGACGTGCGTGAGCTGCACGTTGAGCCCTGCGACGACTGCGACGTATGCGGCAAGAGTAAGGGAGACGGTCGCCACATCCCGTGCATAAGGGCCGAGGACGACGATGTGCAGGGAGTCCTCGACAAGATGGTCGCTGCTCACGGCTTCATCGTCGCTACTCCAGTTTACTTCGGTTTGCCCTCAGATCTCTTCTCGAAGTTCATCATGCGCACCCGGGTGCTCCGCCACCAGGACTTTCGCCTCGCCAACCGCGTAGCTGGCGTTATGGCCATCGCCGCGCGTCGCTCGGGCGGCGCCGAAACAACCATTCTCTCCACGTGGCTGCCGCTGATACGCAACGGGTGCTTGGTCGTCGGCAACGGCGATCAAACATGCCAGTACGGTGCCATGGGTTGGGCTAGCGCTCGAAACCACATCCTGACCGACGAGTGGGGCCTCGAACAGGGGTTTCAGGTCGCGCAGCGGGTGTTCACAGTCGCCAAGCTCGTGCAGACCGGCATACAAACACTGCATTTCCACAGCCCCATGACGTTCGACTACACATCAGGGACCCGGCCCTAACGCGGACCTCCAACGCAAGAGAGTGGAGGCGTCAAGCGGGCAATCCAGGAGGACAGAGCACCATGTCGGATGCCGCCATCATCACCGAGTACATCTGCGATGAGCTTCTCAACGGCGAACGCGTCGAGGCAGACACGTCGCTGTTTCGCACCAAGCTCCTGGATTCCCTCAGCCTCACGAGCTTGATCCTCTTCCTCGAACAACGGTTCGCGGTACGCATTGGCCCCATGGACATCTCGTACGAGAACCTCGACAGCGTCAGTCTCATCGTGGCCTTCCTGGAGAGGAAGAGGAATGCAACCCCGTGACAGGTGGATAAGCCTCACCCCGGCGCGCGCCGGGAAGAGCCGCCGCCAACATCCGACGCCGTGGTACGTGGCCGGCTTGACTGTTCAGTGCCTCCTTTGGACCCTCGTGTTCATGGCGTTGGTGCTCGTCGCCCTCGGCGGCCTAGGTCTCACGGAGTTCCGCTATGTGGGGTTCTAGCGGAGCCCAAGATCATCCACAGCGGTCGCTCGATCCCCTGCTGAGCCTGTTCGTGAACACCGCCCACCACCGCCCGACGGTCGAGTTGCTTGTCACTGCGGAGCGCGCCTACAGCTATGGCGATTTCCTCGCACACACGAGCGGCATCGTCACGCTGCTACGGGAGCACGGAGTGCAGGCGGGGCACCGAGTAGCGCTGTACGCGGACGCATACGACTCCTTCTTCATCGCCATGCTGGGAGTATGGCTGGCGGGAGGCGTCGCTGTCCCCATCAACACCGCTCTCCCGGCCGTCTCTTCCCGCTCGCTGATCGAGCGTTCGCAGCCACGCCTGCTCCTCCATGACCCGTACATCGCACCGCCGGTAACCGACACGCCGGCCGCCGTCATCACAACCGCGGCCCCCCGAACGTCGCCACCTGAGTTCACTCCAGTGAGTGGCGGCGACGTGGCCATGATTCTCTTCACCTCCGGCACCACTGGCATGCCGAAGGGAGTCTGCCAGCGTTTGTCCGCCATCACTGGGAACGCTCGCCGTGTGGCGGCCGCACTGAAGTTGCGTACAGACGACCGCCTGTTCATCAACACGCCCGCCTACTACACCAGCGGCATCTGCCACTTCCTCACCATGATGGCCGCCGGAGCCAGCACCGTAGGCGAGACGGGGTTCTTCTTCGGCGAGGCCCTACTGGACCGGTTACTCGCCCAAAGGTGCACGGGTTTTGGCGGTGCACCGGCACACCTGATCCGCGTGGTCGACCCCCTGCTCACACCCGTGCGCACCCCAGGCCTGCGGTTCTGGGTGAGCTCCGGCGACCACCTGCCGATGAACACGCTCGCCAAAACACATACTCATCTGCCCGACGTCGCCCTGTTCAACATGTACGGGCTCACCGAGGTCTCCGGACGACTCTGTGTACTCTCGCCAGAGCAGAGTGACCGTCGGCCTGGCTCGGTTGGCCGGCCACTGCCGGATATGCGGGTCGTGGCCCGTAACAGCACAGGAGAGGCCCTGCATCCGGGGCAGGTAGGAGAGCTCTACGTACAGGGGCCGCTCGTGATGACCGAGTACTTGGACGACGCGGCGGCTACCGCCGCCGCCCTTGGCCCACACGGCTTTCGCACAGGAGACTACGGCCACGTGGACGCCGACGGCTTCGTCTGGGTCGAGGGTCGCAAAGACGATGTGTTCAAACGCGGTGGAGAGAAGGTCTCTACCGTCCAGATCCAGCAGGCCATGGGGACTCTCGACGATATCCTCGACTGCGCTGTGCTGGCCATCGAGGATCCGTTCCTCGGCCACACCCCGATCGCTTTCATCGTCCCGCGCGAGGGCTACGCGCCACGCAGCGGCAAGCTCCTCCGTGCGCTCCGCGAACACCTGCCCGCCTCCTCCTTGCCCAGCCGCATTATTCCGGTGATATCAATCCCTCGTACCGGCTCGGGAAAGGTGATCAGGCAAGAGCTCTTGGCGCTCCTCGAGGGTCCCCGCGATTGAGCCAATCTGACTGGAACGGTCGGCTTCTCACCGCAACGGGCTGACGCTGACGCGCTCATGAGCATCTACTTCTCCATCTATCTTCTGCCCGCGGCCGCGTTCTCCGTGCCCTTCTACTGGCTCGTCCTCAAAAAGGACCAACATCGCCTGCTCTTCCTGCTCCTCGGCTCCGTGGGCGTCCTGATGACGATTCACCCTGTCTTCGCTATGGTGGCCCCAGGGGTCGTCGCCGGGTCATGGGCTCTGGTCAACTGCATGGACAAGCGGCGCCTTACGATCGATACCGCACTCGTGATCGCCATTTCGGCGGCCATCCTCATCCTGGCCATCGGAAAGTACGGCCGCGACATCGCCGCCGCCATTTGGTCGCCCGACGACTGGGTGCTCAGCCGACTGATCATGCCCCTCGGGCTGAGCTACTTCGCATTCCGCCTCTTGCAGTACGTGTTCGACCACGCACGGGGAACGCTGAGAGACCGCTCGCTGGTACGCCTCGGCGCATTCATGTTCTTCCTGCCCATCTTCCCGGCCGGGCCGCTCGAGACGTACCAGGGTTTCTACGAGAAACGCTCCTCGCACTTCGACAAGCAGCTCCTCTACGGCGGCCTGCGGCGAATCGTGCTGGGCTATTTCAAGAAGACGGTGATCGTCGACTTCCTCATCGCCATCTTGTTCTCCGACCTCTTGCGAGACGTTCACGCCGCCGATCTTGGCGAAGCTCTCGTTCATCCCGCGTGGGGCCCCGCCTTCGTAGTCGTCGCCTTCCTGCGCGCCTACGCGGATCTGTCCGCGTACACCGATCTCGCCATCGGTTTCTCGAGCCTCTTCGGCTTCCGCATCATGGAGAACTTTGACCGCCCGCTCTGGAGGCCCAATCTGGCGGAGTTCTGGCGCTGCTGGCATATTTCGCTCAGCAGCTGGTGCCGCAACAACGTGTACTTCCCCATCTTCGGCCTCACGCGCAAACCGTGGCTCGGTCTCTACGCGACCATGCTGGTCATGGGTCTGTGGCACTACGTAAACCTCAATTGGACAGCATGGGGCCTCTACCACGGCACCGGCCTCGTGGTGGTCTCGTGGTGGATGAAGCAGAAGCGGAAACGGACTAGAGCCTGGAGGGCAACGGGACGACCGCTGTGGGCTCGCCTCCTGAGACCATCGGGCTATGTCGTCACCTTCCTCTTCGTCGCCCTGGGCTACTCCTTCGTGGCCACCCAAAGGTTCCCGGAGGCGCTTCGGGTTTTCGTATGGGCCGTCGTCGGCCCCTTCATCTGGCTCGGACAGCGGATGTTCTAATGCCGAAGACCGTGGAGGACACCATAATATCGCAGCCGGCGTCGCCCCCATCGGCAGGTGGCATGGCGCTCGGCAGACGCGCCCAGTTTCTGCGCGGCCTGCGCTGCACGAACCCTCTGGTGCTCCTGGCAGCCGCCGCACTGGCCGCAGTCCTGCTGTTCGTCGTTCAAGGACTCGTCGTGCGTGGTACATACCGCGCGATCGATGAACGGCACTTGCTGCGCTCGCCGAAAGACGACTACACGCACATCGCGTACCTCATCGCACAGCTGCGTGCGCACCCTCCGCAGCGCCTCCCCGTGTACTACATCGGCGGCTCGGCCACACGAGAGTCCATCCGCAGTGGCGAGACATTGGCAGACGCACTGTCGGCGACCACCGGTATTCCTACTGAAGTGCACATCATGGGCTCCAAACAGCAGACGCTGGCTGAAACACTGGCGATCGTCGACAACCTGCCTCCGGGTCCCGCTGTGGTGACCGTAGGCCTCAACCGCTACCGTTTCCGCATCTCGCCGCAGCTGTCCGCGCGGCAGCTCCAGGGTATCGAGTTCCTGCTCGCAAGCCCCAGCTTACGATCCTTCGCCGCGCGTACCGACGGGATTGGCCCACGGGATCGCACCCTCATCCCGGGTATTGCCAACTACATGTCAACTTGGTTGCGCTACCGGCACAAGAGCCTCCTCCGCCTTCGCCTGAGGAAGATCGACTACCAGTTCCACCTATTTGACCGTACCAATCAGCTCTCCGACGCACGCAAGGCCCAGAACGTGGCCACAGTGCGAAAGGCCGCGCTCAACCGAGCACCGCAGCCAGACGCCGTGATGCGCTACAACCTGGATCTCCTCCGGGCGATTGCCGAAACCGCCCGCGCCCGCGGCTTCCAGGTTGTCTTTTTCGAGGTGCCGCGGAACAAAGAGATGCTCGGCGATACGTGGTCGATCGACAGTGAGACCTACGCGCCTTTTGTGGCCGCCACCGCCCGTCAGTGCCACACTACCTATCTTGACCTGAACCTCGAAGTAAACATCCCGAACGAGCACTTCGCCGACCTCTCGCACCTTCTGGATCCCGGGCGCCTGACATGGGAACGTCACCTCGCTCCCGCCCTCGCACCGTTCGTCACAGCGGCGCGGAACTCTGACCCGTAACTCAAACGCGGGGTTGCAGACACTCCGCCGCCGCGCGATCGATGAGCCACGTGAGGCGGCCGAAGCGAGGTACTACTCCCTGAGCTGGCAGCCGCCGCGGATCCCACGGCCCCTGGAGCACCTCGGCCACCGCCGCCGCCTTCTCCTGCCCCACGGCCGCGAACACGATGTGCCGGGCGCTCTTCAGCAGCGGTAGGGTCACCGTGAGTCGCCGTCCCACACCAGGGATATCGTCGACCACTACGAGGCGGCGGGTCTCACGCAACGTCTGTCGGTACGGGAACAGCGAGGCGGTGTGCCCATCGGCGCCCATGCCGAGCAAGATGAGATCCATCCGCGGCACACCGCCGGGCACCGTGCCGGCCTCTCTCGCCTGAGCGCGGAGCAGTGCCTCGTACTCCCGGGCAGCCTGCTCGGGATCCGCCGCCTCTCCGCGCAGGCGATGGACGCGGGTGGGTGGGAGGGGAACGGTGTTCAGAAAGGTCTCCTGAGCTAATCGATAGTTGCTGGCCGCGTCGCCGGGGGCCACGCAGCGCTCGTCCCCCCAGAAAACGCGGACTCGGGACCACGGCACCGAGGATACGTACGGCTCATCCGCCAGCAGCAGGTACAGCGCGCGCGGCGTGGAGCCGCCGCTGAGCGTTACGGCGAAGGACCGCGCGCGCCCACAGCGTCGCGCGCGTCCCGCAGGAACAACTCGGCGGCGCGGCGCGCCACCGCCGCGGCATCGGGAAGCACCTCCAGCGTCGGAGCACCCGCCATACCCTCGCGACGCCCTATGGACGTCGCCACTCCCTGCCGTCGGTGGCGAGCATCACCACCGCCGCCTCGGGGCCCCAGCTGCCGGCGACGTAGGTTTCCACCTCACGACGGTCGTTTCCCCAGGCCCCCAGGATCGGCTCGATGATGCGCCACGACTCCTCCGTCTCGTCGTCTCTGTTGAACAAGGTCGCGTCGCCGGTGAGCACGTCCAGGAGAAGCGTCTCGTAGGCGCTGAACGGCAGCTCGTCGAGCGTGGAACCCCAGCTGAAGTCGAGCACCACCGGCTCGAGGCCGATCTCCTCGCCGGGCGCCTTGCTCTGTACCCGCAGGCTCATCCCCTCGTCCGGCTGGATGCGCAGCACGAGGAGGTTCGGCTGCACGGACTCCAGCGGCATCTCGGCCTTGCGGAACAGGAGGAACGGAGGCCGCTTGAAGTGAATGGCCACCTCCGTGACGTCGCGCGGCAGGCGCTTGCCCGTACGCAGGTAGAACGGGACACCCTCCCAGCGCCAGTTGTCAATGAAGAGCTTGACGGCGGCGTAGGTCTCCACACGGGTGCCCGGCGCGACCCGCGCCTCGTCCCGATAGCCCTTCACGGACTGCCCGTCGATGATACCGGGGGCGTACTGGCCGCGCACGGCGAGTCGGCTCACCTGATCGACGGCGATAGGGCGCACGGCACGCAACACCTTCACCTTCTCGTCGCGCACCGCGTCGGCACTGAACGCTACCGGCGGCTCCATGGCCGTCAGAGTGAAGAGCTGCATGAGGTGATTCTGGATCATGTCCCGCAGCGCTCCAGCCTCTTCATAGTAGGCGCCGCGATGCTCCACCCCAAGCTTCTCCGCGGCGGTGATCTGGACATGGTCCACGTATCGCCGGTTCCACAGCGGCTCGAAGATCATGTTGGCGAAGCGGAACATGAGGATGTTCTGCACGGTCTCCTTCGCCAGGTAGTGATCGATGCGGTAGACCTGCTCCTCGTGAAAGACGCTGTTCACCACGCGATTGAGCGCCCTTCCGCTGCCGAGGTCGCTGCCGAAGGGCTTCTCGACGACGATGCGCGACCAGCCGTGCTCGCCCTCCGTGGAGCCGGTAGCGAGCACGTCGGCGGCCTCACCGCCGCTCGGCTCGCGCGCGCGCGCGAGCCGAGCCCCGCATCTCCCAGGCCCTGAATGATGGCGGCGAACGCACTCGGCGGCGTGGCCAAGTAGAAGATGCGGTTGCCCGGCTCGGCACGCTGGCCCTCGACCTCTCGCAGCGTGTGCACCAGGCGATCGTAGGTACGCGGGTCGTCGAACTCCCCCTGCACGTACCGGGGCGCCTGGAGCACCCGGCCGCAGACCGCGCCGTCCACGAGGTCGCTCCCGTAGTGATCATCGACGGCTTTCTGCAGCAGCGCCGCCAAGTCCTGGTCGCTCAGCTCCCGCCGGCCGACACCCACCAGGCCGAACCGCGACGGGAGCACGCCGTGGCACGAGAGGTCGTACAGCGCCGGCATGAGTTTGCGGTGTGTCAGGTCGCCCGTCACCCCGAAGATCACCAGGGTGCACGGGGCTACTGGAGCGTATCCGTCAGGACGCGCCATCCGGGCCACCCTCTCTGACACGCACCGCGTGACCGCCGAACTCGTTGCGCAGGGCGGCCAGCACCCGGGCGCCAAACGAGTCGGGCTGCCGCGAGCGAAAGCGGGCGAACAGCGATAACGCGATCACCGGCGCCGGCACAGCCGCTTCGATCGCCTGGGACACGGTCCAGCGACCCTCGCCCGTGTCTTCCACATACCCCTCTATGCCGGCGAGATCCGCGTCTTTGCGAAACGCGTCTGCGACCAGCTCGAGCAACCAGGAGCGTACGACGCTGCCCTGGTTCCACACGGCGGCGATGGCCGCCAGATCGAGGGGCCACGGCGCGGCCCGCAGGATCTCGAAGCCCTCCGCATACGCCTGCATCAGCCCGTACTCGATGCCGTTGTGGACCATCTTCACGAAGTGGCCCGCACCCGATCCGCCCGCGTGCACGTAGCCGCCTGCGGGCGCCAGCGTGCGCAGCAGTGCTTCTGCCTGTTCGAACGCTACGCGCTCCCCGCCCACCATCAGGCAGTAGCCCTGTTCCAGACCCCAGACGCCGCCGCTGGTGCCCACGTCCAGATACCGGATGCCGTACTGTGCCAGCCGCTCGGCGCGCGCGATATCGTCTTTGTAGAAGCTGTTGCCGCCATCGATGACCACATCGCCCGCCTCGAGGTGCGGGACGAGGGTATCGATGGCGGCGTCGGTGGGGGCACCATGCGGGAGCATGAGCCACACCGAGCGCGGTGCCGGCAGCGCGCGCGGCACGTCCGCCAGCTCTCGCACCGCCTCGGCGCGGCCGCCGTCCGCGCCCGGCGCGCCGGCCGATTCGCGCGCGAGCTCGACGGCGCGCTCGTACGTGCGATTCCAGAGCACCACGCGATGGCCGCCGCGCAAAAGCCGCCGGGCCATGTTGGCCCCCATGCGTCCCAATCCGAGCATCGCTACGTCCATGCGACTCCTTTCGGCCGGGATCACGCTCCCGCTATCCGCCCAGCGCGGTCTGTACCAGGGGGATGAGGCGCCGCAATCCAGCTACGGGATCGGCGCCGAGCTCTACCCGTAGCACGCGTCGACCACGGGCGGCGAGCGCCTGCATGTCGCCGAGCGCTTGCGCGTGGATCAGGCGCCGGAAGCCGTAGTCGACCCCCGGCACGGGCAGGTCGTCTTCACTCCGCGCGACGAGCTGGAGAAACACGCCACCGACGGAGCCGCCTTTGTGGTACTGGCCCGTCGAGTGCAGGAAGCGGGGCCCATACCCGAGCGTAGTGGCCACGTGCCGCCGATCGCGCACCATCTGGCGAAGCGTCGTGAGCTCGGCCCACGCCGCCGGCGACGGAGTGACCCACGCCTGGAACGCCACGTAGGAGGGCGGCGACACGGCGGCCACCACAGCTGCCAGCGCCGGCACGAGCGCCGCGTCGTCGACCGCGAACACGCTCTGCCCACCGTCTGCCGCCCGCGGCGTCGCGACCTCCTCGCTCGCCGCCAGGTCGGCCAGCACGCGCCGCGTGTTCTCTTTGCTCTCCTGCACATTCGGCTGGTCGAACGGATTGACGCCCAGCACGGCGCCGGCCACAGCGACCGCCACCTCCCAGATGAAGAACTGCCGGCCCAGGTCGAAGGCGTCGGCCATCTCCAGATGCAGTACCGGTATGCCGGCCGCCTCGAGCGCCGCAACCTGCGCGTCCTGAGCCGCGTCGGGCGCGTCGTTCAATCGGAGGTACACGAAGACGCGGTCGTCGCCGTACGCGTCCGACGAGCCCAGCGGCTCCGCGTCCACGGGCAGGATGCCGCTGCCCTCCTTGCCGGTGCTCTCGGCCACCAGCTGCTCCACCCACGCGCCGAAGGAGGCGATGCCGGGCGAGGCGAACACGGTCAGCTTGTCGCGACCGGCGAGGACCGACTCGCCCAGGGCCGCGCCCAAGACGAGGCCGGGGTTCTCGGCAGCCGGTATCGCCGGCCCGCAGTCCTCCGCCGCCACCACCGCGCGCCCGAGCAGCTCGGCGAGGTCCATGCCGCCCAGCGCAGCGGGCACCATGCCGAAGAACGAGAGCGCAGAGTAGCGCCCGCCGATGTCGCTCGGATTGACGAACACGGCGCGAAAATCCTGCTCCACAGCCTGACGCTGCAGCACGGTCCCCTCATCCGTTATAGCGATGAAGTGGCGCCCCGCGTGCACGGAGTCACCCGCCGCCCGCAGTCGCTCGAAGAAGTACGCGTGGAGGCTCGCCGTCTCCGTGGTCCCGCCCGACTTGCTAGCCACGACGAACAGCGTGGTCTGCGGATCGAGCCGCGAGTCGGCGGCGGCGACGGCACGAGGATCCGTGGTGTCGAGGACCGTCAGTTTGAGATACCCGGCGGCGGCGCCGAACGCGGACGACAAAACCTCGGCCGCCAGGCTGGATCCTCCCATGCCGAGCAGCACCGCCTCGCGATACCCTTCGGCGGATACCTCGGCGGCGAAGCCGAGCAGTTCGGGCAGACTGTCGCGAACCTGCTCGGCTACATCCAGCCAGCCAAGCGAGCGCTCAATGGTAGCTCGATGGCCGGGATCACTCTTCCACAGCGTGGCGTCCTGAGCCCAGAGCCGGCCAGCCACATCGTCTGCCGCAAACGCCCGCAGACGCGCGCGGACACGCTCCCGCAGTGAGGCGGGGACGATCTCGCTCATTCCTGCTCCGCGGCGAACCTTACTCGCTTGGCCTCCACCGACTGCACCGCCCCGTCGTGAGCCTTCGTGAACAGACGCACGCCTTCCCGCTGCAGCTCCTCTGTCTCCCGGTCCAAGTCGATGCCGACCTCCGCGAGCGCCGCCAGGTCGGCGTGGGCTCGCTCCACATCGGCATCTACGGTGCGCTGTACGCGACCGTGATCGAGGAACGCCCGCAGCGTGGCCTCCGGCACCGTGTTCACCGTGTCGGGGCCGATCAACTGGTCCACGTAGAGCACATCGCTATACGAAGGGTTCTTGGTCCCCGTGCTCGCCCAGAGGACGCGCTGGCGGCGCGCCCCGAGGGCGGCGAGCCGCTGCCACCTGGGCGAGGATACCAACGCGCTGAACCGCTCGTAGACAACCCGAGAGTTCGCCACGCCGACACGGCCCCTGAGATCCTCCAAGAGCTGCCGTTGTCGCGCGTCGACAACCTCGCCGAGGCGTTCCTCGATGAGCTTGTCGCACACCGTGTCCACACGAGAGACGAAGAAGCTGGCTACCGAGGCGATGCCGGCCACACCCTGCCCCCGGGCCGCGCGATCCTCAAGCGCCTGCATGAACGCCTCGACCACCGCGGTGTAATGGGCCAAGGAGAACAGCAGCGTGATGTTGATGTTGATGCCATCGGCGAGGCAGCGGCGGACGGCCGGAATGCCCTCCGCGGTGCCCGGGATCTTGATCATGACGTTCGGCCGACCGACCGCCTCCCAAAGACGATGCGCCTCGGAGATGCTGAGATCCGCATCGTAGGCGGCGCGCGGCGAGACCTCGATGCTCACGTAGCCGTCGGCGCCGCCCGTCGAATCGTAGAGCGGCCGGAACACGTCGCACGCCGCCTGCACGTCCGCGACGGCGATGCGGTCGTAGATTGCTTCCGCGTCGAGCCCCTTCCTGGCCAGGTCGCGGAGCTGAGCATCGTACGCATCGCCGCCGCCGATGGCCTTCTCGAAGATGGACGGATTGCTGGTCTCGCCGCGCACACCGACCTCTTCTACCAGACGACGCAGACCGCCACCCGCCACCATCTCGCGGCTGATGTAATCGAGCCAGATGCTCTGACCCTGTGCCCAGAGCTCCCGTACGCGACCGCTTCCCGGTTCAGCCATCCCCTCTCGTTCCTCCGTGGTCGACGGTCGCCGAGCGACCGATCTCCGTTGTCTGGATCCGCGGGCTCGTACCACTCGCTTCAGTGGACCTCCCCGCCGCCGCCCGTCCTCAAATGGAACGGTCTTCGCCGAAGCTAGCGAGCAGTTCTCTCGCCCGCGCATATACCGCCTCGGCGGTAATCCCGAACTTCTCGAACAGTTGCGGGGCGGGAGCCGAGGCGCCGAATCGATCGAGGCCGATCACCGCTCCGTCCAGGCCCACCCAACGCTCCCAGCCAAAGGTACTGCCCGCCTCGATGGCCAGACGCAGCGGCGTCCGTGCCGGCAAGACGCGCTCGCGATACGCCGCCTCTTGGCGTTCGAAAATCTCCCAACTCCCCATATTGACGACACGCACCGCCTGTCCTTCGGCGCACAGCCGGCGGTGCGCGGATAAGGCCAACTGAACCTCGCTACCACTGGCAATCAGGATGAGCGACGGCGCCTCTCCATCCGATGTGTCCGCCAACACGTACGCGCCGCGCTCGAGTCCGTCGGCGGCGGCGTAGACAGCGCGGTCGATCACCGGCAGTTTCTGGCGGCTGAGCGCCAGGCAGACGGGGCCGTCGGCTCGTAGCGCCATCTTCCAGGCCACCACGGCCTCGTTGGCGTCGGCAGGCCGTATGACGGTCACGTCGGGGGTGGCGCGCAGCATGGCGAGGTGCTCCACCGGCTGGTGCGTGGGGCCGTCTTCACCCAGCCCGATGCTGTCGTGCGTGAATATGTAGATCACCGGCAGCCGCATGAGCGCGGCCAGGCGCAACGCCGGACGCAGATAGTCGGCGAATACCAAGAACGTCCCGCAGAAGGGGCGCAGGTCGCCGTGGAGCGCCATACCGTTGCAGGCGGCCGCCATGGCGTGCTCGCGCACCCCGAAGTGCAGCACGCGCCCCGCCGGATGGTCACTGGACAGATCGCCGCCACCGGCGATACCCGTGTTGTTCGACGGGCCGAGGTCGGCCGACCCGCCGACCAACTCCGGCAGCGCGGTAGCGAGCGCGTTGAGCGCCGCCCCGGCCGCCACTCGCGTGGCGACACCACCATCTTGCTGCCCGTACGACGGCACAGCTTGATCCCACCCGTCGGGGAGCTCTCTGCGCGCCACGCGGTCCCACTCCGCGGCAAGGTCCGGCCGCAGGCGCCGCCACCGCGCCATACGCGAGCGCCAGGCCAACTCGGCGGCGGCTCCCTCGGCGCTCGCTTGGCGGAAGAACGACAGCACGTCGTCCGGCACCAGGAACGCCGGCTCAACGGGCCACCCCAGCGCCTCTTTCGCCGCCCGTACTTCCTCTTCGCCCAGAGGCGCGCCGTGCGCGGCCGCCGTGTCTTGCTTAGCCGGAGAGCCGAAGCCGATGTGCGTGCGCACGCAGATCAGAGACGGCCGTCGCGTCTCTGCCTTGGCCGCCGCCAGCGCACGGTCGACCGCGTCGACGTCGTTGCCATCGGCCACGTGCTGCACCTGCCAGTCGTACGCCGCGAAGCGCGCCTCACGGTCTTCCGTGAACGTGAGCTCCGTGCTACCTTCGATCGATATACGATTGTCGTCGTAGAGAACGATGAGCTTTCCCAAGCCGAGATGACCCGCCAGCGATGCCGCCTCCGAGGACACCCCCTCCATGAGATCGCCATCTCCAGCGATGACGTAGGTGAAATGGTCTACTACCGTGAGGTCATCACTGTTGTAGCGCGCCGCGAGATGAGCTTCGGCGATGGCCATACCCACCGCCGCGCCAAGCCCCTGGCCCAGCGGCCCGGTGGTGATCTCTACGCCGGGGAGCAGGCCATACTCCGGGTGTCCGGCCGTGCGGCTGTCGATTTGGCGAAAGGCTCGCAGATCGTCGAGCGTCACGCCGTAGCCGCTCAGGTGAAGCAGCGCGTAGAGCAGCATGCTGCCGTGACCAGCGGAGAGTACGAACCGGTCGCGATCGGGCCACCCCGGCGCCGATGGGCTGTGCTTCAGATGGCGAGTCCACAACGCGAACGCCATGGCGGCGGCGCCCATGGGCATCCCCGGATGTCCGGAACGCGCTCGTTGGACCGCATCTACCGCGAGAAAACGGACGGTGTTGATGCAGGTCTCCTGGAGCTCTCGCGCACGCCCCCGACGATCCTGATCTTCGCTCATGTAACCCCCATCGTGGCACTCTGTTCGCGGTCGTGGTCACTAGTCGCGGCCGCCGCAGTTTACCCTATCCGCACAGGCCCCCTGGCACGCGAGATCCTGGACCGCCTCTCCTTTCGCGAACAACCCAACCTAGTAGCCGTCACAGCCGCATGAGCGCTGCGGCACCCGCGTACAGCCGACAGCCGACCACCGTGCATCAGCAGGCGATACGTCACACCAAAATCTCGGAGCAGGCGAGCCGCGCCGGAGGTAGTCGCACACGAGCCTAGCCCTCGCCCTCTTCCGGCACGATGCAGATGAAAGTGAACCCCACATTGCCGGCCCTGAACTGGTGCTCGCGGCCGGCCGGCACCACAGCGCTGTCCCCCACGCTCAACTCGTGCTCCGTCCCGTCCAGCAGCAGTGTGCCGCGCCCATCGAGCACCAGGTTCACGTGCAGCCAGTCGTGCGAATGGCGCGGCGTGTAGCCACCGGGGGCCAGCTCGAACACCCGCATGGCCCAGCCGTCCCAACCATCCCCTGCCCGCACGGGCACTCGTTTGGTGACGCCCGCGGCACCTTCCATACGCACTTCAGCCATCTCCATCTGGCTCCGAGATCGAACCATGCTCCTCCTTTCGCAGAGCTCCTTTCGCAGGGCGTCAGATTACGTGACCGTGCCAGTCGCCGCGACCACCCGCGGGTGCGGGCACCCGGAACCGTCGATACCCTAGCGCCCACTGGCTACTCCGGCCGTAGTACCCAGCCACGGACGGTACAGGCAATGCCGCAGGGCAGGTGGTGTGCCACCGGCGGCCACCGCGTGCCCTGCGGCGGCCGCTCATGCCTCCGGCCCCGGCGCTCCCAAGTCGCGCAGCTTCTGTAGGAACTCGTCCCGGTCGATCTCTCCGGCGGCGTAGCGACGCTTCACCACCGCCACGGCATCGTCGCCGACCGTCGTGGCCTGCACGATTTGCGGAGCGGCCATGCCGGCGTCACGCGGAGCGGCCACGCCGACGTCACGGCAGCCGCCGATCACGACCGAACGGATTACCCAGACTGCCAGGCCGAGCACGGCGAGCCAGAACACGGTCATGCCGGCGACCATGACCCAGCCACCCCACCAACCGTCCCAAGTCCAGTGATACATGGTGTCCTCGCGTGTCCGCTGCACACAAACACCGAGGTATTACCCCATGACATCGCATCCAACGCCAGTGGTGGCGGTGGTGTGTATGCTCGGCGAAACTACGCCGACGGCGCGCGCAGACGCCGCACACCAACCGAGACCGACCCCGGTCCTACGTGTGCCATGAGCACGGGACCGGCGCGCACGATCGGCACCTCCGCTACGCCGAAGAGGCGACGCAGCTCCTGGGCGAGGTAGTCTGGCCACTCCCCCGCGCCGCTGTGCACGATCATCAGACGCACCGGCGCGCCGGCAGCGAACTTGTCCACCCGCGAGGCGAGAGCGTGCAGAGCGCGACGAAATCCGACCGCGACACCCCCCTTGCCCGGCTTGCCCATGCGGTCGAAGACGATCAGCGGTTTAAGGCGAAGGGCATCGATGACGCCGGCCGCACGCGGGCTCACGCGGCCGCCGCGTACCGCGTACTCGAGGGTCTGGACGGTACCGAAGACCGTGATGTCGTCGCGTACAGTATTCGCCAGCGACTCCAGTGCATCCAGATCCGCCCCTCCCGCGATACCCTCGCCCAGCGCCTCGAGCAGCAGCCCCGTGCCCACCGAGTTGGTACGCGAGTCGATTGCCCTGACGCGTACCGGGTCCACCGCCCGGGCGGCGGCGGCGGCCGCCTGCCACGTACCGGACTGCGCCGCCGCGATGTGCACCGATACAACGCCGTCGCGATACTCGAGGAGCCGCTGATACGTCTCGCGGAAATCGCCCACCGGGGGCTGCGACGAGGTCGGCAGCAGCGGTGATTCGCGCAGACGGCGGGCGAATCCGTCGGCGGATATATCCACGCCATCGAGGTAGCTTTGTTCCCCGAAACTGATCGTGAGAGGCACGGTCACCAGGCCGAGCTCGAACGCCCTGCGCTCGGGCAGCTCGCACGTGCTATCCGCGACGAGCGCGATGCTGGCCTCGCGTGCCGAGATCTGCTGCAGCACCATGTCGTCGACCTTGGAACTCTCGATGACGCCGAATGCGGCCACCGCTTCGAGGAAGCGCTGCGGCTCGTTGGTGTGAACGTGAACACGCAGGCGGTCTTCTCCGCCAGCCACCACCAGCGACTCGCCCAGGTCCGAGATGGCGGCCACGAGCGCCGAGCGATTCACACCACGGCCGGCCGCCGACACAAGGGCCTCAGCGCAGAAGCGAAAACGCTCGTCGGCCTCAGCGTGTGCGCGCGTCATGGACGCCGCCCCGCGGGGAGCCGGCTCCACGAACAGCTCCTCCGGCTCCTTGCCTCCCCGCAGCATCTCCGACACGCCCTCGAGGAAGTACACAAACCCCTGTCCACCAGCGTCCACCACATGGCTGCGCGCTAGGATCTCGAGCTGGCGCGGCGTGTTCGCCAGCGCGTCCCGCGCGGCCTGCAGGCCATGGTGAAGGAGCTGCGCGAATCCACTCGCCGAGGCCGCTCGCTCGCGCAACGCATGCGCCCATACACGCAGCACCGACAGGATGGTCCCTTCCCTTGGGTTCGCCAGGGCCGCATAGGCCGACTCCATACCGCGCTGCGTGGCCAGAGCGAACTCCGCGGTCGACACGTGCGCCGCGGTATCGAACGCCGCCGCCAACCCGTGGAGAAACTGGGCGACGATGGCCCCCGAGTTGCCCCGCGCGCCGTCGAGCGCCCCGTCCGCGGCCACCCGCGCGGCGGCGCCCACGGACTCTGGCACATCGTCCCCGAGCCGTGAGGCGGCCGCCCGAAACGTGGCCGCCAAGTTGGCCCCTGTGTCGGCGTCGGGGACGGGGAACACGTTGATGCGATTCAGTTCTTCCTGCGAGCGCATCACGGCGAGGGTTCCCGCGCGCATCACGCGGGCGAAGTGCCGCCCTCCGAGTGCCTGAAAATCATCGGGCGCTTCGCGTTGCATCGCCACGACCTTCCTCACCGCGCCCCGCGCCGCGGCGGCAGCGGGACGAACATGCTGGTGGTCCGCTGGTAGTCGCGGTAATCCTCGCCGCGACTGGCCAACGCCTGCTTTTCGGTCGCCGGAATGCCCGTGACGCGGAAGAGGAAGAAGAAGATCACCGCCGGTCCGATGAGGGTCGCCAGCCACCACCAGCCGGCACCAACTCCCATGAGAACGTACACCCACCAGTGCAGCCACTCGAAGAAGTAGTTCGGGTGCCTCGAGTAGCGCCACAGGCCGACGCGGCAGGTCTTGCCCTTGTTGGCCGGGTCGGCGCGAAAGCGAGCGAGCTGACGGTCCGCGGACCACTCGCCGCTCACGGCGACGACCCACACCGCCAGTCCGGCGTACTGCCATCCTCCGAGCGAGGGCGCCCGCTGCGTCGCCACCACCAGCATCGGCAGCGAGAGGATAGTATCGAGGAGTCCCTGGACCTGAAAGAACACCAAGAACCGCCACTGCGCACGCTCGCCCCACCGGGCGCGCAGCGTCTGATACCGCCCGTCCTCAGGTTTGCCACGGATGCGATCGACATAGACGTACGTGGCCAGCCGCAGCGACCACAGGCCGGCGACCGTGGCCACCAGCGCGCGGTACGGGCCGGTGCCACTGGCGAACACGCCGTAGAGCACGGCCAGCATCCCCAGGCCGGCCGCCCACCCCACATCGACGATACCCGCATCGGAAGTGGTCCGCTGCACGAGCCACAACGCGGTCATCATTACCGCGACGAGCGCCCAACCGATGAGGACGAGAGACCACGCAGCCATTGACTACAGCCGATCCGCCGGAACCGCCGTTCGGATTACACCGGCAGCTTGCGAAGCGCCCGCGCCGCCGACTTGCGGACTATAGCATTCTCGTCGCGTAGCAACAGGCGAAGCCGGTCTCTTGCTCGCGGGTCGCCGATCTTACCCAACGCATCCGCAGCAAGGCGGCGGAGCAGGGCATCGGTATCGCGCAGGGCCTCCAGCAACACGGGCACGGCCTCTTTGGCGCGCATCTCGCCCAGTACGAAGGTGACGTCCTGCCGGCGGTGCACACTCTGCTTGTCGGTGTGCACCCAGATCATGTAGTCGATCGCCGGCCGTCCGACGAGCATGAGCCCTTCGCGTACCACAGCGAGCTTGCGGATGTTCTTGGTGCTCAGCTCGTCCACCATGAAGTCGAGCATCTCCTCGAGCCCCCGGCGAGCTCTCTCCCGCACCGCGGCATCTCGCTTGTACTTCGCGGCACGGATGAGTCCCTCAACGTTCCCGGCCATCTTGAGCCGTTCTACATCGGGTGGACCGAACAGGGTCATACGTTTCTCCTCGGCAGGCGACGGATGAACGCTACAGCACTGCGATCTAGCTGAGTGAGTGTTCCTTGAACCAATCGAGCGTGATCCGCACTGCCTCTTCGTACGGGGTAAACTGGAACTCGGGGAACTCGATGGCAAACCGCGTGCCATCCATGATCTGCGGCTGTTCGAAGCGATACCGGAACTCGTAGAACGACCGCATGTCGGGGTCGAAGATGCCCTCGAGGCGTAGACCCAGAGTGGAGACCCGACGGATGCGCGGCCGCAACCCGGCCGTCTCATAGACCATGTCGATGAGCGCTCGCGGCGTCAGCGGAGCTGGCCCAGGGACGTGCCACACGCGTCCATAGGCCTCTTCGCGCCGGCCCAGCTCGATGCACGCGCGGGCGGCGTCTTCCACGAACAAGAGGCTTCGCGGGATGTCCAGCCTACCGTACCAGCGCACTGGCTCGCCCGTGGATGCCCGTCGGAAGAGGCCTCCGTGGAAGCGCGTCAGGACACGAGGGCCAAACAGGTCGGGGAACCGCGGGATCACTACCTTGACGACCCCCGAGCGATGCGCTTTGCAGAGCATACTCTGGGTAGCGATACGCACCTTCCCCATTGGACCAACCGCCGCCAGCGGATGATCCTCGGTCACCGGTTGTCGCTGCGGCGGTCCATAAACGTAAACGGTGCCGGGTGACACGAGACGAGCGCCCGCCTCCTCGGCGGCCTTCACTATGTTCTCGGTGATCGGCAACCAGAGTTCCGCCCACTGCGAGAAACTCACCGTGATACAGCGATAGACGACGGTGGCGCCCTCCGCCGCCTCGATAGCCCGGCGGCGGTGGATCGGATCACAGAAGAAGACCTCGGCATGTGCCGGAAACGCGCTGCGTGCTATCTCGTCCTCGCGCACCACAGCCCGCACCGGCACTCCGGCATCCGCAAGCTGACGCACGAGAGCGAATCCCACCGGACCGCTCGCACCGAAAACGACGTGAAGTTCCTTCACAGTGAGCCCCCTCTCGGCCGCCCGGTCCGTTCACTATCGGCCGGTAGTCCATCGGTCGATACGAAGCTCTCGGCGCGAAGCTGGTGTTGCGTGTGCGACGGGCGCCAACGCCTGAGCGGATGGGCGAGCAGAGAGCGACGAGGCTCCACGAGAGCAACGGCAGTGCTCAACAGGAATCGTCCGTCGCCCTCGCCTGGTGGACGCATGCCGACCAGGCACCCACCAGGCCCTCACTCACTGGCCGCCGCCCCCTTGCTTCGAACGCAGAGATCATTCGCACGAGAGGAGCTTATCGGGCTCGGCCGCTGGGGACAAGGAACATGGTCCACCGCGAACGCACGTGCGCGGCGGACGGCACATCTCCATCCTGCACAGTCACCCTAGAACCCGCATGGTCACCCTAGCTCTTTCAGCGGCAGTCCCGCACGATGCAACCGTGAGACGACGAGTCCTCTTTGACATTCCGACGGTCGCCATGTTGCACGCAGCGTGGCGCGCCCGCTACAGCTCCCCACCCCCACCCACCATCACGATCGCGGACGACCATTCCTTCCACGCGCCCCCTTATCCCGACGAGCTGGCCCACGGCACCCCAGCACTTCTCTGGTGGAACGCAGATGCCGGCACGCTCCTGCGCCACGCCGACCACGTGCTTCGCCAGCTCGTCTATCCGCTCGCCTGCGGCGACCGCATTTTCTGGATCGCCTTCCCCTTTTCGGCCGAGCTGCTCGCTCCTCGTCCACTCACGCTCAACTCGCGGGCACTCCTCGACGTGGAAGATATCGGCCGGCTGCTCGCCTCGTGCTGTGCGACCTCATCACCCATGGGTCATACCGGACTCCCACGAAGACCATCCCCTCCTTCTCGAACAGTCCCGTACCAGGCACTCCCCCTGGACCCAGATCTCGACCAGGCCCAACAGCAGGCGATCCTGCACCCCTTTGGCCCCCTCCGCGTGCTAGCACCCGCCGGGGCAGGAAAGACCAAGACCATGATCAATCGCATCAGCGCGCTCGTGGCGCAGGGAGTCCATCCGGGCAGCATCCTCTCCCTGGCCTTCAATACAAAGGCGGCCGAACAACTCGAGGAACGCCTGGGCCGCCTGGGCCTCCCCACCACCCGGCGGCTCGCCGATCGTACCGGCGTTCACTGCGCGACCTTCAACGCCTTCGGGCACCGCTATCTTTCCGAGGTCGTCAACCAACCATTCACGGTAGACGCAAGCGTCGCCGCCGAGGAACGTCTCGTGCACCAGGCCCTGTGGCGGCACCTCAAGCCACGCGGTGCTCAGCGCGACGCCCCACTCGAGAGCACCCTGAGCGCGGTCCTCGACGACCTCACCTGGAGAGCCCGCGAGCATCTGGCGGCTCTGCGCGCCGACTGCGCCGAAGTCGACATGCTCACGCTCCCCATCCCGCCCGCGCTGCGAGAGCAGCGCGGCGGGCCAAGCAGCCTGCCGTTCGGACGTGTTTTGCGCGACATCCGCGGCATGCAACAGCGCCGGCAAGCGATCTCGTTCGACGACCAAGTCCACGCCTGTCTGCTGGACCTCCTCGCCAGGCCAGACCGCAGAGCGGCGTTCCAGCGCCAGTTCCGCCACGTGCTGGTCGACGAGTTCCAGGATCTCAACCGGGCACAACTGGCGCTAGTGGATGTCCTCTCGCGCCCGCACCGTAACCTGTTTGTCGTCGGCGACGACGATCAGCTCATCTACGGTTGGCGCTTCGCCCGTGTGGCGACCATCCTGAACTTCACCGATACCATGCCCTACACGCCCCACGCATCCAGCGTCATCCTCACGACGAACTACCGCTGTTCCCGAGAGGTGGTACGCCGCGCTTCACAGCTCATCGCCCACAACCACACCCGCGTCGAGAAAACCGTCCGCTGCCGTCCCGACGCCACGGAGGGCATGGTCGCCTTCGTCGCCTCCCCCAACTGGCCCCTCCGGGCCCAGGCGATTGCGGAGTTCATGGCCAACGAGCACGCGGCGCGATCCTGCCGGTGGCAAGATCTCGCGGTGCTCTGCCGCTACCGCTGTCAGCAGCCACTGGCGGTAGCGGCCCTGAATGCCGCGGGTATCCCCGCGTCGCTTCCCGAACCAGCACCGTTCGCTCATGGGCCTGGGGCGGAACTCCTGTGCCGCTGCTTACGTCTCTTGCAGGATCCCGCCAGAGACACTCAGCCGGATACCGCCGCCCTCGCTCGCTCGCTCGGGCTCAGTACCACCGTCCTCCTCCGCCGAGCACGCGACCTCCGCCGGTGGGTACGTACGGAGCAGCCGGCGGCGCGCGAGGTGGTGGCCACTGTCCTCAACGAACTGCCGGTGGAATCCGCGGCCCTGCGCCGAGAGCGTCGCGGAGCGCAAGGTAGTGCCAGTGCCGCCGGCTCCAACGAAACGGGCGGCGCCACCAGGGCGCTAGCGGCGGCACAGCTGCTCAGCATGGATCATGGCAGCCTCGCCTCGTTTCTGTCTCTCTGGGAAGAGCTCACGTACCATCACGCCTCCCCCGCCGGCGCTGCCGGCCCCGCGGCGACGGCCCCCGCCGACGCTATCGCGGTCTCCACCATCCATGCCGCGAAAGGACGCGAATACGGCGCCGTGGCCATTCTCGACTACGCGACAGACCTCGCCGCGCTCGACCAAAACGACGCGGAGGAGGAGCGACGAGTCCTCTACGTCGCACTCACCCGCGCGCGGCACGACGCCCTCTTCACCGTCGATACCGCTAAGTGGGCACCTCACCCGTTTCTCCACGAGCTCGCCAACCCGCCCAGGCCAGCCGAATTGCCGGCGCTTCGCCGCCGGCTCGCCCACGCTGACCACCGTCTCACGGAACTCACGGCAACGGACCACCGCGGCGCCCAGAGTCGCCAGGACATCGGTGCACTACACCTGCACCGGCTCTCCCTCGCGAGCCGCCTCACCGAGCACCGCCTGTTCCGCCCGAGCAGCCGATTCGGTACCTTCCTCCGCGGGGGTGTTGTTCCGCGCTAACAGACCGATTCAGGCGCCGTGTCCACAGGTTCCCTCTCCACCTCTTGGGTTTCCTCTCCGTCTCTTGGCGAGAGATAATTGTCACAGTAACGTCTCAGGAGAGTCTCGCGTATGCAGCGCCATGTCACTCACCTCGGCCTATCGCCTAGCGCCTCCTGGTCGTCGGCCGCGCCCTGGCTTTCACCTCGCTCATTCACAACCCGCGGTGTGCTCTCCCACGGCCCTCTCGCCGGGCCACACCCCTCACAGGCTGCGGCGACCACGTGGAGGCCTTCAACATGAGTACCGCCGGAAGCAGCCGAGACTGGGCGAGCCGCATGGGCGGCAAACCCACAACTGGACCCGGCGTGTCTCTCCCGCCGGGCATGGCGGAGCCGCTCCACGACACGGCGGAAGTGGACGAATACGTCACACAGACGACGCTAAAGGAAGACCAGCTCCTCGAGGCGATCCAGCGGCGCCGAGCAATCATCGCGGGCATCCGTTCGGGGGTCGAGCTCCAACGCTGTCTCACCATGCTTGCAGCGCTCGGCGAGCCGGAGAGCTTCGCCTCGCGCATCGCGTACCTCGAGAAACGTGTACACCGCGCAGGATGCAAGAGGCCGTCGCTCTTCGGTGGCTTCCGCCTGGGGACCGCACGCGAGGAGCGCGAGCTCCGCGATCTCGTCAAACGGCGCGATACAGCCGTCACACTCAGCGAGCGTGTCACCCTCCTTCAGCAAGACCCCGACGCGCTCGTCCGTCACTTTGAGATGGAGACCAGCCGCCTCGAGGTACGGCTCCGCACGCTGCGTGAGCGCCGGCGGGCGAAGAGCACGTAACGCCAACCCACCATACTCAGCCCCGCGCGACCTCCGACGGTCGACTCCCGCGGGCCCCATCGGAGATGATAGGGAGAGCGAGCGCACCTCCGGCCCGCGAGAGGGCTCCGGCAGCGCTGCGATCACGATCAGGAGGCACGGCATCATCAACGGCGTTTCCAGAGCATTTCGCGTAGCTGCCGTTCTGTTCGACTTCGACGACACGCTCACCACGCCAGGCGCGCTCGACTTCGATCGTATCCGCCGCGATCTCGCCTGCCCGCCCGGTACGCCCATTCTCGAGCACATCGCCGGCCTGCCGTCGGCTGAGCAACGCGC
Organism: Thermoleophilia bacterium; assembly: GCA_040772045.1. Classification (GTDB taxonomy): domain Bacteria; phylum Actinomycetota; class Thermoleophilia; order UBA2241; family UBA2241; genus JAXGYV01. Next base: position 44,917 of record JAXGYV010000011.1, read on the forward strand.
CCGCGCCTCCACGCGACTCAACGAACTGGAGCTCGAGGCCGCCGAGCGAGCGCAACCCAACCCTCACGCCGAGGCGCTCGTCCGGCGCCTTCAAGATACAGGCCTGCCGCTCGGCATCCTCACCCGCAATAGCCGTGCGTCCGTCGAGCGGGCGCTCCACAACTTCCCCGCGCTGCGGCCCGCGGACTTTCAGGTGATCGTCTCCCGCGACGATCACGTACCGCCGAAACCCGCCGGCGACGGTGTCGCGTACGCCGCCCGTCGCCTCGGTGTAGACGTCCGCGAGCTCCTGCTCGTGGGCGACTACATCTTCGACGTGCTGGCCGGCGCGAGCGCCGGTGCGCTCACCGTGCTCCTGCAACCCGGCGACCTTCTCGACGCCGGCTACGCCGACGTCAGCGCGGAAGGTACACCGCAGTCCACCACGCGGCCTGTCCTCGGCAAGATCTATCCCGACGGCACACTCGACCCCGCCCCCGACTGGGTGATCCGCAACCTATCCGACCTCCCCAACCTGGTACGCATGGGTCGACCCTTGCCCGCGGGCAAGTTTCCGGCCGATCTCTTGGAGACTTTCCTCGACTCCCTGCCGAACGACAACCCCAGTGTTCTCCTGGGACCGCGCCTCGGCAGAGATGTAGCCGCCCTGCGCGTCGCGCCAACCGATAGTTACAACTCCAGCGAGGAACCGCCGACGCTGGCCGTGGGCGCCGACCCGGTCACCTTTACCACGGACGATATCGGCGCCTGGGCGGTCCTCGTGAACGCCAACGACATCGCCACCTGCGGTGCTCTGCCACGCTGGTTCTTCGCTACCCTCCTCTTGCCCACCGGCTCCACCCCCTCCCAGGTCCTCGAGATCCTCCACAGCGTACGGAAGGCGTGCGCGCGCGAGGGCATCGCCTTATGCGGCGGGCACACCGAGATTACCGACGCGGTCGTTCGACCAGTCGTCAGCGGGGCCATGCTGGGTACGGTCAGCGTCGATGGTCTGGTGGATAAGCGCGCCCTGCGGGAAGGCGACAGCCTGCTGCTCACCAAGCGCGTGGCCGTAGAAGGGACAACACTCCTGGCCAGCGAGTTGGGCGACGAGCTCCAGCGCCGCGGCATGACCGCGGAAGAGCTGTCAGCGTGCCATTCGCTGCACGACAAGCTGAGCGTAGTGGCCGACGCCGCCATCGCGGCAAGCGTCCCCGGCGTGAGCGCCATGCACGACGTTACCGAGGGCGGCCTGGCGGCGGCCATAATGGAGCTCTCGGCCGCTGGCAGGCACGCCATCACCGTTAGTATGGAGGCCATCCCGCTCTACGCGGAGACGCAACGCATCAGCGCCCTCCTCGACATCGATCCGCTCGGCCTCATCGGCTCCGGCAGCCTGCTCATCTGCTGCCGGCCCGCCGCACGCGCGGCTGTGGCCAATGCATTGTCCACAGCGGGCATTGAGTCGACGGTCATCGGGAACGTGGGCGCCCCCCTGGACCACTCTGACGGCGTGGTAACAGCCACGCACCACGGAACTCCGGTACCGTGGCCGCACTTCGATGTCGACGAGGTAGCGCGCGTTCTGAGCGCGCTGCCCCGCGGCTAAATCGAGAGCCGCCCTCCACAGAGCGACACCGACTGGCTAGCTAGTTGGTATCGGTATCGATGAGATCGCCGGCCGTCACGATGCCGAGCGGAGATTCTGTATCCGCTCCGGTCGCCGTGATGATGGCGGCGAACACCCGCGGCCGGCGCTTCTCCCCTCGCGGTAGCTCGAACGCCCGTCGCGCTTCCTCCAACGAGGCGTCGCGCGGCAGAAAGGCGCAGCTGCCCCGCGGCTCGTGCTGCAGCGCGTCCGCCACGGTCACCCCGGCCGGATCGGGCAACTCGCCGTCGATGTTCGCCGCCAGCCAGCGGGCGATGCCCTCCAGCGTGAGCAATGTGTACCGCTCGCCCTCCACGTACACGACTACCTGCGAGTAGTCCTTGCCGTGCATGTGCTTCAAAGCCGCGGCCAGCGGCTGATCGGGATCGAAGATCTTCAGGTCGCGCCGAAACGCGGGGATCAGCCGGACAGGACGCACGATCCCCTCGACGATAGAGCGGAAGCGGGCGAGGCCCCACTCGCTCGGCTCGGCGACGGCATCATGGGGATAGCGCGCCGTATGGACCAGCAGGTTCCGGAGGCTCTTGCAGTCGTGAAGCTCTCCGACTAACGAACGATGGATGAAACCCCGGCGCACCGCCTCGTTGACCAGGTTCATGAAGTCCCAGGGGCGATCGATTCGCAGCACCCGGCGCAGATGCGCATCCAATTCATTGAAAAGGGCGACAAACTCGGCTCCGCGGTCCATAGCTCCACCTTATCGCGTCAGCACTCGACGAAGCCACCGCATGCGACGCGGCGTTCACGCTAAGAAGAGGGTGAGAGATGCTTCGGAGAGTCTCGGCGTGCGACGTTCAGTCGGTGCCAAACGCCCACTCGTAGCAGGGTCCCCACCACGCGGGGCCCTTCCCCATCTTGATGGCCAGGGCCGTCGCCTTAATCTGCGCGGCGCCATTGAAGATGCTCTCTTTACGCCATGGATTCCACGACGCCTCCCACGTGGCCGGATAGTACTGAAACAGGCCACAAAACTGGTCGCCGGCACCGCCGATGACCGACGGATTACCGCCCGACTCGATCATCATCAATCGGTAGAGCCCCGTAGCGCTGATCCCGTTCCGTTCGGCGGCCTCGTGAATGAGCGGCCACCACCCGTCGCTGTTCTCGCCGCCCTGGTCGCCCTGACCGGAGTACTCACCCGTCGCGGGGCCCAGCGCCGGACGTACTACGACGACTGGCCGTCGTAACTGAGCCTCCAACCGCTCGATCTCGTCACGAAGGCCCGCCAAGACGGCCTGGCGTTGGTGAAGTGAAGCCTCGATACGTTCCTTCTCTTTCGCCCGTTGGGTTACCAGTTGCCGAGCCGCCGTCTGCGCGGCCACGAGGCGCAGACGCTGTTCGAGCACCTCGGCACGCGCGCTCTCCATATCGGCGACGATGTGCTCGTCGTACTGTCTGAGCTTTCTCAGGAACGTCAGTTCGTGAACCATCTCGTTGAAGCTCGCGCTGTTCACCAACACGTCGATCAAACTCGTTTGCCGCTCCTTGTACATGGCCACGGCTCGTTCGCTCAGCGCCTCCTCGGCCAGCGCTAGTTCGAACTCAGCTACTTTCAGCCTCTTCTCGTTTCGGCGGATGTCGGCATCGAGCACGCGCAAACGCCGAGTTGCATCGACGAACCGCGCCACGATGTCGTCGAGCGCGTGGTCCAGTGAGCTGATCTCGGTCGAAATGGCGCGCGCCCGCGCTCGTTGATCGGCGAGACTGGGATTGGCATGCGCCGCAGTCGCCCACAGGGCGAACAAGGAAACAGCCAAGGCGAGCAGAATTACTCCTCCGGTAAGGAGTCTGCGCCGCGAAGATGTCGCGCTGGTGGAGAGCTCAGTCCGCTCTCCTCGTCCACGCGATGATGTGTTAGTCATGCAGGCCTCCCTCGCCGACAGAGGTGCGCGCACTTCGCGTACACGGAGTGCGCAGCTCAGCGTGCTCGGGGCTCACAGAAGGCGTGTGAGACATGGTCTCCACCGGCCTCTGGCTGACCGGCGCACGATACCACTACTCTCAAGTCGATTGGAAGGCGTAGTCTAAGGCTTGCGCCGAGGGTTATACTTGATTTCCGCACTGTCGCCGAAGCCTTAAGTCTCACCTGAGACTTCTCTCAAGCTGACCACAATCCTCGCATCAGGTGCTTCTTGATACCCGCCTACCGCAGTAGTTTGTCGGCAATATCCACCATTCGCTGCGGGAGTTCCTGGAGAGAACGTACACGGAATAGATCCCCTCTCCCCAGGTGCGCCAGCCGGCGACAGAGCCACTCATTCATCTTGTAGTCTTCAGTGAGAAGTACGTGTAGATGAGGGAATGTGGCCGCCACGGAGGTTGGGTCTCCCCCACGCGTGTACACGCCATCCGTGATCAGCAGGCCGTACTGCCTCGGATTCCGGCCGCGCAAGAGTTCGCGAGCTCCAACCTTCAACGCATCTTCGATGTTGGTGTAGCCACGACACGGCTGGCGCAGCATCTCTCTGACCACGGCCTCCGGCGGGGCCCTCTCACCAAGCCTGCTGACGACATGAGCGGTGTTCTCGAACACGACCACACCCAAATCTCGCGCTCTCATCTTCAACGCGAAAACCGCCGCCGCCACCGCCGCAAGCGCCATGTTCGTACCGCTCATACTCAGCGACATGTCCATCATGAGGACGATCTGCGTGCGGCGCTCTTCGCGGCGCTCGACGATCCAGTCGTCGCGCTCGGGGTGCTCCTTCCCCAGGATGTTCTCGATGGTAGCATCGATCTCAAGTTCACCTTGAGACCCCTGCGAATACTCCTGAAGCGGCTCGCGTACTGAGTGAGTCGGCCCCCGCAACGGCCCCACGAGACGAGCCGCTCGCTCCAGCACGGAGCGGACGGCCAGGCGCTCGGCATGCTCGCGCATTCCCGGTACTTCGATCTCACACCCCGGGCGCGTCAGACGCGTCGCGATCTGCCAGCCATCGATGGCTTCGGCCGGCAGATGATATCGGGCAGTGAAGTACTCGATGGGATCGAACTCGAGCTCTGGTTCCCGCGTGCAGCCGAGGAGCGGCTGCTCGACCTCCTCAGCTGCGGAGGGACCAGGCTCCCCGATGGGACGCGCAGGGGCGTCCCTCAGACTTTTGGGGCATTGGCCGCAACTGGTTTATCGTAGCCGGCCTGGAGCTGAGCGAGATCGCTGTGAAGAACCGTCGCCAGGATCTCCTCGATAGCGACGTTCACGTCGGCGCCCAGCTCGTCCTTGGCCTCCGTGCGCGTAGTAAGAGCCGCTCTGGCCGCCGTGCTCAGAGCGGCATTCATCTCCTCGCCAGTCGCTACCAGCCGCTGAGCGATCGCGACCATGGCGATGGCCGCACGCACACTGGCCCCCTTCTTGAAGCGCGGGTGCACACGCGTTGCCCTCACCACCGACACCGCACGCCAGAGGAGGAGTTCGTCCTGGCAACCAGTCTCGGCGGCGGTGATGCGAACCTCCTCGGGCGCGCTCTGGTAGTCGAGCCGTACGTGCTCGAAGCGGTCTCGCAAGGCTTCGGAGAGATGGCCGGTAGCGATGTACTCGACCGGATTCTGCGTAGCGATCACTTGAAAACCCCACGCCGCACGTACCGTGCCGATGCGCGGGACGATCAGCAGCCTCTCGTCCAGGGCTGGAAGAAGGACGTTCTGGACGGTCTCGGGCATACGATTGAGCTCGTTGATGAAGAGCACGGCCCCCTCGGTCATGGCGCGTGCCAGGGGGCCGGGGAAGAATGAGTCCTCGCAGTACCCCTTCTTGAGGACAAGCGGAGGATCAAACCATCCGGTCAGTTTGCTCTCGGAGTAGCGATCGTCGCCATCGACGCGAATCGTGGAACGCCCAAGATGACGGCATACCGCCAGAGCGATCGTCGTCTTCCCCACCCCCACGGGGCCCTCGAAGAGGACGTGCCGACCGCTCTCGAGCACGGCGAGTGACAGAGCGAGCTCGTGTTCCCGCCCCACAATGCCGTGCTCCTCCTGAATCTTGCGGACGGGTACCATACCTCACCCCGCTCTCTCCACCATGTCGCGTCTCTCCGAGTGTACCAGGGCGTGAGCGATGCTTCTCTAGGAGAACGATGCGCGCGAGCACCGTGCCACCACGACCACGCCCCGGAGGGCACCAATCGCCGTTATGACCTACGGCAAACGGACGGCGTACTGCCAGCCGAGAAGGCTCGTGTAGCTGACGACCGCTCCCGTATGCGGCGCGTGGATCACCGTGCCGTTTCCGGCATACATGCCAACGTGATAGGACACGGGATACCCCTTGAACACGAGATCGCCTGGAGTAAGAGCGGTCATCGGAACGGGCCGGCCCATGTTTTGCTGGTAGCCGGAGTAGTGTGGCAGAGAGATGCCGATCTGCGCGTAGCAGTACATCACCAGGCCGGAGCAGTCGAAGCCCACATTGGGATCTGCCGCGGCGTAAACATAGGGCACACCTAGATAGCGTTTCGCGATCTCGATGACCTCCGGGTGACCTGGACCAGCCGGTCCGGGGGGAATCTCGCGCGGATTCCGCCAAATGGCGTTCCGCGCCGCCGCGGCGGCGGCTCTGGCGGCCCTGGCGGCCGCGGCGGCCTCCTCGCGCTCGATACGCTTGATCTCCTTCTCCACCCCACGCAGCATCACACGACGAGCCGCTAGTGTTGACTCGATGTTCTGCTTCTTCGCCTTTATGTCGGCCACGAGGCGCCGGATCTCCGCGCGATCTTCGACCAGTTGTTCACGCTTGGCTTGCACGGCAGCCTCGCGCCGTTCCACCTCGTCGACGATCTCGGAGTCCCGCTCGCTAATCTGGCGAACAGTGTGGAGCTGGGAGGCCAGCTCGTCGAAGCTCCGCGAGGCGAAGATGACGTCGACGATGTCGATCGGCCGCTGCTTGTACATGGCAACCACCCGATTTCGCAGTGTCTCGCGAGAGACACGGAGATCGAAGCGGGCGACCTTCAGTTCACGCGTACTCTTGGCCACTCGCTCTTCAGCCTGGTCAAGCTGGAGGTTCGCCAGGTTGTAACGTTCGATGGTCTGCTCCAGCGCCACATCGAGCACCTCCAACTGGCGGCGGATCCGCTGAGCCTTTGCCTTCGCCGCGGCCTTCTGCTCCGCCAGGGGGACAGCCTCGCCGACGCGCGGCAGCGCCAGTGGTAGCACGAACATCGCTAAGAATATGCCTATGACCAGAGAACGCCTGATATTCGTCATCCCTCACCTCGGTCCGACACAGGAGAGCTCAGCTCCATCGGTGGCGACGAGCGCCCGACACGAGTGTGGTCTGTTGTTCGCGATTATCGGCGGTGCTCCTGCTGGCTTGAGCATTCCGCACCGCCAACGGCATCCTGACTCACGCTCGTGGCAAACCGCAGCTGGTATGTCGACCGCCCCAGGAAGATAACCCGATACGGCAGCGCTCTGGAGCCGCCGAGCGTGTGCTCTTCAGTGGGTACACATAGTCGCGAGCTTACGCGATCGCGATTCCGCCGTGCAACCCCAACCAAGTACGTTCCTCACAGGAGCCCTCTTCCCCCAGCGCCCAGCGTATGCTCCCCCGATTCATGGCAGGACGTCTTCGCCATGGCAACGGCGGTATGAACTGCCAACGTCCTCGGGGTACAATGAGCATGGTCACGGGGCCTGAACACGAACGCTCAAGCCTACGGACGGTAAATATCCCGGTCACTCTACTTCCATCGCTCCCCGTGACGATCTCGAGGCTCTCGGTGGAGTTCTTCGCCGCACGGAGCATAGCGCATCCCACGAACAGGCCACTCCATGAAGAACAGCAGCACAGTAGCGACAATCGACTCACCCACAGCCCGTGACGTGGCAGAAGCCATCGAGCCCCTCGAGCCGCCAATCGACGAGGTACGCGAGCTCGTGGCAGAGGGACGCGAGCAAGGGTATCTCACCGGTGATCGCATCGCCGACGCACTGGCCGACGTAGAACTCACCCCCGACCAGATCGACAGCATCTTCCTGCTCTTCGCCGACCTAGGTGTAGACATTATCGAGGGGGACGAGCCCGTACCGGACAGCAACCTCAGCGCCAAACCGGAGGACGAGGTGCCTCCCAAACTCGACCTGTCGGTGAAGACGCCCACCAGCGATCCGGTTCGTATGTATCTCAAAGAGATTGGTAAGGTCCCCCTCCTGACGGTCGAGGAAGAAGTGGCGCTCGCCAAACGCATCGAGCACGGTGACATGAACGCCAAGCGGAAGCTCACGGAAGCCAACCTGCGCTTGGTGGTCTCCATCGCGAAGCGGCACGTGGGCCGCGGCCCCTCCCTTCTCGACCTCATCCAAGAGGGTAACCTCGGCCTCATCCGGGCGGTCGAGAAGTTCGACTACCATCGCGGCTTCAAGTTCTCCACCTACGCGACCTGGTGGATCCGCCAGGCGATCTCGCGCGGCATCGCCGATCAGGCCCGCACCATCCGTATCCCCGTGCACATGGTCGAGCGGATCAACAAGCTCAGCCGCGTGCAGCGTGAGCTTCGCCGGAGCATTGGTCGTGAGCCGACCGCCGAAGAGATCGCCACCGAGATGGACACAACGCCGGAGAAAGTGCGCGACATCATCAGGATCAAGCAAGAGCCGATGAGCCTCGAGTCGCCGGTCGGCGAGGAGGGAGACGCGCAACTCGGCGACTTCATCGAAGACCATCAGGCCGTAGAACCGGTCGAGCGAGTCAATGAGATCTTGCAGAACGAAGAGCTCAGCCAAGTGCTGAGCACTCTCACGCGCCGTGAGCGCACGGTAATCGAACTGCGCTACGGGCTCAAGGGCGAGGCTCCGCGAACTCTCGAAGAGGTTGGTCGGTGCTTTGGCCTTACCCGAGAGCGCATCCGCCAGATCGAAGCCAAGACGCTCGCCAAGCTCGTGAGCCTTCGCCAGTCGCAAGGCTTGCGCGAATTCCTCGAATAGCCGCTCGGTCAAGCTCTTCCGACCGGTAAAACCTCAGCTTATCCCTTCACATACGAGAACTTCTCGGTCACCTGGCCATTCTGTACGCGAAACAGATCTACGCCGCGTACGCAGCCGACCGTGCCGCTTCTAGTACACCAGGTGTACCTCCACCGCACCACAGCGCGGTCCGCATGGCCGAACAGCTCCTCTACAGCGAAGTGCGCCTGCGGCGATACCTGGAACAGCCACTGCCAGTACGCCGTAATGGCCGGAGCTCCCTCTAGCCGCGCCCCGTCTGGCTTGGGGTGCGTGTTCTCGAATACGCAATCGTCCGTCATGAGGGCCGTGAGCCGATCGACAGCGTGTTCGTTGAACGCCTGCGCAAACTCCCGAACAACCCGGAGCGTCCGCTCAGTATGCTGAGCATCAGCGGATGCGAATGACATGCCTGCCTCCAGAGGACGTTCGTGCTCCCTACATCCGGCTTGAACGCCAGTGCGGATACGTCACATAGAAGAACCTTCCGTAGGAACTCGTGCTCCAGAAGACGGCGAGACCTTCTTCCTTCGGAATGAACACGGTGTCGCCCCGCCTCACGGTGCACTCCTCGCCGTTCTCCGTCAGAGTGATCTCGCCCTCGAGCAGGTAACACACGACTGCCTCATCGTCGTAGTGGAAGCAGACGGGAGTCGAAGCCCGGAGCTCGCAGACGCCTGCACAGAAGGGAGCGTGCTGCGTGCGATCGACGATATCGATCAGATGGAGATCGCTGTCCGGCCACCGGTCTTGCGGTGCAGGCGTGATGGAGTCAGCAGGAAACAGTCTGAGACGCATGTTACCCTCGCTCATACGGCTGAGATAACGAGCGGAGCGGGCGCGGTAGGCCTGTCACTACCGCACCCACTCCGCTCGCTCAGCGTGGTTTCGCGGGAACCAACCACCTGAGTGGTGCCTACGTCTTTCTTGCTGTCACCTCCAGTGAGAAGGAGTCACGGACAACAACCCGCGGCGAACACCGCACACCACGGCTACTTGTCCTCCGCCGTCAAGGCAAGATCTGCACCCGGTGAGGGGGAGCAGTCGTTCGGCGCGCTCGCTTCGTCGCCTGCCCCCACGCGAGCACCGACCATTCTGGCGGCCAGATTCACATACATTGTGGCGACGGTGGAAACATCGAAGCGCCCCTCCGGGCGATACCATGTGAAGATGTAGTCGCACATCGTAATGATGGCCTGAGCCGTTACCGAGCGGTCCTCGATAGTGAAGTCCCCTCTGCTCACACCTGCCTCGAGGATGCTCTTGAGGAGGTCGAAAGGCCGACGCTGGAGGACCTTGAGACGTGTTCGGTTCTCATCTGGTAACGACTCAAGGAGCTGCTCGTACCCGTGGCGGTACAGCGTGTCCTGCGCAGGCAGGTCTTTGCCCCGTTCGAGCTCGAACGTGACGTATCCGCAAACGAACTGCGCGAGCTGCTCCGGCGGAGTATCTTCCTCCATGGCAACCTCGATACTCGCGAAGATCGCTTCCAGGGTAGCCTCCATGAATGCGAAGGCCAACTCTGCCTTTGAGTCGAAGTGCCAGTAGAGAGCGGGCGCCGAAACGCCCACTTCTCTGGCTATACGACTCATCGTCGTCCCCTCGTATCCGTACTTCAGGAACAGGCCCGAGGCCGCATCGAGAATACGCTGACGAGTAGACTCCTCGCCTCCAATGCTATTTCCCCGTCCGGCCACGGACCGTCCCCGTGGAGCCTGCCATGAGCTTTGCGAATCCGTCGTGCGTCTGACCACCATATCTCCCGCCTCTCGGCTCAGGTACTCACCGTTCTGAGCCGCCGTCGACCTCGATTTGGCCGTGCAGTCTACCAACCGCTGAGTCCCTCGAGTAACCGGACTCCGGCATCGGGTCTCTCGAGCTCATGGTTCACTTCTTCGGCACATCATCTGTCACTACGTACTTCTTTGCTTACCTCTTCGCTGAACCAGCCACAGCGGTCATAACGACATTCCGGTCGAAAATACCCGGCCCGGATGTGTCCTTTGGCAGACGGTGCTTTTGAATCGCCCCAGTACCCACGCCACGCACGAACGTCTGGGCGGGCACCACTTGAACGAAGCGCGGCAAGGCGAACCTGGGCACATTCGCTTCACAGTAGGCGAAGAAAACTTCGGGATCAAAATCTGCACCTTCATGCAGTTCCAGCAACACTTTGATCTCGTCTTCGCCGCCGAACTCGTCGCGCACACCGATCGCCGCGCACTCCTGTACGCCTGGAGCAAGTCGAAGAGCGGACTCGAGCTCCCAGGCGGAGACGTTTTCCCCGCGCCTGCGCAGGTTGTCCGTCAGTCGGCCGCCGAAGAACACGAAACCATCCTCATCCATGATCCCCGCGTCGCCGGTGTGGTACCACAGCCCGCGGAATGCCTCTACAGTCGCCTCCGGACGACGCCAATACCCCACCGTCATCATATTCGGGAACTGCGGACGGTGAACGATCTCTCCCGGTGTACCTCGCGGGACCTCGAAGCCGTCCTCGTCGACGATCTTCACTTCAAAGCCGCCGCACGGCCAGCCGGCGCTCCCGCGACGATGATGAGCCGGTGTCCCGTAGAGGACACCGTTGGACTCGGTCATCCCAAACATCTCGAGCATCTCGATGCCCAGGTCGTCCTCGTAGAACTCGTACATCTCCTGGGGAATCGGCGCGCCGAAAATACGCCGCATCCTGAGACGCTCCAGATTGGACGGCCGCCCTGCCGTAGCTAGCACGGCCTGCATGGCGCCGATTAGCAGCGTCCACGTACCGCCGAGAGCCTCGACCTCCGGCCAGAACCGACGCACACTAAACCGAGGAGTGAAAGCGAAGACGGCACCCGACTGAAGCGTAGCTGGCACCGCCAGGTGAGCATCCACGTGGAAGAACGGCGATACCCAGTAAGCAGTATCAGCTTCGGTTAACTCAATGATACGAGAGAATATGTGGCCAAGATTCGAGTAGTAGCCATGGGGGATCATCACGCCTTTGGATGGTCCCGTCGTACCAGACGTATACATGATGGTCGCGAGGTCGTGGGGGCGAAGATCACACGGGGTGAACGCCTCTCCAGGGCGAGATACGGCGTACTTGCCGGCCTCGTCCTCAAGATCGATGAGAGGAACCGCGGGCCCGCCACAAGCCTCCAGCGTAGGTAGGAACTCAGCCTGCGCCAGGACGAGATTGGGTTCGCTATCTTGCACGATGTGCGCGAGAAACGGTCCCTTGAGCTCCGCATTGATGCAGACCTCAACGCCGCCCACAAGGTAAATGCCATACTGCCACGCCAGGAACCACTGCGAGTTGCGACTCATGATCGCCACGCGGTCTCCAGGCTCTATGCCGTATCCCTTCAGCGCGGTAGCGCACCAACGAGCCCGATCGGCGAAGTCCGCCACCGTCCACTCTCCGCCAGCCCAGCGGAGAAAGGGTGCCCCCGGGCGAACGGCCTCTGCTTCCAACAAGTCAGCGACCGGCCCTCGCCGCTCGGGCACGGCACCGTGTACGAGCTCGCCGATCATCGCGCAACCCTCCCCGGCGCCCCGCAGCACGACTTGAGCCGCGCTGCGACGAACAGTTCCTCCATCCCTCGGACTCTCTCATACCATCCGTACACTAAGTCTCCCAAGTATTCACAAGGGCCACAGTGGGCCATTTGATAATGTCGTTTCATAGTTTCACCAACTCGCGGCGGCCCGTGATTCCATACGGCCGGAAGAGCAGGAAAAGAATCAGACAAGCGGTGACGATCGCGTCCATGAGTGTCGTGGATATGTACCCGGCTACGAAGGCCTCCAACAAGCCGAGAGCCAGGCCACCGAACACAGCCCCGCGAATAGAGCCAATGCCTCCAATAATCGCCGCGATGAACGCTTTCATCGTGATGGAGAACCCAAGGCCGATAGTGACCGAACGGTAGTTGACCGCATACAGAATGAGGCCGATGAAGCCGATGGCACCGCTCAGACCGTACACCAACGCGACGATCTTGTTGACGGAGATTCCCATGAGGTCGCACGCGTATCGATCTTGAGCCACGGCCAGAATGGCCTGACCCTGGCGAGTACGTGACAGATACAGTGTGAAGGTCACCACGATCACCAGCGCGATCGCCAGATTCGTCATGGGCAGGATGCCGATGTGGACCCCGCCGATCGTCCACGCGCCGGACGGCAGCAGGCCCTCGGGGAACAACCGCGGCTGTACACCCCAGATGACCTGAACGATGCTGCGCAACACGAACCCACCCGCCATAGCGGCGATGAACGCGAGGAAGACCAGCCCGCGACTCATGATCGGCCGGTACAACCCGCGTTCGATACCGATGGCCACCACGGCCGCGAGCAGCATGCCCAGGAGAACCACCAGCCAGAACGGCAAACCGCTAGCCATGAGGCTCGAGGCCACGAAGATGGAGAAGATCAAGCTGTCGCCGTGAGCGAAGTGCATGAGGCCGAGTACCTGATAGACGAGTCCGTAGCCAACGCACCATAAGGCGTATTGAGCCCCCACACCGAGCCCGTTGATGAGTTGTTGTATGAAGAAGCTCACTGGCCCGTCCCATTTCCGTTGGTCGCCTCGAAGTAGTGCGAGGCGACTTCATCCGCATCCGTATCCTCGGCCCTAGCCTCGAACACGATCCTCCCGCCAGCGAGCACCAGCACGCGACTCGCCAGCGTCAGCGCCTGCACGACGTTCTGCTCCACCAGCAGAACGGAGAGCGGGCGCTCGGACATGGTGTGCTGCAGTACCTCGTACACCTGGCTTATCAAGACCGGCGCGAGTCCCAGCGAAGGCTCGTCCAGCAGAAGGAGCCGCGGCCGACTCATGAGAGACCGGCCGATAGCGAGGATCTGCTGTTCGCCACCACTGAGCGTGCCAGCATTCGACGAACGGCGCCGATCGAGAATCGGCCATGCGGCGAGGAATTCGTCCACCTCGGCCTTTACAGCACTGCGATCCTTCCGCGTATAGGCGCCGACACGAAGGTTCGCCTCAGTGGACATGTAGGGGAACACTCGCCTCCCCTGCGGGCAGTGCGCCACACCAGAGGTGACCACCTTGGCGGGAGACATCCTGCCAAGGTCTTGCCCCTCCCACGCCAGACGCCCTCGAGAAGGACGGAGCACACCCGATATCACGTCGAGGGTGGTTGACTTGCCCGCCCCGTTCGGCCCTACGAGAGCGACAACCTCTCCGGGAGCGACGGTGAACGAAACGTCGTGAAGCACCTGGCCAACACCGTAGCCAGCATGCACACCCTTAAGCTCGAGCACCCTCACTCACCTCCGACGTAAATCCGACGTACGTCGGCGTTATTGGAGATATTCACGGGAGTGTCGTCGGCGATCAGTCGGCCGCCGTCGAGCACCAGCACGCGATCCGAAACGTCGAGGACCAACTGAAGCCGATGCTCGATGAGGACCAGCGTCATGTCCTCGCTCCCTCGCGCGAGCCCGCACATGAGTTCCATGAGTTCCTGGGCTTCCTGCGGAGCCAGGCCAGCCGTCGGTTCGTCGAGGAAGAGGACGCGCGGGCGAAGCGCCATGGCACGGGCGAGCTCAAGCCGTTTCTGCTCGCCATAAGACATGGACCCGACGACCACATTGGCGCGATGCGCCATGTCCACGCTCGCCAAGGCCTCCATGGCCAGCTCGCGACCCTCCGCCGCCCGACGCCGCGCCGAAGGCATACCGACGGCCGCCTCCGCCATGCGGAGCACGCCGGTGCCATCTCCGGCGAAGTACAGATTCAGCCCGGCCATCGCGTTGTCGAGCGTCGTCATTTCCAGTGCCAGGCGCAGGTTCTGGAACGTACGCGCAATACCCATGCGCCGTACGATCTCCGGCGACTTGCCCGTCAGCTCGATGTTGTCGAGCTTAACCGAGCCCGTGGTCGGCTGGTAGAAGCCGGTGATGATGTTGACCATCGTCGACTTGCCCGATCCGTTCGGCCCGATCACTCCGAGTACGTGCCCCGGACCGACCGCGAAACTCACGTTCGACAGCGCGACAACGCCGCCGAAGACGATTCCCAAGCCGTCACACGTCAGCATCCGGAGCATCCTTTCTCCGCAGCCGCCGACCGGCGAGACGCTGTCGCAGTCTCCAAGAGGCATCCCGGAGAACTCCCGCGCGCCAGAACACCGCAAAGATGACCACTATCCCGAGGACGCCGACACGGTAGTCCCCGAGGCCGCGGAACTGCTCTTGCAGATAAGTGAGGACCAGCGCCACGATGACCACCGCGGGTAAGCTCCCCACACCGCCGATGATCACGTACAAGCTGATCATGAAGGATGGGTTGAACCCAAAGTCCTCGGGACGGATGAACTGGATGCTGCCGACCATGAAAGCGCCGGCAAGCCCCGCGACAGCCGAGCCGATCGTGAGAGAGATGGCCTTGGTAGTGAACGTGGAGATCCCCATGCTTCTAGCCGCCACGTCGTTGTACCGCACCGTCAGCATCGACCGGCCGTAGAACGTCCTCACGACACGCGCCATGAGCACATAGACGAACGCGAACATGAGCAGACACAGGTAGTACGTAGCCAATGAATCGTCGAACGAGAGGCCGAAGAGGCGCATCTCCGGCAGCCCGAAGAAGCCCTCTCGGCCTCTCGTTACGGATGGTAAGTTGGCGCAGAGCTGCGCGAACGCGATCGTCAGGGCGATGGACACGAGGGCGAAGTAGTCACCCTTCACCCGCCCCGTGCTCAGGGAGAACAGCCAACCGGCTACGCCGGTCACGGCGACCGCGATCAGCGTGGCCAGCCAGAATTGAAGCCCGTAGTCCGTTACCAGGAGTGCCGTCGTGTACGCCCCCAGGCCGTAGAAGGTCCCCTGCGAGAAGTTGAGCACGCCCGTGTACCCCAGCGAGAGCGCCAACCCCGCCACGAGGGCACCGTTGAGGAAGGCGATCGTCAGCACCTGCAGTTGCAGGCGAGAGTCGTTCACGAACGGGACCAGGAACATGAGGCCAATGACCACAGGGACGAACCACCGCAGCACCAGGGGCCAGATCGCCGCCAAACGCTCGCGCGACCATCTGTCCTTGGGGCTCTCATCCAAGACGATTGCAGCGCGGGTGCTCATTCCCCGACACGCTCCACCGTCTCGGTCTCACCGTACATGACGTACCGAGCGGCGAGCTCCCGGTCATCCGCGCCGTTCCCTGTGACCTTGGACATAGTGCCCCAGCGCTCCTTCGGCTTCAGGTCGGCCGTGAACGCGATAGGGCCAAGGAGCCCCTCGCCCGTCACCTTCGTGGCGTAGGAGAGAAGGTCTTCCCTGCCCTTTGACCCCATCTCGGCGATGGCCGCGATCGTCAGAACGCCGTCGAAGAAATGGAGCGCGGGAGCATTGATGGATTTCCCGTACTTCTCCAAATAGCGCTTGCTCATCTCGGCTCCGAGCGATCCAGGCTCGGGAAAACGATCGGCGGGAGTCATCTCGTAGAACTCGCCGATCTGCAGCGACGACCCGGCGGTCTTGCCGAACGTCTCACCCCATCCGTCGCCGATGAAGTCGACCATGGGCATGTTCATGTCCATCTTGCGCATCTGGGCGGCGATGCGGCCGGCATCCGCCTGGAAGGCGCCGCACATCACGATGTCAGGGTTCTTCGCCGCGATGTTGGTCAGCAGCGCCGAGAAGTCCGACGTGCCCGCGGGGTACGTCTGCTTGGAGGCGTAGTTCACACTCTTCTCCGTGAACACACCAGTAAGGCCTTTGTAGTACGAGTCAAGGAACGAGAAATCGCCGGCGATGGTACCTACCGTCTTCACCCCGAACTCGTCCACCGCGAAATTGGCGGCGACCCGCGCGAAGTTGCCGATGCTCGGCGAGATCACGACGATGTTGTCAGCCTCGCTCGTCAGGAAGTCGGCCGAGGCGAAGCCGGCGATGAGAGAGAGGTCGGCACGCTCTAACACGGTGGCCGCCGCCTGCGCCTGCCCGCTCGTGATGAAGCCCAAGAAGGCGTAGTAGCTGTCATCATCGAGATAGCGGGACGCGATCGTGGTTGCCGCGCTCGTCGACATCTCGTCGTCAACTCGCTCAATCACAACCTTCGCGCCCTTGTTGGGGCCGGACTTGATACCCCCTTGCTCGTTGATGTACGCGGCTGCGAGTTCGGCCCCTTGCGCCATATCCTTGCCTGTCTCCGCATAGTCGCCAGACAGCGGAGCCGCAACCAAGATCTTGATCTCCTTTACCCCTGAACTGCCGCCGTTGGTCGTGCCGCCGGAGTTCTCGTCTCCGCCACCACAGCCCATGAGTCCAACCACGCCGCACAGCATGAGCGCAAGGCCAGACCAGCGAAGCCCCCGCTTCCACAGCTTGTTCACAATTCCCCCCCAAAGGTAGAAAGTGTGCTTTACGAATAACTTACGTATGCAACTCCACCGGACGCCCGGACCCCATTCCCGGGTTGTCTCGTGGTTCTCCTCCAGCCTCACTATTGCTTCAATCCGAATGCCTCGTCATCGATTCACGGCCAGTCCGAGTTACCGAGTCGTACTCCCCTAGCCACGGACGCGCACACGGCACTCGCCCTTGAGCATCACGCGTTCACTCTGCGTCCGCGGGACATCCCAGCCGGATCACAGCACGCTCGCAACGACTGGATCCTTCTCCCAGTAGTTGGTCATGAGCTCACGCGCATGGGTTACGACTGCATCGTACTCGCCTGGACCGCCGATGAACGCCGAATGGTCTGTCTGGCGGAAGCGCCAGATCGTGTGCTCGTCGCCGTCCATGCGCGACTTGACGACCGATACTTCGACGCCCGGACCCACCGCGCGCGAAGCCGCAGTCCACGCCCTCGCGAACGCCTCCTCCAGCCGCCTCGGCGGGTATTCCCAGCCCACGTACTGCGGGGTATAGAGACGTGTCTTGGTATTCTCAACGAAGACGTCGCCGTTCTCGGTGTGCACATCGAACTTGTCGCCAATGAGACCCCAAATCTTGCAGAAGAGGTCCGCATAGCGCGTTACCGGCGTGTCGCCGGTCCATCCGAGGTCCACTGTGAAGGGGCGAACCCACTGCACGACGTTGGCGAAGTGGGAACGCTCCGCAATCGCGATAGACTCATCCTCGCCAAGCATGAGGGCGGTCTGTGCGAACCCTCCGAGCACGTACTCGCCATTGTACTTCTCGAGCGCGGCCTCACGCCGGGCGAGAGGCCACTCGTCGCTGAGATCCGGAGGCGGTCCTGGCTCGATGGTAGCGGTCCCCGGCTCAAACCTCAGCCGCTCCCAGGGTTCCAGCGCGTGATCGTCTTCGGCGAAATACCCCATATGGTACGGACCGCCGGCTTGAACATGGTCGGTCAGGCAAAAGTAGAGCCTGTCGTTGTTGAGGAACTTACCGTTGCGCGCATGCCACGTGTAGATGGCGATCATCATCTCCATCGGCACTGTCCACGTGGCCGGGCTGGGCAGGAAGGGCGAACCAATCGAACAGTCTGGCGTCATGTAAGAGACGTACGCCTTCCCGCTGTTGCGATAGTCGTCGTAGAACCCCATGTCGATCCCACCCAGCCAGTTGGAGAGGCAGTGATACTTGGCGCAGAGCACGGGATGAGGCTCGTTCATTATGCCGAGCTTCGTAGCGCCGTCGATGAAGTGCGTCTCCTGGTGCTTTTTCAAGAAGTAGCACTCGAGATTGCGCGCCGCCTCCCAGCCATGGCGGCGGATAATTACGAAGCGCGTCGAATTGTCATGGGCGAAGAAGAAGTTGAGAGCGCGCTTGGTGCGCTCTGAGTAGTCCTGCGTCGATAGGTACACCTATCACCATCTCCTTTCACTAGCTCGACAAGGCGCCGACCGATGACGAACCTCATGTCCAGTCAGCTGTGTACAGCCCCTCGATACTCCGAAATCGATCTGCCTTCACTCGGGATTCGAGCGTCCGCAGCGGTTTGCTCTCCCACGCAGCACATTCGCTACACCGTTGCGGGAGAGCTGGTCTTCCGTCGTCGCTGGCGCCCCCCTCTCGCCGAGATGACCTGACTGAATGTTCGTGAAATCCTTAATGAACGTAAATGAAGTATCGTACAGCCGCTCAGGCCCTGTCAAGATCGGATCACCCAAATTTCCGGTGAAGCTACATCGACGGGTGCAGGAGGCAGAGAGCAAGCTCCTCGCGGTCAGACCTCAGGCAGAGGCGACGCCTGCTCCAGGAACAGCGCAGAGTCCAAGACAAGCTGCGCCCACCACCTCTGAGGCTCGCACCTCGGTACCGCCCGGACTTCGGGAGAGGCGCCCACGAAGTTGGCATACCCAACGCTCAGCGATTGGCAGAGTTGGTCAAGAATCGCTCGTTCGCATCCGATACTCTCGGCAATGAACGTCGTGGCAGAAGCATCGCGCTGGATCCGCGTGCAACAGGCCGCCGACCTCCTCGGCGTAAGCGCGAGCACCGTACGCCGCTGGGTCGCAGAAGGACGACTGGCCTGTCAGCGCACGCCGAGCGGACAACGCCGGTTCTTGGTCGAAGACCTCGAGCGTGCCTCGCATCAGGCGAACGCTCCAACCCACGACCACAGTCCGAGCTACAGAAACACTGAGGAGCGTTACCAGCTCTTGTTCGAGACGAGCCTCGAGCTCGCCTCCAGCCAGGAGCTAACCGAGGTCCTGCAATCGGCGGCACAGCGCCTGAGTGTCGCCCTCAGCATCCCCGACTGCGACATCTATCGACTCGAGGATGCCCGGCACATCGTCTGTCTGGCGTCCTCGGCCAGGGGCGTCTACGACGCCGACTGGGTAGGACGGAAGTTCTGTCTTGACGACTGGCCCTGCGACCGACTCGCTGTTGAGACGCGGACGACGATCACCGTACGCGATCTCGCCGACCCACGGCTGAGTGAAGTGGAGCGCTGCGACCTGCGTGCTTATGGACAGTGCAGCTTCATGGCGCTGCCGCTGGTAGCACACGACCGAGTGATCGGCGTAGTCGATCTCCTCGACCACGCCGAGCGCGAGTTTACGGAGCAGGAGATCGTCACTGCCGAGGCGGTCGGCCAGCTCGTGGCCTTGGCACTCGAGCGAGCCCAGCTCTGCGAGGAGCTCAAACGCCTGCACCTGAGCCATCTGCGCGCTTTGAGCTCAGCTCTAGGAGCTAAAGATTACTACTCACTGGGTCACGCTGGCCGTGTGGCCGCCTACATGGCCCTCTTGGGGAGCGAGCTTGGCTGGTCCGAGGACTACATCGAGAAGGTACAGAACGTCGCCTTTTTGCACGACATCGGCAAGATCGGCATCTCCGACCGCGTTCTGCTCAAACCGGGCCCACTTACCTCGGAGGAATGGGAGCTCGTACGCCAGCACCCTGCTATTGGCGCCGAGATCGTTCGGCCGCTGTTCGACGAGGAGCTCATCGCCAGCATACGCCACCATCACGAGCGCTTCGACGGAGACGGTTACCCTGATCGCCTCGCCGGCGAGGCGATCCCCCTGGCCGCCCGCGCTCTGTGCGTTGTCGACTGCTACGACGCTATGTCCTGCCAGCGTCCCTACCGGCGCGCCCTAAGCTACCCTCAGTGCCTCGCCGAGTTACGACGGTGCGCCGGTGCGCAGTTCGACCCCGCGATAGTCGAGGCTTTTCGGCGTGCATTACAGCACCTCCAACAGCGCCGCGCACGTGCCATGCGGGTGGCCTCGCAAGCCGCGCAGCTCATCGATCCTGTCGCGCATGCGCGACTGCGCACGCGCGCCGACGAGGCGCGCCCGGAGTACGAGAAGACGGTGAGCGCTCTCCGCGTACTGCGGAGACGCCATCCGTACGTCCGCTACATTACAAGCTTCGCTGTCCACAACGGGCAGTGCGTCACCGTGCTGGATACAGGAGAGACGGAGAGTGACGTCTCGCATATCGGCGATCCCTGGCTGCCAGACGACGAGCTCGCCAGCGTCCTGGCCGACGAGCACGTACTGTGCAATGTCATCAACAACGACAACTTCGGTGTCTGGATATCGGGCACCGCCCCCATCCACGATGCCGAAGGGACGGTCGTCGCGGCGGTGACCGTGGATATACCCGCCGTGGACTCGCGCGGCCGGCCGCTACTGCACAACGACCGCTCACGCACACTGACGGCGACGTTGGAAGCCGCGGCAATCCGCTTCAGTCGCGCCGAAGTCGAAGCTATCACCGACGGCCTCACCGGACTCTACAACCACCGGTACCTCCACGAGCGCCTCGACGAGGAGCTGGAACGTGCGCAGCGCCGCGACAGCAAGCTCTCGTTGCTCTTCTGCGACTGCGACCGCTTCAAGGTCTATAACGACACCTTCGGCCATAAGGCCGGCGATACTGCCCTGGCCCGCATGGCGCGCATTATCGCGGCCACCAGCCGGCGTTCCGACTTGGCGGCCCGGTACGGCGGCGAGGAGTTCGTGCTGGTGCTCGTGGATACCGACACCGCGGGGGCGCTCGCCGTGGCCGAGTATCTCCGCGCCGAGATCGAGCTCTCAAGCGCTCGGAGCAAGTACCCGCTGACCATCAGCATCGGCATCGCCACCTTTCCCGACGACGCCGGTACTCGCGACGAACTCCTCGACAAAGCGGATTGGGCCATGTATGCGGCCAAGCGCGCTGGGCGCAACTGCGTGCATGCCTTCTCGGACGGCATCGATCCGCGGCCGGCGGCGCGGCCGCGGACCATGCCGCCGCCGTCACGCCGCGATCGACGAACGCGAGTCGGACAGGCGCTGGCGTAACTCTCCTCACCAGATGCGGCACCTGTCGGAGGCCTCACAGTCGCCGCGGCGTGCCCCGCGAACGCGTCGCGGAACACCGCAACCACCATGGTTTTGTACGAGGATCGCACGTACGGTACTGTCCGCCCCAGTGCTCGTGCTCGTTCCGCGCGGAAGCACACTGAGGGGCGGCGGCGACGCCGACACGAGGACTGACTGATGGGAGCACATGCACAAGCATCCCTCTCCGGCGAGAGGTCATCCATGATCGCCGAGTTGAAGGACCTCGGCCTCGTTGGGCTCACGTCCGCCGAGGCGGCCGAGCGGCTGCGCGCCGACGGCCCAAACGAGCTCCCCCTGGCGAAAAGACGCAACCTCCTGCAGCAGGCGTGGGATGTTATCCGCGAGCCGATGCTCCTCTTGCTGCTAGGCGCTGGCGGCGTGAACTTCCTGCTCGCGGAACCGCTCGACGGCGCCATCCTTATGTCCTTCGTGCTCGTCGTGATCGCCATCGAGGTCTACCAGGAACACAAGACCGAGAACGCCCTCGTCGCCCTGCGTGACCTCTCGGCACCCCGCGCCCTCGTACTGCGCGACGGCGAGCGCATGCGCATCCCCGGCCGCGAGGTGGTCCGCGGCGACTACCTCCTGCTCGCCGAAGGCGACCGCGTCCCCGCCGACGCCACGCTGCTCGAGTGCGTGAACTTTTCCATAGACGAATCGACGCTCACCGGCGAATCCGTGCCGGTACGCAAGACCGAGTGCGGTCAGGGGACAGCAAACGAGCCACTGGGCCGTCCTGGCGGTGACGCTACACCGTGGGTCTTCTCCGGGACGCTGGTTGTGAAGGGTCAGGGCATCGCCCTCGTCAAAGAGACGGGAGCAGGTACCGAGCTCGGCCAGATCGGTACCGCACTGCGTACCGTGGAGACCGAGCGCACTCCTCTTCAGCACGAGATCGATCGCCTGGTGACCACCATCGCCCTCCTCGGTATGGGGGCGGCCGCGCTCGTCATCGTCGTCTATGGGTTAACACGCGGCCAGTGGCTCCAAGGAACACTCGCTGGCATCGGCACCGCCATGGCCATGCTGCCAGAGGAGTTCCCCGTCGTGTTGGCCGTCTTCCTCGCGCTCGGCGCTTGGCGGCTCTCGCAGAAGCACGTCCTTACACGACGCGCACCTGTGCTCGAGGCACTCGGCTCCGCGACGGTACTCTGCGTCGACAAGACCGGCACACTCACGATGAACCAGATGACCGTGCGCGAGCTCATCGTGGAAGGTGAGTCGTACTTGATCGGTGGGGGCCCGCTACCCGAGCGGTTCCACAAGATCAGCGAGTTCGCCGTACTGGCCTCACCCATCGATCCCTTCGACCCCATGGACACGGCCTTCAAAGTGCTCGGCGAGCAGTACCTGGCGGAGACCGAGCACCTGCACGCCGACTGGAGCCTGGTGCGAGAATACCCGCTCTCGGAACGGCTCCTGGCGCTCTCGCACGTGTGGCGCTCCCCCCGCGGCGATCAATTTGTGATCGCCGCCAAAGGAGCGCCGGAGGCCATCGCCGACCTGTGTCACTTCGACGCGGAACAGCTTGCCGCCCTCACGGGGCAAGTCGAGACGGCGACCGCGAGCGGCCAACGCGTCCTCGGCGTAGCACGGGCATCCTTCAGCCTGCACGAAGGACTGCCCCCCGAACAGCACGACTTCGACTTCGAGTACCTGGGGCTTGCCGGGCTGCACGACCCCGTCCGGCCCGGCGTCGCCGAGGCGGTCGCCGAGTGCGCGCGGGCCGGCATACGTACGGTGATGGTCACCGGCGACTACCCCGGCACCGCGCTGGCGATCGCCCGCGAACTCGGGCTGGATCACTCTGAGGGCTGCATCACCGGCCCCGAGCTCGCCACCATGTCGGATGAAGAGCTCGCGCGGCGGATCGGCTCGGTGAGCGTGTTCGCACGCATGGTTCCCGAGCAGAAGCTGCAGCTCATCCGGGCGCTCAAGGCGAACGGCGAGGTGGTAGGCATGACCGGGGACGGCGTGAACGATGCCCCCGCGCTGCGCGCCTCCGACATCGGCATCGCCATGGGTGGACGCGGCACAGATGTAGCCCGTGAGTCGGCGGCCATCGTCATCACCGACGACGACTTCTCATCTATCGCTGGAGGCGTGCGTCAGGGACGCGGTATCTTCGACAACCTCCGCAAGGCGATGTCGTACATCATCGCGGTACACGTGCCCATCGCCGGCATGTCGCTCATCCCGGTGTTCGTCTCTGGCTGGCCGCTCGTGCTGCTGCCCGTGCAGATCGCGTTCCTCGAGCTCATCATCGACCCCGCCTGCTCCGTAGTCTTCGAAGCCGAGCAAGTTGATCCCGAGATCATGGAACGGCCGCCGAGAGGTCTGGGAGAGCCGATGTTCGGACGACGCGTGCTCGCCATCGCGTTCGCGCAGGGCATCTCGGTACTGGTCGCCGTCTTCGGCATCTACCTCTGGGGCGTCCTCACCGACCGCAGCGCCGAAGTAGTACGCTCGCTCACCTTCGCGACGCTCGTGATCAGCAACCTCGCGCTGATCCTCGTGAACCGCTCATGGCGACTCCCCATTTGGCGTTCGCTGAAGGAGAGGAAGAACCGCACCTTGCGCTGGATCCTCGGGGGCGCCATCGTACTGCTAACCGCCGTCCTGACGGTCCCGGGCCTCCGTACCGCCTTCCATTTCGGACGCATCTCCTGGATCGAAGGGCTCATTACCCTGATCGCCGGATTCATCGGCGTCGCCTGGTTCGAGGTGCGCAAGGCACTCGCCACGGCGAGGGCGCGAGACCGCGCCGTCTGACGCGGGCATCGCCGGCCAGCCCTCTCGAGACGCGTGCCCGTGCCGTAACGAGGCAGGTTACTCGCCCGACGACATCGGGCAATCACTTCCTGAAATGGCTCGTTTGCAGATCTCCCGCCGTTGAGGAAGTGACACTCATGACCCGTCCACTCTGGAAAGGCACTATCAGCTTCGGCCTCGTAAGCATCCCCGTTCGCGTCTACTCCGCGACGCGTTCCAACGACCTCCGCTTTCGCCAGCTCGACCGGCAAGATGCGTCGCCCATTCGCGAGCGGCGTATCAGCGAGTCAACCGGCAGAGAGGTGCCGTGGGACGACATCGTGAAGGGATATGAGTACGAGAAGGGCTCGTTCGTGGTGCTCGATCCCGAGGATTTCACACGCGCGAACGTTAAGGCCACCGAGACCATCGAGATCATGCAGGCGGTGCCCCGCGATGCCGTGGCACCCGAGTACTTCATGACACCCTACTTCGTGGTCCCCGCGAAGTCCGGCATTAAGCCGTATCACCTCCTGCGCGAGGCTCTGCTGCGAACCGAGCGCAGTGCGATCGCCACTGTAGTTATGCGCGGGCATCAGCATCTCGCTGCCCTGCTGGCCAACGAGCACGTTCTGATGCTCGAGCTCCTCCGCTTCTCCCACGAGCTCAAAGCCGTCTCCGACCTGGAGCTCGACTACGACATCTCCGCCGCGACGCCCACGCCTAAGGAGATCGAGCTGGCGGAGCTGCTCGTGACGGCACTCGACGCCCCGTGGCAGCCAGAGCGCTACCGCGATGAATACCGCGACGATTTGCTCGCGCTCATCGAACAGAAGGCGAAGAGGAGCGCGGCGCCAGCGCGCGACGGAGCGAGCGCGCCACAGGACACGCCGAGCGAGGTCATCGATATCATGGAGTTGCTCAAGAAGAGCGTCGGACAAGCGCGGGAGCGCAAGCGTCCGCGCACCCGCCGCGCCGCGAGCTGACTCATGGCCCGCCTCGACAGGTATCGCGACAAACGCGATTTCAGCAAGACCGGCGAGCCTGAGGGGCGCTCGTCGCGCCGGCGAGCGCCTCAAACCACAGAGGACATCTTCGTCGTCCAGAAACACGCCGCACGCCGCCTGCACTACGACCTGCGGCTCCAGCTCGACGGCGTCCTGAAGAGCTGGGCCGTTCCCAAGGGTCCGAGCCTCGATCCAGCGGTGCGCCGACTCGCCGTTCACGTGGAGGACCACCCCCTGGAGTACGCCACGTTTGAAGGCGTTATCCCGGAGGGTGAGTACGGCGGCGGGACGGTGATGCTTTGGGATGCCGGCCACTGGGAGCCGATCGGAGACGCCAGAGAAGGGTACCGCCGCGGCGAGCTTAAGCTCCGCCTCAACGGACACCGCCTGCGCGGCGGCTGGGCCTTAGTTCGTCTGCCCGCCCGCGCACAGCCTGACCGTGCCGGTCAGAGCACTACGGAAGGTAAAGACTGGCTGCTCATCAAGGAGAAGGATGAGCACGCGCAACCGGGACGTCGCGACTCGTGGACCGACGATGACCGCAGCGTCGCGAGCCGCCGCACCATGCGCGAGATCGCCGCTGGCGCGACGCCGCCAGCGCACGAACAGCACGCTGCCCGGCAGCAGGGCGTTCGCGAAGGACGAAACTCTGGCAGCTCAGCTCCACCGCTCGGGCTCGCCGGCGTTGAGCTGGCCACGCTAGTCAAGCAGACACCCGAGGGCGACCAGTGGGTGCATGAAATCAAGTTCGACGGGTACCGCATGCTGGCGCGCTTGGAGCATGGCGGCGTGGCTCTCTTCACGCGGAACGGCCTCGACTGGACAGCTCGCTTCCCACGACTAGCGACGGAGATCGCGGAGCTCGAGGCCACCTCTGCGGTGCTCGACGGCGAGGTCGTAGCGTATCGCGCCAACGGAATCAGCGACTTCGCCACGCTCCAGCGGATGCTGCGCGAGGGCAAAGACGAAGGCTTGACGTATATGGCATTCGACCTGTTACACCTGAACGGCAGCGATACCCGCGCGCTCCCGCTGACCGAGCGCAAGAGACTGCTCGCCCAACTCCTGGAGAGCCAACGTCACTCGCCCTCGAACCTGCGCTTGAGCGAGCACGTCAGCGGCGCGGGAGCGGCGTTCTACGCCGCAGCCTGTCGCCATGGTTTGGAAGGAGTGGTATCGAAGCGCGCCCAGAGCGCCTACACGAGCGGCCGTACGCGCTCCTGGCTCAAGGTCAAATGCAGATGGCGGCAGGAGTTCGTCGTCGGCGGCTACACCGACCCGGCCGGTAGCAGAACCGGCTTTGGAGCGCTGCTCGTGGGCACCTACGACACGCATGGACACCTACGCTACGCCGGCAAAGTGGGAGCCGGATTCGGCGACGCCGACCTGCGGCGTCTGGCCTCGCTGCTCAAAGCCAGACGCCGCGCATCGTCGCCCTTCGCTGATGCAGAGGCTCCGCACTTCGTGAACTGGAGCACGCCCTCGCTCGTCATCGAAGCGGCGTTCGCTGGATGGACGGCCGCGGGCAGGGTGCGCCAAGCCGTCTTCAAGGGCGTGCGCACCGACAAGCGGCCACGGGACGTCCGTCGAGAGGAACCGGGCGACGCTGACAGCGCGTCGCCGCACTTCGTACAGGGCGCTGCATCGAGCGACACGCGGGACGCGCCCTCGAGCAGCACGCCGAGCACGACCGCGGACACCGCGGCGAACGCGCCCCCGGCACTGGCCGTGGCGCGGCCTGCCCACGAGGCCGGCGGCGCAGACTCCGACCCCACCGGCCTGCGCATCTCGCATCCAGACCGCGTCATCTACGCCGACATCGGCATGAGCAAGCTCGACGTCGTGCGATACTACGAAGCCGTCGCGGAACGCATGCTCCCGCACCTCGCCGGACGACCGCTCACCGTTGTGCGTTGCCCCCGAGGGACGGCGGAGAACTGCTTCTTCCAGAAACACGCCAACGCTTCGGTGCCCGACCGCATCACTAGAGTCGCGGTGCGCACCGAGCACAGCGTCGTGAACTACCCAGTGATTACAGATCTCGACGCCCTTCTCACGATGGTGCAGCTTGGCGCGCTTGAGTTCCACATCTGGGGGTCCAAGGAGACGCAGCTTGAGCGCCCGGACCGAATGGTCTTCGACCTGGACCCCGCCCCAGAGGTTCCGTGGAAGGACGTGCGAACAGCGGCGCGAGTGCTACGCGACAGTCTGGCAAGCTACGGTTTACAGAGTCTGGCCATGACGACGGGCGGTAAAGGGCTGCACGTGATCGTACCGCTCCAGCCACTGGCCGACTGGCACACCATAGGCGCCTTTGCCCGAAACGTCGCACAGAGCCTGGCGGCACGAGAGCCCCAGAAGTACACCACTACGATGGCGAAGGCCAAACGTACGGGCAAGATCTTCATCGACACCTTTCGTAACAGACGCGGCGCGACGGCGGTGGCGCCATACTCGCTGCGCGCCAGAGACGGGGCCCCGGCGGCCACTCCACTGGCGTGGAACGAACTCGGGAGAACCGCCGGCGGCGCGGCTTGGACGGCATCCAGCGTGCCGCGCCGTCTGCGCGCGCAAGCGGCTGACCCGTGGAAAGACTACAGCCGCCTCGCCGCGCAGCGCCTACCGCAGCAAGCGTTCGACCTCTCATTCACCGCCCCCTGAGGGCGTTCTGCTCGAGAGATCGACCGCGACAGCACAACCGGCCAGCTAAAGCGCGCGGAACGATCAATCCCAGCGGCGCCCCCTCCTGACGGAGCGGCGCTATCTCCCCTCGAGCACCTTCCCGAAAACGTCCAGCGTCTGGGTCGCCACGTTCTCCCAACTGAGCGTCTGCTCGGCTCGCTGCCGGCCACCTGCCCCAAGCTCTTTTCTGAGGCTTTCGTCTGCCAACAGCCGGCCGATCGCCGAGGCGAGCTTCTCCGGCGAGGCGGGCGGGACCATGAGCCCTGCACCCGAGACGTATTCCACATGTCCTAGAATATCCGTCGCCACAACCGGCACGGCGTTCCCCATCGCGTGAGCGGCCGGAAAATACCCTGCATACCCCGTATATGGGATCACACACACCAGGCTCTTCTGGTGTTCGGCAATCAACTCGGATTCGTCGCTGAAACTCTGCCATTCCAGGAGGTTGGCAACACCCTGTTCCGTAGCCAACCGCACAGCGTACTCTTTCTCGTCACCCATGAAGAAGCCATAGATCTTTGTCCGCAGTTGTACGCCGTTCTCCTTCAGGAGACGAAGGGCAACTACATAGTGCTCGAAGCCTTTGATCTGAGGAATTGGCGAGCCACAGAAGATGATGAGCTGGTCTTTCTGCACCTCCTCCAGAGCAGGCAGAGACGTGCCATGGTGGATGGAGAAGACTTTGTCTGGCTCTACCCCATCCTTGATCAGCGCTTCTCTCATATACTCGCTGAACGTGATAACGCCATCGGCCTTGTTATACACCCGGTTGAGCTCAGGGTTGTCCTTTTGGATTTGGTCGAGCTTGTGGATGGTCACGATCTTCTTGGCCCGTGAACTGCTGGAAAGAAACGACTTGAGAGCCTCGTACCCAAAAGCGTACGACGATTGCTGGAAATCGACCACATCGAAGTCGCTGGCACGCGACGCGAAGGAACGGCCGCGCAGATACTCGAGCGGCGCGTAGAGCTGTGACCTTACGAGATGCTTGAGTCGCGTGCGCGAAGGCCGTCTCGTAAGATACGGAATATTAATGAACTCGTAGTATTCGTTGACTGGGTTTCTCTTATCAAAACACATGCAGTTCGTTGTAATGACGGGGACTTCATTTTCCGTGAGTACTTCCAGTGATTGCTGGAGATGGAAGGAGTAAATCGGATAGATCCGCATATTCGACCAACAACAAAGCAACCCGATCTTCATAGCTATTACTCCGTAATGAGCGGTTGAGTAAAGACCATCTCCCTAGCGATCCTGGTAGTTCCGACGCGAGCTGACACAGCGAATAAGGCCGCCGCGTGCTTCAGGACCTCCTCCATGCGGCATGGCTCCTTTCCTCCTCAGTCCGAGAACCATGCTGCCCGCCGGCAACTTCAGGCCGGCGCTCGCTGATCTATGCAGGGGCGTCCTTTCTCGTCGCCGGTAGATCATCGTTGACTCAGCATTATTCCATGCCGATGAGAAGAAGAGTGTACATGCCGTAACTTCCCAGCGGTCACCGAGCTTACCTGGCCGTCAGCCGCCGTCCATCATCCCCTCGAAGTCGAGCTGGCCGGGTTCGGCCGGTCGTTCGTGCCACTCCCGGCCATCCAGCTCGCACCCTGTCTCCTTACGGCACACGCCGCCCCATTGCTTGAAAAAGAAGGGCACGCCGGCGACGAGGCACTGATCGCGGACGGAACGTACCCAGTCGATGTGCAGGGGCCGCGCGCCAGGGCCCGACTCGCCGCCCAGGATCAGCCAGTCGATGCCGGCAAGGTCGAGTGCGTCGATAGGGCCCAGGAGCGGCTCGAGCACCAGGTACTTAACCGCCGCGCCGCATCGGCGAAGCTGCTCGGCACGGTACAGGTGAGCGGCATCCTCGACCGTGGCGCCCGCCCAGATGTTGGCCGGCCAGGGCAGGTGCGGGCTGAGATCCGCGAGCCTTGCCGGCCGCTTGGTGAGCAGGTGGAAGCGGTGTTGGGGCGCGTGTGCCATCACGTCGAACACGCGCCCGATGAACTCCTCCGGTACCTCGTCGTGGAACAGGTCGCCCATGAAGCTCACGTAGACCAGGCGCGGCTTTGTCCAGTGCAGCGGCTTGGCGAGCAGGTCCTCGTGCGTGGTTACCCGGAAGCCGTGGCCGTAGCGGGCATGCCCCATGCCCTGCAGCCGCCGCGCCATGCGCTTCGCCCAGCAGTGGGCACAGCCGGGGCTGATCTTGGCGCAGCCGGTAGTGGGGTTCCAGCTCTCCTCCGCCCAGCCGATGCCGCGAGCGTTCGTCATCCGCTGCTCCCACCGGAGAACGCTACAGGATGGCGCGGGCTCCTTCGTACACACCCGCGCCATCCGCCCCTCGCGCGGGATCGCCCGATCAACCCACACCGCCGTGCGGCAGATGACCGATCGTCAGATGTCCGCGCGCGAGCCAATCTCATCGATCACGGCACGCCACTGGCCGTCCTTCTTGTCTTGGTCCGGATCGGGCGGCAGGTTCTCGAGCTGCTCCGCCGCCTCCGCAGCCGCCCGTTCGAACGACTGCGCATCGCCCGCGCCGCGAAAGAAGACCCTCCGCGGTACCGGCCTCTGGCGCCACTCGGCAAGCAGAGCCTCGGCCTGCGCTCGCTTGCCCCTGGACGCCATCTTCCGCGCGAGAGCGGCCGCGCGATCGATCCTCGCATTGAGGCAAATATCCTCGCAGTACTTCTCCGGCGGTGGCGGGCTCCCCTGAACGATCGCATCGATGTCGTCGAGCGAGCTCATCTGCATGGTACCCAGCAAATGACCGAGTTCTTCCGGAACCTTGTCTCCAAACAGCCCCATGTAAGTCCCCCCAGCTTCTCTCGTCGTCCAATCAGACCGCGGCCAACAGCAAACAGTCCGGCCGCTGAAGCGAGAGAAGCCTACAGGAGAACGCGCCGCTGCAGAATCGAGCGATACGCGATCTCCGGGATCAAGCCATAGCGCTAGAGTTCCGCCGTCCGCACACGGACGACAGCCATGACGCTATCTCATTGTGCTGTACTATCGCACCACGACCTCGGCATGCATCGATGCCATAGTCGCATGGATAGTGCACTCGTAGTAGTAGACTCCAGCTTTCTCAAACGTGAACGAAAACGTGTCGCCTTGCGCCATATCCCCACTGTCGAACGTATTCGTAACCTTGGCATCAGTATCTGGGCCATCGGTACTCGTAACAGTGTGCGAAGCTCTGTCGTCGTTCGTCCACGTGACGGCGGTTCCCACTTTCACCGTCAGTTGAGCAGGCGTGAAGCTGAAGTCCTTGATGCTGACGGCAGTGGTCTGATCAGTCGGGGACACCGACGCGACGTCTGAACCGTTGCCGTACCCGCCCGAACCGTTGCCGCTCCCGCAGCCGCCGACTACCATCAGGGCAATCAGAGTAGCCACCACGAGCATCGGAGCCCAGAGATATCGCTGCGCCTTCATTGGCCTTCCTCTCGAACTGGACGTCTTCCTGACAGACGTTCATCCCCCGACTATTACCCAAGCGCCGAGCAGTACCCACACGGGGAGGTCGTTGCTGGCAGCAGGGTCACTTGTACGACTCATACACCTGCCGGGTAGACCAGAGGCATCACCGGCGGACACGAAGACGCTCTCCGTACAGGCGGTGTAAGCGGGCAGCCGGTGGTAGAAGACCTTCATCCGCACACAAAGCGTCCGTTTCTCGTTACTCTACCGAACCGGCCCACCAGCGCCGCCGAGCACTGGTATCGCATGTTCCTCGCAAGAAGGTCGTATCATAGAGAGCCAGCAAGTCATTCGGAGAGAGGCCGGCGGCGATAGGACACCCGGCAGACAGGAGGCTTCGGATGGATCTCGCCACAGGGCAAGTTGCGGAGCGCGGGGAGGCTATACCCCGGGGTCGCGGCTCGGGCACACACGTCTGTCTTCTCTACGAGAACGAGGAGGAGCGGCGAGAGGTAATCGCTCGCTTCATAGAACTCGGCATCGCAGGAAACGAGCGCGTCGCCTACTTCGCCGAAACGGATCCCGAGCTGATCCCCTCGTGGCTCGCCGAACACGGCGTCCAAGTACCACAAGCGCCGCAGTTCACCGTTTCGTCAACAGAGGAGATCTACTATCCGCACGGCGAGTTCCATGTTGAGCGCATGTTCCCATTCTGGCGCGCCTTTCTCACCGAAGCCGAGGGGCTGGACCTCGATGGCGCCCGTGCCACCGGCGAGACGAGCTGGTCGCGAGAGGTCCCGGGCGGCGAGCTGATCGTTGAATACGAGGCCAAGCTCAACACGCTCCTCCTCGACCTGCCCGTTACTGCCCTCTGCCAATACGACGTCCACCGCTTCGACGGCGCCACCATCCTCGACATCCTGCGCGTCCACCCGCTCATGCTCATCGCCGGGCAGGTCGTGGCCAATCCCTACTACGTAGGGCACGAACAGTTCCTTGGACAACGGAACCCCGTCGCTGAATAGCCTTCCCGCGAGCTCGGCCAGGATGGAGGTCCTGGGCCAGCTGCTGGCGGCGCACGTGGTCGTGCAGTTGCTTCCCGACGCGCGACGCGCCGCCCAGTTCGCCGCGCACGCATTAGTCGCCGTGCCTGGGGCTGTGGCTGGCGCGGCGATCCTCGAGGGCGAAGCGTCGTTCGAGGGCGAGTGGGACGACTCCCGGGAGTTGATCCTCGCCCGAGACGACAACAGCGCGGGGCAGCCCCGGTGGAGGGAGATTTCCAGCGGCACGCACGTGCTCACGCTGCCGCTGGGGACCATCCACCACCGTCACGAACGGCTCTATCTCTTAACTGAGGATCCCAGGGAGATAGAGCCCTATGTGCCGTTCCTCGGCAACATGGCGGCGGCCATCGCGCTTACGCTCGACAATCGCCGGAACCGCATGGAGCTCGAACTCGCGAATGCGAAGCTGGCGGACAGCCGCGGCGAGTACCAGCAGCTCTTCAGCACCATGATGAACGGTTTCGCGATCCACGAGATCATCACGGATGAGAGCGGCAAGCCCATCGACTACCGCTTCCTCGAGGTCAACGAAGCGTTCACGAGACTTACCGGCATGACGCGGGAACGGCTCATCGGACACACCGCGCGGGAGGTCATCCCGGGGCTCGAACCGTCATGGGTCGAGACCGCCGGCAAAGTGGCCTTGCGGGGCAGCCAGGTCCAGATAGAGGGCTACAGTGCGCCGCTCGACCGGCACTTCGACGTGGTCGTCTACAGTCCGGCACCACGCAAATTCGCCACCATCTTCGCCGATATCACCGAGCGCAAACGGGCGGAGTCCGAACGGCAACGCCTCATCGATCAGCTCCAGCGCGTGGCCTCCACTCTGCAGGAGAACCTGATCCATCCGCTACCGGCAATCGAGGGTCTGGAGCTGGGACGAGTAAGCTCGACCGCGTACCTGCCCGATCTGGTAGGAGGCGACTTCAGCGACGTCTTCATCATCGACCCGAGCAGCGTCGCGATCCTCATCGGAGATGTGGCGGGCAAGGGGATCAAGGCTGCCGGCCTCACGGAGACGGTACATACGGCAGTCGCCAGCTACGCCCTGATCGATACCTCACCCGGCTTCATCCTGCGCAAGACCAACGAGCTGCTGCTACGAATCGTCGAGAGCGATGAGCAGTTCGTTACTGCGTTCCTGCTCGTCCTCGACCTCCGCAGCGGCACGGCGAGCTACGCCAGCGCCGGGCATCCCGCCCCCGTACATCTCAGCGGCGGCTCAGCTCGACTGCTGGACCCTGAATTCGGGTTGCCGCTGGGCATGTTCGTCCAGCACTACCCAGTGTGCCAGACAGTTCTGGCCCCTGGAGACTGCCTCGTCTTCTACACCGACGGCATCACCGAGGCCCGCCGGAACGGCGAGCTGCTGGGCGACCAGAGGCTCCTCTCGATCGTACGAGGCCTCGATGGGAACCATCCCGAGCAGATCGCGGAAGGTGTGCGCAGCGCCGCCATCCAGTTCACCTCAGAATTAAAGGACGACCTGCAGGTCTTGGCGCTGCGCCTCACTCATCTCGAGCGAACGGAGAGTCCGACCTCTGCAGAGATGGTGAAGTCTTACGCAGAGGCCTCGGCGCGGAGACTACGCGAGCCTCATCTGTCAAGTACCCGTAGTGACCATCACAGTCTCGACCCCACCTGGTAGACCAGCACTCCGGCCACCGAAGCTATGCCGAGCATGAGCAAGACACTCCAGGCTGTCCACCTCCAGGAACGTGTCTCCTGCTTGATCACCGCCACCGCGGCTGCGCAGGGGATGAACGTCATGATCATCACGAGGAACGCCATCCCCGCCGCCGGCGGGAGCACATCCGCTACTCGCGCAGCCAGACCGACTCCGCTGCCGTCGGCGGGAAATAGGACACCGAGCGTGGCAATGGTGTTCTCCTTGGCGGCGAAACCGCTGAGCAGGGCCACCACCAGACGCCAGTCGCCCAAACCGGCTAGCGCACCTACCGGCGCGAGCAAGCGGCCGAGGTCGGCCAGCAAGCTGTGTTGCGGATCGCCCGCGGGAAGGGCGGAGAGTATCCAGACTACGCTAGACACGATGACGATGATGACCCCTGCCTTGCGCACAAAGGCCACGGTGCTCCGCCATACGAACAGACTGATGGTACGGAGATTGGGACGGTGGTAGAGCGGCATCTCCATGATGAATGCCGTTCGTTCTCCTCGAAAGACCGTCCGGTTCACCACCGTACCCACGACGAAGAGGATGAGCAGGTTCGTCGCGACCAGCCCCCAGGAAACCAGGGTGGCAGCTCCACCAAATAGGGCTGGCGCAAGGAAGGCGATCACGGCCAGACGAGCTGTGCACGGGACGAGTGGCGTAAGGAGGATGGTGAGCAGCCGCGCACGACGTTCCTCGATGATACGCGTTCCCATCACCCCCGGCACATTACAGCCGAGGCCGACGACGAGTGGGAGTACCGACTTGCCATGTAACCCCATCCAGTGCATGAGGCGATCCATGACGTAGGCGATGCGTGCCATGTAGCCGACGTCCTCGATGGCGCCGAGCACTGCGAAGAAGATGATCAGGATCGGGATGAACGTGAGGACCGTACCCACACCCCCGACGAGCCCGTCCACCAGGAGACCCGAGAGCCACCAGGGGGCACCGACTAGTGCACTATCTGCCACGCGAACGAGCTGGCCGGAGATCAGCCCATCGAGCCACTGCACAATAGGGCCGGCCACGGTGTACGTGAGCAAGAACGTAATACCGAACATGCCGATCGCCAGCAGCGGACCCCACACGTAGTGGGTAGCCACCTTGTCGATACGACCGGTGATGGTCAACGCGCCCACCCGTGGGCGGATGACCGCCGCACGTACCATGCGACCTATCCATTGGTAACGACTGCCGGCGATGTCCAGGTAAGCATCTTCATGCTGTTTGAGCTCGACCTCGATGTCTCCCCAAGCAGCGGGTACCGAGGTACGCACCATCTCAGCCACCTCGGTGTCGCCCTCCAGCAGCTTGAGGGCAACCCAGTCGGCCGGGTAGGGTCGCGGCAGCCGGTCGACGACCGCCGCACAGATCTTCCGCAGCACCTGCTCGTGCTCGAGCGCGATGGCTGGTCGACTGGGTACGAACATCGTCGGGTTGTCGGCAAGTCGCAGAGCCGCGTCGAGCAGCTCACCCACACCCCGATTCTTGGTGGCGACCAGGCCGACTACAGGCGTGCCCAAAGCCGCCTCGAGCACGCCGGTCTCGATGTGCACGCCGTGCTGCTCCGCGACGTCGACCATGTTGATGCCGATGACCACAGGCACCGGCAGCATGAGCAGCTCGGCGACCAGATAGAGACCGCGCTCGAGGGCCGCTGCGTTGACGATGGCCACCACTACGTCGGGCCGCTCGCGAAGGATGAAGTCGCGCGCAATACGCTCCTCCTCCGAATTAGCCGACAGACCGTAGGTCCCGGGTAGATCCACCAGGTGAAGCCGCCGCCCCCCGTGGTCGAGCCCACCGGTCTTCTGCTCCACCGTCTTGCCGGGCCAGTTGCCAACGTGTTGATTCATACCTGTCAGCACGTTGAAAACGGTGGACTTGCCCACGTTCGGCTGGCCGGCTAAAGCGATCGTGAGAGGGGGACGCGCACGCGGCTCGGGATGAAGATGCTCCATCTCAGCGGCTAGCGGCTACCTCACCGCGACTTCGATCTTCTGCGCCTCGCCTCGCCCGAGCGCTACCCGCACTTCGCGCACAACGACGATGATCGGACCTCGGCCACGGTTCTGCACCACAGTCACCTCTGCTCCCGGGGTAAAGCCAAGCGCCAGAAGCCGACTTGCCAACCCTCTGCCACCCAGGAGCCGGCAGACCACGCCAGTAACGCCAGCGGGGACTCCGTCCAGCGTTCGCGCCGAGCCCGCGGACTGTGCCACCAAACAGGAGTCCAGCATCCTACTCTTCTGTGTATGGAGGAGGTGCCTATGATGTGCCTTAGGCATAAACCAGCACCTTCTCAGCCGCTCTGCTCCCTAGCACAGCACCGCTTGCCCCGCCCACGCGGAGGAGCATGAGGCCCGCGACTGCCTGTACGTCCTCCACAGTCACCTGGGCCTCGGGCAGCAAGCCGCGCTGAGCCAAGTAGCCTCCCTGGTCATGCCATCCTCGCGATGCTCGATCGGTAGTTTGTGCGACCCTATCTCCTGTGAGGAGGATATCCCACTGCTATCCGTTAGGCAATCCTCATACCTGTTCCACGGTCAAGGGGCCATGCTCTCAGCACGAGGAGCTACCTCACGAAACGGGGCTTAGTTCATCAGCCCTTCGCCACTGAACGCTCGCAGGAGCAGAAACGCTCGAGGCCCAACAGCTCTGCGGCTCCCGCCACGGTGACACCGTAGAAGATCACGGGCTTATCCGTGCGGTAGTCGGTAATCGTCGCGTTCACCAGCGTCGTGCCGGTAACCAACGCGATATCGCACCACTCGAGGCTCCCACTCGCTGCTTCTGAGCCGTCCACTCTCACGCCGAACCTCTCAACACCGATGTTGTCGGCATCGAGGTCAGTGACCCTCAGACTGTACTTCCGCGAAAGTACCTCGACCATTCTCGGCTGAAAGCCGACGATCAGGACGTTGTGCACCGAAGGGTGCTTCTCCTGGAGGTAGTCGACAAGTAGCTTGGCGCAGGCAACGGGCTCCTCGTCCTTACAGTGCTGCGTCCCCTCAATGAGCCCGAGCGAGCGCATCACGGCGTTCAAGCTCGCGAAGAACACCGCGCGCTCGTGGTTGTCGCTGAGTGGCAAAGCCAGTACGTCGGCGATGGTGCCCTCGAAGTCCCCATGGAAGGTATCGGTGTACGCCTGCCCGACGGCACCCTTGAAACGCGCCGCCACCATGTACTCGCGACCGCGGACGATCGGGTAGTCGGTATGCTGAGGATCGCCAATCGCCTCGCGCGTCGTCAGACGCGAGCACGTTACCTCCATCGTGTCTCTGGCCAGGCTGTGCTCCTCGGCAATACGGCCGAACAGAGTCTTCAACCTAGAATACAGATCAGTCGCGGTATCCAACGATGCCATTGTGTAGACCCCCTTTTGAGCGCGCGGTCGCCTTGAG
>JAXGYV010000012.1:0-48875 GCA_040772045.1 Thermoleophilia bacterium
TAGGCGGTCGCGTGTAAGATGAGCCCATGGAGCTCCTCCCTCGTCTGACCGCCCGCGCCGTGGCGGCGACCATTCGGGCGACCGGCGCCGGCCAGGCCAGCAGCCTGCCGGGCAAGGTCGTCAATCGGCTGTTCCCCGCGTACCTAACGTCACACGCGGCCCGCCTCACAGAGGGCCTGGCCCTCGTCACGGGCACCAACGGCAAGACGACCACGGCCAACATGGCGGCGGCGATCCTCCAGGATGCGGGATTCCGCGTCGTGCACAACGCCGAAGGGGCGAACCTCCTGAGCGGCATCGCCACGGCCTTCGCCCGTTCGCCCGCCGCCAAGCTGGCCCTTCTCGAAGTAGACGAGGCGGTGGCGCCGGTCGCCGCGCGGAGGCTGCGCCCGCCAGCCGCGATCGTGCTCACGAACCTGTTCCGCGACCAGCTCGACCGCTACGGTGAGGTCGATCGACTGGCGCTCGGGTGGCGCGCGATGCTCGACGCCCTGCCCGACACCACGCTGATCGCCAACGCCGACGACCCACTGGTCACTTCGGTCGCGCTCTCGTCGGGTCGCCGTACAGTCTTCTACGGCATAGATCGCATGAGCGGGGGGGCCGAGGGCGAGGTCAGCGACGTCGCCGTCTGCCCCAGATGCGCCACCGCCCTGCAGTACACTGCCCGCTGGCTCTCCCAACTCGGCGAGTACAGCTGCCCGGGATGCGACTTCGCGCGACCGCCACGAGACCTGGCCGCAGACGCCAGTACCCTGCGTACTCTCGACGACGGCACCGTCGAGGTAACCCTGACCGGTGCCGCCAGCAGCGTCCTCCGCCTGCGCGTCCCCGGCCTCCATACCATCTACAACGCGCTGGGCGCCCTAGGTCTCACCCACCATCTCGGCATCGGCACCGACGCGGCCCTCGCCTCGCTGGCGCGCTACCAGCCGGTGTTCGGCCGCTGGAGCTCACTGCGGCGCGGCCCCACGACCATCCGCGTAAATCTGGCGAAGAACCCCGCGGGCATGAATCAGTCGCTGCGCACCATACGCGAGATCCCCGGCCCCAAGTCGCTCGTCTTCATGCTCAACGACAACATCGCCGACGGCCGCGACATCTCCTGGATCTGGGATGTCGACATGGAAGAGCTCCTTCCCCCGCTGGAGGCCGTGGTGACCACGGGGACCAGGCGACACGAGATGGCGCTCCGACTGAAGTATGCTGGAGTGCCTGCCCCGTGCATCATGACGACCACCACGCTGGCCGAGGCCCTCGTCCAACTGCAATCGCGAGGGGCGGCGCACCTCTATGTGCTGCCAACGTACACCGCCCTCGGAGAGGTCCGCAAAACATTGGCGACGTGGGAGACGGTACGCCAGTGAGTACCTGCCCGCCATCGGACGCCAACCAGGGAGTCACACGCCTCGCGGCCGTCCACCTCTACCCGGCAACGATGAACACGTACGGCGACCGTGGTAACGTGGCCGCTCTGAGTCGCCGTGCTCAATGGCGTCAGCTCGAGCTTCGCTGGCATCCCGTGGAGCTCGGCCAGCCGGCACCAGAGCACCCCGACCTGGTCTTCATGGGCGGCGGCCAGGATCGTGTGCAGCACGCCATAGCGGAGGATCTCGTACAACGCCGCGAGTGGCTGCGCACGTGCGCGGCGGGCGGGACGGTGATCTTCGCCGTGTGCGCCGGCTTCCAGCTTCTCGGCCGCAGCTACACCGCCGCGGACGGCAGCCGGCTCGAAGGGGTCGGCCTCCTCGCCATAGACACCGCGGCGGCACAGCCGGGCGAGTGGCGGCTCATCGGCAATACGGTGGTCGAGGTTCACACTCCTCACGGGCCCCGCATTCTGGCCGGCTTCGAGAATCACGGCGGCCGCACGTACCTCCACTCCGTACCGCCACTGGGGATGGTGCGCGCGGGGCACGGGAACAACGGTAGAGACGGCACTGAGGGAGCCTACCAGGGGACCGTGATCGCGACGTACCTCCATGGACCCGTGCTCCCGAAGAACGCGTGGCTGACCGACCATCTCCTGCACCTCGCCCTGCGGCACGCCGGGGCGGATCCGGCGCTGCTCACGCCGCTCGACGACTCGTTTGAGACGGCCGCGCAAGAAGAGGCGGTCGCGCGAGCAAACACTGCTGAGCGAACCGCGCGCGCACTGCCGCGCCGGCTGAGCGCCCGCGTATGCGCGCCACTGCGACGCGCGCGACGTTGACTTACGGCCGCGAGCGAGCGAGGAGCGCGCCGATGGCGTCCTGCGCACGGCGCGCGGTCGCGATGTCGAGCGACGATCCGTTCATCAGCACGCTGAACACGAGCTTCTGCCCGTTCGCGGTAGTCACGTAGCCGGACAAGGAGCTCGCGATACTGAGCGTCCCCGTCTTGCCCCGTAAGTTGCCGGCGGCCGGTGTATCTCGCATTCGCCAGCGGAGCGTCCCGTCGACGCCGGCCAGCGGCAGCGTAGCCTGATACACGCTGAAGTCCTCCCGCGTCGTCAACTCCCTGAGAAGGCGCGCGACCGCCGCGGCACTCAGGCGGTTCCGATAGTGCAAGCCAGACCCGTCCCGCAGCCGGACCTCAGCGACGTCGACGCCGCAATCCACCAAGAAGGCGCGCTCAACCACTGCCCCCGCGGTCGTGGTACCACCCCGGCCGAACTCCTTGCCCAATCCCTTGATGAGCATCTCCGCAGTGAAGTTGTCGCTGCGTTTGTTCATGTGACGTACGATGCGTCGCAAGGGCGCCGAGTACTCCGTGTGCAGTAAAGTGGCGCCCTCCGGCACGACCCCCAGACGGGCGCCCCCGGTGACCGTGATGCCCGCGGCGATGAGCCGCTTTCGCAGTTCGTTCGCCACGTAGACAGCCGGTTCGGCGACACGGCGTCCTCCCGGCGTACCCTGATCGAGCGAGAGCGCCGAGAGCGGGCCACATTCCGCGACGAACGATGCCTTCCAGCCTGCAACCGTACGCGCGTTGTCGAAGTACGACTCGTCGGCGAGGACCCGACCCCTGATAGCGGTCACACCACGCCGCTGCAGAGCCCTCACGAAATGCGCGATGTCGGAGGTGGCATACCCGAGAACCCGGCGCTGGAAGCGAGTCGACGAGAGAGACGGGTCACCGTATCCCTTCACGATGATGCTCCCGTGCAGCACGCCTGAGGCATCTGGCCCCGACCGCACGCTCCACAGCTCCGTCCGGAAGCGATGTTCAACACCCCACCGCGCAAGCGCCGTGGCCGACGTGACGAGCTTCTGGTTCGAGGCGGGGACCAGCAGGGTGTGGCCGTTTCGGCCATAGAGGTGCTTCCCAGTATCCAGGTTCCACACCCGAACGGCCGTGCCAGGTTGAGCCAGGTGGTAACGGACCAGCACGTGATCGAGCGAGCTGCGCAGATCGGCACGCGCGGCCGCAGGGGCGAGCGCGCTGGCGCCGACGAACAGGGCGAGCAGAGCGGCCGCCACCCAGCAGCGAAGCGCACGCACCGCGGCCGCGTTCCGCGAGCTCATCCGCGGCACTCAGCGCCCCCCGTGGCCCTCGCGATGAGCGCCGCCGTGGCTCCGGCGCTCACGCCGTTGTCGATGTTCACCACGGTGAGCCCCAGAGCACAGCTCTGGAGCATACCGAGCAGCGCCGCATGCCCGCCGCCGCCGTACCCGTACCCGGTCGACGTGGGCAGCCCGATGACGGGGACGTCGACCAGTCCCGCCACCACGGAGGGCAGAGCACCCTCCATGCCGGCAGCGACCACGAGGACCGACACCCCGGCGCGCCGCATGGTCTCGAGCGGCGCACCGAGCCGGTGCAGGCCAGCCACACCGACATCGTAGGCGGTGTGGACGCACACGCCCATCTCGCGCATCACGGCCACCGCCTCTTCGGCCACGGGTACATCGGCGGTCCCCGCGGCGAGCACGCCGGCGACGCCACGTGGTGCGGGAAGCTCGTGCTGTGCCCCCCTCGCGATCAGCACACCGGAGCGCTCGTCGTAGGAGACTCGTTCGCCGACGGCCGTACGCACCGCGGCGGCTTGCTCCGCCGAGACCCTGCTGCACAGGACCCACCCACTGCCACGCACAAACGCCCGCACGATCTCCACGAGCTGCTCGATGGTCTTGCCAGGGCCATAGACGATCTCGGGGATCAAGCGTCGCCGCTGCCGTCCCAGGTCAAGCCGCGCGTAGTCGCCAACGGCGTTAAGCCCCAGCTCGGCAAGTTGGCGAACAGCGCGGTCCACAGCGACGCGGCCGTCGGCGACCGCCGCAAGCAGCTCGGTCAGCGCGGTATCGGCATCTTTCTCTCTCGGTTCGGACATCAGCAGGCGCACTTTACCGCAAGAACGCTGCGAACGCGCGGAGTTTCCAGTATCCTTGCGGGTATTCCCGAGCAGTTCGCCGAATCCCGCGTGGGTATGTTGTCAGTATGACCGAACCGTCGTCAGCAGTACGCTCGTCACGTACCGTGTATAGAACTAAGGCCAAGGCACGGCACAGCCGCGGCCGCGTCTCCTGGCTCATCGGCCTCGCCCTCCTCGTGGCGGCCCTCGGCGCGGTCGTCGCCTGGCAGGTGATCACCGCCCCTTGCATCGAAGCCATCTCGCCTCAAGCCGGAGCTCATACCATGCACAGTACCATCACGCTCCGCGTCACGATTCGCGGCATCCAGAAGCTGCGCGACGTGCGAGCGCACATCGACGACCAGGATGTGAGCGCGTCCGTTACCATCGATGGCGATCATGTAGTGATCCCCGGCGAGAGGCTCGCCGATGGTCGACATACGGTGGCTATGGCCGCCGGCACAGGCAACTTGTACCGCCGGAGACTCGACCGTACATGGCAGTTCACCGTAGACACTAAACCGCCATCGCTGACCGTCGAAACTCCAGCCAAAGAGACCGTGTTCACCATGACCCCAATCACCATCTCGGGCACTGCCGAGGCGGCGGCGACCATCAGCGTAGAAGACATCGAAGGCAGCACAGTAGCCACGTCCGACGGCAGCTACTCGCTCACCGTCACGCCCCCCGACGGCAAACTCAACCTCACCATACAAGCGCGCGATAGGGCGGGTAATACCAGCACGATCGAGCGCCGCATCGTCGTCGACACCACCGCCCCATCCCTTTGGGTCGAAGCGATGGGGACGGTCCGGACAGCGACACCGCAGCTCTCCGTCAACGTCAACGACGCCGCGTGCACGCCGCGGCTCAAGGTGACCGTGGACGGCAAACCCGTCTACGCCAAGCGCAAGACAGGCTCTCGCCTGGTCGAGCTCGGCGAGCTGGCGGAGGGCACACACGCGATCGTCCTGCGCGCGATCGACGACGTGGGCCATCAGGAGACGAAGAGCCTGACGATCCTCGTCGACAGCAGCGAGACCCTAGGAGAGGCCACGCTCATGGAGGGCGCGATCGGCAAAGACGTGGAGCAGCTTCAGAAGCTTCTGAAGCAGAACGGCGTCTACAGCCAATCGCTCACCGGCGTCTACGATGCTGCCACCATCAAGGCCGTTCGCAAATTCCAGCAGAAGACCAATCAACCGGTCGACGGCATCGCCGGCCCCATCGTGCTCGCCTCACTCACCGGACGCATCGTCATCGATCAGTCGGAGTTGCGGCTGTACTTCTATCTGCACGGCAAGCTGAAGCTCACCTACCGGGTCGCCACCGGCATGCCCGCCTACCCCACCCCCAACGGCTCCTTCCGCGTGGTCGTCATGGCGAAGAACCCCACCTGGATCCCTCCCGACTCTCCATGGGCCAAGGGTCTCGAACCGATCCCACCCGGAGATGGGAACCCCCTGGGCACCAGATGGATCGGCCTGAGCGCGCCGGGCGTTGGCATTCACGGGACGAACGCGGATTGGTCTATTGGCTCCTACGCCTCGCACGGCTGTGTCCGTATGCACATTTGGGAGGTCGAGGAGCTCTTTGAGTACGTCAAGGTCGGCATGCCGGTCGTCATTCGCTGGTAGCAGCCACCTCGACGTGGCCGCCCGGCTTTTCCCAGCGCGAGACCGCCACCCTCGGGCTCAGTGCCGCGAGGAGAGGGTCACGCAGTCCGTCGTCCGGCGTTCGAGCGTCGCGTATCCGTCCTCCGCGCACGGGAGTAGCCCCCAGAGAGCCCGTCGGTTCACGGCGCCGACTTTGCGGAGGACAGCGCGACAATGGGCACGCACGGTCGCCTCGCTGAGGACGAGTTGCTGGGCGATCTCGGGATTCGTGCGCCGTGCGAGTAACAGCGCGAGTACGTCTGCCTCGCGCGGCGTGAGGCCGGCGATCTCCAGTCTGCCCGGCCGCGCCAGGGGCTCGAGCCTGCCGCCACGGTCATCGGGCACGAAGACGCAGAAGTGATCCGCACAGCGATGCAGGCGGTGTAACTCCGCCGCCAGGTAATCGCGAAGGACGTAGAGGACGGTAGTTGACGATCCCCGCGTCCGCACAGCGTATGGCTCGGTCGGCGAAGGGGTGGCCAGCTCGCGGCGGCGCAGCGGACACGCGGCCACTCCAACCAGCCCATGGACACCGACGAATCGCAGGAGGGACGACGGCCTCTCTCCAGAAATCGACGATCCGTCCTGTGTTCCCATCCCGTCCTTCTCCACAAGACGAACCACCGCCGCGCGCACGAGAGCGTCGCCGTCCTCAACCAGTATCGACTCCATGCCGACCTCGCGCAGCTTGAGCACCCCCTGTCGTTCCGACTGTGGGATTCGTGCGACACGGTAGCCGAGCGCGCTACCGGAAGCGTCATACCAGAGATGACAGTGAAGGGGAGCCGTGCGAAGACAATCCTCGTGACGGCAAGCCCGGCACGAAGAGATCTGTGCCGCCGGCGAAGGGTCGCTCCGGAAGCCCGACGGCCCCCGGCACTGCCAGCGTGCGACGCGGCTGGAACGCCCCTCCGATCGCCGCGAGACTCAGCTTGTCGACGCCCTTCCCGTCGCCCGTCAACCCATGGATCGGGGGCGAAACGGCCTCGTTTGGGCTACACTACAGAGGTCCCCGATCGCTCGAGCAGGTGAGGCGCATGAACGTCCGCGTGTACGTGACTCCGAAGGAAGGCATTCTCGACCCGCAGGGCGCCACCGTCGAGCGAGCACTCCCCGCACTCGGCTTCCAGGGTGTTGCCGCCGTACGAATCGGGAAGTTCATCGAGTTTCGCCTCGAGGGAGGCAACCTCACCTGGCAGCAGACTCACGAGCAGATCGATGACATGTGTCGTAAGCTCCTCGCTAACCCGATCATCGAGGACTACCGGTTCGAGATCGATGAGTAACTCCAGTCGAGTGCGCTTCGGCGTCGTCGTATTCCCAGGCTCTAACTGCGACGCTGATTCC
This sequence comes from Thermoleophilia bacterium, assembly GCA_040772045.1. GTDB lineage: Bacteria > Actinomycetota > Thermoleophilia > UBA2241 > UBA2241 > JAXGYV01. Next base: position 7,336 of record JAXGYV010000012.1, read on the forward strand.
TACCACGCGCTCACCACCTTCCCCGGCGTGACGGCGAGCTACCTGTGGCACAAAGACACCTCGCTCGGCGACGTGCAAGCGATCGTCCTGCCGGGCGGTTTCTCCTATGGAGACTACTTGCGCTGTGGCGCCATCGCCCGCTTCAGTCCCATCATGCGGGCGGTTACCAGCTTCGCCCAAGCCGGAGGGCTCGTGCTCGGAATCTGCAATGGCTTCCAGATCCTCGTCGAGGCGGGCCTGTTGCCGGGAGCTCTACTGCGCAACACCGGTCTGAAGTTCATCTGCCACTACGTAAACCTGCGTGTGGAGACCACCGCCACACCCTTCACCCGCGCCTGTTCCGAGGGCCAACTCCTGCGCGTCGTGGTCAAGCACAACGACGGGAACTACACGGTGGACGCGCCGACACTGGAGCGCATGCGGACAAACGGCCAAATCGTGCTGCGCTATGCCGACGCAAAGGGCGGCACGGGCGCCGACGCTAACCCCAACGGCGCTCTCGAGAATATCGCCGCCGTCTGCAACGAGACGAGAAACGTGTTCGGCATGATGCCGCACCCAGAGAACTCCGTGGAGACGGCGCTCGCTGGCGGTGGCGACGGCCGCCACCTCTTCCAATCGATGATCGATCATCTGCGAGAGCAGGCATCATGAAGCACACCGCGACTCTCTCCGACGCTCTCAAGCTCGGCCTGACCGAACCCGAATGGCACGCGATCTGCGGCATTCAGGGGGGCGAGCCGACGTACGTCGAGCTCGCCATCTACTCGCTCATGTGGAGCGAGCACTGCAGCTACAAGCACTCCCGGCCCATCCTCAAACGCTTTCCCACCAGCGGGCCGCGCATCTTGCAGGGCCCCGGTGAGAACGCCGGGATCATCGATGTGGGCGATGGCTGGGCCGTGGCGATGAAGATCGAGAGCCACAACCACCCCTCGGCGGTCGAGCCCTTCCAGGGCGCGGCCACCGGAGTAGGGGGCATCGTGCGCGACATCTTCACCATGGGGGCGCGGCCTATCGTGAGCCTCGACAGCCTACGCTTCGGCGAGCTCACCGAGCCGCGCCAGCGCTTCCTCCTCGACGGCGTAGTCGGCGGGATCGCTCACTACGGCAACTGTCTGGGCGTGCCAACCGTGGGCGGCGAGATCTCCTTCGAGCCCAGCTACGAGGGCAACTGTCTGGTCAACGCTATGTGCGCGGGCCTCATCCGTGCCGACAACATCGTCCGCGCCATCGCCAGCGGCGTGGGCAACCACGTGGTGCTCATCGGCTCAAAGACGGGGCGCGACGGCATCGGCGGCGCCAGCGTGCTCGCCAGCCAGGAGTTCGACGAGACACTGGAGGAGAAGCGGCCGAGCGTCCAGGTCGGCGATCCCTTCACCGAGAAAAAGCTCATCGAGGCCTGCCTCGAACTGCTCGGCCGCACGTTGGTGGTCAGCATGCAGGATCTCGGCGCGGCCGGCCTCACCAGCTCCAGCTCAGAGATGGCCAGCAAGGGACACGTGGGCCTCGACATCCACGCCGATCGCGTCCCGCTGCGCGAACAGGACATGGAGCCCTGGGAGATCATGATCAGCGAGAGCCAGGAGCGCATGCTGACCATCGTGACCCCCGAGCGCCTAGCCGACGTGCAAGAGGTCTGCGACCGCTGGGACCTGGATTGCACGGTCATCGGCGCCGTCACCGACAGCAAGATGCTGCGGATCTACTGGCACGGCGAGCTGGTCGGCGACATCCCGGCCCGCCGGCTCGCCGACGAGGCGCCGGTCGTCCGCACCCCGCCCGTGCGGCCGGCGTATCTGGTCGACGACCCAGTCGCCGTGACGAACGAGACGTACCCGCAGCCGCCTGACCTCGGCGCGGCGCTGCTCGAGCTGCTCGCCGCGCCGAATATCGCCTCGAAGCGCTGGGCGTACGAGCAGTACGACTACATCGTACAGGCGAACACCGTGCAGATCCCGGGTTCCGACGGCGCGGTGCTGCGCATCAAGGGCACACGACGCGGCATCGCCTTTACCACCGACTGCAACGGCCGCCACTGTTACTTGGACCCGTACCGCGGAGGAAAAGCTGCGGTCGCCGAGGCCGCGCGCAACCTCAGTTGCGTCGGGGCGCTCCCCGTGGCGGTCACTGATTGCCTCAACTTCGGCAACCCGGAGAAGGGTGAGATCGCCTGGCAGTTCGAGCAGGCCGTTGAGGGTATGGCCCAGGCCTGCGAAACCCTGGAGACGCCGGTGGTCTCGGGCAATGTGAGCTTCTACAACGAGAGTTTCGGCAACGCCATTTACCCCACCCCGGTTGTGGGTATGCTGGGCGTGTACGACGACGTCGCCGTGCACATGGACCATCGCTTCAAGAACGAGGGCGACGTCGTCCTGCTCCTGGGCGCAGCCGACGCGGCGTTCATGGACGGCTCAGAGTACCAGAAGGTCCGCTTCGGCCGCGTCGAAGGCCGTGTCCCGGATGTCGATATGGAGCTGGAGAAGGCGTTGCAGGCCGTGCTGCGAGAAGCTATTCATCGGCGCCTCCTCAAGAGCGCCCACGACTGCGCCGAGGGCGGACTTGCCGTGGCGCTCGCCGAGTGCGCCATCGCCAGTGGCGCCACCGGTGGCGGCGCCTCTGCGGACCCCGAAGCTCGTTCGCCGCGCTTCCTCGGCGCGCAGATCGAGCTGTCAACCGCCGTCTCGCGTGCCGACCTCGGGCTCTTCGGCGAAGGGCCCTCGCGAGTCGTGGTCACTGTGGCTCCCGAACAGGAGCATGCGGTCCGTGAGCTCGCCGGCTCCGTCCCCGTCACGCGCCTCGGCCACGTCGCGGGTACCTCGCTCGTCATCGGCGTGAATGGACGTCACGCGTTCGACATACCGGTACCAGATCTGTACCGAGCGTTCGAATCCCTGCCCGTCCACCTCACGTAAAATCAACGGACACGCACAAGGAATGGATGATCACTTCCACGACTCCTGTGGCGTCTTCGGCATCTACGCGCCGGGACAGGATGTAGCGCGCCTCACGTACTTCGGCCTGTACGCCCTGCAGCACCGCGGGCAAGAGAGCGCCGGGATCGCGGTGGCCGACAAGAATCAGGTTACCGTCATCAAAGAGCTCGGTTTGGTGAACCAGGTCTTCGACGAGAAGACGCTCAGCAGCCTGAGCGGACAGCTCGCCATCGGCCATGTCCGCTACTCCACCACCGGTTCCACGCACTGGCAGAACTCCCAGCCACTCGTGCGCTCACGCGGCGGATCGGCCATCGCCCTCGGTCACAACGGAAACCTGGTGAATACCACAGAGCTACGAGAGGAGCTCATTCGCCAAGGCGTGCGCTTCAACTCGGCGACCGACACCGAAGTCATCACCGCCCTCATCGCCAATCAAGATACGGGAGATATGCTGACGGCTGTCCGAGAGACGGTGGCGAAGATCCGCGGGGCCTTCTCCGCCACGGTCCTCGCCGGCGACTGCCTGGCGGGATTCCGCGACCCGCATGGCGTGCGGCCACTCTGCCTGGGCGACCTGAATGGCAATCCCGTGATCGCGAGCGAGACCGCCGCGCTCGACATCATCGGCGCGCGCTTCCAGCGCGAGATCGAGCCAGGCGAGATCGTAGTAGTCGACGCCGAGAACGGCCTGCGCAGCGAGCGCGCCGGCCTGCGAGATGCTCGGCAGGCGCTCTGCATCTTCGAATTCATCTACTTTGCGCGCCCCGACTCGGTCATCGCCGGCCAGAATCTCCACCGCTGCCGGCAAGAGATGGGCCGGCGACTGTCTCTCGAGGCCCCCGTAGACGCCGACCTGGTGATCCCTCTCCCCGATACTGGCATCCCGGCCGCGATCGGCTATGCGAACGCCTCGGGAATCCCCTACGGTGAGGGCCTCATCAAGAATCGCTACGTCTACCGCACGTTCATTCAGCCCGGACAGCAGCTGCGCGAACTGGGCCTGCGCGTCAAGCTCAACCCGCTTCCCGAGGTCATCAAGGGGAAGCGCCTGGTGGTCGTCGACGATTCGATCGTACGAGGCACCACGACCGGCAAGATCGTCGACATGCTCTACGGCGCTGGCGCGACCGAGGTTCACCTGAGGATCTGCGCGCCCCCGATCAGATTCCCCTGCTACTACGGCATCGACATGGCCACCCGCGCGGAGCTCATCGCGGCGAGCCTCACCGAAGAGCAGATCCGCGCGCGACTGGGAGCAACCAGCTTGCACTTCCTCTCCTTAGCAGGGCTGCAGGAGAGCACCGCACTGCCTGAGAGCCGCTTCTGCCGAGCCTGCTTCACGGGCGAGTACCCCATCCCCGTGCCGGAGGAGCTTGCCATGTGCAAGATGCGGTTCGAGGCAAGCGGCTCTACCTGCCTGCCATGAGACATGTGCGCGCACGGCACGAACAGCAGTTCGGACGGGCGAGCCACCACGGACCAGAATCGACGAGGGAGCCCCTAACGTGAGCGAGGAAGAGCGGCTGACGTATCGGCAGGCCGGCGTCAATGTGGAGGCCGGCAACGCAGCGGTTCATCTGCTGCGCGAGCAACTCAAATCAACGCACAGCCCCCTGGTCCTCGAGGGCATCGGGGGTTTCGGCGGCGTCCTGCGCATGCCGCCGGTGAAAGACGCCGTCTTGGTCGCCGGTACAGACGGGGTGGGCACCAAGGTTATGATCGCCCAGGAGCTGGAGCGCTACGACACGCTCGGCATAGATCTCGTGGCCATGAGCGCCAACGATGTCTCGGCGTGCGGCGCCGTGCCCCTCTTCTTCCTCGACTACCTGGTTGTCGGCACGCTGGTACCCGAGCGCGTAGCCGAGCTGGTCGGCGGCGTGGACGAAGGCTGTCTGCGTGCCGAGTGTGTGCTGCTCGGAGGCGAGACCGCCGAGCATCCCGGCCACTTCGCTCCTACCGACTTCGACATGGCCGGGTTCTGCGTTGGGATCGCCTCACGATCCGAGCTGTGGGGCGTCGCCAAAGTCGCCGACGGCGACGTCCTGATCGGTATCGACTCCACCGGCGTGCACGCAAACGGCTTCAGCCTCGTGCGAGCGCTGCTCAAGCGCCACGGTGTGCGGCTCACCGATGTTCTCCCAGGCGACGCACAGAGACGCACGGTGGGCGAGGTCCTGCTCACACCGACGGCCATCTACAGTCCTGTCCTCCACAACCTCGGCCACGCGTGCAACGTCCATGCGGCGGCACACATCACTGGCGGCGGCTTCCCCGACAACGTGGGCCGCGCCGTACCGAGGAGCCTCGCGGCAACCATCGACCTGGAGGCCTGGACACCGCCGCCTGTCTTCTCCTGGCTCGCCAATCTCGGCGTGAGCCACGACGAGATGCTGCGCACCTTCAACTGCGGCATCGGGATGGTCGTTCTGGTCTCCCCGAGCGACCAGCTCACGGCGCTCGACGTGCTGCAACGCGGCGGACACACCGCGCGCATCATCGGTACCGTCGGTGCGCGTACGGAAGATGAGGCGCCCGTTGGCTATCGAGGATGCCTGTGTCTGTGAGCCGCGTCGACCTCATCGGGTGCGGGGCGATCAACATCGACCTCATCTACCGACTGCCAGAGGACTTCCCTCTCTGGCAGGAACTGCCGTCACGCGGCGCGGAGAAGGCGCTCTCGCCCGAATTCCGCGAGCGACTCGATAGTGTCCTCGAGGGCCGAGAGCCCTTCCGCAGCGGCGGCGGGCAAGCGGCGAACGTCGTCTATGCCCTCAACCGCCTCGGACACGCGGCGGCCGTGCTCGGCCGCGTGGGCGACGACGAAGACGGCCGTTTCCTCTGCGCGGAGCTTGGCCCTCCCGCGTGCCGCCACGTCGTGCACCATGGCCAGTCCGGCCGCGTTTACGTCCTGCTGGACGAGAACGGCGAGCGGCGTAACTTGGTATGGCCGGGCGCCAACGACACGTTCTCACCAGCCGATCTGCCACGCCGGCTCCCACGCTCCCGCGTCGCCTACTTCAGCTCGTTCGTGGGTGAGGAACCCTTGCAAGCCCAGCTGGAACTCCTCCAGCGCCTCCCCCCGGACGTGGATATCGCGTTCGACCCCGGCGAGCTCTACGCACGGAGAGGAGTCAAGCGCTTCCTCCCCTTGCTGCAGCGTACTGCCTACCTGTTCGCCACCGAGACGGAGCTGGAGCTCATGTGCGGAGTACCTCTCGACGAGGCGCTGAGCTTCCTCATGAACGTCGGAGTCGGTCTCGCCATATGCAAAATGGGCGCTCGAGGCGCACGCCTCGTGGGGCAGCGCGGCGACATGTACATCCCCCCGTCGCCGGTCGACGTAGTGGACGTCACCGGCGCCGGCGACCTGTTTGCCGCAGGCTTCCTCGCCGCGATCATGGAGAACCTGGGCCTGGAGGCCGCCGGCCACCTGGCCGCGTGGACGGCGGCCAGGGGCATCGGCGGCCTCGGCCGCAGCGCTTACCCCACGGCCGCCGACTGGCAAGAGCGGATCGCGGCGGAGCGCGCCGCACAACCAGCGCCGCCCTCTGCGTAAGCATGCGCCTGGGTTGGCTCTCATCTGGTCGCGACCCGGCTGCACGCGCCCTCCTGACGGACATCGTGACGCGCGCCCGTGCCGACGGTCTGCCGCTCACCATCGGCGCGGTCTTCTGCGACCGAGAACGCGGCGAGTCGGAACAGAGCGACGCGTTCTTGGATCTTGTGACCACCCTCGGCCTGCGGGCCGTTACGCTCCCCAGCGCCCCTTCGTGGCGCGCCGCCGCCGCGCACGGCGTGGCCCGCGAGACCTGGCGCGAGACCTACCACGACGACGTGATGAGGCTACTCGACCCCCTCCGCTTGGATGTCCTGGTACTTGCCGGGTACATGCTCGTGGTGAGTCCCTCTATGTGCCACCGCTACGCCATGCTGAACCTGCACCCGGCGCTCCCGGAAGGACCGACCGGGACGTGGCAGCAGGTTATCTGGTCCCTGCTGGCGAGCAGGGCTCGCGAGACCGGAGCGATGATCCACTTGGTCACACCGGAACTGGATCGCGGCCCCGTGCTCGCCGTCGATCGCTTCCCGATCGTCGGCGGCCACTTCGACGCGCTCTGGAACGCGTTCGCCGACAAGCTCGCGAACCGCGACCTGGCCGCCATCGCCCAGGAAGAGGGCGAATCGGAGCCGCTGTTCGCCGCGATTCGGCGGCGCGGAGAGGAGCGTGAAATCCCGCTCCTGTACCGTACCGTGGCGCAGTTCGTCCTCGGCAAGCTGCACGCGGCCGAGGGCAGGGTTGTGGGCGACAGCGTCACCTTGCCCCTGGACCTCACCTCCGAAGTAAACGCCGAACTGGCGGCGCGCGCATGAGCGGCACGCCTCCGTTTCGCCGCCTCTACGTTACCGACTGCGAAGGCCCGCTCTCCCGTAACGACAACGCGCAGGAGCTGGCGGAGCACTTCATCCCCCAAGGGGCCGGGCTCTTCGCCCAGCTTTCACGCTACGACGACGTGCTCGCCGACATCGCCCGTCGACCCGGCTACAACGCCGGCGACACCCTGCGCCTGCTGCCGCCCTTCCTGATCGCCTACGGCGCCACAGACGCGCGGGTGCTGGAGTTCAGCTCCCGTACCGTGTTCATGGTCCCCCATGCTCGCGACCTGCTGGCGGCTCTGCCCGGCCTCCTCGACCCGTACATCATCTCCACGTCGTACACTCCGTACATCCAGGCGCTCTGCGAGATCACCGGCTTCCCCTTTGAGCGCTGCCACTGCACTACCTTGAGCCTGGACGCCTGGCGGCTCGACGACAGAGAGGCGAGCCTTCTGCGCACGTGGGCGGAACGGATTCTGCGCCGCCCTCTCATCGAGATCCCTCCGGAAGCCTCCTCGCTCGCGGACCTCGACCCGGTCGCACGCGCCACGGTCGCCGAGCTCGACGCCCTCTTCTGGGAGCAGATGAGCGGTACAGTGAGCGGCGAGATGCTCGCCGCCGTCCGACCCATCGGCGGCGGCATGAAGCTCGCCGCCCTCGAAGACATCGTCGCCGCGACCGGCCGCGCGGGCACTGATGTGCTCTACGTGGGAGACTCGATCACGGACGCGCCGACGCTCGCGGCAGTCCGTGGCTGGGGCGGCATTGCCGTGAGCTTCAATGGCAACGGATACGCGCTGGCGGCGGCTGAAGTGGCCGTGGCAGCCACCGATGCTCTCCCCATGCTCGAGCTGGCACGGGCCTTCGCCGCCGGCGGACCTGCCGCCGTGCGCGCCAAGGTACACGACTGGCCGCCAGGATCGCCGGTGCGGGTAGGCCTGCTCGAGTCAGACCGCGAATGCCTCACCGCCGCCTCACTGGCGGCTCGCACTGCCGTCCGCGGCGAGCACATCGCCCGCCTCGGCTGACCGGCACAGGCGAGCGCCGGCGACACACGCCGAGGCCGGCAGCGCCGCGGCGGTAACTCCAAATCCGCGCACGGCCACTCCCGCACCATCGCACTCGCGGGTACAATCCAGCGATCAGCCGCCGTGAGGCCCCTGGACACCCCCGATCCATCCGGCGACCAGGAGCGGCGGTCAGGCGTGTGCGCCAGCAACCGGTGCAGGAGGAAGCATGAAGCGTCTCATGTGCGTGCCCAACGTGAGCGAAGGCCGCAACCGCGACACGATCGCCCGCCTCACCGCCGTTCTCGCGGAAGACCCCCACATCACTCTCATCGACGCATCCTCGGACCCCGATCACCATCGGTCGGTATTCGCGTACCTCGGCGAGGCCGAGTCCGTTCTCGCCGCTACCGAACGCCTCGCTGAAGAGGTCTTTCGCCTCCTCGACATGACCGATCACACAGGCAGCCACCCTCGCCAGGGAGCACTCGACGTAGTGCCGTTCGTCCCTCTTGGCTCCACGACCATGGAGGAGGCGGTACACGTCGCCCACGAGTTCGGGCGCTTCATAGGAGCACGTGGCGTCCCCGTCTACTACTATGAGAACGCGGCGACGCGACCGGAGCGTGTCAGCCTCGTTGACGTACGAAAAGGCGAATACGAGTCCCTCGCGGAGAAGCTCAAAGACCCGGCATGGGCGCCAGATGAGGGGCCCGCAGTGTTCAACCCCGCGATCGGCAGTGTCCAGGTGGCCGCGCGATTGCCCCTGGTGGCCTTCAACGTGAACCTGCGCACCGACGACCTCGCGATCGCCGAGCGCATCGCGCGAGCTGTGCGCTGCCGCGACGGAGGGTATCGGTACGTCAGGGCGATGGGAGTCCGTCTGACGGATAGCGGCATGGTGCAGGTATCCATGAACCTTACGAACTACCTGCGCACACCGCCGCACCGCGTACTCGGGACTATCCGCAGCGAAGCCGCGCGCGACGGCGTAACCGTCGCCTCCACGGAGTTCGTGGGTCCGGTCCCCGCCGCCATGCTCGAGGAGGCCGTGCGGCACTACTTCCAAGCACCTGATTTCCGGAGCCAGCAGATCATGGAGATCGATAGGTGATCACACGCCGTACCGTACGCCCGCCGGTGGCTGACGCTGGCTTCGCCGGCGGATACAATCAGACACAGGACTTCCCCGGCGTCCCCGTATTCGTCCATCGCAAGTCAGGAGGCCCATTGTGAATGTTCGCCGAGCCTTGATCTCTGTCTACGACAAAGAGGGCGTCGTCGACTTCGCCCGCGGCCTCGTCGAACTCGGTGTGAGCATCGTGTCCACCGGCGGTACGGCAAGGCTGTTGAAAGAGCAAAACGTCCCCGTGACCCTCGTCGAGGAAGTCACGGGGTTCCCCGAGATGCTCGACGGCCGCGTGAAGACCATGCACCCACGCCTGCAGGGCGGCATCCTCGCGCGGCGTGACGTGCCCGAGCACATGCAGACCATCAAGGACCACGGCATCGAGCCCGTCGACATGGTCGTGGTGAGTCTGTACCCGTTCGAGAAGGTAGCCGCCCAGCGCGGTGTCGATGAGCAAACGGTTATCGAGAACATCGACATCGGCGGGCCCAGCATGATCAGGGCCGCCGCCAAGAATCACAGCGGCGTGGCGGTGGTCACCGACAAAGCAGACTTCGCCCCCCTGCTCGAGGAATTGCGCGCCAACGGCGCCCAGCTCAGCGAACAGACCCTCCGCCACCTGGCCAGCAAGGCATTCCAGACCACCGCGCACTACGACATCGCCATCGCCAACTGGTTCCTGGAGGCAGACGAGGGGCTACCCGCCAACTACTTCGCCCACTACCAGAAGCAGATGGACCTGAGCTACGGCGAGAACCCGCACCAGCGCGCCGCCTACTACACGGAGTCGGGGCGCCGGCACCACCTCTTGTCCCGCGTCGAGCAGCTCCACGGCAAACAGCTCTCCTTCAACAACCTCTACGACCTCCACGCCGCCCGTTCACTCTGCGCGGAGTTCACCTTGCCCTGCGTGGTCATCATCAAGCACAACAACCCCTGTGGCTGCGCTCTCGGGGACACTCTGGCGAGCGCCTACGACAAAGCGTTGGCCTGTGACCCTCTGAGCGCCTTTGGGTCCATCATCGCCGTCAACCGACCCGTCGACGTGCCCACCGCCGAACGGCTCGCCGAACTGTTCGTCGAAGTCATCTTCGCCCCCGGATTCGAAGAGGAAGCGCTCGGGATCCTGACCCGCAAAGAGAACATCCGTATCCTCCACAACACCGAGCGACGCGAGATCAACCCAGGCGAGTACGATGGCAAGCACGTCCTCGGCGGCATCCTGGTGCAGGATAAAGACAACGACGCGGAAGAGCGCGGCGGGATGAAGGTGGTTAGCACCAAGCACCCGAGCGACAAGGAGTGGGGCGATCTCGTGTTCGCCTATCGCGTCGCTAAGCACGTCAAGAGCAACGCCATCGTGTTCGCTCGCGACTTGGCGACGATTGGGGTGGGGGCCGGTCAGATGAGTCGTGTCGATAGCACGCGGATCGCGATCGAGAAGGCCCTGAGCAGCCTCGAGGGCTCCGTGGTGGGCTCAGATGCCTTCTTCCCCTTCCCGGATGCTGTAGAGCTGGCCATCGACGCCGGCGCCACGGCGTTCATTCAGCCAGGAGGCTCCAAGGGCGACGAGGCCGCGCTCGAGGTCTGCGAGCGGCGCGGCGCGGCCATGGTATTCACTGGCCGGCGCCACTTCCTGCACTAGGGCTCGTCGCCGGTCACACAACGTCGCGGGGGCGGGGGGGGGGGGGGGCCGCCCCCCCCCCCCCCCCCCGCCGCCCCCTCGCTTTCCTCCTCAGCCTCTTCGGGCCATGAGATGCCGGCCGCAGCGCACGGGCAGAGTCCGAGATACTGGGGGTGCATCGGGCACCGGGGTCGGGGCACCCCGGCCAGACGCGGGCCTACTCGAGGAGCATGCGGTCCACGGCGAACGCCTCTCCGGCGACGCGGTGGAACATCTCGATGAGGTCGGCTACGGTGAGCCGCTGCTTGCGATCCTGGTCTATGTCGACCACCGCGCGCCCAGCATGCATCATGATGAGGCGCTCGCCGTGACGCAGGGCGAGCTCCATGTTGTGGGTGACCATCAACGTGGTGAGCTGGCGCTCGTGCACGATGTCCGCGGTGAGCCGCATGATGGTGGCGGCGACTTTAGGGTCCAATGCCGCCGTGTGCTCGTCGAGCAGCAGCAAGCTCGGCTCGGCGACGGTGGCCATGAGGAGCGACATCGCCTGGCGTTGGCCTCCGGAGAGCTTGGCTACCTCGGCACCGAGCCGATCTTCCACGCCCATGCCGAGGCGCGCGAGTTGCTCGCGCATGATCTCCCGGCGCCGCCGCGTAACGCCGCGGCGCAGGCCGCTCCGGCGCGAACGCAGCAGAGAGATCGCGAGGTTCTCCTCGATGGTCATGGACGGGGCGGTACCGGCGCGAGGGTCCTGAAACACGCGTCCGATCGAACGGCTGCGCACGTGTTCCGCCTGCCGCGTTACATCTCGTCCGTCGAGCCGTAGCGAGCCCGCGGACGGTGGAAACGTGCCCGCGATGGCGTTCAGGAGCGTGGACTTGCCCGACCCGTTCGAGCCGATGATGGTCACAAACTGGCCGGCGGGCACGCTCAGATCGATCTCGTCGAGCGCCACCACCTCGTTGGGCGTGCCCGGGAAGAACACCTTGCGAAGGCCGGTTACCTCGAGTGCGGCGGGAGCGCTCATGAGCGCACCACTTTGCGGCGGATGGTCGGCATCGACAGCGCGAGCACTACCAGCACCGCCGTCAGCAGCTTGAGGTCGGTGGGTGCGATGCCGAGTCGCAGGCTCACCGCGATCAAGAGGCGGTAGACAATAGAACCGCCAATGACGCTGAACAGCACCCAGCTGATGCCGCGTGCGCCGAAGATCACCTCGCCCATGATCACCCCGGCGAGGCCGGCGACGATCGTGCCGATACCCATGCCAACGTCCGCGAAACCCTGCTGCTGCGCGACCAGCGCCCCGGTGAGCGCCACGAGCCCGTTCGCCAGCCCGAGCCCGACGACACGCATGAAGTCCGTGTTGGTGCCGGTCGCACGGATCATCTGCTCGTTGTCTCCCGTGGCCTGCAGGCAGAGGCCGAACTCGGTGTGCAGGAACCAGTCGAGGACGAACTTGATGATGAGCATGAGGAGCGCCAGGGCGAGGATCAACGACCACGAGCTTAGGTGCACGTTGAACAGCGCCCCCAGCTTCTCGAACACCCCCTCCTGTCCGAGCAACGGGATGTTGCTGCGCCCCATGACGCGCAGATTGACCGTGTACAGCGCCGTCATGGTGAGGATGCCCGCGAGCAGCTTCGGACCGTAGTTGGTGGACTCGCGCTCACCCGACTTGAGCACGATGTGCAGACCGCCAGTAACCACGCCTGCGCACATCCCCGCCCCCATGCCAGCCACCGTCGCCAGCCACGGCGAATAGCCGGCGGCGATGACGGCGGCGGTAACAGCCGCGCCCAGCGGCAGACTGCCGTCGACGGTAAGGTCGGGGAAGTCGAGCACGCGGAACGTGATGAACACGCCGAGGACCATGAAGCAGTACAGCAGGCCTTGTTCGAGTCCACTTGTCAGAATGGATTCCACGTGTAGCGACTCCTGGTGTGCGGGCCGGGGCCACCTTCCGCGGCCCCGGCCCGCACAGTCTACAGTCTCACCGGTGCTCCACGCACACCAGCGAGGATCAGAACTTGTTGGCGGCCTTCTCCATGAGTTGGGTGGGGATCGTCACGCCCATGGCCTTGGCGGCGGCCTCGTTGACCGAGAGCTGAAGATCCTGCGCGTACTGAACCGGGATGTCTTTGATGGCCTTGCCGTTCAGAATATCCGCGGCCACCGCCCCCGCCTGCAGGCCAAGGGTCTTGTAGTCGAACGCGTACGCCGCCACGGAACCGCGCTTCACGCTGTCGGTGTCGCCGGAGATCAACGGGATCTTGGCCTCGCGACAGACCTTGATGACGCTCTCGAGCGCGGAGACCACCGTATTGTCGGTGAGCACCGACACGGCGTCGACACGGCCGACGAGCGACTTGGCGGCCGCCTGCACCTCGGAGGAGTTGCTCGCCGTCGCCTCGACGATCTCGATACCCATGGCCTTGGCGGCTTCCTTTTCCGCCTTGACCAGCACCACCGAGTTGGTCTCCCCCGCGTTGTAGATCACACCGAGCTTCTTGATCTCCGGCACGATCGCTTTCACGAGGTCCAGATGCGGCTGGATAGGAAGCATGTCGCTCACGCCGGTCACGTTGGCCTCGGGCGCGTTGCCATCTTTGACCAGTCCGGCACCAACGGGGTCGGTAACAGCCGAGAACACGATCGGGATGGTGGTGCTCGCCTTCACCATCGCTTGGCTAGTCGGTGTAGCCACCGTGTAGACGAGATCCAGACCAGCATCGGCGAACTTCGTCGCGATGCTGGAGGCTGTGGCCATGTCGCCCTGGGCGTTCTGGAGGTCGTACTCGACGTTCTTGCCCTCGACGAAGCCTTTCTCCGCCATGGCCTCCTTGAAGCCCTCCACACAAGCGTCGAGCGCCGGGTGGCTGACGATCTGGGAGATGCCGACCTTAAAGGTCTTGGTCGGCTCCGGACTGGTCGAGCCCGTGGTGGCGCCGCCGTTGCTGTCTTCCTTCTCCCCGCAGCCTGCCACCGCCCCCAGCGCGAGCATGGCTACAATCGCCAGCGCGAGCAGCGCCAGCCCCCTGGATACACGCGTCATATTCCTCCCCCTTTTCGAACCACGAGACAACCGTGTAATCTTAGTCACTCGTAGGTCTAGTTCACAAGCTGGGACTTCATACTCATACGCTCGCTACTCACAATTCGCGCGTACCCAGCGATCGCACACGTTCGCTTGGGGGGTCGACGAACACCGACCGCACCGCGCATGTCGCGCCGGCAGGTTGAGCGGCGACGAGCCCTACAGCCCAATCCGCTCTTTAAAGCGCTCCACCGCGTTGATCGGGATGCCGAGGACCTTGCCGATGTTGAACTTGGCCTCCATCATGCCGGCCTCGTCCGGATGAACATTGGACGTGCACGGCACGGTCCCCAGGCCATGCTCCAGCCGAATGGCCTCCATGGCCACCGGGTCTGAGAGGTCGCGGACACCACAGCTGAGCTTGTCGGCCACGTACCGCTTCGCTTCTTTGATTCGCATCCGCCGGGTCATCTGCATCCGGGCCACCAGGTCTCCAGCAGTCCGGAACCCGCCCATGCCGGCGGCGTGCGAGTGCGACGCCTCCATGCCCATGGCGTCACCGGTGCCCGCCTAGTACCCGTCGATCTTGAGGATCTCCACGAACGCCTTAGCGGCGCGCGAGGTGGCGTCCGCGGGAGGGTAGGCACACGTGGGGACGGCGCCGACGCCCATGCCCACATTAACGTGAATGGGGATCTCAGCCACCTCCATGCACGGCTTGATCACGGTGATCGCGCGAGCGATGTTCCACGCCGTGCTCTTACCGGTGTTGCTATTGACGCAGGGGCCGAAGATGCTGGCACCCGCCCGCTGCACCAGCTCGAGTTGCTGCTTGGGCCACAGGCCGGCCAGGCGAACGCCATCGAACTCCACTTGGCCATGCATACCGATCACGAACTCGCCGGCCATACCGATCTCCAGACCCAGGTCGGGATAACGCTGACGGAGCTCGCGACACGCACGCAGGGCGGCCAGGAAATCGCAATCGCCGGCCGCCCCCGTTGTATCGAAATCGATGCCGTCCGCGCCGGCCGCGACCATGTGGTCGGCGACGTATCGGATGTCCTTCGCCAGCATGTCGGCTGCCTGTTCTTGCGCGCCGCGAGCCTCGGCAACGCTGCCCATCGGCAGCAGCTCGGACCAGTTGGGCACCGGACCGTCGGGCTGTGAGTACCGGCCCAGATCGGGCATCGCCCCGTACTGTACCGGGTTGGTGAGCAGCGTTTGAGCGATCTTCATCCACTGCGCCTCGTGCGCGATGTTGGTCTTGACCGCCTTGTAGGAATAGTCGATCTGCCACAGCTCGACGATGTCGACACCTACCAGTTGCTCGTAGATCTGGAGGTCGGCCCCCACGCTCCCGATGTACTTGCTGCCGGTGCCGTCGTTGCTCAGCACGACCTCTTCCCCGATGTCGACAGCCGCGAAGCGCGCGCGCGAGGCGTAGATATCCAGCAGGTGATCGATCTCGTCCTGGGAAAGGGGCTCGCACTTGGCGCGTTTGGCGGCCGCCGCCGTCCCCTGCTCTAGGTCTTCCCTGATCTCGCCGCGAGTCATCTCGACGAGCGATCCGTCGCCCAAGCGAGTTGGTATTCTCGGCTCCACCGGTATCATCTCCCCCGTGCGGTTCGGTGGCCAGAACGCGTAGCGACACGCTATCACGACCGGCCGGTCCACGTGGCGCTGCCGTCCGCGAGCGGCGCTCCGCCATCGGTATACACCCTCAGCTATGCTCGGAGCTCGATTTGTGCCAGTGTTCCACGGAAAGACGTACGGCAATCGCGAGGACGACCATCATGACGGCACCAGACGAACTCACAGAGCTAGCTTCGATCGACGGACACATCGGTTTGCAGCAGACAGCGTGTATCCCAGTCACGGACGACGGCCTCCTGCGTGGAGACGGTGCTTTCGAGTTCGTGCGCTGCTATCTGGGCAGGCCGTTCAAGCTCCAAGAGCACTTGGATCGCATGGAACGCTCCTGCGCACTGCTGCGCCTGCCCTTCCCACACGTCCAGATAAGAGAGGAGATCGCCGCGCTCCTGCAAGCGCTGGGGGCGAAGAACCGAGACCTGCGCATTGTCCTCACACGCGGCGGGCGTCGCATCTTACTCCTGTATCGCTTTCCTCCTTGGGAACACGCCCAGCTGGCCCTCATCCGGGACGAACCGCGCCTGGTTATCGGCGGAGCCAAGACGCTTTCCTACGCCGGCAATATGCTCGCCAAGCGCATGGCGACGGACCGCGGCTTCACCGACGCACTCCTGGTACGCCCGAACGGCCACATCATGGAGGCGCAGCAGGCGGCGTTCTTCTGGGCCGACGCAGCCGGCAACCTCTGCACGCCGCCGCTCTCCGAGGGCATCCTCGACTCGATCACACGCCGGGTCATCATGACCCGGCTGTCCGTTGAGGAGCGACCGTGTCACGAGCGTGACGCATTCGCCGCCAGCGAGGCCTTCCTGGCGGGTACATCGCGAGAGGTCCATCCCATCGCGCGTATCGAGGATCGGTACTTCGCAGACGTGCCCGGCCCGCTGACGCGACGAGCGATCGATGCATACCGCGCGGAGGTAGCGAGCGAGTTGGGTCTCCAGAGGCGCCAGATCGACGCCGCGGCCGCCGAGTAGCGCGGCGCCACACATCGCTGCGTCACTCCCCACCCGCAGGGGCACCACGATTCCCTCGCCGGTGCGGTCGCACACGTTTGACCGGTGCGTAGAAGACAGCCAGTGGCGGGTATGTTGAGGGCACACGCGGCGCCCAGCGAACCGTGTGCCCGAGCGAGCCTCGCGGGCCGCACGTCGCCACGCAGTGGTCGCACGAACGCTACGCCGCGAGGACACCATACCTCGGATCGGAGGTCGGCAGCATGAAGTGTCCAGCCTGTGGTGCGGATCTAGCGGTCAGTGACCGCCAGGGCGTGGAGGTCGACTACTGCCCGGAGTGTCGCGGCGTCTGGCTAGGACGCGGCGAGGTAGACAAAATCCTCGAAGGCGCGACCTTTTTCTACGGAGCCCCACCCGCGCGAAGTGAGGAGCCACTGCATGCCGAACCAGAATCACGCCAGCAGGCCCAACAAAGGCCAGACGCGTTCCTCCACGATCTCTTCAAGGATCTCGGCCCCTGAACGGGTGCGCGGAGTGGGCACGTGCTCCGCGGCGCGACTCCCACTCCAGAACGACGGGCACGTGGAGCCGGCGGACGGATTCGAACCGTCGACCTGCCGCTTACAAGGCGGCTGCTCTGCCAACTGAGCTACGCCGGCTCAGGATGCGTAGTGTAACGCAGAGGGTGTGACTTAGCCGCCGCGGCTTCGCCTCCTCCTGCGAGAACTAGGGAGGAGAGGAGAGGGGTGAAGAACGAGAAAGACCCCGAGGGGAACGGGGTCTTTTCTCCAGGACGCTCGCGCGTCCTTTCTGTGGGGTCGTCTCGCTTCGACCGTACAGCAAAGGGGGCAGTGTCAGTATCCCCTCTTCACATTAAGACCGTATGAAGACGCGCAAAGCGACCGTTAAGCCGTAGATCCACTCTCCGCCTTGGCGCCAGGGGATAGGCGTACCCCTTCCCCCAGACCGTGCCTGTGGGGTACATCGCTCGTCAGGGGAGATCCAAACGCCCCTGACTCTGATCGCCCGTGGCGTCAGAGCCACCGGCACTGGACTCCGCCTCGGCGAGCAACTCGCGGAACGCCGCTTCGTCGAGCACGGTAACTCCGGCCTTTCGGGCTTTCGCGAGCTTGGAGCCGGGACTCTCACCGGCGACCACGTACGCCGTAGCCCGACTTACCGAATCCGATGTGCGGCCACCGAGCGCCTGGATACGAGCCGCCGCCTGAGGACGTGTCATGCTCTCCAGCCGCCCGGTGAGGACGAACTGGGCACCGCTGAGGGGACCTGCCGGCCGCCGCCGCTCCTCGGCGAAGCAGAGGCCGCTGGCGCGAAGCTTGGCAATCGTCTCACGGTTGTGCGCGTCGGAGAGGTAGCCCTTAATGCTCGCCGCCACGACCGTGCCGACGCCCGGCACCTCCGCGATCTGCTCTTCAGTAGCCGCATCGAGCGCATCGATACTGGGGAAGTGTTCCACCAGCGCCTGCGCCGTTACGAACCCGACGTGCCGCATGCCGAGCGCGAAGAGCACACGGGCAAACGACTGCCGCTTTGACGCCTCGAGCGAGGACAAGATGGTCTCGGCGAACTTGTTGGGCACCTCGATCTTGGCCCCCTTTGGAGCTCCGTCGCGGGGGTCGTCGGCCTGCCGGGTGAAGAGCGGCACCTCGACGAGTCTGCTCAGCGTGAGCTCGTACAGGTCGGCCACGTTCCCGATGAGACCGGCCGCGTGCAGCGCCGCCACCGCTTCTTCGCCGAGGCGGTCAACATCCATAGCTCCCTTGCTGACGAAGTGCTTGATGCTCTCCACGATCTGCGCCGGACACGACCGGTTCGGACAACGCGTGGCCGCCTCTCCCTGTTCGCGTACGGTCGCCGAGCCGCACACCGGACACTCCCGCGGCATGGTCCACTCGCGCTCCGCCCCGCTGCGCCTCTGCGTCAGCGGCCCGACCACCTGGGGGATCACGTCGCCGGCACGCTGCACGATAACGTGGTCGCCGGGCCGGATGTCCTTGCGGTGGATGTCGTCCTCGTTGTGCAGCGTGGCCAGTCTGACCGTTACCCCGCCGACCTCGACGGGCTCGAGGACGGCGAACGGCGTGAGCACCCCGGTGCGGCCGACGTTGACCTCGATGGCATGGAGTTTGGTGATCGCCGTGGTGGGGGCGAACTTGAAGGCGATCGCCCAGCGTGGATCGTGGGCCACGGCGCCCAGCGCCCGCTGCTGCTGGAACGAGTCGATCTTCACAACCACGCCGTCGATGTCGAAGTCGAGCTGAGCACGGCGTGCCTCCCATTCCCGGCAGCGCGCCGCGACCTCCTCGATCGAAGAATGACGGCGCACGTCGGGATGTACGCGGAAGCCCTGCTCGCGCAGCCACTCCAGAGCTTCCCAGTGGCTCGCGAGGGGACGCCCATGGCGTCCCAGCAGAGGCTCGGCCCCGTCGACAGCCTCGGTACCGATAGCGTAGCAGAAGATGTTGAGCGGCCGGCCAGCCGCGACGGACGGATCGAGCTGGCGGATGCTGCCGGCCGCCGCGTTGCGCGGGTTGGCAAACGTAGGCTGGCCCGCCGCCGCACGGCTCTCGTTGAGATGCGCGAAATCAGCCAGTGGCAGATATACCTCGCCGCGCACCTCGGCCACGGCCGGCGGGCGCCCCCCCCGCAGACGCAGTGGAATGGCTCGAATGGTCCGCAGGTTGGCCGTTACATCTTCGCCCACAACACCGTTGCCACGGGTGGCCCCACTGACGAACAGGCCGTCGACGTAGGTCAGGGAGATGGCGAGTCCATCGATCTTGGGCTCGGTGACGTAGGCCAGCGGCTGCTCACCGAGCCCCACCGACTCTAGGATGCGCCGGTTCCGCTGTACCCAGGCGACCAACTCCTCTTCCCCGCGAGCGTTGGCCAGCGACAGCATCGGGATGCGGTGGCGTACCTGCTCGAAGCGGGACAGCGGCTCGCCGCCGACGCGCTGCGTCGGCGAATCGGGTGCCCGCAGCTCGGGGTACGCCTCCTCCAGCTCCTGCAGCTCGCGAAACAGCTGGTCGTAGGCTGCGTCGTCGATCTCGGGCTGGTCGAGGACGTAGTAGAGATAGCTGTGGTGGTTGAGCTGCTCACGCAGCTCGGCGGCGCGCCGCTCTAGCTGCTCGGAGACGGTCATCGGCGCGGTCGTCCCCGGCCGCTACCGGCACCGCGACCCGGCACACGACACCGCGCCCTCCAAGCAGAGACGCACGAGGTCGCCAGGTCGCTCCACCACGTAGTCCGGCCCGGCGGCGAGCAGATCTTGCCGTGAGAACAGCCCCCAAGTGACGGCGATGGTCGCCATGCCGGCGGCCTTGCCGGCAGCGATGTCGAACGGGCTGTCGCCAACGTACACGGCACGGGCGGCGACGGCCGGCCGGTCTTCGGTGGCCAGACGTTGCAGACAGAGGAGCAGCGGCTCGGGCGATGGCTTGTGCGCGGTGGTATCGCTCGCGGTGATCACCACATCGAAGTGCTCGCGAAGGCCTACCGCGCGAAAGGCCATCGCCGTGGTCTCGGCGCTCTTGGACGTCACCAGACCGAGGCGGCGACCGCCGTCGCGCAGCGCCGCGAGCACCGTCTCGATGCCGTCGTAGGAGGCGATCAGCTCGTCGTGGATACGATGGTTGTACTCACGATACACATCGTAGAGTTCCTGCGCGCGATCTGGGGCGATCTGCACCATCTGCCGCATCAGAGGCTGACCGACGTACGCCAGGATCTCCTGATCGGGGAGCTCACGCCCGAGCACCTGCTGTGTCGCGTAGCGGAACGAGCGGCGGATGAGCTCCACCGTATCTACCACCGTGCCATCCAGGTCGAACAGCACGGGCTCGAAGCCGCGGCTCATGCCCCGCCTCCGCGGAGCGCGCCGACACTCGCGCCAACCACTTCGTCGAGCGTCCACTCGGCGAGCACGTCGAGGCCAGGCTGGCTGGTGAGCTCGTAGTGCAACGGCGTGAGGGACACAAAACCCTGCGCGACAGCGGTGAAGTCGTCTGGCACGGCGACGGCGGAAGGCCGCAAGCAGGATACCTCGTACTCCCCCCCTAGGCCGTCGTCGCTCTGGAGCGCCACGCGGTCGTGGCAACTCGCTCCGCCGAGCGTGGTTACCCTGGCGCCGCTGAGCTTGCGCGCTGGGAGGTCGGGGAGGTTCACGTTGAGCACCACGCCCGCCGGTAGCGCATGGTTGAGTAGCTGACGCACGAGGTTCGCGAGCACCCCCGTGAACGTCGGCAGGTGTGAGGGTGTCCGGGACTCGACCGAGACGGCCACCCCCTGCAGGCCGTGAAGGCAGGCTTCTAGGACAGCGCCAACCGTACCGGAGTAGCTGACATCGTTCCCCATATTGGCACCGAGGTTGATGCCGCTGACCACCAGGTCGGGCGAAGGCCCAACGACGCCCAGAAGGCCGACGCGCACGCAGTCCACCGGCGTACCGCCCACAGCGAAACCTGGGGCACCGGAGCTCAGGCAGGCGCGTCGTACCCGCAGCGGCCTGCCGATGGTGATACTGCGAGCGACGGCGCTCTGATTCCTCGACGGAGCGATCGTGACGACCTCTCCGAGACCCGTCAGCGCCTCGTGAAGCACGGCCAGGCCCGGAGAGTCTATGCCATCGTCGTTAGTGAGAAGAATGCTCGTCATATCCTCGGATTCTACCGTAGGAGGGGATCGCCCCACGCCAACAGGACGGAAATGAAAGCTCGCGACGAGGCGGTCGCGCCCACCCGCGGGCACTGCCCGCACAGCGGCGCGACGACCGATCTTCAGGTGGGCTTCGCGGCCTCCACGGCCCCGCCAGCTTTGGCCTTAGCCTCGGCCCGCTTCTTGCGGCTCTCGGCCTTACCCTTCTCGCTCATCTTGAACGCCGGAGCTTCATCTCCACCGCCCGCGTCCACGGCAGTGCTCCCGCCGCTCTCCTCTTTGGCCGGAGGCCGACCGGAGCTTGATTTACGGGCGTAGTCGGTGGTGTAGAAGCCCGAGCCCTTGAAGTGGATGGCCACTGGATGCAGCACCTTGCGCACGGAGCCGCCACAGAGCTCACAGGATTCGATCGGAGCATCGCTGAACTTCTGCAGTATCTCGAACGAGTGGCCACACTCGTCGCAGCTGTACTCATAGATCGGCACGGGTTCCTCGCCTCCAGAGTAGCTTCGGCGGGGCTTCAGTGTACCATAGCGCGCTCCGGCAGACGCCGCGCCGTGGTCCTCATGTGCCTGCCGAAGCGGCCGAACGCCCCCTGCCTTCGTCAGGCTGCCCCACGGTGAAGATGAGCGCATCGCCGGTCGCCTGCATATCAACCTCCGCCATGACGTGCCCCGGGCGGTGGCGACGAGGGGTCGTCTTGCCGGCGATCCTCCGAGGAGCACGGCGTGCCGCCGAACCGCGAGCTCGCCCGATGCCCGCCGAGCAGGTACCGCAAACCTCCTCGGCGCAGGTTGCTGCGGGCGCGCACGCACGGCGCGAGCAGCGCGCCCACAAGACCGCTCACCAAGCCACCGACGAGAAACCGGCTACGTCTCACGACTTCTTGAACCTCATGCTCTCGCCATCCGCGTCCACCACGATCGTATCTCCTTCGGAGAACGCACCGCGCAGCAACTCGCTCGAGAGCGGGTTTTCGATGAGCCGCTGGATCGCCCGGCGCAGCGGCCGCGCTCCGTACTCCGGATCGTACCCTTCAGTCACGATCAGCCGTCGTGCGGCTGGGGTTACTTCCAGCCGCATCCCCTGACCCTCTACGAGCGAACGCATGCGAGCGAGCAGCAGGTCGACGATCTGCTCGAGCTGTTCGCGCTCCAGCGGATCGAACACAATGATCTCGTCGAGGCGGTTGAGGAACTCCGGCCGGAACGCCTTGCGCAGCTCGCCCATCACGCGCTTCCGCATGTCGCTCTTCCACGCGCCATCGCTACCAGCCGAGGCACCAAGATCTCCTCGTCGAAGGAGCTCGGTGCCGAGGTTGCTGGTCATGATGATCACCGTGTTCTTGAAGTCCACGGTACGTCCCTTGTTGTCGGTGAGACGCCCGTCGTCCAAGAGCTGGAGGAGGGTGTTGAACACGTCGGGATGGGCCTTCTCGATCTCGTCGAAGAGCACCACGCTATAGGGCCTCCGGCGGACGGCCTCGGTAAGCTGCCCGCCCTCCTCGTATCCGACGTACCCTGGCGGCGCGCCGATCAGGCGAGACACGGTATGGCGTTCTTGATACTCGCTCATGTCGAGCCGGACCATGGCGTTCTCGTCGTCGAAGAGGAACTCGGCGAGCGCCCGTGCCAGCTCCGTCTTGCCCACTCCCGTGGGGCCGAGGAAGAGGAAGGAGCCGATCGGGCGGCGAGGGTCTTTGAGGCCGGAGCGAGCCCGGCGTACGGCCTCCGCCACCGCCACCACCGCCTGGTCTTGGCCGATCACGCGACCGTGGAGCTTCTCCTCCATGGCGAGGAGCTTGTCGGCCTCCTCCTGCAACATGCGCTGTACCGGGATGCCCGTCCAGCGGCTCACGATGTCGGCCACATCGTCGGCGTGCACGGTGGCATCGGCGATACCCTTGTCCGCCAGCCAAGCCTCCTTGGCCGCTACGAATGTGTGCTGAATCCTGTCGGTCTGTTCTTTGAGCTGCGCCGCCCGCTCGTAGTCTTGGGCCTGTACCGCGGCGGCGCCCTCGCGCGTGAGCTCCTGCAAGCGCAGCTCCATCTCGCGCAGCTCCGGCGGCAGCATGGTGGCCTCGATGCGCAGCTTGCTGGCCGCCTCGTCTAGCAGATCGATCGCCTTGTCGGGGAGAAAGCGGTCGCTGATGTACCGATCGCTCAGGCGCGCGGCCGCGTCGATAGCCGTGTCGGTGATGCTGACCTTGTGGTGCGCCTCGTACTTGTCTCGCAGCCCCTGGAGGATAGCGATGGCCTGCTCGACCGTGGGCTCTCCCACCAGGATCGGCTGAAAGCGACGCTCGAGCGCGGCGTCTTTCTCGATCCGCTCGCGGTACTCGTCCAAGGTGGTCGCGCCGATGCACTGCAGCTCGCCTCGCGCCAGCAGCGGTTTCAGCATGTTGGAGGCATCGAGGGCGCCCTCCGCGGCCCCGGCACCCACCACCGTGTGCAACTCGTCGATGAAGAGGATGACATCTTTGGCAGCTTGGATCTCATCGAGAGCACCCTTCAGACGCTCTTCGAACTCGCCGCGATACTTGGCGCCCGCGACCATGGCGCCTAGATCCAGCGCGAGCACACGCTTGCCGCGCAGCAACTCGGGCACGTCTCCGGCGACGATCTTCTGCGCCAAGCCGTCGGCGATGGCCGTTTTGCCCACGCCGGGCTCGCCGATGAGCACCGGGTTGTTCTTTGTACGCCGGCTGAGCACCTGGATCACGCGCTTAATCTCTTCGTCGCGGCCGATCACGGGATCGAGCTTCTCGTCGCGCGCCAGTCCGGTGAGATCTCGCGTGTATTTCTTGAGCATGTTCTCGCCGGTGGCGCGACCCTCGTAGTCCACACCTTGCGCGCGCACCTCGCTGAGTGCCCTGCGAAGCCGTTCCTCGGTGGCACCCAGGTCGCGCAAGATGGCGTTCCCTGGTCCCTCGCCCTCCAGGAACACCCCCAGCAACAGGTGCTCCGTGCCCACGAATTGGTCGCCCATGCGCTGGGCCTCCTGAAGGGCGATATCCAGAGCCGCCTTCGCCCGCGGCGTCAGGTAGAGCATCTCCGATGAACCGACGGGGCCGCCAGAGCCGGCTGGCTGGTTCTGCGCGAACTGATTGGCGCGCGTCATAGCGGCGCCCTTGTCGATGCCCATCAGGTTGAGGATCTCGTCGATCACACCGCCGGGCAGACTCAGCACGCCCAGCAGCAAGTGTTCGGTACCTAACTGACTCCCGGGACCGCGACGCACCACACCCTGTGCGGTCTCCAGTGCTTCTCGCGCTCGTTCTGAAAACTTGTTCACGTCCATAGAAGACCTCTCACCGTTCGCCGCCGCCGGTACGCCGACGCAACGCGATCACCGCCGCGCTGCCCACCGGCACGAGATCGTGGCGGTGCGACCGCTCGACGCGCTGCACCTCTTTGCGAAACCGCCGCGCGGCCTCCTCCATCTCGGCCCGGAGGTGCTCCATGTCTGCCTGCAATGACGCCACCAGATGCTCGAGCTCCAGGACCCGCTCTACGCCGGCCAGATTGAGGCCGATCTCCGTAAGCTCCTGGATGCGGCGTAGGCGTTCCAGGTCCTGCTGCGAGTACATCCGCCGGTTGTTCGGCAAACGTCTCGGCGCTACCAGCCCGCGGCGCTCGTACATACGGAGCGTCTGCGGATGCATGGACGCGAGCTCGGCCGCCACCGAGATCACGTAGACCGGCCGGTCAAAGAGCGTATCGTCTGCCATCGCCTCGCTCGCCTCCTCTCTCTCGTGCAGCGCCCTCAGTGCGCGAACAGCGGTGTGCGCGGATCGGGCTGTGTCTTGCCGAATCGCTCCACGAGCTCGCGCTGCTCCTTCGTCAAACGGGGCGGCACGACGACACGCAGGCACGCCAAGAGATCGCCGCGACCGGCTCCCCTGAGCCGTGCCGCACCCTTGCCGCGCACGCGCAACGTCCTACCGTCCTGGCTGCCCGCGGGGACTTTCAGCGACACGCTACCGCCACCCGGGGTGGGTATCTTGACCGTGGCGCCCAGCGCCGCCTCGGCGAACGTGACCGGCACTTCGAGCACCAGATCGTCTCCCCGTCGCTTGAACAGCTCGCTCTCCGGCACGCGCACTACGACGTACAGGTCTCCGGGGGGGCCGCCGCGCAGGCCCGCTTCGCCCCTGCCCTTGAGACGGATATTTGTGCCGTCTTTGGCTCCCGGCGGCACCTTAACCTGGTAGTGACGCGTTTGCTGCACCACGCCGCTGCCACCGCACTCCCCACAGGGAGACTCGATGATGGTCCCGGCGCCGCCGCAGCGGCGGCATGGCTGCGAGAGGGCGAACGGACCCTGGTTGAGCGCCGTGACTCCCCGGCCCTGACACTCTGGGCAGATCTTCGGCGTGGTGCCCGGACGCGCCCCGCTCCCATGACAGGTCGTACAGGTATCCGGCTTCTCCACCGGCACGCGTACCGTGACGCCGCGCAGGGAATCCTCGAACGAGACGGTTACGCCCACCTGGAGGTCGGCACCGCGCTCGGCGGCGGCTCGCCGCCCTCGACCCCCAGCAGCACCGCGACCACCGAAGATGCCCGACAGGATGTCTCCCAGGTCGCCCATGTCGAACGCCTGGCCGCCGGCCTGCTGTTGCCATTGCTGAAAGATGCGCGGGTCGAACCCCTGCCCCCCGGCAAAGGGCCCCTGGCCTGGCCGAGGGCCACCGGTCCGCGGATCAAAAGCACCCAGACGCAGCAGCTCATCGTACTGGCGCCGTTTCTGTTCGTCGGAGAGGGTCTCGTAGGCTTGATTGACCTCTTTGAAGCGCTCCTCGGCGGCCTTGTTGCCCGGATTCCTGTCTGGGTGATGCTCGCGCGCTAGTTTGCGGAACGCCTTCTTGATCTCCTCCGCCGTGGCGTCGCGTTTCACTCCGAGGGTTTGGTAGAAATCGGCCATCTCGTCGCGCCCGGCCCTCTCAGCCCGCCACGACAACGCGCGCCGGACGCAGCAGCTTGCCGTGCAGTCGGTAGCCGCGATCCACGACGTTGACCACGACGCCATGCTCGTGGTCGCCAGAGGGCTGTACCATGACCGCCTCGTGCACCGTAGGGTCGAAGGTATCCCCGACCTCCACCGCGATCTCCTCGAGGCCGTGCGTGCCGAGCACGCCGCACAGATGCCCAGTGACCATCTCGACGCCCTCTACAACTCTGCCCCGATCGTGGCGCTCGACCGCCTGGCAGGCACGGTACATGCTGTCGATCACCGGCAGCAGCGACTCCACCACGTTCTCGGCAGCCGTCTTACGCTGGAGGTCGGCCTCACGTTGCACCCGTTTGCGGTAGTTCTCGAACTCGGCCTGCAGCCGCTGCAGGTGATCGAGATACGTGTCACGCTCGGTCCGCACCCGAGCCAGCTCAGCCTCCAGCTGGGCTGCATCCGCCGGCTCCGCGGCAACAGCGGCCGTCGCCGGCTCCGCGGCGGTGGTCTCTGGCTGCGGCGCCGTTTGCTCTGCAGCCTTTCGCTGTGGCTTGGTCATCCGTCCATCCTTGGTCGCAGTCGTGAGAACGGCGGGGGGGGGCGCGAGAAGGCGCCCCCCCCCCGCCCGCGGGTTGTCATTTCTTCGCGGCGCTCTCGCCGGTGCCGCCTTCCACCGTTTTGTGTGCGCTCACGGTGATCCTCTTGGGCTTCTCCTCCTCAGCCTTGGGCACGCGCACCTCGAGGATGCCGTCCTCATAGTTGGCCGAGATGTCCTCGGGTTTTACACCTTGAGGCAAGGCGAGACTGCGCTGGAAGCTGCCGAAGCGCCGCTCCACACGGTAGTACCTCTCCTCTTCGACCTTCTCCTCGAACTTGCGCTCGCCCTTGATGGTGAGCACGTTGTCCTCGACCTCGATCTGGATATCGTCCGGATTCATGCCGGCGAGCTCGGCTTTGAGCACCACGGCATCCTTCGTATCGAACACGTCGACCGCCGGCAGCCAGCTTTCCTGGCGCTGCCGGCCTTCGGCCAACCCGCGCCACAGCCGGTTGAACTGGTCTTCGAAGTTCGTCATCTCCCGGAAGGGATCCCATCTGATGATCGCCATGGTCGTCGCTCCTTTCTTCGTCTCGTTGTGGATTGCGGTTTCTCCGCTCTCGGTTACCGCTGTTCGTCCTCGTCGATAACCTCGTAGTCGGCTTCTTCGACGTTCTCGTCCTGCGCCGTCCGACGGCCATCGCCGCCCGCTTGCGCGTGTTCCTGCTGCGCCTGCTGGTAGACGGCCTCGGCCAGCTTGTGCGAGGCCTGCATGAGGGCGTCGGTCTTGGTCTTGATCTCGCTCACATCCTCGCCGTCCAGCGCCGTACGCAAGTCGGCGGTAGCGCTGGTGATGCCCGCCTTCGTGGCCTCGTCTACCCTGTCGCCCATCTCGCGCAGCGACTTCTCTGTGGAGTAGATGAGGTTCTCGGCGTTGTTCTTCACGTCGGCGAGATCGCGCGCCTTGCGATCCTCCTCGGCGTGCGACTCGGCGTCCTTCATCATCCGCTCGATATCCTGCTCGCTCAGACCACTGGAGGCGGTGATGGTGATCTTCTGCTCGTTGCCGGTGCCCAGATCCTTGGCGCTCACGTGCACGATGCCGTTCGCATCGATGTCGAAGGCGACCTCGATCTGCGGAATGCCGCGCGGCGCCGGCGGGATGCCCACGAGCTGGAACTTGCCCAGCGTCTTGTTGTAGCGGGCCATGTCGCGCTCGCCCTGCAGCACGTGGATCTCGACGCTGGTCTGGTTATCGTCGGCGGTGCTGAAGATCTCGCTCTTCTTGGTCGGGATGGTGGTGTTGCGGTCGATGAGCCGCGTGAACACACCGCCCTTGGTCTCGATGCCGAGGCTCAACGGTGTGACGTCGAGCAGCAGCACATCCTTGACCTCGCCGGCCAGCACACCGCCCTGGATGGCGGCGCCGACGGCCACTACCTCGTCGGGGTTCACGCCCTTGCTCGGCTCCTTGCCGATGATCTCGCGCACCTTGTCTTGCACCGCCGGAACACGGGTCATGCCGCCGACGAGAACCACATGGTCGATACCGGCAGCCGTGAGCCCGGCATCGGCCAGCGCCTGCTTCATGGGACCCACCACGCGATCGACCAGCGAGGCCGTGAGCTCGTTGAACTTCGCCCGTGTGAGCGTGAGGTCAAGGTGTTTGGGTCCGTTCTCGTCCGCGGTGATGAACGGCAGGTTGATGGCCGTGCTCGTGGTGGAAGAGAGCTCGATCTTCGCCTTCTCGGCGGCCTCGTAGAGCCGCTGCAAGGCCATCTTGTCCTTGGCCAGGTCCAATCCCTGACTCTGACGGAACTCAGCAACCATCCAGTCGACGATGGCCTTGTCGAAGTTGTCGCCACCCAGGTGCGTGTCGCCGTTGGTCGATTTGACCTCGAACACACCCTCGCCCAGCTCGAGAATGGACACGTCGAACGTGCCGCCGCCAAGGTCGAACACGAGGATGGTGTGATCGTGCTCTTTATCCAGGCCATAGGCCAGAGCGGCCGCGGTGGGCTCGTTGATGATGCGCTTGACATCCAGACCGGCGATGCGGCCGGCGTCCTTGGTGGCCTGACGCTGCGAGTCGTTGAAGTACGCCGGGATGGTGATCACGGCCTCGGTGATCTTCTCGCCGAGGTAGTCCTCCGCATCCCGCTTTAGCTTCTGCAGGATCATCGCCGAGATCTCGGGCGGAGAGTACGTCTTACCACCGATGTCCACGGCTGCGTCGCCATTGGCCGCGGCGAGCACATGGTAGGGCACGATCTTCATCTCTTCGCTTACGTCCGCGTACTTGCGACCCATGAAACGCTTGATGGAGAAGACAGTGTTCTCAGGGTTGGTGACGGCCTGGCGGCGGGCAACGGTACCGACCAGACGCTCGCCGCTCTTGGAGAAGGCGACCACCGATGGTGTGGTGCGTCCGCCCTCGGAGTTGGGAATGACCGTCGGCTCCCCACCCTCGAGCACAGCGACACAGCTGAACGTCGTGCCGAGGTCGATGCCGATCACTTTGCCCATGCCAGAACCTCCTGGGTTGTCTATAGCGCGGAGTAGTATGTAAGTTGAGTCGCCTTGTGTCAACTTTGTTGCCACTCGGCGACATGTTCAAACATCCACGGCAAGCGATGCGGTGCGCGCGCCGGCGAGGTAAACTGCGAGGTCGATGAGGATCGACCTCCACACGCACACAGCTCCCGCTTCCGACTGCTCTGCCATCTCCCATCGCGAGTACGTCGACTTCTGCCGACGCGCGGGCATCCGTGCCATCGCGCTCACCAACCATGGCGAGATCGCCGACAACCAGCTCCTCGCCCCCAGGCTCGCGGACATCGGCGTGGCGTTGCTCCACGGCGTGGAGATCTCCACCATGCTCGGCGACTTCCTCGTGTTCTCCCCCGATCTGGACTACCTCGACACCCTGCACGATGTACAGGCGCCCCTGAAGCCGGCGGAGGTGCCGCCGCACGCCGCGATCGTGTGGGCACATCCCGCGGCCGGCGGCGGGCGCAGCGGCTCCGCCTACTTCTCCGGCATGGGACACCTCGTCGCCGGCGCCGTCCACGCGATAGAGGTGTACAACGGCCGCTGGCAAGGGAGCCGTTACGTGGAAGCCGCGCGAGCGCTCGCCGGCGAGCTCGGACTGCCCATGACCGGCGGCAGCGACGCCCACCGTGCGCAAGACCTGATGACGTGCTACACGGAGGTCGCGGGGAGAGTCCGCGACACCGGCGACTTGGTAGCCGCCCTGCGCGCCGGAGCGGTACAGGCCGGCCGCCAACGAAAACACCTCTTCAGACGACGTCCGGAAGAGACCGCACCGCCGCGCGAGAGAGAGCGCCGATGATGTCTTCGGTGACGGTACAGACACACTCTCGGGTAGAGCTCATCGACGTGACCCATCAGCTCGTGCAGGTCCTCGCCGCCACAGGTGTGCGCGACGGAGTCCTGATCGCCTTCGTCCCGCACACCACAGCGGCGGTGACTCTCAACGAGAACGCCGATCCCTCTGTGCGCCGCGACCTGACGATGGCTCTTAACCGTCTGATCCCCCGCGACCTGCCATTTGAGCACGCGGAGGGCAACTCCGACGCCCACACCAAGGCGACGCTGGTCGGCAGCAGCGTGACCGTTCCCGTGACCGCTGGCCGCCTGCAACTCGGTACCTGGCAGGGCGTGTACTTCTGCGAGTTCGACGGACCTCGGCAGCGCCGGCTGCTCGTCCACGTGCTCACCGACACAAGACCCTGAGGCGGCGGGCACTCCCCCCTCCTCAGCTGAGCCCCCTAGCGCCCGAGAACACCCTCGATGAAGAAGCGCAGGGGGTCGGCGTTGAGCTTACCCCCGCCGAGTTTGAGCAGGAGTTGCGGCGAGTTGTGCTTTTGCCCCATGCTCCACGCGGCTCGCAACCACTCGCCAGCTCCGGGATTACGAAACCACGCTTTACTGTACTCGGTCTGGAGGATCATCCGCATAGCGGCCTCCAGGAACCATGCCCGAAGGTAGCTGCCCACGTAGAAACCGGGATCGACGTCGGCGAGGTAGTGCTCCGGCGGCACCTCGATCATAAGGGCATCGGACAGCGCGGCGGAGTAGGCCTTGGCCATGCCGTCGAGGCCATCGTTCTGGCGGTGTAGTTGCAACTCGTACACGAACTTGCCCACGTAGCGACGGATGAAGAACAGCTCTGAGATGTAGCCGAAGCGGACGTAGTCGGCGGCATCGGCATAGCCGAGATACTGCTGGAGCCAGAGTGGGTTGTAGGGTAGATGGTCGAAGAGGAAGGCAAACCCCTCGGTGACCGCGTTGTCGCCCAGGCAGCGGTATTCGAACTCCTGGTCTGGATGAACGTGAGCGAAGTGCTGCGCATGGCCTGACTCGTGCAGCAGCGCCTGGTAGTCATCTTGACCACCGTGAGGCATGACGCACAGGTAGATCTCGTCCGGAACGCGAACGGGTGCGCAGAACGCGCGCGGCGATTTGTTGGGCCGCGCCTCCGTATCCATATGGACGCGGTGCTGCGCCAGTGGATCGATACCCAGGCCGGCGAGCGTGGCGTGCAGCGTGGGCAGCAGTCGCTCGGTGCTGAAATAGCGATCGTACTCCGGAGCCCGGAACAGGTAGGGGACATCTGACATCTCCAGATCCGAGAGAGAGATGCCCAGCCGCTGGCGCACCAATTTGTCTAGCTGGCGCTGGTACAGACTGTTGGTCTCCTGTACGAAGGACTGCACCTCGCCGTAGAACACCCCGTGATTCATGGCTTTGATCTCGGCGAACAGATCTTCGTAACTCGAGTAGCCAAGCTCTAACGCCACCTGATGGGCGCGCCGCCAATACATGTCGTACAGGGGATTCAGCTCGCGCTCGAGCGTGTCGAGGCGAGCCCGGTAGAGGCGGCGGCGGCGGTCGCGGTTGGCCTCATTGGCCAAGACGACCGCCGCATAACGATACCCGATCGACTCGCCATCGACCTCCACCGTGGCCCGGCTCTCCGTGTTGGCGATTTGATCGGCGAGGCTAGTGAGTTGATTGGCCACGTAAGTCTCGGTGACCCACGTGTAGAGATAGGCTGTCTGCCGCTTCTCCCACGGGTCCTCGATGCCAGCATAGTGGGTCCGGAGTGCTTCGAGAGTCGCGCGGCTGAAGAGGCCGGGATAGCGAGCGAAAACAGAGGAGGCATCGGCTTCCGCCTGTTGCCCAGAGTAGTGGAGGTATTCCTCCATCTCCAGTTCGGCGAGGAACTCCTCGGCCGAACGGCGCAGCCAGGATATATCGAGGGGCGGCACAGGCAACTCCTTGATCAGTGGACGGCGCACACTACCCTCCGCCCGAGACGACTGACGTGGCGCACCCTAGCACGTCGGCTCCACGCCGTATACGGCGAGCGAGCTGATTTTGGTAGACAATTGCGCGACGCATCCACCCCGCAAAGGATAGACTGCCGCGATGCCTCCCCGATTAGGTGATGTTCTCGAGCTCCGCGTCGACCGGCTCGCCTACGGCGGACAGGGCGTTGCCCGCGACCACGATTTCGTGATCTTCATCCGCGGCGCCCTGCCCGGCGACCTCGTGCGAGCGCGAGTGACTAAACGGAAGCAGCGTCACGCCGAGGCGCGCGCGGTCGAGCTGCTGGAGGCCTCCCCCCTGCGCGTCGCCGCCCCCTGTGCGCACGCCGATGCATGCGGCGGCTGTGAGTGGCAGTCACTGGCGTATGCCGCCCAACTTCGCTTCAAGCAAGAGCAGGTCGTGGACGCGCTCAGTCACCTCGGCGGCCTCCGACCGTACGCCAGCGATGATCACGGCCGCGACGGTACCGCGCCGCACTCGCCGCAACCCCAGCTTGTCCGGACCGCGCCGCCCGCTCCAGGCGAAGGCGCCGAGAGTTACGCGCTGGAGCCCATCCGCGCGATGGAAACTCCCTGGGGCTACCGCAACAAGATGGAGTACTCCTTCGGGAGCCACGACGGTCAACTGCTGCTCGGCCTGCATCGCCGCGGCTCGTGGCACGAGATCGTGGAGACCGACGCCTGCAAGCTCGCCGCTCCGCCGATCGTACGCGCCCGACAGGTGGTGGCGGAAGCCTGCAGAGAGCTAGGCCTGGAGGCCTACGACCGCCGCGAGCGCGCGGGCCTGCTGCGCCACCTCGTGCTCCGCCATGGCTACGCCAGCGGGGATCTGGTGGCGCATCTGTTCGTCTCCCACCGGTTTCCCCAGGAGATGGCGCTCGCGACCCGCGTGGCGAAAGAAGCGGGCGCCACCACCGTGGCCATCACCGTCAACGAATCGCCGGCGGACGCGGCGGTGGGCGGGCCGCCGATCCTCCTGCATGGCCCGCCGTATTTCCGCGAGACGCTCGCCGGCGTACCGTTGCGCGTGCCGTTGACCGCCTTCTTGCAGACGAACAGCCGCATGTGCGACGCGCTGTACCAGGTAGCTCTGCGGTTCGCGGCGCCTACCCGCGGCGGCCACGCATGGGACCTCTACTGCGGCATCGGCTCCCTCACCCTGCCGC
This sequence comes from Thermoleophilia bacterium, assembly GCA_040772045.1. Classification (GTDB taxonomy): domain Bacteria; phylum Actinomycetota; class Thermoleophilia; order UBA2241; family UBA2241; genus JAXGYV01. The sequence goes on from JAXGYV010000012.1 coordinate 40,740, forward strand.
TGGCGCGCGCCTCGGCCAGCGTGCACGCCGTGGAGGTACAGGCCGAGGCCATCGCCGCCGCTGTCGAGAACGCGCGCCTCAACGACCTCCTCAACGTCCAGTTCCATGTGGGCGACGTGCGCCGCGTCCTCAAATTCCCTCCCGCGGCGCCACCGCCTCTGATCGCGATCATCGATCCGCCGCGAGCGGGGCTCAGTCGCAAAGCTCTGGCGCGCACCGCCGCCCTCGGCGCGCAGCGCCTGGTCTACGTCTCTTGCAACCCAACCACCCTGGCGGGCAACGCCGCCGAGCTCACCGAGCTCGGCTACCGCCTCACGCGCGTGGCGCCCGTGGACATGTTCCCGCACACCCACCACATCGAGACGGTCGCGCTGTTCGAAGCACTTCAGCAGTCGCCAGCAGGACGAGTGTTCGAGTAGCTGCCGCGGCCACTCGGCGCGCGCCGACCATGACGCGCCGCGGCGACTGACCGGCGCGTCCAGGCGACCGTTCAGTCGCGGCGCAACAGGACGTCGACATTAGCTGCCACGAAGGCCAGAGCTAGCATGGGCAAGACGGGCAAGGCACCCCAGCGCACCCCGATCGCCACCGTTGCTACGATGGCCGCGCACAGAGCCAGCGCCGTGGCCAGTGGACGCAGGCCGAAGCGGCGCGCGACTCCGAGGTACAGACAGAAGAAGATCACGTCGCTGATACCGAGAGCAGTGACCATCTCGGTGGGGTGGTATCCGGGCCAGGCGAAGGCTACGGTGAGGTAGTCGACGGCGCGTGGCGCTTGCTCCAGGATGGCCTTCGTCGGGCCGCGGAACACGCTGAAGAGATCGACCGCCGCCGAGACGGCGGCCACGAGCAACACGAGGCGCAGATCGCCGATCTGCGCCGCCAGCCAGTAGCCGATGGCCGCCGCCAGCACCAGCTTTCCTCCGTCCGCCGGGCCTACCCAGCCGAGCGCCGTGAAGGCCGCGCCGGCGCCGAGGCCGACCACCGCGAGCAGTAGCAGCACCCGCGGCCGCGCGGTACACAGCGGCGACAGAGAGTCGCAGCACGAGCCCAAGAACGCGAGGTTCACGACGAGCGCGCCCAGCAGTGCCCACCAGAACGGAGGCCGCGGCAGCCATGGCGCCACGAACGGGAAGACGAGCAGCAGCAGACCGCTGACTATGGCGAGTGGCAGCCGGGCGGCTGTTTCGACTCTCGGCGAGGGCGCGCGCCTCATGGGCGCGGAGCGCGCGCCGAGACCAGTATCAATACGGAGGGATCGCCTCGTACCACTCGCCTAACCGGCGGAAGGAGCGCCAGAAGGCCGCCTTGAGACGCTGCTCGTCCAGCGCGTAGTCGATATCCGGAGTGCACAAGACCTCGATGCTGGGGGTCAGGGCCACGATCTCGCCCACCGCGAACTTCAACGGCACGGCCAGGGGCAGGGCGAGGCGGTCGAGGGCTTCGCCCACCGCCTCGCCCATCGCCACGATGATCTTGGGCTCGACGATGACGATCTCGCGATACAGGTGCTGCAGGCAGGCCTCTTCCGCCGACGACGTCTGCACCCCCCCGCACTTGACGACGTTGGTGCCGTAGAGCTGCAGCGGATCGATACCCAGCCGCTGGCAGCTCTTCATGATGGCCATGCCGCCGCGGCCGTAGAAAGCCACGCCTTCGTGGCACTCGCTGGGCCGCGCCAAGTGCTTCAGCAGCATGATGTCCGCCAGAGGATGGCCAGAGCCGATCACCGGCATAGTGCGCGCGCCAGCGCAGGCGCGGCAGCGCAGTACATCGGCCGTCAGCTCGTTGATGTCCGTGATCGCCCTGGTGAGGTACTTCTCGTAGATTTCGTTTGCTTGCGCCACCGGTACTCCGCGTCGCTGCTTCCCACTACGTGGACTAGGTTCGCCTCCTCGCCGTGGACTCCTTGCGGCGCTCATCGTTGCGGCGTCTGTCCGGTTACGTTGGTCTGCAGGAACTTCAGCGACGTCAGGTAGAGCACGCTCTTGCGGCGGCGCACAATGCGGCTGTCGGCGAGCGCCGCCACGAAGTCCTGGGGATCCGCGAAGTCCGCCATGCCCGTGAGCGCCGTGCCCAAACCCGGCAGCACGTGAGCGTCGCTGCCGGCGGCGGCCGGAATACGGTAGCGCGCGGCGAACAGCTCGGCGCGCTCGTTGAAACTGGGGAAGGCAAGCCGCGCGTTGAACACTTCCATCACATCGATATCGGCGGCATGCTGGCGCAACAGCGCGTAGTCGGGCACAGCGTGCAGTCGATCGAAGGGATGCGGCACGTAGACCACTCCGCCCTGATCCTTGATGGCGGCGATGGTCTCCGCGAAGGAGAGCCCAGCCGGGATGGTACGGCTGAGAAACAGTCCGATCACCTCGCCCTGAGCCGTCTTGATCTCCTCACCGGCGATCACCCGCACACCGTACTGCTCGGCCAGTCGTAGACCTTCGAGCCCTCCGCCGAGCGTGTTGTGATCGGTGATGGCGACGATGTCGATGCCCAGTTCGGAGGCTCGGGCCAGGATGGCCGATACCGGCACCACGCAGTCCTTGCTGTGGTCGGAGTGCACGTGGAAATCGGCGTACAGCTCGACTGGGCGCGGTGCCCCGCCGGCCCGTCTGCGCGCCTGCCGGTGACGCACCGCCTGCGCGTAGATGTCCTCCAGCTGCGCTCCAACGGTCTCCCAGCCGTAGCGCTGCGCGGCCGCGCGAGCGCCGGCCGAGAGACGCGTGCGGCGCTCCGCGTCGCGCACCAGCGCGCGCAGTTCACGCGCCAGCGCGCGCGGCTGCCGCGGCGGCACCAGAACGCCGTCTTCCCCGTCTGTGACTAGCTCACGGTACCCGGCGATATCGGAGGCCAGCACAGGGCTGCCGCTGGCCATAGCCCGCAGCAGCGCTACGGGAAACGCCTCCGTCTCCATCGCGGGAGCGCAGAAGATGTCGGCGTCGCGGTGCAGCTCGATCAGACGTTCCGCGGGCACCGCGCCGTTGAAGCGCACTCGGCCCTCGAACGCCGCGGGCACCAGCGCCCCATAGCGCAGTTCCTGGTCCTCGTGGCCACACACATCGATCTCTACGTCGGCGGCCAGCTCATCCAACCGATGCAGCGCCCGCAAGAGCGTACGGAGGCCGTCGCGACGGGCGATGCCGCCCGTGAACAGCACCCGCACCGGCCCTGGCCGGCGACTGGCCGGCGGCGTAAAGCGCTCCAGATTCACCGCGCTCGGCACCACGAGGAAGTCGCCCTCGAACGCGCGGGAGGCCGAGTCGCGCACCGCTCGCGACACGGCGACCACAGCGTCGAAGGAGGCGAAGTAGCGCTGAAGCCGAGGCCTGGCGAGCCAGTACGAGCGGTAGCGCTCGGAGTCGGTATGGAAGGTGGCCACCAGCGGGCAGCCAGCCGCCCGCAGAGAGGTCCAGCCGATACCCGGCACGAACGGCTCGTGCACGTGCAGCACATCGAGTTGCTCGGACTGCAGCAGCACGTCGATGTCCGACATGAGCTGCGCCGAGGCCGCGATGACCCCGCTGCTGCTGATGAGACGGATGGCGCGCGCGCTCCCCGGAAAGAAGAAACGCGGAGACGGCTCCTCGAGATCGAAGAGCGTCTCGCGATCGTCCATCAGCACCTCACGGACGCGCTCGCTGGCACGCCGCACAGCGACGCGATCGGTGCTCGGCGCGATGACCGTAACACGATGCCCACGCGCTACGAGGTAGTCGGCGAGGTGCGCCACATGATCGTTCACCTCGCCACCCCCCGTCCACGGGAACGGAGTGGCGAGTCCAATACTGAGCGTGTCACTCATGCGAAGAGCCCCACCACCCCAGCCGCGCCGCGCGACGCCCTGAAAGGCCTGAGCTCGCGCGGGTTACAGCGGTGTTCTCTTTGCGCGCTAACCGCGTGAGATGGCGGTCGCGCCCTCGCCCTCCCCAGCGATGAATTCCTCGGTGAGACGCCGGCATACGTCGTCGTGGTACTGCACAGGCGGCGACTTCATGAAGTACGAACTTGGGCCCTGCAGGGAACCGGCGATACCACGGTCGAGCGCGATCTTGGCACAGCGCACGGCGTCGATGACGATGCCGGCCGAGTTCGGCGAGTCGACCACCTCGAGCTTGAGCTCGATGTTGAGCGGCACGTCGCCGAAAGAACGGCCTTCCAGGCGGATGTACGCCCACTTGCGATCGTCGAGCCACTCGACGTAGTCAGACGGACCGATGTGCACGTTACGGGCGCCGATGTCGTAGTCGAGCTGGCTCGTGACCGCGTTGGTCTTACTGATCTTCTTGCTCTCGAGGCGCTCACGCTCCAGCATGTTCATGAAGTCGGTATTGCCGCCCACGTTGAGCTGGCTGGTGCGCTCCATTTTGACCCCGCGATCGCGCATGAGGCGGGTGAGCACCCGGTGCACGATGGTCGCGCCCACCTGGCTCTTTATGTCGTCGCCGATGATCGGCACGCCAGCCTCGACGAAGCGACGCTGCCAGTAGGGCTCGCGAGCGATGAACACGGGGATGCAGTTGACCATGGCACAGCCAGCGGAGAGGATCTGCTCCGTGTACCACTTGGTGGCTTCCTCGCTGCCCACCGGCAGGTAGTTGACCACCACATCGGCCTGCGTCTCCTTGAGGATGCCGACGATGTCGGCCGTGGGCCCAGGTGCCTTTTCGATGACGCGAGAGAGGTACTTGCCGAGCCCGTCGTGGGTCATGCCGCGAGCGACCGTCACGTTTGCCGACGGTACATCGCAGAACTTCACCGTACAGTTCGGTTTGGTGAAGATGGCTTCCGACAGGTCTTTGCCGACCTTGTTCTTGTCGATGTCGATAGCGGCGACGAACTCAATGTCGCTGATGTGGTACCCGCCCACCACCGGGTGCATGAGACCGGGGACGAAGTCCGTCTCCTTGGCCTCTCTGTAATACTGGACGCCTTGTACGAACGACGAGCAGCAGTTCCCTACCCCGATGACGGCAACGCGCACTGGGTTGGCCACGATGTGTCTACCTCCTGTGGACGGCCGACGGCGCGGCGGCCGCGCCCTCGCCCATCCGCCGCGGGACGGCTTTCCGGGCTGGCTCAAACGCGGCGGAGTATACCACAGCGACCCTCGTGCGCTCGCCTAAGACGAAGGCGCTTCCGGCGGACGCCGGAGGTGGCGGCGAACGTACAGAATCCGCTGCAACACGGTGAAGCTCGTGAGGAAGGCCACCGCGAACACCACCACGGAGAGCACGTGCCAGCGGTGCAGAATGAGGCCGGCGCTCAACGCGATGATGCGCTCCGGCCGAGACATGAGGCCGACGGTGCACTCGAGCCCGAGGGCCTCGGCACGCGCGCGCGTGTACGAGACCAGGAAAGATGAGACGAGGAACACGAACACCGCCGTCAGCTCATAGGGATGACCGCTGCGGTAGAAGTACAGCCCCAGCGCGGTCAGCGTAATGCCCTCGGCGATCCGGTCCACGGTGGAATCGAGGAACGCCCCAAAGGCCGACTCCTTGCCGGCCCACCGAGCCACCGAGCCATCCAGCATGTCGCAGAACGAGGCCACGATGAATACCCCGGCCGCCCAGTAGAGATAGCCGAGCACGATGAGCGCACCGGCGATCAGGTTGAGGACGATGCCGGTTACAGTGAGCATGTTCGGCGTGATCCCGCCACCGGCCAAGCCGCGCGTGATGGGCCCAAAGGCTCGGCGCACGGCGCTATAGAAGTGCTTCGGATCCTTCACCGACGGATTCCGGTACCCAAGGCGTTCAGCGGCCGTCGCTGCGCGCCGCCATGAGCTGCGGCGCCGAGGCAAGGGCCGGCGAACGGTTGGCCATCCAGTAGGCGGCGCCGGCCACGGCGGCGCCGGCCACGGCGTCGAGCAGCCAGTGATTGCCGGTCACAGTAATAGCGATGAGCATGAGGAGAGGATACAGGGCGACGGCCGCTTTCGCCCACCGCGACCGGGCGAGCATGATCGCGGCGGCGGCCACGAAGACCGCGTAGCCGATGTGCAGACTGGGCATGGCCGCGTAGGGATTGGCGAATGCCCCCACCATGCCGGACTGGAAGTTCTGGTCGGACATCAGGAAGAGCGTGTCCACCATGCCCGAGGACGGCAGCAGCCGCGGCGGCGCAGTGGGCACGAGGGCATAGCCGATCACGCCCAGCAGATTGATCGCCAGGAACCAGTCGCGGAACAGCGCGAACCGCGGCCGGTGAACCAGATACACCCAGAGCAGACACATGATGAGGGCTGGCAGGTGGACGTTGATATAGAAGCCGTTGAAGAACCGGATGATGGGCTCCACGTGACTGGCTTGCGTCTGCACCCAGGGCTCCACGTACATCCCGAGAGCCTTCTCCGCGTCCATTACCGCCCTTCCGTTGGCCGCGGCGATCTCCTCGGCCCCCCTCGCCGCCACGCGAGCGATCCTGTAGCCCATGTAGGTCGTCAGAAGGATGACCACCTGGACGACGAAGTCGCCGATGCCCAGTGGGAAGAGGTCGGTTACCGGCGCCAGCCAACGCCTCACCCTGCGCCATGCTCTGCTTGCGTTCAGCTCGCCACCTCGACTAGCGCCGCGCTTGCCATCCGCGAAACGTATTCTCTCTATCGTGCGAAGCCTAGTCTACTCGTCAAACCCCACCGTTCCCTGTATTCGCCCGCGCCAAAAGCGCCGCGCGGGACCATTCGGTCGCCCACCCTTGACGTGAGGAAAAGTCAGGCGCTTATTCGATGGCGACGCCTGAACTCGTCTGCACACAACCGGCAACTTCTCGTTGACACCCTGGCGGCTAACTCTGTTCGGTATTCAGGTTGGTGAGAATGGCTGAGACGGCTTCCGCAAAGACATCCCAGTAGCGCTCACCACCCGCCGCTGCAGAGATGGGCATGCCGGCAAGAGCCAAGTCGCCTTCGATCTCGCTCGCGATGGTACGGGCCTCACTCGCGCGCATGTAGTCGCTGAGTTCCTCTAGGTCCGATCGTTCGACCCAACGAGCCAAGCGGCGCAAAGCCAGCAAGAGTCGCGGCCACTCGCGATACGTTGGCCAGGCATCCGGCCCAAACTCGAAGAGCTGACCCCAGATGGCGCGGTCGATGTGGTAACGGTTCTCGTTGCCGCGCTCGTAAGCTGTGACGAGTCGTGAACTCGCGAGAGCTGCAAGTGTCTCGCTGACGTTGCGTCTCGCATACCCCGCGGCCTCGGCGATCACGGGCGTCGACGCGTCGGGCGCCGGGGCTGTCAGAAGGTAGCGGATAACCTCGGCGCGGCTACCGACACCGAACAGCAGCCGGGTGCGGAATGCGAAGCTGATCGGCAGCGTTGGGTCCGGAGAGACGGACTTGCGACTTGGTTCCGTGTTCGGCTTGAGGAAGCCGGCGTCGAGGAACGCTGGATCGGGATCAACGATCTCCTGGGCGAGCGTGCGAAAGAGGCGCTGTGCTTCGCCGCCTGCTGCTCTGGCCGATCTTGGCCGAAGCCCGCGGTTCTTGGGCTGCCAGTGCGCAACCCAAGCGATCGCCGCCTCGACGAGTCCCCGGTCCTCGTCGTCGATCGCGAGGTTCCGCAATCGCTGGACGCCGATGAGTCGCTGGTTGGCAAGGAGCCAATCCAGTGTCTCGTCGAAGAGGCGAGGGTCGCTTCGGCCGACCTCGAGCGTGAAGAGCAGCAATGCTTCCGGATCCGCCGCCCAGTTGTCGTGTCGCTTGCTAGGAGCGAGCACGCCCAGTTGAGCCCATTGGCTCCAGGCAAAGGACGCAAGCTCTGCCCGAACAGTGTCTCTAAGAGCTGAGGACTGCATCTTCGATGCCGAAGGCGGCAAGCGCTTGCAGAAGAAGCGATCGGAAGCCCTCGGAGGGGTCGTGGGTGAGTGTCCACCGAGCGGCGGCGAGCAGCTCGCGCTCGGTTGGCTCGAGGGCGCGAAGGTCGGCCTCGTGCTTTCCGGCCATGCCGTCGGCCATCGCGTAGAGCTTGAAGTGGATCTGATCAATCCTTCCGGCGAAATGGACCCGAAGCGCCGGCCCGAAGTCGCGCGAAGCCAGACGAGCGACGAAGCCGTCCGGCAGACCGAAATCGAGCAGGCCGGCTGGCCCGGTGTTGAGCCAGTTGCTCGGGAGTCCAAAATCGCGCGCAACGCGGTCAC
>JAXGYV010000013.1:0-47223 GCA_040772045.1 Thermoleophilia bacterium
GGCGCCGACGATGCCGACCACCTGGCCCTCGTCGATGTTGATCGACACCCCGTCGAGGGCGCGAAACATCCCGTACTTGACCACCACGTTCTCGACACTAAGCAATGGTGGCCTCCTCTCCGAGGTAGGCCGCGTGCACGGCCGGGTCGTTCATGACCTCGTCGGGCGTACCCCGCGAGATCTCCTTGCCGAAGTCGATCACGATGATCCTGTGCGACAGGTTCACGATGACCTTGAGCACGTGCTCGATGACGATGAAAGTGATGCCCTCGCTGTGGAGCTGGTTGATCAACTCGAGCACATCGTCGATCTCGGTGCTGGTCAGGCCGGCGGCAACCTCATCGAGCAAGAGCAGCTTGGGCTCGGTGGCGAGTGCCTTGGCGATCTCGAGACGCTTGAGCTGCAGCAGGGTGAGCTCCTTGCCGAGCTTGAGGGCATCCTTCTCCATGCCCACGCGCTTGAGCACCGCCATGGCGCGCTCTCGTGCCTCGCCGCCTCGTCCTGTCTGCGAGAAGGCACCGATCATGACGTTCTCTACGGCGGTCAGGTCGGGGAAGGGCTGCACCACCTGGAAGGTACGTGTGAGGCCCTTCTTGCAGATCTTGTTGGCCTTCAGGCCGTCGAGACGCTCGCCGTTGTAGGTGATGGTACCCTCCGTCGGCTTGTAGGCGCCGGAGAGCATGTTGAAGGTCGTGGTCTTGCCGGATCCGTTGGGCCCGATGAGCCCGAGGATGTCGCCCTGCTCCACATCGAAGGTGAGGCTGTTGACAGCCACCAGTCCGCCGAATCGCTTAGTCAGGTTGCGTACCTCTAGCATGCTCATGATGCCTCACCTCCCTCCGGCTGCGCACCGCGGGGTGCGAGGTTGTTTGAGCTGCGCTTGTTACGGTACCGCTCTTGCAGGCGCTTCGCCAGGCCGAGGATGCCGTAGGGCATGAAGAGCATGGCGAGGACCATAGCGGCGCCGTAGATCAGCAGCGAGGCACCCTGGAAGACCGTGCCCAGCTCCGAGCGGGTAATCTCGGTGATCGGCACGAGGATGAGGGCGCCGACGAAGGGCCCCCAGACGGTGCTCAAACCGCCGATGATGGCGAACAGCAGGATCTGCACCGAGATGGTCTCGCCGAAGACGCTCCGCGGTCCGACGTACATGAAGTACTGAACGTAGAACACGCCTCCGAGCGCGCACCACACGGCGCTCCAGACGCTTGCCTTGATCTTCTCTTTGACCGTGTCGACGCCGAGAGCCTCGGCCGCGTCTTCGTTTTCGCGCACGGCCTGCAGGTAGTAGAAGAACCGCTGCTTGCTCAGGTACTGCGTGAGCAGCAAGCCGCCGACCACAAGCCCGATGCCGGCGTAGAAATAGACGGCCTTGTTGGGCGACTGCAGCCAGGCGATGCCGTACTTGATGTCTTCTTGAATGCCAGCGGCGCCACCCAAGGCGCTGATGTTACTGACGATGTAGACGGCCATCTCGGCGATAGCGATGGTGACCAGGGCGAAGTAGGCGCCCTTGAGCTGGTAGCGGAACACGACCCAGCCGATGAACCAGCCGGTGAACGCCGACGCGGCCATGGCGATGATCATGCCCAGCCATGGCGTGAGGCCGAAGGACTGGAAGAAATAGGCGGTGAGGTAGGCCCCGATGCCCATGTAGAGGCCGTGGCCGAGTGAGTGCTGGCCACAGTACCCGCCGAGGATGTTCCAGCCCATGGCCAGGAACGCCCAGATGAACACGAGCAGGAAGATCAGCTTCCAACGTTCGTCGAGGATAGGTGGAAGCAGACAGAGCACCACTCCGAGAATGAGCGGGCCGATGTAAGGCATGTACCGTTTGGCCGTACTCATGCTTGCCTCCTCGAAAGCACACCCTGAGGCCTAAAGATCAGGAACAGGACGAAGATGCCGAACGAGAAGACTCGCGAGAGCGAGCCGGGGAAGATGGCGGCGCCGAGCGACTCGGCGAGACCCATGATCAGGCCGCCGAGGAAACAGCCGAAGAGATTGCCCATACCACCGAGCACCACGACGATGAACGCGATGAGGCCGAGGAACAGGCCCACGGTCGGCGAGGTGTAGTAGAAGGGGATCATCAACGAGGCCGCCAGGCCCAGCGTGGCCGAGCCAAGGCCGAACGCCAGCAGGTAGATCTTCGGTACATCGATGCCCATGAGCGTGGCAGCGGCGGGATTCTGCGCCGCCGCGCGCACGGCACGGCCGACGTCGGTGGACTTGAGGAACCACCAGATGCCGAGCGTCGTGAGGATGGCGCCGATCAGGCAGATGACCTGGGAGACGCTGATCACGACGCCGCCCACGTCGATGACTCGCTTGGTCCAGGCTGTGCGTACGGAGAGCACATCTGCCTTGAACGCCACCAGGGCGAGGTTCTGAAGGATCAGCGAAAGGCCCAGGGTGAGCATGATCAGGTTCATCACCGGGTCTTTGAGGATCGGGTTGATCGTCACCTTGAAGATGAAGATACCGATGAGTGCCACAGCCGGCACGGTGATGAAAATGGTCAAGTATGGGGGAAAGCCTACGTTTGCCACGAGGAAGTAGGCGATGTACAGGCCCAGCATGAGGAACTCGCCGTGGGCGAAGTTGATGATCTTCATGACGCCCCAGATCAGCGTGAGGCCGATGCTGATCAGGGCGAACATGCCCCCAAGCATCACTCCGCTGACGAGTGCCTGGGTGAACACTTGAGCGTCGAAATTCACGTATCACCCTCCGTTCTTGACGCTGTCGTGTTGAACTACAGGTCGAGAGGCCGCAGAGAGCGGGCGCCCGGCCGAAGCCGGGACGCCCGCCTTTGCTGCGGAGATCAGGAGTTTGGACTCTCCTTAGTGTGAATCCTTCCCGAGAGCCTCACTCACCCGTGAAGGGGTAGAGGAGGAGGCTCTTGCCCTCCATCGCGAAATCGGTTGGGAACAGCGGGACCAGCTCGCCTCCCTGGATTTGGCAGACGTAGAGCGGCATGTTCTTGACCTGACCGTCGGGGCCGAACTCGATGGTGCTCGTCGGCACCACCACGTTGTCGCCCGCCGCTGCGTCGAGCTTGACGGCGCCAAAGGCCTCGCGGATCTTCTCGCGGTCGTCGCTGCCAGCGTTCTCGAGCACCTTGGCGAGTACCCAAGCGCCTTGGTAGGCATAGCAGCTGTTCCCGCTCATCTCGCTGTTGAACTTGGCCTCGTAGCGCTTGTTGATGTCTTCAGCAGCCGCGCCACCGTACTTGGAGAACTCGACCACGGTGCAGATGCCCTCGGCCGACTCTCCGAGCCGCTTGATGAACTCTGGGTCGATGGTGCCACCAGCCGAGTCGACGAAGAGCTGCGGGATCTTCATCTTCTCGCGCGCCTGGTTGATGAGGATGGCGTCGTTCAAATACGTGGTCATGAAGATGATGTCGGGGTTCGACGCCTTGACCTTGCTCACCTGGGTGGTGAGGTCGGCCGCCGCCGCCGGATACGCCACTTCAGAGACGAGCTCGATGCCCAGCTCTTTCATGTACTTCTTGTCGCCCGCGGCGGTGGACTGACCGAAGTCCGTGTCCTCGTGCAGCAGGGCGGCCGTCTTGACTTCGCCGTACTCAGCGTTCAGGTCCGGCATCGCCTTGGCGAACTCGACCTGGCTCTTGGCGTACCAGGATGCCTTCGGGGCGAGGCGGAAGGTGTACTTATAGCCCTTCTCGGTGATCTCGTCGGCGATCGCCTGGACGATGAAGATCGGCACCTGCAGCCGCTCGGCAGCCTGCGTCGCCGGGATGGCAACGCTCGACTGGTAGGTACCCAGGATGCAGACTACGCCCTCCTGAGCGAGGCGCTCGACTTCCTGGATGCCCACATCGGGTTTACCTTGGCTGTCGGCCTCTACGAGCTGGAGCTTGGCGCCCCCCATTGACTTGATGCCGCCGGCAGCGTTGATCTCTTCGAAGGCCAGCTTGGTGGCGTTAACGCATTCCTGCCCAAGCTTGGCGAGGTCGCCGGAGACTGGGAAGAGGCTACCGACTTTGATGGTCTTGGCAGTGGTGTCGCCATTACCGTTCTTGTCTGTGTCCCCGTTTCCCCCACACGCGATGACGAACGCGGTGAGCGCTGAGACGAGGGCGATGATCAGCACGAAGATGATAACGCGCGAGAGTTCCTTCTTCCTCATTGTGAATTGATCCCCCCTGACACGTTGGCAGTGTCTGCGTGACTCGTCCCCGACGATGGTCTAGGAAACCCTCGTGGGGATCACGACAAGGAGCCGGCACGACAGCCGGCGACGAAACGCATAGGCAACCCCCCTCTGTGCTCGCCAAAGCGAGACCTATCCCCTGCTGCATGACTGTGGAGTGGCCGAGACGGGTGCCATGGGATGCAGCGCTAAGCACGTACCTTTGCATGCTGTTCGGATCAAGTCAAGTGGCAGAGTGCTCTGTCGCAGGCAAAGGCCGGACTCGTTCTTTAGCAGGCGCTTCGCTGGTCGTGCGGGCGAAAGATGAAAATGATTCTCATTTTCTATACTCTGATAATGGAGCGGATTAATGACGGCTGAGTCGTTGGCGGCCCTAGGGCTGTCTGGAGAGCGAGAAGCGGAGTGTGCGAGCGACCAACACGGTGGGAGGCCGAGACGCGCCTGGTTGCGGCCGGGTATCGCATCACACGGCAGCGGCGCGCGGTGCTGGCGGCGCTGGACAGCACTCAGGTCTGTCTGACGGCGAACGAGGTATACGACGCAGCGCGGTGTGCCTGTCCGAGCATGGGACTGGCGACCGTGTATCGCACCCTCGAGGCGCTCATCGACGTGGGGGCGGTGCGTCGCGTGCATGGTCACGAGAAGTGCGAGGCGTACGTGGCGGCGTTGGGGTCGCAGGGATGCTCCGTTGTCTGCACGCGCTGCGGCCGCGTGCGTGAGGTCGCAGACTACGACCTGCGCGGCGTCGCGGATGCGGCGGCGGCGGAGACGGGGTACGTCATCGCGGATCACTTCCTTCAGCTCAGCGGCGTCTGCGGCGCGTGCCGAGGATTGGCCGGAGGGGTTCCTCCGGAGGGACGACGAGCATCCGCGGGGGCACGGCGATGAGTTCACGGCGCGGCGGCCGTGTGCTGGGGACCACGCTGGTGCTCGGCGCCCTGGCGCTGGGGCTCTGCGTGGGATGCGCGCGGGAGGAGGGGGAGGGCGTGCGGGTTGTGGCGAGCACCAGTGTTCTCGCCGACATCTGCCGGAATGTGGCCGGACGCTGGGCACGCGTAACGTCACTGATTCCCGCCGCCGCCGATCCCCACGGCTTCCAGCCCACCCCGGGGGATTTGCGGTCGGTCGCGGCCAGCGATCTGATCGTGCTCAACGGCGCCGGTTTGGAGGGCGCGCTGCGCGACGCCATGGAGAACGCCGGCCTGGACGCGATGGTGGTCGAAGCTGCGCGTGGGTTGCCGGCACGCACACCCGGCCCCGATGAGGTGTCGTTTGGAGAGGGGGCCGATGCCGACCCACACTACTGGCTCGATCCTCTGCTCGTAGTCCACTACGTACGGGTCATCGAAACGGCGTTGAAGACCGTGGACCCCGCCCATGCTGTCGCCTATGCCGCTAACGCCGACCGCTATGTCGCTCGGCTCGAAGAGTTGGATCGGTGGATCGGCGAGACCGTGGCCGTGGTGCCCGAGCGGCGACGCCTCCTGGTGACCGACCATCTGGCGTGGGGTTACTTCGCCGATCGCTACGGGTTTCGCTTGATCGGCGCGGTGATGTCGAGTGTCACGAGCGGGGGGAGCCCCACGGCGCGCGATCTCAGCGATCTGGTGGCGAGGATCCGTGAGCTAGGCGTCCCGGTTATCTTCGTGGACGCTGCCGAGAGCCCGACCCTGGCGAAGCAGGTAGCGGCCGAAGCCGGTGTACGGGTGGTAGACACGCTGCGCTTTCACAGTCTGACGGGCCCGAAGGGGCCGGCGTCTACCTACTTGACTATGATGCGCTTCGACGTCGAGCAGATGGTGGAGGCGCTGCGGTGACCGTTCGGGACCCGGTCGATGTCGATTGCGTGAGCGTGCACTACGGCGGCGACGCGGTGCTCCAGGAGGTCTCGTTGCGGGTGCCGCACGGTGCGCAGCTGGCTGTGGTCGGGCCCAATGGGGCCGGCAAGTCGACCTTGTTCAAGGCACTTGCCGGCCTGCTGCGCCTCGGGCGGGGGCGCATCCTGATTCATGGGAGTCCGGTAGGCGATCACGGAGACCGCGTCGCCTATGTGCCCCAGCGCGAGGACATTGACTGGAGCTTTCCGGTCACCGTAGCCGATGTGGTGATGATGGGGCGTTACGGCCGATTAGGCTGGTTCCAGCGGCCGAGCCCTACCGACCGTGATGCGGTGGCGCACATGCTCGATCTGCTGGGTCTCGGCGAGCTCGCGGACCGTCTGATCGGAGAGCTCAGCGGCGGCCAGCAGCAGCGCGTGTTCCTCGCGCGAGCCCTGGCCCAGGAACCACACGTGCTGCTGCTGGACGAGCCGTTCACCGGCGTCGACGTGGCTGTGCGGGAACGCATCTTGGAGGTGCTGGCCAGACTCCGAGAGCGCAGCGTCACGGTCCTCGTCAGCACACACGACCTCGAGCTCGCCGCTACCCGCTTCGACCAGGTGGTGCTCCTGAATCGCAAGGTCGTCGCCTATGGTCCACCGAGAGACGTGCTGACGGAGGCGCGCATCGCGCAGACGTTCGGAACGCACGCGCGTATCTTCCGTGGCATGGTGTTGATCGACGAGTGCTGCCAGCCCTCCGGATCGGAAGCGGGCTGACGTGGACTGGCTCACGGATCCATTCTCTCTGGGGTTCATGCAGCGTGCACTTGCCGCGTCGGTCGTCGTCGGCGTGCTCTGCTCGGTGCTCGGCTGCTTCGTCGTCCTGCGCTCTATGGCGTTTCTCGGCGACGCCCTGGCGCACGCCATACTGCCGGGCGTCGCGATCGCCTACCTCCTGGGCGGCAGCCTGTTCGTCGGCGCGCTGGTAGCGGCGTTGCTGGTGGCCTTTGGAGTGAGCTTCTTCACGCGAGATGGGGCGGTGAAGGAGGACACGGCCATCGGTATCCTCTTCGCCGCGGCGCTGTCGCTGGGAGTTGTGCTCATCAGTACGTTGCGAACCTACGCGACCGACCTCACCCACATCCTGTTCGGCAACGTGCTCGCGGTGACCGTCGTCGATCTGGCCGTGACCGTCTCGCTCGCCGGGCTCGTGCTGCTCGCCGTGGCGCTCCTGTACAAGGAGCTGCTCCTGGCGACCTTTGATCCCGTGCTGGCGCATACGCTGCGCCGCCGGCCCGGTGTGTTTCGGACGCTCCTTCTCGTGATGCTCGCGCTGGCCATAGTGGTTTCGCTGCAGACCGTGGGCGCGGGGCTCGTGGCGGCCATGCTCGTAACGCCAGGTGCCACCGCCTCGTTACTGACCCGCCGGCTCCCGGCGATGATGCTCATGGCGGCCGCCGTCGGCGTGATCTCGAGCGTAGTTGGCCTGTACTTGAGCTACTACCTCGACGTAGCCTCGGGAGCGGCGGTCGTGCTCGTGGCAACGACCTTCTTTTTGGCGGCTTACCTCTTCGCGCCGCGTCGTGGTCTCGTCGTGCGGCACCGCGGAAAGAGGCGCGCCGCCGGTGGCACAGGGGCGACGGCCTAGCGCCGTCGCCGCAGGAGGAAGCCGAGCAGCGTCGCGCAGAGCGCGCCGACGCCGAAGCTGCCGGCCAACACGACACCGCGGCGCGGCTCGAGCAGCACGCGTGCCCCGTCGCCCAGGTGCGCGTGCTGGGCGATCACCAGGCCGACGGCGCCGCGATCCACGGTGATGCTGCGGGCGGCCATGACCGCCGCGCCGCCGTTCCTGACCGCGAGGTTGTTGCCAGCGGTGATCCACTGGCCGCCGGCAGTGGTCAGGGTGATGTCGCGACGTGCGGCCACCACGGTGGCGGTACTCAACGACAGCTCCGCATTGGTACCGGCGAGGGTTACGCCAGCGCTGCTCATTTTGAAGGAGGCAGCGTCGCTCTTCAGCACGCCGATCGCGCTCATGCTCACCTCGGCGTGTTCCGCCTCGATGTGCCGTACCGCGGACTTCGAGAGTGCAAGGTAGCTAGGCTGTCGCGTGTCCTCTTTCATGGTCCCTCCTCGCGCCGGTCGCCGAATCTGTGCCGATCGTATGCCTTGCCGTTTCAGCCTGTCACTGGGTGAGGCGGCGCCAAGCCTCCCGGTACCTCTGTGCTGTTTGTGCCACGACTTCGGCTGGCAGCTCGGGCGCGGGCGGCTGCTTGGCCCAGCCGATGCTCTCCAGGTAGTCGCGGACGTACTGCTTGTCGAAGCTCGGCTGCCCTTGCCCTGGCCGGTAGCTGTCGAGCGGCCAGAAGCGGGACGAATCGGGTGTAAGCGCCTCATCGATCAGAAGCAGATGATCGTCCACCAGGCCGAACTCGAACTTGGTGTCGGCGATGATGATACCGCGTTCAAGAGCGTACGCGGCGGCGAAAGTATACAGCGCCAGACTCGTCTGCCGTACGGCTTCCGAGAGGTCTCGCCCGAGGGTGTCGACGAGCTGCTCGAACGAGATGTTCTCGTCGTGAGCGCCGCCTTCAGCCTTGGTGGAAGGGGTAAAGAGCGGTTCGGGAAGCTGCGAGGACTCCTGCAGGCCCGCCGGTAGCGTGATGCCGCAGACAGAGCCCGAACGCTGGTACTCCGCCCACCCCGAGCCGGCCAGATAGCCGCGCACGATGGCCTCCACGGGGAGTGAATGCGCCTTGCGCACCACCACGGATCTTCCGGCGAGATGCGCCTTCTCGGGGGCGTGTGCAAAGGGGGCGGCGTCGATGAGGTGATTGTCGATGATGGGCTGAGTGAGCGAGAACCAGTGGTTGGAGAGCTGCGTGAGGACGACCCCTTTGCCGGGGATCGGCGTGGGGAGCACGAAGTCGAAGGCCGAGATGCGGTCCGTGGTCACGATGAGCAGATGACCGTCGGGGGTCTCGTAGATGTCGCGTGCCTTGCCGCGACCGACGAGCGGGAGATCGGGCTCGTGGGATTCAAACAAGGCTTCGTGCTGCATCGCATCCTCCTGGTCATGCTGCTCGACAGTACCATCATCGCATGAAGCGGTGGTTGGGCGGGAGCGCGGCCTCCGCGGTTGCCGGTGAGAGGTATAACCTAGGCGATACAGGCAGCTCGGTACGGGAGGACCGGTCATGGCGGACGAGCAGGCGACGAGGTACGACGACCAAGAGGTGCGCGAAGCGGCGCTGCGGCGTCTGAAGAAGAAACGCGACTTCTCCACGCATCTCGTGAGCTACGTGATCATCAATGCGGTGCTGGTGCTCATTTGGTATCTCAGCGGCCGGGGATACTTCTGGCCTATGTGGGTGATGATCGGCTGGGGCATCGGCCTCGCGTTCAACGGCTACGACGTGTATCTGCGGCGCGAGATCACGGAGGCCGATATCCAGCGCGAGATGCAGCGCTCGCGCCGCGAGTAGCCGCGGCCTTTCCCGGCTCGGTGGGCCGTCGCGCTCGCTGAGACGAGCTGGGCGGCCGATCGGCGCGGGGTGCGGAGGCTGCCGACGATCCTCCCCTAGCGAACGCGCACCAGCTCGATCGGTCGCGACCAGGCTGTGGTTGTGCAGGCAGACGCCATCTTCGGTGCGCCCTCCACTGCGAGGACGACGGTGTCGTCCACCTGCCGGTGTGTGAAGGTCATCTTGAAATCCTCGAACGCCGCCTCGAGGGTCGCCGTGAGGATCTGCGCGGCGGCTTCCGTCTGCTCGTTTACGGCGAGCAGTTCGAGTTTGGTCTGCAGGTTGTCCTCGGTGGCTTCGACCTTGAAGGGGCCGACGCTTTGGCCACTGCCATCACCAAGCGTCATGGTCACGCCGTCCTCGGCGCGGTCGAACGTCACGTGTATCGCGTCGCCGCCAGTGCTCTGCCAGGCGCCGAGGAAGGGTTGGGTATCAACTGCATCGCCACGCAGCGCGAAGAACCAGACGGCGATCACGGCGAGCACCGCGGCCAAGCCGATGCCCAGGGCCAGAACGACCACAGGGGTACGGCGGGGGAGCGCGTCGCGCGCAGGTGGTGCCGCAGTCGATGATGAGAATGGCTGGCTCTCGCCGATGGTTGGCGAGCTCCAATCTTCCCCCGGTGACGGCTCGTCACCCGAGCGGAAGGCGCCGACCGGCTCTCCGCAGAGCCCGCAGACCCACGCTCCCTCCGTGATCTGTCTCCCACACCTATGGCACGTGGTCATCCGACGATTCCTTCTCGCGATAGCCGTTGACGGCGCTTGAGTCTCTCCAGCGGTACGCCACGAGCGGTTGCGTGGCAACCGCTCGTGGCAGGAGAAATATCGGCAGGCCTCCGCCCGGGCTGTAGGTGAGCGGAGGTCGGCGGCCGTGAATGGAGGCTAGAAGCTAAGCTCCGCCAGGCGAGCGAAGATGGCCTTGGGGCCTTCGTCGCGGCGGCTCGGATTCATGGCCGCATCGATGTCGGCGGCGGTGAGCCCGGCGGCTTGTACTGTCTCGTTCTGCTTAACCAGCTCGCCGAAGTCGGTACCCTCTTGCCATGCACGCATGGCGCTCTCTTGCACCACGCGGTAGGCCTGCTCCCGGAGCATCCCCTTGTCGATCAGAGAGAGCAGCACTGCCTCGCTGAAGACGAGGCGGTGGGAGAGAGCGAGGTTGTCCGCCATTCGTCCCGTGTCTACCACCAGGTTGCCCATGAGGTGGGTGAACTTCTGCAGCATGTAGTCCAGGAGGATGCAGCTATCGGGAAGCACGATCCGCTCGGCGCTCGAGTGGCTGATGTCTCGCTCATGCCAGAGCGCCACGTTCTCCATGCCCACGAGCGCGTTGCCGCGCAGAACCCGGGCGCACCCCGCCATTCGTTCGCTGAGGATTGGATTGCGCTTGTGGGGCATGGCGGAGGAACCCTTCTGCCCTTTCTTGAAGGCCTCTTCCGCCTCGCGTACTTCCGTACGCTGGAGGTGGCGGATCTCGGTGGCGAACTTCTCGATCGAGGAGCCGACGATGGCGATGGCGCTCAGGAAGCAAGCATGCCGGTCGCGCGGGACCACCTGGCTGCTGATGGGCTCGGCGACAAGTTCCAGCTCGCGGCACACCAACTCCTCGATCCGGGGATCGATATTGGCGTACGCACCGACGGCGCCGCTGATTTTGCCCACGGCGGCATTCTCGGTGACGCGGCGCAGACGATCCAGATTGCGCCGCGTCTCGAATGCCCACAAGCCAAGCTTCATGCCGAAGGTAATGGGCTCGGCATGGACGCCGTGGGTACGGCCGACCTGCACGGCCTCTCTGAACTCGAAGGCGCGGCGCTTGAGCACCTCGCCCAGTGCCGCGAGGTCGCGCTGCAGCAACTCGCCGGCGGCCTTGATCTGCAGCGCCAGTCCCGTGTCGAGCATGTCCGAACTAGTCATCCCGTAATGTATGTACTTGCTCGACTCGCCGACGTGCTCGGCGACGTTGGTGAGAAAGGCGATCACGTCGTGGTCGGTGGTCTTCTCTATTTCAGCTACACGTGCGGGGTCGAACGCGGCCTTTGCTTCGATCTCCGCGACCGCCTCGGATGGCACCTTGCCGAGCTGCGACCACGCCCTGACGGCGGCGATTTCCACCCGCAGCCATGCGTTCATCTTGGCCTCGTCGGTCCAGATGGCGCCCATCTCCGGCAGGGTGTAGCGATCGATCACGGTATTCCTCCCCTTCTCGAGTAGGGCGATTCTAAGGTACTTGGCGGTGTCGTGTTTGAACGTGAGCGCATGGCGAAGGTATCTGCGCGCGCCTCTTGTCGATGTGGGTGGATGAGGTGCTTAGCTTCGCAGGGCGATGGCCTCGATCTCTACCTTGACTCCTTTGGGCAAGGCGCCCACCTGTACTGTGGAGCGGGCTGGGTACGGAGGCTCGAAGAACGCCGCGTAGACCTCGTTCACGGCGGCGAAGTCGTTCATGTCGGTGAGGAAGATCGTGGTCTTCAGCACGTCCGCCATGCTGAGCCCGGTGGCGCGAAGCAGGGATCGCATGTTCTCGAGGGCCGTTTGGGCTTGCTCGGCCGCTGTCTCGCCGGCGACACAACCGTCCGCATCCAGCGGTACCTGCCCGGACAGAAAGACCCAGCCCTCAAGGCCGACTGCTGGTGAATATGGGCCCACGGGTGCGGCGGCACTGGGTGCGGTAAAGCTGATCTTGGGCATGGCGTCTCCTTCAGACGTCGAGGATTCTGGCAGCTAAGATGGCCGCGTTTCGGGCACCGTTGATGGCGACGCAGGCCACGGGAACGCCGGAGGGCATCTGGACGATCGAGAGCAGCGAGTCCAGCCCACCGAGGTCGCTGGTTTTAATGGGCACGCCGATGACGGGGAGATTGGTGTAGGCGGCGATCACACCGGGAAGCGCCGCCGCCTTCCCGGCGCCGGCGATGATGACCTTGAGGCCGCGCGCCTGGGCGCTGCGGGCGTAGTCGGCCACTTGGTCGGGGGCGCGATGCGCCGACAGCACACTCACCTCGTACTGGATGCGCCGCTCATCGAGTTCCTGTGAGGCCGCCTCCATCACCGGGCGATCGCTCTCGCTTCCCATGACGATGCCGACGAGGATGGGGGCTGCGCTGATGCTCTGTAAGAGTGCCTCTACGTCCGTCTGTGTCTTTTCCACTGCGGCTCCTCTCTCTGTGGGTGATGGTGACACCACACACTTATGGCAGCGTACCCAGTGTGAAGATCTCCGTCTCGCCACGCTCGGCCCGTACTGCCCGTTCCGCTATGTCTCTCCGGACCTGCATGCCGCCGAAGCTGATGCAGTCGAGCGAGCGGTACGCGCGCTCTCGCGCGCTGGCGAAGGTGTCGCCGAGCGCGCTCACGGCGAGCACGCGGCCGCCGGCGGTAACGATGGGCTTGTCGGTTGCGCCCGGCGCGTCGGCGAAGGCCGTGCCGGCGTGGTAGAGAGTGATCTGGGGGTCGGCCGCCGCCGCCGACAGCCCGTGGATTACGTCGCCCTTGTGGCTGCCGGCCGGGTAGCCGGCGGAGGCCATCACGACGCATACGCACGATTGCGGCCGCCAGGTGATCGGTGTACCTGCGAGATCACCTTTGGCCACTGCGAGGCACAGCTCCAGCAGATCGCTCTCCAGGCGGGGGAGGATGGCCTGTGTCTCCGGATCGCCGAAGCGGCAGTTAAACTCCAGTACCTTGATGCCGTCCGCGGTGGCGATGAGGCCGCCGTACAGGACGCCCCGATAACGGATGCCGCGCTGACGCAGTGCCCACAGCACCGGTTCGAAGACGTGTTCGATGATCTGCTCCGAGGCGCGAGGGTTGAAGCCGGGCACGGGGCAGTAGCTTCCCATGCCGCCTGTATTGGGCCCCTGGTCGCCGGCGTAGATCCTCTTATAATCCTGCGCCGGCGCCATGGGGACGATGGTGTCGCCGTCGCAGAGCGCGAGCAGGCTGACCTCGGGACCCGAGAGGTACTCCTCGATGATGATCGCCTGGCTGGCCTCTCCGAACTGCCGGCGCTGGAGGTTGTCCTCTATAGCCTGCTTCGCCTCCTCGAAGGTGCGGACGATCACGACGCCCTTGCCGGCCGCCAGTCCGTCGGCTTTGACGACGAGCGGGTACGTGTCCTGGAGCTCGAGGCATCGGAGGGCATCGTCGAGGTTGTCGTGACGGCGGAAACGAGCTGTGGGCGCCTTGGCCTCGTCCATCACGTCTTTGGCGAAGCCCTTGCTTCCCTCCAGCCTAGCGGCGTCCGCCGTCGGGCCGAACACCGGCAGGCCCTCGCGAACGAACACATCGGCGATACCGGCGACGAGCGGCGCCTCTGGCCCGACGACGGTGAGGTCGATGCGCTCTCTCTTGGCGAAGGCGAGGAGGCTCGCGATGTCCTCGGCGTTGATGTTGACGCAGGCAGCCTCGGTGGCGATACCCGCGTTCCCCGGGGCGCAGAACAGCTGGGTGAGCAACGGCGATTGGGCGAACGCGTGCACCAGCGCGTGCTCGCGGCCTCCGCCACCGACGACGAGGACACGCATGCAACCTCCTAGGGGGAAGAGTATGCCGGGCAGGTCGTCTCGGGTATGCCCGGTTGGCCGCTCGCAAGTGTACTCGTGCGCCGCAGGGGCAGTCCATAACGCTTCCCGCCCTGGGTCTTGACGATCGTGTTTCAGCGACCGCCGGTCAGGAGTCCGTACAGAGGCCGCGCGTGGCGGCGGAGCATCCAGCCCGCGGCCAACGATACGGCGATCGTCAACAGCGGTGCGGCGAAGTAGGTGGCGAGGATGACTGCGTCGCTCACCCGCCCTCCGCCGCCGGTGTGGAGGATGAGCCGCTTGAAGATCATGAGCAGCGGCTCCTGGGCGGCGAAGACGAAGAAGGAGAGGGTGGCGCTGGCCGTGAGCCAGCGCCGTCGAACCAGCGGTATCAGGTACGCGTCGTAGCCAAACCAGACCGCGGCCACAGCCAAGCACATGAGCAGTTGGTGTGCGGTGGCCGCCGCCCAGCTCTGTTCGTTCCTGAGGAGGGCCGTGTAAAGGATGCAGGCCGCTACGAATAGCGGTAGCAGCCAGCGGCCGAGCGCAGCCGATGTGGCGCTGCCGTTGGGTCCGGAGAACGGCACGCGCTGGCCCGCGCGCATGCGGGTGGCCACGAGCGCGCCGAGCGTGAAAAAGAGCAGAGCCTTGCAGGGCAGGTAACCGGCAGCGCCGAGATCGACGTGCAGCAACCAGGCCACCGTAAAGGGGGCGAGCGCGAGGGGACCCAGGAACCGCACGAGAGCCCAGATCGCCGGCGAGAGCAGGGCGCAGGTGAACAGTGCCTGTAGGAACCAGAGCGGGTACGCCACAGGAGAGACGAAGAGCCGTTCGAGGACGGAGCCGATGGTCAGCCTGTTGAGCGCGTCGGCAGAGACGTAGGCCTGTGCGGAGGGCAAGGCATGCGAGACCACGTAAACGGCTAGGCTCCACGAGCTCCAGAGGAGGTACGGTAGGGCGAGGGTACGCGCGCGACGGCGGATCTTGCTCACGAACTGCCCCACGCGCGGCTCCAGATTGTGGAAGAAGAGGAAGCCCGAGATGGCGAAGAGCAGCGCCGCCGGCCAGCGGGTGAGCGTCTGCGAACCGAGGTACTGAACGAAGCCGACCACGCCGTGGGGAGTGTGAGGAGTGGCCTCGGCGTTCTCGCTCAGGAGGCGATTGCTGAGGTTGTAGGCGTGCACGAAGACCACGGCGACGACCGCCATCCAGGTGAGCACCCGCAGCTTCGTGCTGAGGGGGTCGGAGATGAGCGGCCGTCTCTCAGCGGTGGGTGGCGAGATCGCGTGAACGCCTGCGTGTCTCAGAGGAAGACCTGCCGGTCTGTGTGAGATTGCGTGGAGCAAAGAAGTATAGCGAAAGGGGACGCTCCCCCTGGTGCTAGACAGCACCCCCTCGCCCGATGCTGCGCGGCAGGATGATCGTCTCGTCTCGTCCCGGTCCGACGGCGATGAACTTCACGCGCGTCTTGGTGAAGTCGGCGATGTACTGCACGTACTCGCGGGCGGTTTGCGGCAGATCTGTCCACGTCTCGCACTCGCGGATCTCCTCTGTCCAGCCGGGCAGCTCTTCATAGAGCGGGCGCGCATGGTGAAAGTCGGTCTGGCGCAGGGGGAACTCCGTGTGGACTGCTTCACCGGCCTGATAGCGCGTGCAGACCTTGATGGTGGGAAAGCCGGTGAGCACATCTAGCTTGGTGATGGCGAGGTGCGTGATGCCGCTGACGCGCACGGCGTACTTGAGGGCGAGGAGGTCCAGCCAGCCGCAGCGTCGCTTGCGACCGGTCGTGGTACCGAACTCGTGGCCCACCTCGCACATGGCCTCGCCGTCGGCGTCGAACAGCTCGGTGGGGAAGGGGCCTTCGCCCACGCGGGTGGTGTACGCCTTGGCCACTCCCACGACGTGGTCGATGCGAGTAGGGCCGACGCCGGCCCCAGCGCACGCGCCGCCGGCGATGGGATTGCTACTGGTGACGAACGGATAGGTGCCGAAGTCGACGTCGAGCAGCGTGCCCTGGGCGCCCTCGAAGAGAGCTTGTTTCCCCTCGTCGAGAGCCTGGTTGACGAGGAGGGAGACGTCGGCGATGTATGGCTCGAACCGCTGGCGGTACGCCAGGTACTCCTCCGTCACCTGAGCGGGATCCATGACGCCGATGCCGTAGCGCTGCTCGAGCAGCCAGTTCTTCTCTTCCAGCGCGGCGCCGATCTTACGCCGCAGGATCTCCTCGTCGAGCAGGTCCTGCACGCGAATGCCCAGGCGCGCGTACTTGTCGATGTAGCAGGGGCCGATACCCCTTCGTGTGGTGCCGATCTGGAACTTGCCAAGCTGCTTCTCCCACGCGCCGTCTAGCAGCAAGTGGTACGGCATGATGAGGTGGGCATTCCCGCTGACGCGCAGGTTCTCCGTGCTCACGCCGCGTTTGTGCAGGGCTTCCATCTCGCCGAACAGGATGTGGGGGTCGATGACCACGCCGTTGCCGATACAGCACATCTTCTCTGGGTAGAGGATGCCGGAGGGGATGAGGTGGAGCTGGAAGGTCTCGCCGTCGCGCACGATGGTGTGCCCGGCGTTGTTGCCGCCCTGGTAGCGCACTACCACGTCGCTCTTGGCGGCAAGCAGGTCGGTGACCTTGCCCTTTCCCTCGTCGCCCCACTGGGCGCCGATCACCACGGTGGCTGGCATGAGGAGTCCTCCAGGGGTTGTGCGGGCGCGGGCGGCTGGGCAGCGGCATCCGCCCGCGCCCTTCCCTTGTTGAGTATGCTGCGCGCGGCCAACACGCCGGCCGCCGAGGCCTGAACCAGGCCGCGGGTGATGCCGGCGCCGTCGCCGATCGCGTACAGCCCGTGTACGTGCGTTTGCAGGTTCTCGTCGAGCACCGGTCGGGAGCTATAGAACTTGACCTCGACTCCGTAGAGGAGGGTGTCCCGGGCGTTCACGCCCGGGACGAGCGCATCCATGGCCTCGAGCATGTCGAGGATGTCGCGTAGGTACCGGTACGGCAGGACGAACGAGAGGTCGCCCGGGGTGGCTCCACCCAGGGTTGGCCGAACCGTGCCGCGGGCCAGTCGCTGCGGGGTCGAGCGTTGCCCCTGGGTGAGATCGCCCAGGCGCTGGACCAGGATGTCGTTACCGATCAGGTTCGCCAGACGAGCGATCGACTTGCCATACGTGATGGGGTCGTCGAACGGCTCGGTGAACACGGTGCTCACCAGCAATGCGAAGTTCGTGTTCTCGGTCCGCCGGTTGGCGTAACTTTGGCCGTTGACCGTAACCACATCGCCGTAGTTCTCCAACGAGACCACCCCGTACGGGTTCATGCAGAATGTGCGCACCTGATCGTCGAAACTGCGGGAGAAGTGGACGAGCTTGCCTTCGTAGAGGACC
The DNA here is from genome assembly GCA_040772045.1 of Thermoleophilia bacterium. Lineage (GTDB taxonomy): Bacteria > Actinomycetota > Thermoleophilia > UBA2241 > UBA2241 > JAXGYV01. The sequence continues at coordinate 17,432 of JAXGYV010000013.1, forward strand.
GATGTCAATGGCTCCATGATCACCGCCGGGACCTCTACGCGGACACCGATATCCACTGCGTTCGTGCGCAGGGCGAAGCCCAGGCGGCGGAGCTCGGCACGCAGCCACGCGGCCCCTTGACGACCGGGGGCTACGATGACCGCCTCGGCGGTGTACTCGCTTCCGTCTTCGCAGGACACGCCGGTGACGTGGCCGTCCTGGACGAGGACGCGCTCAACGCACGTGCCCGTGTGGATGACGACCGAGCGCCGCAGCTCTTCTTCCATGGCCTTCAGCACATCCCACGCGCGCTCGGTTCCCATATGGCGGACGGGAGCGGCCAGCAGCGTCAGGCCGTGGAGGAGCGCGGTACGACGGAGCTGTTCCACTTCCCGCGCGTTGCCGCCATGGATCTTCTCCGGAGCACCGTACTCTCGCCATACGGAATCCACATACCGGATCAGGTCGTTGAGCGAGGCTTCGGGCACGAAGTCGGTGAGCCAACCTCCTACCGTGGACGACAGCACTAGCTTGCCGTCCGAGAACGCGCCCGCCCCGCCCCACCCGCAGGTAACGTCGCACGGGGAACAGGCGCTGCACCTGCCGGTTGTTCGGGCCGGGCACGTGCGTCGCGTGATGTCTGGCCCCTTCTCGAGGATCAGGACGCGGACGTTGTCGTGTCGCACCAGTTCCAGGGCAGCGAAGATCCCCGCCGGTCCGGCTCCGACGATCACAACATCGAAATGGCAGCGTGCTCCGGTCATGACAGCTCGTGGGGGGTCGGGAGCGAAGGTAATTCCCTTAGGGAATGATAGTGGTCCTCGTGTGAGGGCTCAACTCGCGGTTGCCGCCTGGTTTGCGCACCGTGGGCCGTGGGAACCACAAGTGACAACCTGCGAGGCCGCACGAGGGCTGTGCCGCGGGATCTCCTCTGCGACTGTTCAACGTCGCCTCGTACGCTTGTTCTGTGCGGAGCAGCGTTCGCGACCGTGCCGTGCAGATCACGGCGACGGTGTGGGGTCGGCCTTGCGCGTGGTGTGTTGCCGGCGTGTGCCACGAGGATCTGAAACACGAAGAAGGGAGAAGCCATGCCATTCGAACTGCCGCCCTTACCGTGGGCTGAGGATGCGCTCGAGCCAGTCTATTCCGCTCGCACCGTGAGCTTCCACTACGGAAAGCACCATAAGACCTACGTGGATACCCTCAACAAACTGACGGAAGGCACCGCGCTGGCGGATACGCCGCTGGAAGAGGTAGTGAAGAGCGTGGCCGGCGACGGCGCCAAGGTACCCATCTTCAACAACGCGGCACAGGTCTGGAACCACACGTTCTTCTGGAGCTGCATGAAGCCAGGCGGGGGTGGCGTTCCTACCGGTGCACTAGCTGATCGCCTCACGGCCTCATTCGGCAGCTACGAGAAGTTCGTCGAGGACTTCAAGGCCGCGTGCGTGGGGCGGTTCGGCAGTGGCTGGGCTTGGCTCGTATCTGAGGCCGGAAACCTCAAGATCACGAGCACGCCGAACGCCGAGACGCCTCTCACCACGGTGGCGACCGCTCTGCTCACCGTGGATGTATGGGAGCACGCATACTACCTCGACTACCAGAATCGGCGCCCCGACTTCGTCCAGGCGTTCTTCGATCGTCTTGTCAACTGGGACTTCGTGGCTGGCAATCTCGCTCAGGTTGGGTGAGCGCAGGCCGCGATGAGCAGGAGTGAAGCATGGCTGCTCGCGCCCTCCTGAGTGCCGTGTGCTGGTGGTGAGGGCACGCGGAGGGGGCTCTTGTGCGCTAGGATGCCGCACCCGCCCTATCGTATGGGGGGCGGGCGCGAGCGAACCCCGTGGAGGCAGCGGTGACGAGAGGCGCGTACGGAGCCGATCCAGTGCTGGATCGGCGGAGCATCCGGAAGTACACGGCGGATCCAGTGCCGGAAGAGCTGGTCGAGCGGCTATTGTGCGCTGCCATGAACGCTCCGTCGGCCGGCAATCAGCAGCCGTGGCAGTTCGTGGTGGTTCGCGACCGCTCGTTACTGGCTCAAGTGCCCGCTGTGCATCCGTACGCGCGGATGATCGTCACGGCGTCCCTGGCGATCGTGGTCTGCGGCGACCCGGCTACCGAGAAGTGGCCGGCGTTCTGGGTGCAGGACTGCGCCGCGGCCACAGAGAACCTCCTCGTGGAGGCTCAGTACCTCGGCTTAGGGGCGGTCTGGCTGGGAGTTCATCCGCTGGTGGAGCGGGAGGCAGGAGTGCGTCGCATCTTCGGTATTCCCGAGGCCGTCGTACCGTTTGCGATCGTGGTAGTGGGCTACCCAGCCGATACCAAGCTCGCCGCCGAGCGCTACGATCCCGCGCGCGTGCACCGAGACCGCTGGTGAACGTGCCGCCGTTGCCGCTGAGAGCGAGGCCTCTCGTCCTCGCCGGGCGTTCCCGGGCAGGGGGTTGGCGATGCCGGTGACGCACATCGATCGCGATCGCGATCAAATCGTGATGCATGCCACGGGGTCCATCTGCGCCAGCACGCAAGAAGTGGCGGAGAGCGAGGCGTTCGCGCGAATAGTGGGCGCCTACGCGCGCACGCTCGTCGTACACCGCTCGCCTCTCCTCGACCGTCTGAGTTACGATCTGGCCGATCCCGGCGGGCTCGCGTCGTTCATCGATCTCCTGCGTGTTCTGGCCAACAACCCCATCGAGCGGACGGTACTCAGCGGGCTCGAACCCGAGGCACTCGCGGAGATCCGGGAGGCGCTCCACGTCTTTGTCGAGGGCCTCTACGACTACTGGCGCTCGTTCGACCGCTTCCTGGTCTCCCACTCACGGAACGGCGAGTCGCGCGAGCGCCGGCCGCACCATACCTTCAACCGCACCATGGAGACGTTTGCCATGCTGGTGCGCGGCCTGTACCGGGATGTAGTGGAGAACATCACAGGCGATCATCCCCGCGTGTACCGTCAGGTATCGGCCGGTGCCCAGGTGGGTCTCGTGGCTGTGCGCCACGACTGGCCTGTCCCAGCGCCCTATCGCTCTCCGTTGGCGTCCATCCCCTTCGTCCGCCACGTGGTTATCGATCCGCCGTTCATCCTCGACCCTCCGATGAACAAGCGCACCGGCGAGTTCACGGAGGTACCGGAGAACCCGATTGCCGACCTCGAGCTGGACGCCTCGCAATGGATCTGCTACCCGGCCGTGGTGGGTCCCACGGTGATCTTCATCTACGTGAACCAGCGGTTCATCGGCTTGGGTGGTGCGCTCGCCAACCTCTTCGAGCTGGCGAGCGACGAGCAGGTGGCCGCGGGGCCGCAGGCCGTGTTCCTCTACGGCGTGCCTGCGGAATCCCTGGCCGCCTGCGGCCTGCTGCCGACGGTGTTTCACGACGATCAGGAGCACGATCTGCTCGTGGCGGCCATCCCGGCGGAAGATCGGTTTGGCTACTTCGGATATCTCAAGAAGATGGTGCTCACACTGCATAACGTCGCCGTCATGAAGCACGGTCGTCTGCCATTCCATGGCGCCTTCACCCGGATTACCCTCGAGAGTGGGGCCGCCGCCAACGTGCTCGTCCTCGGCGATACGGCGACGGGCAAGTCCGAGACGCTGGAGGCTCTGCGCGAACTGGCCAGCGAGGAAGTGAGCGACCTTCGTATCGTCGCGGACGACATGGGGTCGCTGGCGGTCGATCCCGACGGGGTACTGCGTGGTTACGGCACAGAGATCGGGGCTTTCGTGCGCCTTGACGATCTGAGCAAGGCTTACGCCTTTCAGCAGCTCGATCGCGCGATCTTCATGAGCCCGCAGAAGGTGAATGCCCGCGTGGTGGTACCGGTGACCTCGCTGGAAGAGATCCTGCGCGGCCATCGCGTGGACGTTTTGCTCTACGCCAACAACTACGAGTGGGTGGACGAAGAACACCCGGTCATCGAGCGCTTGGACTCGGTCGAGCAGGCTCTCGAGGTGTTCGGCGAGGGTCGGGCGATGGCCAAGGGCACCACGACCTCTACGGGGCTCACGAGTACCTACTTCGCCAATCCCTTTGGCGCCGTGCAGCGGCGCGAGCGTCACGAGGCGATCGCCGCGGCCGTGTTCGCCGCCGCGTTCCGCCACGGCGTGGTCGTAGGCCAGCTGCGTACGCGTCTCGGCATCGAGAGGTTTGCCTCTCGCGGGCCTCAGGAGGCGGCGGTCGCGCTCCTCCATCTCATCTCTACACGCACCGCGCAGACGGCGAGGTAGGCTGCGCCCGCCGACAGAGAGTCCGTTCTGACGGCCAACAGACAGAAGGGAGATGCTGTATGAAAGGCTTTAGGGAATTCATTATGCGCGGCAACGTAATCGACCTCGCCGTGGCGGTCGTCATCGGCGCTGCGTTCGGGGCGGTGGTAGCCTCGCTGGTAGCCGATCTGCTCACGCCGCTGATCGCCGCTATCTTCGGCAAGCCGGACTTCTCCGGCCTCTCCTTCACCGTCAACAACAGTAAATTCATGTACGGCAGCTTCATCAACGCTCTCGTCAGTTTCCTCACTGTGGCGGCGGCCATCTACTACGCGGTGGTGCTCCCCATCAACAAGCTCCGCGAGCGCAAGGCGCGAGGGCAAGCGCCGGCCGATCCCACGGTCAAGCAGTGCCCTGAGTGCGCGAGCGAGATACCGATCGCCGCCAAGCGCTGCCCGTTCTGCACTTCCGTGCAGCCTGAGGCCGGTTGACGGATGGGCGGCGGGCCGCGAGCGGCCCGCCGCCCCTTCTCTTGTCCGACAGGTGTGTCGCCGTCCACGGCGCAGACGGTCGCTCTGCGGGGAACGATCCATCGGTTCCGCGGGGGCTGCGAGGTACACTGCAGCCATGTCGTCTGTACGGTGGGACAACGTCTACGCGCGCGAGGGTAAGCGCTGGGGCGACGCGCCGGGCGAGCTGGCGCGCATCGCCGTGGCACGTCTTTCCAGCGCGGCGACGCGTGGCCTCCGCATCCTGGAGGTGGGGTGTGGCTACGGACGCGATGCCGTCTACCTGGCGGAGCAGCTCGGAGCACACGTCGTGGGCATCGATCCCGCCGCGAGCGGGCTGGCGATAGCCCGGCGCCGCGCCGTGCCGTCTCGGGGTACTGTGGAGTACCGTCAGGCCACCGTGGAGGACGTCAGCGACGGCCCGTACGCCGCGCTCTTTGTCTCGAACGTCTACCACGGACTGCGGCCCGTGGAACGGAGCGCTCTGCGCGCCGCGGTGCCGCGCCTCCTCTCCCCCGACGGCCTGCTGTTTCTCAGCACGCTCGCGGTGGGCGATCCCACACACTATGGCTGTGGCGCGCCCGTCCCCAACGACCCCGAGTCGTTCGCGGGGCACACCTACCTGCACTTCAGCAGCCCCACGTCGCTGCGGGCCGAGTTCGGCGGTCGCTTTCTATTCGAGCGGGTGAGTCTCTCCGCGTTCCATGAACCGCACGACGAGGGGCCAGGGCACGACCACGTGCACGTGATCATGGTGGCTCGCCTGCTCCGCGGTGAGGGCGGGGCTTCGCTAGATCAGGTGTTGTAGGTGGCGGTGAAACGCTCGGCGCTGGCGGTCTCGGCGCTCCGGAGAAGGGCGCGGAGTCGGGCCGTCACTTGCTGGTCGGTAGCCAGAGGTACACCGTCGACGCTCGCGGCCTGCACGATGCCGCGCACGCTGCTCGTGAGCAGGAGCGTGTCGGCGCTGGAGAGCTCGTCCACGGCGATGTGACTCTCGGCGACGGGAATGCCGTCGTCGCGAGCCAGCGTCATCACCTGGTTGCGGATCACACCAGGCAGGATGGAGCCGTCGAGCGGAGGTGTGCAGAGAACGCCGTCCCGGTACAGGAACAGGTTGGCCGTGGTGGCCTCGTGTGCCCGACCGTCCTCGTCGACGAAGAGGGCGTCGTCGGCGCCGGCCGCCTTAGCCGCCTGCTGCGCCAGATGCGAGGTGGTGAACGTCTTCGACTTGAGGTCGGCGGCGGAGCGCAACGCGCGATAGCTGATCAAAGTGAGCGGATGGGTGGGAAACGAGCGGACTTCCGCTTGGATGAGGATGGTCGGACCGCCGCGCGGGGCGCCGGCGGTCACCAGCACTCTGCAAGCACCGTTGGGGATGGCGGCGGCCCGCGCCAGTCGTACCACTTGTGAGGCCACGACAACGCGCGGGTACGGCGTTCGGAGGTCGAGTTGCGCGAGCCCCCTGTCGAGCCGATCCATGTGCTCGTCGAAGAAGACCGGCAGACCGCTGGCCAACTTGATGGTTTCGTAGAGGCCAAGTCCGTGCGTGAGGCCACGGTCGAGGGCGGGTACCAGGGCTCGCTCGGCGGGCTGCAGCTCGCCGTTGAGCATGAGGAGCGTCATCGCCATCCCCCCGGAGGATATCCCGCCATCTGCCTTAGCCCTCGTACGGGTAGTCGCTGGCCTTGGCGAGGGTGCGGAACTTGGTGTAGTCCTTCACCCATCCGAGCGTGAGCTCTCCGGTGGGGCCGTTGCGGTGCTTGGCGATCTTGAGCGTGATCTCACCCTTGTTTGCCGAGCCCTTCTCCTTCTCGTAGAGGAACAGCACCAGGTCGGCGTCTTGCTCGATGGCTCCGCTCTCGCGGAGGTCCGAGAGCTGCGGCTCGCGGGAGTCGCCGCCGCGGGTCTCGGGGGCGCGGTTGAGCTGTGAGACGGCGACCACCGGCACCTCAAGCTCGCGCGCGAGCTGCTTGAGCGAGCGCGAGATAGCGGCCACCTCTTGCTGTCGGTTCTCGGCACGGCCGTCGCCGACCATGAGCTGGAGGTAGTCCACCACGATCAGGCTGAGGCGTTCCTTTTCGTTCAGCCGGCGGGCCTTGGAGCGGAGCTCGAACATCGAGAGGCCGGCGGTGTCGTCGATGAAGATGGGCGCCTGCTCGAGCTCGCTGATGGCGCGCATGATCTTGTACAAGTCGTCGTCGCCGAGCAGGCGCGGGTTCCGCAGTTTATGCGAACCCACGCGCGCGGCGGCGGAGATGAGCCGGTCGCCCAGTTCGCCGACGCTCATCTCCAGGCTGAAGATGGCGACGGCGGCCTTTTCGTCCACGGCTGCGTGGTGCGCGATGTTGAGCGCCAGGGACGTTTTGCCCATGCTCGGCCGCGCGGCCAAGACGATTAGGTTCGACGGGTGGAGCCCCTCGGTCTTCTCGTCGAGGTCTTTGAAGCCCGTGGGCACGCCGCGGCGGCCGCCGGTCTCCTTGGCCGCGGTGATACGTTGGAAGCTCTCGGTGAGGACGTCTTTGAGGGCACGGAAATCCTTCGCGCGGCGCTCCTGCGAGACGGCGAACAGCTTTTGCTCCGCGCGGTCGAGCAGCACGTGCACGTCGTCGGGGTGCCGGTAGCCCATCTCGGCGATCTCGTTTCCGACCGCGACCAACTGGCGCAAGATGCTCTGCTCGCGGACGATCTCCGCGTAGTGAACCACCGCCGTGGCCGCCGGCACGCCCTCTGTGAGCGCATGGACGAACTCGCGGCCGCCGACGCGCTCCAGGGCGCCCTGACGTTCCAGCTCGGCGCTGACCGTGATGAAGTCGACCTCGCTGCCGCGGGCGTACAGCGTGTAGATGGCCTCGAATACGTGGCGGTGCGTGTCGCGCCAAAAGTCGGCGCCGCGCAGGACGTCGGTGGCCACCGGGATCGCGCCGGGATTGGCGAGCATGGCGCCCAGCACCGCCTCCTCGGCCTCCAGGTTCTGTGGCGGGAGCAGCGCTCCCTTTTGCCCTGTGCTCTCCCCAGCCATCCCACCCGATCCTGCTGAGCCGGCGACCTGTCGGGGCAGGTCGCCGGCCACCGTACCTCTCCTATTCGGGAACGACGATCGTCTTCACAGAGGCGACGAACCCTTCGGCGACCTCCACCTCGACGATGTAGCTTCCCAGCGCCTTGATCGGTTCTGGGAGACGGACATGCTTTTTGTCGACCCGTAGCTTGCGGGCCTCCCAGATGGCGGTGGCGATGTCGGCCGCGGTGATCGAACCGAAGAGCCGCTCGCCTTCGCCGGCCTTGGCGGCGATGGTGAGCACGGTGCGATTAAGGGTGGCCGTGACCGTCTCCGCCTGAGCGGCGAGACGTGCGTCCCGGGATTTCCGTTCCTCTTCCCGGCGCCGGAATTCGGCGATCTTACCCGGTGTACCGACTTCGGCGAACCCTCGAGGGATAAGGTAGTTGCGGGCGTAGCCGTCGCTGACGTTCGCCAGCGAACCCTTAGTCCCGAGCGTGGGAACGTCTTGAAGGAGAATGACCTCCACTTGTAGTGCCTCCTGAGACGTACGGGAGAAGGGCCATTTCGCGGGCCCGCTTGATGGCGACGGCGAGCTGCTGTTGATGCCTGCGACAGGCGCCGGTGATGCGTCGCGAGCGGATCTTGCCCTTCTCGGAGATATAGCGGCGCAGAGCTGCGGCGTTCTTGTAGTCGATCTCGTCGACCTTGTCTTTACAGAAATGACAGTAGCGCCGCTTCGCCTGCCCCGGGGCTCCTGGCTTGGGCTTCTTCTCGCGACGCTTTGGCTTTGCTGGTGACATATGGACCCTTTCTCGGCGACGGCGGGCGTCCCCCGGCCGTCGCCCTCACATACGGCTGTCGGCGTCTCAGAACGGTATGTCGTCCGCGAAGTCGTCCTCCGCCGGCTCGAGCCCCGCCTCGTTGGGGAACGGGCCACCACGCTGCTGGCCGCCGCCTTGGCCGCCGTCGCGAGGGCCGACGAACTGGACGGTGTCGGCGACCACTTCGACTTTCGAGCGCTTCTGTCCGTCTTGCGTCTCCCACGAGCGCCAGCGCAGGCGGCCGTCGACCGCCACTTGGCGGCCGCGCGACAGGTACTGCGCGCAGCGCTCGGCCTGCTGGCCGAAGACCGCGATGTCGAAGTAGTTGGCATAGTCTGTCCACTCGCCGGTGCTCCGGTCTTTCACGCGGTCGTTCACCGCGATGCGGAGCTGGCAGACGCTACTGCCACTGGGCAGCGGCCGCAGCTCCGGATCGTGGGTGAGGTTCCCCAGCAGGACTACTCGATTGATGGATGCCATGTGGCCTCCTTAGGCAGTGGAGGACGGTGGCGACGCGACGCGCTGCTGGCGTTCGGTCCGAGTGGTCATGAAGCGTATGACGTCGTCAGTAATGCCGAGTACACGCTCCACCTCCGCGAGCGTGGTTGGCTCGGCGTTGAAGACGATGTCGACGTAGATGCCCTCGGTCTGGTGGTCGATCTCGTAGGCCAGCTTTTTTTTGCCCCAATCGTCGACGCTGACGACGCTGCCCTTGGCGGACTCCACAGTTGTGCGCAGACGATCGAGAATCTCGGTTTGGCGCTCCGGCTCCATGGTGGGATGGAGCATGAGCAGGAGATCGTACTTGTTGATGGTGATCACCTCCTACGGTCTGACGGCCCCAGCCTCGCGCTGGAGCAGGAGTGTATGCCCGTCACCCGGCGGGCGCATCGCGGTATGGTACCACAGCGGGGGGACGCTCACGCCGGGAGATCCCGCTTCGGGGTGGCGACCGTGACCTTTGGTACAATCCGGGCATGACCTCGGGCACTACTCCACGACTCATCGAGGCGCTCCAGCAGCGCGCCGGCGAAGAGAAACGCCTGCCCTGCAAGGAGGCGTTCCGGATCGCCCAAGATCTCGCTGTCCCGTTGGCGCAGGTCGGTACAGCCTGCGACGACCTGGGCATCAAGATCATCGGCTGCCAACTCGGCTGCTTCTAACCGCGCGCGTCGCCGCGTCGCGAGCCAGGCGCGCTCCGCGCTCCAAACGCGCACGCTCGTCGACTCCTCTCAGCCCATCGGCGCTCGGGCGCTCGTCGCAGGTTACTCGCTCCCGCCGTGAGGGTATCCTCGCCATATACCCCTAAGGGTATGCGCGAGGAGGAGGAGATGAGCACAACGTCCATCGACCGTGCGGTCGAGGCACGCGCCTATCAGATGTATCTCGATGGGTCGTGGGTCGACGCTGCCGGCGGTCAAACATACGAAGTCTTGAACCCGACGACCGAGGAGCGTGTCGCGGTCGTACCGCGTGCCACCGCGGAAGACGCCGAGCGGGCGGTTGCGGCGGCCCGCGCCGCCTTCGATCATGGTCCCTGGCGGCGCACGACCGCCGCTGAGCGGGCCGCCTATCTGCGTGCCATGGCCGCTCGTATCCGTGAGTGGGCCGAAGAGCTGGCACTGCTCGAGACGCGGACCATGGGCAAGATCCTGGCGGAATCGCGTGCCGACATGAACGATGCCGCCCACACCTTTGACTACTACGCCGGTCTTGCGGTCGCGCAAACCGGCGAGACGCTCGAGGTCCCCGCTCCCAGCATGAGCATGGTGGTCCGCGAGCCCATCGGAGTGACCGTTGGCATAACACCCTGGAACTACCCGCTCTTGATGGCCGCGTGGAAGCTCGCACCATCGCTGGCCGCCGGCAACGTCATGATCATCAAGCCGGCGAGCGTCTCTCCTACCACGACCCTGGAGTTGGCGAAGATCGCGGCGGAGGTCGGGTTGCCGCCAGGTGTCTTCCAGGTGATCACCGGACCTGGGCCCGAGGTGGGCGACGCGCTCGTCAAGTCGCCACTCGTGGACATGGTGGCGTTCACCGGAAGCGTCGAGGTCGGCAAGCACATCATGCGTACGGCCGCCGATACGGTGAAACGGGTTGGCCTGGAGTTGGGCGGCAAGAGCCCGAACATCGTGTTCGCCGACGCCGACTTCGCAGCGGCTATCGACGGCGCTCTCGCCGGTATCTTCGCCGGCGCGGGCGAGGTCTGCTCCGCCGGCTCGCGCCTGCTCGTGGAGCGCAGCATTCACGACCGCTTTGTCGGCGAGCTGGTGTCTCGCGCGATGATGATCGGCGTTGGGCCCGCCGATGCGGAAGATACTGAGATGGGCCCCCTCGTCTCCCGGGAGCAGCTCGAGAAGGTTGAGGGGTATGTGAGGCTGGGCCTGCAAGAGGGAGCTAGTCTAGCCACCGGTGGGCACCGCCTTGGCGAGCGGGGGTTCTTCTTCGAGCCGACCATCCTTGTGGACGTTAAGAACAGCATGCGCGTCGCCCAAGAGGAGATCTTCGGCCCGGTACTGGTGGTGATCCCGTTCGATACCGAGGAAGAGGCGGTACGGATCGCCAACGACACGGTCTACGGGCTCGCGGGAGCCGTGTGGACGCGCGACATCACGCGTGCCATGCGGGTGATCAAGCAGCTCAGGGCCGGCATCACTTGGGTGAACACCTACCATCCCACCTACAGCGAGGCGCCGTGGGGTGGCTACAAACAGAGTGGCGTTGGTCGCGAACTGGGTACATATGGCCTCGCCGAGTACCAGGAGGTGAAGCAGGTCAACATCGATCTCACGGGCGAGCCGCTGGGGGTGTTTTCGAGAGGCAGATCCGCCGAGGAGCGCTTGGCTGGGGACACCCACTTCCAGGTTCCGGGTAACGGCCAATCGTCACGGTGGGATCGTCGTCCGTTCGAGGCGAAGCGCGACGCGGTTGGCAACTGGGTGAAGCACTGCCGTAACTGCGCGTGAGCGGGAGTCATCTCGTCTTTCGCGTCTGTGGTACCGGTATGGGTGGAGACGAGGGAGGAGCGGAAGGAGCGCCAGGTGGAGATCGTCTTTCGTGCAGCAGAGCAGCCCACGGACGTAGAGCTGAGGGCACCCGTCGGCAGTGGCGAGCTCCTCGCGGTAGTGAGCCCCTGGGATGGTCATCAGGTGGCGAGTGTCCCCACCACCACGCCGGAGGAGCTCGAGGTGGTCCTCGAGCGGGCCGTGGACGCCTTCGAGGATTACAAGTGGGTGCCGACGTGGCGTCGGTACAAGATCCTGGACCGCGCCTCGCGCCTCTTCGAGGAAAGGCTGGAGACCGTGGCCATGCTGATCGCCGCCGAGTCGGCCAAGCCGCTGAAGCATGCGCGGTCCGAGGCTGCTCGCGCGGTGAGCACGTTTCGCTGGGCGGCCGAAGAGGCTAAGCGTACCGCTGGCGAGGTCATCGAGATGCACGCCGAGGAGGCGGGGCAGGATCGGTTTGGGTGGACCATTCGCGAGCCGCGTGGAGTGATCGCGGCCATCTCGCCCTTCAACTTCCCGCTCAACCTGGTGGCTCACAAGGTAGCGCCGGCGCTGGCGAGCGGCAACGTCGTAGTGCTCAAGCCGGCCTCGGTGACTCCGTTAACGGCGCTGTTCTTGGCACGCGTCCTCGACGAAGCCGGGCTGCCCGACGGTGCGCTGCAGGTGGTGCTCGGCTCGGGCAGCACCATCGGCGGCAAACTAGTATCCGACCCTCGCGTCAAGATGGTCACGTTCACGGGCAGCCCGGCCGTTGGCCGACAGATCGCCCGGGATGCGGCGATGAAACGGGTGACGCTCGAGTTGGGTTCCAACTCGGCCACGATCGTCGATGAGGACGCCGACATCGACCTCGCCGTAGATCGCATCATCGCCGGTGGCTTCGCCTTCTCTGGCCAAGTCTGCATCTCGGTTCAGCGGGTGATCGTGGTCGGGGGAGTCTACGACGAGGTGCTCGCCAAGCTGGTCGCGGGTGTGGAGAAGCTGAAGTACGGGGATCCGCTGGATCCCACCACAGACGTGAGCGCTCTCATCTCGCGCGCGGAGTCGGAGCGCGTGTGCTCGTGGGTCCGCGAGGCTGTCGAGCAGGGCGCGACCGTCCTCACCGGCGGCGAGACGCCAGACGGGGCGTTGCTACCCACCGTCGTCACGGACGTGACGCGCCAGATGAAGGTGGTGCATCATGAGCTGTTCGGTCCGGTGATCAGCGTGCTGCGCGCCAAAGATCTGTGTGCAGCGATCGAGATCGCCAACGATAGCGACTACGGACTGCAAGCGGGAGTGTTCACCAGCGACCTGAACAAGGCACTCTACGCTGCCCGGCGGCTGGAGGTGGGTGGGGTCATGATCAACGAGGTGCCCACCTTCCGCGTGGATCACATGCCCTACGGAGGCGTGAAGGGCTCGGGAATGGGTCGCGAGGGCCTCAAGTACGCCATTGAGGAGATGACCGAGATGAAGATGGTGGCCATACGCGAGATCGAGTGGTGCCCGGTGTGATTCGCGTGCGGCGCCGCGGACTCGACCACCGCCGGCGTCTTGTCACGGGCCGTGACGTAGGGTAAGGTCACCTCGCTTCTCCGAGCGCTTGATCCTACCGGCCCCTCGGGCCCACGGAATCTGCGCCGACAGGGTGCAGCGGGAAACCGCAGCGCCTCCCAGTGTGGAAAGGAGGATGCGCGTGTGTGCATGCCCCCTTTGAGCACCGCGGACCTGTCGACGCGCCGCCATGGCAGGCAGTCGGACTTCCCCTACAGTCCAGAGCGCTCGGAGGAGCGTTTCTGTATCGCCTTGCTTCGTCATCGCTCGTTCGTCGTGAGGGTCGCGCAGGCGTAGCCTCGAGCGAACGCCCGGTGCTCGTCCTGCCGGTCGCGCCTGCACTGCCGTTCGTTCTCCACGCAGAGAGGGGTACGAGGGCGTTTCCGTCCACGGGTCCTCGTTTGCGGAACCCGCGGCAGGGAAGAGTGCTCGACGATGGCGCTGCGGGCAAGCGTAGCCTTGGGTCCGGGGTTTGAGGGCGGCCGCCGTGGTGCCGGCAAGGACTGAAGGAGGGCGGATCGATGGCGTTGAGTGCGCGGAACAGGCTGCAGGGCACGGTCAAGACCGTTCTACTAGGGGATGTGATGGCCGAGGTGGCGATTGACATCCTGGGAGGCCACACGGTCGTCGCCGTTATCACGAGAGGCTCCGCGGAGGAGCTGAAGCTCAAATCGGGAGACGAGGTGGCGGCGGTGATCAAGGCGACCGAAGTGATGGTGATGAAAGAATAGACTACCGTACACGGGGTCGAGACGAGCATCCGTTCGAGGGATCCTACAGCGCATGACAGACACCGGGACCTGCCAGAGTATCCGACCGCGAGTGGACTACTTGCGGCTCTCCATCACGGACCGCTGCAATCTCCGGTGCGTCTATTGCATGCCACCGGAAGGTGTGTCGCCGCGCCGTCACCAGGACATCCTCTCCTACGAGGAGTTCCTGGCCTTCGCCGAGGTAGCGGCGCAAGCAGGCATGACGAAGGTGCGCATTACGGGTGGCGAGCCCCTGGTTCGCAAGGGCGTCGAGCGCTTTGTTGCCATGCTGGCCACGGTGCCCGGTATCTCCGACCTCTCTCTGACCACCAACGGGTTGCTGCTTCCTCACTTCGCGGCCTCTCTGCGGCAGGGCGGCCTGCACCGTGTGAACATCAGCATCGACAGTCTCCATCCGGATCGGTACCGTGAACTCACGCGCGGCGGCTCTCTCGAGGACGCGCTCGCCGGCCTCGACGCGGCTATCGAGGCTGGCTTCACGCCGGTAAAGGTGAACGTCGTGTTGGAAGACGGCGTGCAAGACGAGGTGGCGGACTTCGTGCGCCTGGTGCACGAACGCGAGGTCCACGTACGCTTCATCGAGCACATGCCGCTCGACCGTCGCCACGGGGAGCGGAGCGTGTTTGTGCCCGCGTCACAGGTGCTGCGACGACTGAACGATACGGTGGCCATGCATCCCGTGAGGGGTCCGTACGGCCATGGCCCAGCCGTCTACTGGCGGCCAGCGGGCGCACGAGGCACTCTCGGGTTTATCGCTGGGGTGTCAGAGCATTTCTGCAGCGCCTGCAACCGGCTGCGGCTGACGGCCGACGGGAGGCTCAAGACCTGCCTGTTCTCCGCGGAGGAACTCAATGTTCGGCCGCTGATCGGGCAGCCCGTGGAGCTGGCGAAGGCCCTGGGCGCCGCGCTCGCCAAGAAGTCGTACGACAGGCGCGCCGAGACGGAGCTCACGCGGCGCGCCATGTCCGAGATCGGTGGGTAGGAGAATATGGCGGACGGGTTTTCGCACCTCGACGAGCGGGGTAGGGCACGCATGGTGGATGTAGGGGCAAAACAGGCGAGCGAGCGAGTCGCTCGGGCGACCGCGGCCGTGCGCATGAGCGCGGCTACCCTCCGCACGATCGTCGATCAGGCTGCTCCCAAGGGCGATGTGGTCGGTGTGGCACGTGTCGCGGGCATCATGGCCGCCAAGCACACGCACGACCTCATCCCGCTCTGCCACCCGCTGGCGCTCACCTCCGTCGGCGTAGAGATCGAGCCCGACCACGAGCTTCCGGGCCTGCGGATTGTCTCCGAAGCTCGTGTCGTCGGGAGCACCGGCGTCGAGATGGAGGCGTTGGTGGCGGCCTCAGTGGCCGCGCTCACCGTGTACGACATGTGCAAGGCGGTCGATCGCGGGATGGAGATCGTCGCCGTGCGTCTCCTCGAGAAGAGCGGTGGCCGGAGTGGCCATTGGGTTCGTGCCGAGGTATCGCCAAGCGCGTGATGCTCTCACCGCGGCGGTAGGCAGAGAGAACGCGGCAACCAAGGGGAGGTAGCGGTGTGAACGCCGGATGCACGCCGAGCATAATCAAGGCGGCCGTGCTCACCGTATCTGATAAAGGCCACGCTGGAGAGCGGACGGACGAGAGCGGTGCGGCGCTCGAGGAGCTTCTGCGCGGCATCGGCGTCGACTCCGTGGAGCGAGCGATCGTGCCCGACGAACGCGAACTCATCGCGGCCAAGCTGCGGCACTTCAGCGAGGTAACCGACGTGAACCTGGTGCTCACCACGGGGGGTACGGGCCTAACGTCGCGCGACGTGACGCCGGAGGCGACGCTGACGGTGATCGACCGGCTGGCACCCGGTTTCGTCGAGGCCATGCGAGCGCTCAGCCTGCGGAAGACACCGCACGCCATGCTCTCGCGTGCCGTGAGTGGCATCTGTCGGCGAACGCTCATCATCAACATGCCGGGCAGTCCGCGAGCCTGCAGAGAGCAGTTCGCGGTGATCGGCCCGGCTCTGCCGCACGCCATCGAAAAGCTTCTCGATCTCGGCGGCGATTGCGCGCGGTAGCCGCCGGGTGGCACGGTTCTCACTATCCTTGCCGGTCGCGGAGTGACGCGAAGTAGGCGGCGATGGCTGTGTCGGCCTCCTCGAGCTCACTCCAGTGGGCGGCGAGCAGGCGCGCGCTGACGCTTTGTCGACTGATTTTGAGCGCGCGGGCCACTTCGCGTTGGGTGCCGAGTCGCCGGTAGGCGGCTACGGTCTGCCACTGCTCGACGGTTCGCTGGACGAGGAGCGGGTCGGCGAGACGGCAGAGCGCGCCGAGCAGCGTGTCGCTCGCCACTCCGGTGCCGAGGTACCGGATCACGCCGCCCTGCTGCTTGGCGGTAGCGATGGCGGTCCGTGCCAGTTCGGAGGGTTCCGCGCGCTCGTCACCCTCGGCCAGCGCGGGGCCAATACCGACGCCCACGCGCACCTGGATCGGTGCCAGTTCCTCGCGCATCGCGGTAACGCAGAACGGCGCCTGAGCGGGGTCTCTCAGGGCGCCTCGCAGCTCGTCTCCGGCGGCTGTGCCGAAGGGGCACGCGATGGCTTCGGCGAACCGTGCATTGAGCGTGCGGGCCCCCTGCTCTAGGCGCGGGAGCGTGCGTTCCGGATGGGCCAGGCGGCGCGAGCCGATAACATCGGCGTGGATCGCCGCGATGAGGGGGCCGGAAGATTCACATCTGTCGCCCATGTCGGTGGCTCCTCGGTGCGTAGTTCCGCGCGCTCCGCGGTGGGCATCGCCGCGCGGAGCGCGAAGGCGGGCAGTGAAATCGGGCAGTTGTCGAGCAGAAGGGTATGCTGAAACCGGCGAAGCCGCGAGAGCTGCCGGTCTCGCCGAAGGGGCTGCGGAACTAGCGCCCGGACGCTGGAGCGGCGGCGAGCACGTCGTGCACAGCGTGTGGCCATGCGGCGTTGCGGGTTGACTGGAGGAAGTGCTCATGCGCGCGATCTGCTTCTACAGCGACTACGGCTACCAAGACGATTTCGCCGGTACGTGCCGTGCGGTCATCAAGCGGTTGGTCCCAAGTGCGGAGGTCATTGACGTGACGCACGGCATCGCGGCGCACGACGTGCTCGGTGGGGCTTTCGTGCTGCGGAACACGTTGCCGTACATGCCTGAAGGCGCGGTGCATTTGGCTGTCGTGGACCCTGGGGTGGGCGGACCGCGGCGGGCTCTGGTGCTCCGCGGCGGCGGCGGGCGTTTGTTCGTGGGTCCCGACAACGGTCTGCTCGTGCTGGCCGCGGAGGCTGATGGTGGCATCGCCGCCGCCTACGAGCTCACCAACCGCGAGCTGTGGCTCACCCCAGTCTCCGCCACGTTCCACGGACGCGACATCTTCGCGCCGGTTGCAGCGTGGTTGGCGAACGGGAAGCCGGTAGAGCAGTGTGGTCGGACCGTGGATCCCGCAAGCCTGGTGCGTCTCGACGTGCCGGAGGCGTGCATCGAGGAGGGCGTTTTGTACGCTACCGCCCTGCTCGTTGACCGATTCGGCAACGTAGCCCTCAATGTTCGGCAAGAACAGCTCGACGCCGCGGCTCTGGGCGACCGCCTCGAGGTGATCTGCGGGGGCGAGTGCTACCTCGCTCAGGTGGCTGCTACATTCCGCGGTGTGCGCCGCAGCGACATCCTCGTGCTGATAGACAGCTACGGTCAGGTCGCCGTAGCGGTGAACGAGGGATCGGCGGCCGACGTCCTCTCGCTTCGCCCGGGCGACGCGGTGGCGCTGCGGCGGGCCAGAGAGTGAGCGGCCGCACGGCCTGCGTCGTCTCGTCGAGAAGCATGAGAGAGCGCTGCCGACGGCGCCGCACAGTGCGGCGAGCGCTGGCCGCTCCATCTCTCCAAATGGGCTAGACTGCGCTCTGTGCAGACGAGAAGCGCAGTCTCAGGTAGAGCGACGAGGAGGGGCAACGGCCGTCACGGCGAGAACCGTCGCTGGGCCATCCGTCAACTCCTTCCTTCGCTCACCCTCTCTCACCGGCCGGCGCTCGGTTTCTCCCCGCTGACCTAGTCGTTGAGCGACGCGAACGTAAGTCCGACGACAAGCCGCCCGGCGAGGATCGCCGGGCGCATGTTCAGCTCGCTGCATTGCCGGAACTACCGCCTGTGGTTCTTCGGGCAGACTGTCTCGCAATCCGGCACGTGGATGCAGACGGTGGCGCAGAGCGCTCTCGTCCTGTTCGGCCTGCACGGCAGCGCGCTCGATTTGGGGATCACGACGGGCTTGCAGTTCGGCCCGGTGCTGGTGTTGGGCCCCGTGGGCGGCTTGCTGGTCGACCGCTTCGACAAACGTAAGCTGTTGCTGCTCACCCAGACGGCTCTGATCGCGCAGGCGCTGGCGCTCGCCGTCCTGGTGGCCAGTGGCGTGGCGAACCTGTGGATGGTCTGGCTGCTGGCGTTCGCCATGGGCGTCATCTACTCAGTGGACCAGCCGGCACGGCAGAGTTTCGTCGTCGAGATGGTTGGGCCGGAGGACATCGTCAACGCCGTCGGCCTGAACAACGTGATCTTCAACGCGTCGCGCATCGTGGGGCCGGCTATCGCCGGCGTGTTCCTCGTGACCATGGGCATGGCGTGGACGTTTGCCCTCAACGCCGCGTCGTACGTCGCCGTGCTCGCCGCGTTGTTGGCCATGCGCGCCTCCGAGCTGTACCGGCAACCGCCGGTACCAGGAGGAAAAGGACAGATCCGCGAGGGGTTGCACTACGCATGGGGGGCGTGGCGACTGCGCGTTCCGCTCCTGATGATGGCTGTGGTCGCCACGCTCGCCTTCAACTACAGTGTGATCCTGCCGCTCTTCGCGACGGTATTCGCCGGCGGCGCCGGGACCTACAGCGCTATGACGACCGCTATGGGCATCGGCGCGCTGGTGGGCGCCCTCGCAGTAGCCTCTTGTCGGCGGCCCGGGTATCGCCTGCTCGTGCTGGTCACTTTGGTGTTCGGGGCAGCCACTGTTGTCACCGCGGCCGCACCATCGCTGCCGTTGATGCTCGCACTCCTGGCGCCGACGGGAGCGGCCAGCGTGGTGTTCGTCGCCACTACCAACTACCTGCTCCAGCTGCACACGAGCGACGCGATGCGCGGGCGAGTCATGGCACTGTGGAGCATGGTCTCGCTGGGCTTCACGCCGATCGGGGGACCGCTGACCGGTACCGCCGCCGCTCACCTGGGCGCGCGCTGGGCGATGGCGCTCGGCGGTGTGGCCGTGCTGCTCACCGCCGGCGCCGCAGCACTCGCCTTGCGCAAGATCGGGGAGGAGCGGGGACTCTCAGGAGCGGCGGAGCAGCTGGCGACGAAACCCACGATCGGCCGTCTCGCCGAGGCGGAGGCCTCCAGCACGCGTTCCTCCTGATGCCGCGAGCTGTCCGCTGGCTGGGGAACTTGCGGTAAGCTTGTCGCGCTGGCAAAAGGGGTTCGGGACGCCCGTTGCGACCGCCTCGCATCTGGCGCGGAGGCGCGTGTCTTGGACTCCCCGTACGTCTTTCGTTGGGTGGCTCGAACGGGTCCGCGAAGATCGAGGTTTGTGCACGACGCGGGCAGAGCAAACGGTGCGGCGAGTGCTTCAGTGCCAGGCGGATGCAGTCGTCGTGAGGAACAGCGGCAACGGAGAGAGGCTGCATCCATGAGCTCAGATGTTAAGGAGTGGTATCTCAAAGCGAGGTACATCGTGGTCTTCCGGAACGGCGTCCACGAGGTCCTCGAGGGAGGGTATCTTGGCGTTCGCGGCGACAAGATCATCGGCTTCGGCAAGACCCTGCCCACGCCATCCGTGGACGTCGAGGATCTCGGCGACCGCCTCATCATCCCCGGGTTTGTGAATGTGCACTGCCATCCAGCCTGGTCCGCGGTACAGAAGAGCCTCCTGGAAGACACGGGCAGCCGGTACTTCTACCACGACATCCTCTTCGAGCATCTGTTCGGGTGGGATCAGAGCGCCGAGGACTGCGAAGCTATCGCTCGCACAACTCTGACGGCACTCCTCCTGAGTGGTTGTACCACCGTCGTCGACCCCGGCAGTCAGATATCGGCGCAGGTCGCGGATGCGATCGGGGAGATGGGGATGCGCGGCTATGTGGGAGCCCCGTATCGTGCCGGCATATGGCATACGGAAGATGGGCATTCCCTGGTCCATCCGCTGGACGAACAGCGGGGTCTGCAGAAGCTGGGCGAGGCCATCCAGTTCGTTGAGCGGTACGACGGAACTTACGGGGGAAGAGTACGGGCTCTGTTGGGGCCAACGCAGACGACCACCTGTACTCCGCGGCTCCTCGCCGAGACGCGGCAGGCTGCCGATCGGATAGGCGTTGGCGTCACCATTCACGCGGCGGAATCCTTCGTGGAGTTTCAAGACTGCGTGCGCCGCTATGGGAGAACCCCGTTCGAGATGCTGGCCGACGCCGGTCTTCTGGGAAGCGATGTACTGATCGGGCACGGCATTTTCCCCTCGGGGCACAGCAGGGTGAACTACCCAGGCGACGGCGATCTCCGTCTCTTGGCGGAGACCAAGACGCCGGTCGCGCACTGTCCTTTCGGCTTCATGATGCGGGGCTATGCCATGGAGTCCTATCCCCGGTACTTGCAGATGGGGATTCCCGTAGGCATCGGGACAGACTCTCCCAACGCCGACTACCTGCAGGAGATGCGGTGGGCCTGCGGGGTGGGAAAGCTGGTCGAGCGGAGCTGCTTCGAACCCTCCGCGGCCGACGCCTTCAACTCGGCGACGCTCGGCGGCGCACAGGCTCTGCGGCGCTCCGACATCGGTCGTTTGGCGCCAGGATCTCAGGCCGACCTGGTCGCGCTGCGGCTGGACTCTCACGAGATGACCCCAGTACGCGATCCAATCAAGAACCTCGTGTACAGCGGGACGCGGCACTCGGTAGATCGGGTGTACGTGCAGGGGCGATGCCTGGTCAAAGACGGCAAAGCTCTGGATGTCGACGAGGGGGCTCTCTTGCGCCGTGTCCAGGACATCGCCGTCGCCGCATGGTCACAGACATCCGAACAGGATTGGGACAAGCGCACGGTTGACCAGCTCTCCCCCCTGTCGTTCGCTCGCTGCGAACACCAGGACTGGTCGGCATCGGAGATCGCTACGGAGTAGACACGTTCCGCCTCTCCCCTCTGTGTTGAAGTGAACGTGGTCGTCGGGATGGGTGCTCCCATTCCGTCCAGCTCAAACGAAGGAGAACGCGTGGGCAGGCTGGAGGGCAAGGTCGCCATCGTGACCGGCGGGGCGACGGGGATCGGCGAAGCTACCTCGCGGCTCTTCGCCGCCGAGGGGGCGGCCGTGGTGATCGCGCAGCGTCGCCGGTTCCGGGGGGAGGAGGTCGCGGAGCAGATCCGGACGGCCGGTGGCGAGGCCACGTTCCTGCGGCTGGATGTGACGAGCGAGGCGGAGTGGAAAGAAGTCGTCTCGAGGACGACGGAGCTGTACGGGAAACTCAACGTGCTCGTCAACAACGCGGGCGTCTCCCTGCGGCGGGACGTCGAGGAGACCACGCTCGAGGATTGGGAGCGCGTGATGGGGGTCAACGCTCGTGGGGTGTTCCTCGGCATGAAGTACGCCATCGCGGCGATGAAGCGCTGCGACGAGCTGTGTTCCATCGTCAACCACTCGTCGGTCGACGGCCTGGTGGGAGCGGCGGATCTGTTCGCGTACTGTGCCTCCAAGGGTGCCGTGACCCTGATGACCAAGTCGGCTGCGCTCTCGGTGGCCCGGGACGGCCAGCGGATCCGCGTGAATTCCATCCATCCGGGCTACGTGAAGACGCCGATGGTCGAGGAGAAGGCGCTCGAGCGTAATCTGGACCCCTCGGAGTTCTTCAAGCAAGCTGGTGCGCAGCTTCCGCTGGGGACCATCGGCGAGCCCCTCGACATCGCCTACCTGGATCTCTATCTTGCCGCGGACGAATCGAAGTGGGTGACAGGTGCTCAGTTCACGATCGATGGCGGGTGGACTGCGGGCTGATGCCGACATGGCGGAGCGGAGAGTCGTGCATCTGCTGCTGGGCGCGAGGCGCGGCGAGGCGCACTCCTGATAGGCTGAAAATAATGTGACGAGCAACGGCTGGCGTCTGCTCGGTCCGCGCGGGCGCTCGCCGTGTCGTGCGGCATGGGAGCCGGTGAGCTGTGAGGGAGTGCCTCCTCTCGTCACGGAGGTTTCGTCGTGCGGGAGGGATTCACGATGCACATCCGCGACGTGCTCGTCGTCGTGACCGGAGCGGGCATAGGGGGCGGCCTTCGGTACACACTCGGTAGTTGGATAGCCGAGCGCTGGGGAGCGCGGTTTCCGTGGCACACGCTGGCGATCAACGTGAGTGGTGCTCTCCTGCTCGGTTTTCTCATGGCACTGTCAATCGAGCGCGGCGCCGTCGGCGCGAACTGGCGGCTGTTCATCGGTGTCGGCATCCTGGGCGGCTACACGACCTTCTCGACCCTCGCTTACGAAAGTACGGCGCTCCTCGAGCGGGGACTCACGACTCACGCTCTGGTCTACATCTTCGGCACGAGCATCCTGGGCCTCGCGGCCGTGCTGCTCGGCCTCGCGATAGGACGATCGTTGTAAGCGGTAAGCGTACCGGTAGACGTACCGGGTTCGGGTAGCTCACCGGCGGCTGGGGCCCGAGGTTGCGGTCGCGGCGACAGAGGGTCATTGTCTTGGGGCACCGAACGACCGTGTGTGCTGTACGCCGCCTGCGGCTTGCCCTCTGTGGCTCGTGATGGTGCAGGGCAAAGGAAAATCCCGTGCGCTCGGCGTCTTCGTCGGAGATGAGCCGGGAGCAGGGTACGGCGAGAAAGAGGAGAGGACGCATGACCGAGAGGGAGGGAATGGGCTGCGAGCAGGTCTCCGCAGCCGAACTGACCGAGGCGAAGCGCTGTGCGATCGAGTGGATAGGCCAAAACGAGCAGTGGCTGTCCGAGTTTCACCTGCGCATTCACGGCTACGCGGAGCCGGCATGGAGAGAGTACAAGTCGGCGGCCGCGTACTGCGAGCTGTTGCGCGCGCAGGGCTTCACTGTAGAAGCAGGCTCGGGGGACATGCCCACGGCGTTCTGCGCGACCTGGGGCGAGGGCGGACCGGTGATCGCCTCGCATGCGGAGTACGACGCCGTGCCCGGCCTGTCTCAGCAGGCCGTGCCCTACAAGGCGCCTCGGGAAGGGCTCCATCCCTCCGCGCCGGGACACAACTGCACCCATGCGATGCTCGGCGTGGGTGCGCTGGCCGGTGTTCTCGCCACGAAGGCGGCCATGGAGCGTTGTGGCATTCCGGGTACGCTGCGCTTCTTCGGTGAGCCCGCCGAGAAGGTCTGCGGGTCCAAGCCAATCCATGCCGCCAAAGGCTACTACGACGATCTCGACGCGATGCTCTCCTACCATCCAACAGACGCCAACGTGGTGGTCTGGGATACCCATTGCGGCTGCTACTGGAGCGCCGTCTTCACGTTCGAGTGTACCGAGCCCGAGAAGTACCTTGCCGGGACGGATGTTAAGCCCGCGTCTGGTGGGTTCGACAATGTCCACACATGGGCGCGAACACCGGGGGCGCTCGACGCGGTCTGCTTGATGTACACGACCACCAAGTACACCAAGGAGGCGATGTTCGCCCACACCGGGAGCTGGACCATGAACGAGTACATCATGGCCGCCGGCGAGGCGACCGCCGACAACCATGCGCCGCACTTCAGCCAGATCCAGTACTCCTGGCGGTCGCCGACGGTTCGGATGCAGGAGCGCATGTACAGCGTCCTGGAGAAGAACGCCAAGGTCGTGGCTGAAGCGACTGGCTGTAAGGCCTCTGTCACGTGGGTGACCAAAACGCGGCCTGGCCTGGCCAACCATGCGCTGGCCGAGCTCGCTCACCGCAACATGCGGCTCATTGGACCGCCGAGCTACGGCGAGGAGGCGGCCGGATTCATCCGTGCGATCCAGAAGAACCTGGGCTTCGAGCCCCTCGAACGCCCGATCGACGACAAGTGCGAGCGCATCACGCCGCCAGAGGTGTATGAGGAGGAGACACGGCAGTTCATGCCGCCCTGGCAGAAGAACTTCACCTCAGACGACTACACCGACTACACCTGGCACGCGCCTACGCTGCGCCTGTACACCGCGCGGCCTGGGTTCCCGGGAAGCCTGCGGCCCGCGGCGCCCGGCCAGAAATACCCGCACTGGGTGGTCGTCGCCACCGGAGGTGTGCCCGCGCTGGTCGATCCGGGGATGTTCCTGGCGGGAAAGACCATCGCCGCGATAGCGCTCGATCTGCTGACGGACCCGCGCGAGCTGCAACGAGCGAAGGCGGAGTTTGAGGAACGGACGGGCGGCGGCATCGGTGGCACGAACTGGATGCCGCCGCTGCTGCCGCAGGACTTCGTGCCGCCCGTCGATCTGCCCTGGCCCGACTACGTCACCGATAGCTCTGGCCAGAGGGGCTGGTATCTGCCGACGCCGCATGCCGTGAGCGGTCGGCAACCGATCGACTGACAGGCGGGCCCTGCTCAAGCAATCCGCTGCTCCTACGGGAGCGCCGCGCTGAGGAGCTCACGTCTCGAGGGGTCGTCTATGGAGTGCCGAAAAGACAAAAACTTGGCCGCGTGCACGTGCACGTACGCCGCGTGCTCGCACAAGGGCGTGTGCTGCGAGTGCGTGAGCTACCACCTGCGCCTACGCGAGCTGCCGGCCTGCGTCTTCGATGCCCAGGGCGAACGCACCTACGACCGTTCGTTCGAGCACTTCGCCCGCCTGGTGAGCCAGGGCCGCGTGTAGAGGGCTGGCGGGGGGTCGGCCGCTGCCGGGTGCGTGACGAAGTCGGCGCCGCGAGCGCTCCCCGTGCGGTGGTCCGCGGGAAGCAGGGGTATCCGCGGCGCGGTGCACCGTGCTAGGCTGCGCGCGTGTTCGAGCGCTTTCTGCAACCAGCGTTGCCGGGTGGCACCGTAGCCGTCGCGTTCGACGGGCGTCTGAGAACACTGGTCACGGTGGCCGCCATTGTGTTCGGCGCGCTCATCCTCCATTTTGTGGTCTCGCGCGGCGTCGCGCGGCTGGTCAGCCGTCTCGCCTCCTTTCGGCGCAAGCGCCGCGAGCGCGATATCTCCGTGGGGGCGCCCGTCTCTGAGGCGGCGGGCGCCCCGGAACCGGACGTGCAGGGCGCGGCGCGAGCGCCCGCCGAGCAAGAGGAGCGCGCCGAACAGCGCATACGGACTCTCGGAGTGCTTCTCCGGCACACGGCCGGCGTCGTCATTCTCGTGATCGCCGGGATCATGGTGCTCGGCGAGCTCGGCGTGAACATCGGCCCACTGCTCGCTGGGGCGGGTGTGGCCGGCATCGCGCTGGCGTTCGGGGCTCAGGCGCTGGTTCGCGACTACCTCACCGGCATCTTCATGCTCGTCGAAGACCAATACGGCGTGGGCGACATCGTCGATATCGGCGAGGCCAGCGGCGTGGTGGAGCGTGTGACGCTGCGACTCACCGTTGTGCGCGACGTCGAGGGGACGCTCTGGTACGTGCCCAATGGCGAGATTCGCCGAGTTGGTAACAAGTCGTACCAGTGGGCGCGCGCGGTGCTCGACATCGGCGTAGCCTACGATGCCGATATCGCCGCGGCCTCCAAGGTCATCAAGGAGGTGGCGGACGGGCTGTGGCGCGAGGCTGTTCCGGGCGCGGCGATCATCGAAGAGCCCGAGATCTGGGGGGTGGAGGATCTCGGACCCCAGGCCGTCAGCATTCGTCTAGCAGTCAAGACGCTGCCGGGACAGCAGTGGGCGGTGGGGCGGGCGTTGAGGGCGCGCATCAAAGAGGCGTTGCACGCGGCCGGTATCGCGATCCCGTTTCCGCAGCAGACCGTCTGGTTCCAAGACGCCGGTCGCGCGCGGACCGGCCCGGGGGCTGGCTCAGAGGAACGCGACCGCCGGTAACGGCTTTCCCTTAGCTCCGGCACAGCCCTTTTGGCGCTGGAACTTGCCGAAGGTACTCCGCGGGCTGTGCGAGTGGAGTGGCCTGCCGCGATGTCGGCGGGTACTGCCTAATAGCGGCCGTGTTGCGCTGCCACAGTGGTTGCGTCGTGCAGCTTGCCGTCGTGGAGAACGAGACGGCGGTCGGCGTGGCTGGCCACGTCCTCCTCATGGGTGATCATGACGATCGTGCGTCCGCTGCGGTGCAGTTCATCGAGGATCTCGAGCACCTCGTTGGTCGCCGTCAGATCGAGGTTACCCGTGGGCTCGTCGACGAGCAGGAGCGCCGGGTCGCCGACCAGAGCGCGGGCGATGGCCACGCGCTGCATCTGCCCGCCCGAGAGCTCGCTCGAGTCGTGATCGGAGCGGTGTGCGAGGCCGACGGCCTCCAGGGCCTTCGCGGCCGCGCGCAGCCGCTCGGCGCGGCGTACACCACGGTAGATGAGAGGCGTGGCCACGTTCTCCAATGCGGTGGTGCGCGGAAGCAGATTGTGGAGCTGGAACACGAAGCCGATGAGCTCGTTGCGCAACTGTGCCCGCTCCGTGTCGTCGAGGACGGCCACGTTGTGTCCGGCGAGGGAGTACGCGCCGGCGTCGGCGCTGTCGAGCAAGCCGAGTACATGGAGCAGCGTCGACTTGCCGGAGCCAGACCGGCCGGTGCAAGCAACCCATTCGCCCTCGTGCACTTCGAGGTCAAGGTTCTTAAGCACCGGCACCTCTATGGTGCCTCTTCTGTAGGTGCGTTCAAGGCCCCTGACTTCGAGGATCGGATCTCCATGGCCGGAGGTGCGAGGTGCGTGCATGATCGGGCTCACCCTGTTCTGTATCGAGGGGCGTCGTCTGCGGCAGTCTAGGGGCGGCCGTGTAAGGCCGGCGTAAGCTCCGGCGTGGGCCGACTCACGAAGGCGCCTCTGGCCGTGCCTCTGTCCTTACGCTCACCTTATCGACTCCTCTGTACGGTGCTGCCGATCGACACGGAGGAATACTTATGCCACCGGCCAACGTGCCACCCTGCTCTCGCGGACCGCGCCCGCTTCGGCGGACGGCGCGGACACGCCGTGCCGCACCGGTCGCACTGCTCGTCATCCTGTGCGCCGCTCTGCCGTTCGCGGCAGCGTGCGGGGACTCGGCGCGATCCGCATCGGGTAGCGACCAGCAGGCGCCGTCTCAGGTACGGCAGGTACTGTACAGAGTGATGCGGGGGGACGTCGTGGAGACGGTGAGCGGAACCGCCGAGCTGACGACTCTCGGGAATGCGCCGACAGTGACGGTGCGGCTGTCGGGCGACGGGGTGGCTCAGGTAGCTGAGGGCCAACACGCCACCGTGCGTCTGGGCGACTTCGGCAGTGGCCAGCGGCCGCGCGGCTCGGGTACCACGCCCGCCCCGCGCGTCACGACCGGCGGCTCGCCGATGGACCAGGGCGCTGCTGGACGACCAAGCCCACCGGCTGGTGCTCAGGGCTGGCCGCGGGGCGGCACGGGTGGCATGCGTGGCGTCGAGGGTACGGTGGAGTTTGTGACGAGAGGCACAGATGGTGCGACGGCGATCGTCCGCCTCTCCTCGGTGCCGAACGACGCTAGCGCGGGCGATCACGGCGTCGCCGTCATTGAGGTGAAGATCCTCGCGGAAGACGTGCTCGTGGTGCCTACGCAGGCCATTACCACGAGCAACGGCGCGTCGACCGTGCGGATCGTGGTGAACGGCAAGACGGAATCGTGCACAGTCGAGGTGGGCCAGAGAAGTGACCAGCAGACAGAGATTGTCTCGGGCCTCAAAGAGGGCGACAACGTGGTGTACGAGATTAGCTTTCCGGGTACCCGCGGCAGCCCTCCGCTGGGCGGCGGGCGGAGGAGCAGTCCGCAACCCGCGGACCGCACCGGTTCGTGAAGTCAGCGGCCGATGGCGGCGAGCTGTCGGGGAATGAGCGCGCACGTCGGTTGATGACCGCGGCCAGCGAGGATGGAGGAGACAGCAGATGAGGAAGAGCAGGCGCGTACGGCGGTGGCTTGCGGCGACGATGGCGATCGTAATCGTGACCGGAGCCGCGGTTGCTGTATATCTGTGGCAGCGGGACGATGAGGCGGGCGCTGTACGGTACCTGACGTCCACGGTGAGCACTGGGACCGTCGAGCAGACAGTCGAGGCCGATTTCACACTGGTTGCCGCGCACGGCGATACCGCGCTGCGGCCGGGTGTCAGCGGCGTGGTCACCGCGTTGTACCTCTCCGAGGGGGCAACGCTGCGCAGTCTGCAGAAGCTAGCGGTGATCTCAGGCCGGCCGGTGTTCGCGCTGGTGAGCTCGGTACCACTCTACGAAGAGCTGGCCTATGGCGACACGCAGGGGAATGTAAAAGCGCTCGAGTCGGCGTTGAAGGCCGAGGGGTACGATCACGGGACGGTGGACGGGTACTTCGACGCGTCTACTCAAGCCGGCCTGCTCGAGTGGCAAGAGGACAACGGTCTGGACCAGACGGGCACAATCGACTTGGCCACGTTCGTATGGGTGCCGAAGGGGTCAGTGGTAACTTCTGTGGATGTCGGCAAGGGGAGCACTGTAGGCGCTGGAACCTCGCTGGCGACGACGAGCTTTCCGCGGGCCATGGTCGCACAGGCGTCTGTTGGACAGGCCGATATCTCGCTCCTCGAGAAGGGCCAGGCGGCTCAGCTGACCATCGACGGGCACGAGGAGACCACGTTCTCAGCGAAGATCAAGTCGATTGCCACGGTCTCGTCGGCGCAGGCCGGGGCGGGTAGCAGCTCGACGTCGGCGCAGTACACGGTGACGCTCTCTGTGGCTGAGGTGCCGTCGTGGGCGCTCCTGGGCATGACGGGCTCGCTGTCGATCACCATCGCGCAGGCGGCCGACGTGTTGGTGGTGCCTACGAGTGCCATCGCCGGCACCGCCAGCGACGCCTACGTGCGGGTGATGATCGATGGGCAGCCGGCTACCCGACAGGTCGAGACGGGTATGGCGACGTCCTCCCTCACGCAGATCGTGAGTGGTCTGGTCGAAGGGGAGTTGGTGGTCACCGGTACGATCACCAACGGGAGCTCGACTACTCGCTCGGGATCATCTGGCGCCTTTGGCCTGCCCGGGATGACCGGCGGGGAACGACCGCAGGGCATACGTGGGAACGGTGTACAGTCTGGTGGCATGCGGATGAATCAGGCCGGTGGACAATGATCGTTGCTCTGGAGTCGCTGCGGCTCGCGTTCGCCAGCCTGCGGGCGAATCCGCTTCGCGCGGTCCTCACCATCCTGGGTATCGTCATCGGCATCGGGGCGGTCGTCGCCCTCATGTCGATCGGTGCTGGCTCGCAGCGGGCGGTGGAGGAACAGTTCACGACCTTTGGTACCGACACGGTGACCGTGTCGGCCAGTCGGTTTGCCTCTGACGACACGGCACTCGACGAGGACGATCGGGCGGCGATCAACGAAGCGCCGGGCGTTCGGCGTACCGTGTGTACGGTCGAGACCGATACCAGGGTGAGCTTCGGGGACACGACGACCTTCGCCACGATCACGGGCACAACCCCGGCGATCCAGAGCATAAACAGTCTGGAGCTGCAGGCGGGCTCGTTCTTCAGTTGGTTCGCCGCCGAGAACGACCTGCCGGTGGCGGTCCTGGGGAACGCCATCGTCGAGAACCTCGGTGCGGACGTGAATCAGATGGTGGGGCAGACGGTGCGTATCGGCGGCCGCGACTTCGAGGTCGTCGGCGTACTGGCCGAGACCGGCGACGTGGGGTTTGCCTCGGCAGACAGTAGCATCATCGTGCCGCTGGGGGTGATCGAGGGCCGGCTGGTGGCGTTCGACCCCGCGATCTCCGAGATCCGCGTTCAGGCCGAGCCGAGCGCGGTGGATACGTACGTCGACGCTCTCACCGCGGCATTGCGCGGCGTGCGCGACATCGATGCGGGTGAGGACGACGACTTCCAGGTGCGGGACGCCAGCTCCATCGCGTCGGCCGTCTCCCAAACCTCCGTCACGCT
>JAXGYV010000014.1:0-45607 GCA_040772045.1 Thermoleophilia bacterium
CGACGAGCCCACTGGCAACCTGGACCCCGACACATCTATAGGTATCATGCAGCTCTTGGATCGTATCAATCGTACGGGTACCACGGTGCTGATCGCCACGCACGACAAAGAGATGGTGAACCGCATGCGCAAGCGTGTGTTCGCGCTCGACGATGGCCGCTTGGTACGCGATGAGCGCCGTGGCTCGTACGATGAGACAGTACAGCCGGTTCAGGTGGTGACGTAACATGCGTTTCGGTTTCTTCCTCGGCGAGGCGTTTGGCTCGCTGCGCCGCAACTGGGTGATCACCCTCGCCGCCGTGCTCACGGTGTTCATCTCGATGATCATCCTGGGGTTGGTTCTGGTGACGCAAAAGAACCTCAGCACCGGCACCACCAGTCTCAAGAACAGGGTGATGATAGAGGTGTACATCGCCGACGAGGCGCCGGCCGAACAGGTCAATGCCCTCGTGGCCAAGATCAAGGGCATGCCGGAGGTAAAGACCTATAAGTTCATCTCGAAGGACGAGGCACGGAAGGAGTTTGAGGAGCGTCTCGGCGATGGTGCCGACCCGATCCTGATCAATCTGACGGACAATCCCTTCCCGGCGTCCTACCGGATCTACGTGAAGGACGCCAACCAAGTCGACGCGGTGGCTAAACGCTTCTTCGATCTACCGGCTGTCGACAACTCTCCCGGCAAGCACGATGGCGTGCGGTACGCACAGGCCACCGTGCGCAAGATGCTCGGTACCATCAATCTGGTCACCAAGGGAATGTGGGCGGCCACCGGCCTGTTCGCCGCGGCGGGCATACTGCTCATCAGCACTACCGTGCGGCTGTCCATCTTCGCGCGGCGCAACGAGATCGAGATTATGCGTCTGGTGGGCGCCACCAACTGGTTCATTCGCTGGCCGTTCATGCTCGAGGGGTTCATCACGGGTCTCATTGGCTCGGCGGTTGCGGCGGTGGCCATCTGGCTCGTCAACTGGACTCTCGCTAACTGGATCAAGAGTTCACCAGTCAGTTTTCTCAAAGTTCAGATTTATCCGGTATGGTTTCAGGGTGGGCAGTGGCCTCTCGGCCTGCTGCCAACGCTCGTGTTCATGGGGGTCATCTTGGGCTCGTTCGGAAGCATGATCGCGCTCCGGCGATACTTGCGGGTATAGCGGCTGGTGGCTAGACAGGAGACACATCGCTGCCGGGCGTTGCTCCTCCTGTTGGGGGTGGTGGCCTGTGTGGCCGCCACCACCTTGCTGGCGCCGGCGGCGCAGGCCCGGCTCACGCTCTCTCAGCTCCAGAACCTGCTCACCGAGGCGCGTGGCGCACAGCGGAGTCTCGATCGCACGGTGGCTCGCCTCGATGCCAACTTGAATGTGATCGGCGACAAGCTGGCCGGCATCAACGAACGTATCGCCACGGTCACGGATGCTCTGAGGACGGCCGAGGCCGAGTACGATCGCCTCCATGCTCGGCTCACGGCAAAAAAGCGCCAGTTGCAGCAAGCCGAGCAAGAGCTTGCCTGGCGGCAGTCCCTCTTCGAGCAGCGCGTGGCGCAGATGTACAAGGCGGGCGAGATCAGCTACCTCGACGTCCTGCTCCAGTCCACAGACTACGAGGACATGCTCACGCGGGTGCGCCTCATTCGTAGTCTCGTCGAGGGCGAGAACACGCTCGTAGGAGATCTCGCCGATGCTCGCGACAAGGTCGCCCAAGAGAAGCGCCAGGTAGCGGAAGACACGCGTGCGGCGCGCAAGGTGCGCGACGAAGTACGCACCAAGCGCGACGAGTTGGCCACGCTGCGCGCCGATCAGCTCGCGGCACAGGAAAGCACTCGCGAGGCGCGCAGCGCCAAGAAGCAAGCGCTCGCCAAGATCGAGCGGAACATCCGCGTCTGGGAGGCGCAGGAGGCGCAGCTCGCCGCGGAGAGCCAGGGGCTCGCCGGCGTCATCAATGGCCTCGCCGGCAACGGCGACGGCAAGGCCACCGGCAGCATGATCTGGCCCTGCCCTGGTCCCGTTACCTCCGGCTTCGGCTGGCGTGTTCACCCCATCTTCCATGTGCGGAAGTTCCACACGGGGATCGACATCGGCGCGGGTTATGGCACGCCCATCAAGGCGGCCGACGGCGGCCGGGTGATCTACGCTACGTGGATGAGCGGGTATGGCAACGCCACCATCATCGATCACGGCGGCGGCATCACGACCCTGTACGCACATCAGTCGCGGTTGCTCATCACGAGCGGATCGGTAACCCGGGGGCAAGTGGTCGGTTACGTAGGGAGTACTGGTTACTCGACTGGTCCGCATCTCCACTTCGAGGTGCGCGTCAACGGCAATCCCGTGAACCCCATGGGGTACCTTCATTAGCGGTTCGTGGCGACGCCGTTCGCCGAGCGTGCTCGCCTGCTCCGATCGACTGAACGTATGCGTATTCTGAGGATCGTGCTCATTATCATGCTGCTGCCGCTCGGCTTCGCCGGGGGGCTCATGCTCGGTACTCATCTGGCCAGCGGACCGGCCGTCTCTTCCGGCGAGAAGGCTAGCGCGGAAGAAGCGGCGCGGCTGCAGCAGCACATCATCGAGGAGTTGCAAGCCCGCTACTACAAAGCGATCGATGTGGAGAAGCTCAAGGCGGCCGGCATCGACGGCATGCTCTCCTCTCTGAAGGATCCCTATACGGAGTACCTCAGTCCTGCCGAAGTCCGCTTGCTCGACGAGCAGACCGAGGGCCGCTACTCGGGCATTGGCGCCATCCTGGAGAAGAAGGAAGACAAGCTGCTGATCACCGGCGTGTTCGAGGGATCGCCGGCGGACAAGGCTGGGCTAAAGGCTGGCGATCACATCGTCGCTGTTGATGGCAGGGCGACTGCCGCGATGTCCTTGGACGCCGCGGTGGCGCGCATCAAAGGCGAGGCCGGTACGCAAGTCACCCTGAAGGTCGAGCAGACCGGCGGCCGCGGCGTTCGCACCGTCACGCTGACTCGCCGCGAGATCGACATCCCGATTACCGAGGCGCGCATGCTGCGCGCCGCGGACGGCACTCGCGTCGGGTACGTGCGGCTCAACCAGTTCTCGGCAGGGGCCGGTGAGCACGTGCGCCAGGAGATCGATCGCCTGACGGCCAAGGGCGCCGCCTGGATCGTGTTCGACCTCCGCGATAATGGTGGCGGCCTGCTCACCGAGGCGGTCGATGTGGCCGGGGACTTCCTCTCCAGCGGAGTGGTGACTACCACCAAGGGTCTTCATTCACCCAAGGAGGAGCTGAGGGTCGAGGGCGACGAGGCCACCGATCTCCCGCTCGTGCTCTTGGTGAACGAGTACAGCGCCAGCGCCTCCGAGATCGTCGCCGGCGCGCTGCGGGACTACGAGCGCGCCTATCTGGTGGGGGCCACAACGTTTGGGAAAGGTCTGGTGCAGAACGTGGTAGGCCTCCCCGGCGGCGCCGCGCTCAAGCTGACCACGTCTATCTACCTTACGCCCAAAGGGCACAACATCCACAAGCGCGGCATCAAGCCGGATCTTCCCGTCAAAGATAAGCCGAAGGTGGAGGGCGACGAGCAGCTCGACGCCGCGCTGGAGTACATCGCGAAACAGTAGAGGGCGCGCTGTCCTGCGCGGCCGGCCTACGGGAGGGCTGGGGGCATGAAGCATCAGGCAGATCCGGGGCGCGGCCAGCCGCGCCCCTTCCAAGTGGCCCGCTGGGGCAAGTTCTGGTCGCTCGAGCCACTGTTCGTTGACGAGCGATCCTTCCTGGCGGCCAAAGGCGGACTGCCGCCGCAGGCCGGCGACATCGTGCTGGCGGTACCGGCGCAGGGCGATCGCCGGCGGATCGTCGAGATCCTGGGCCCGGGCGATCAACTGGCGCCGGTGCTCAAGGCGCTCCTGTACGCGCAAGGCGTGCGCCAGGGATTCTCCGATGAGGTCGTCGCGGCCGCGCGCGCGGCCGCCGAGCGCGGCGACCGGAGCGACCAGCGCCGCCATGACCTTCGCGAACTGCCCACGTTCACCATCGACCCCGATACGGCGCGCGACTTCGACGACGCCATCAGTGTGCAGAGGGAGGGCGACGGCTACCACGCCTGGGTCCACATCGCCGACGTGAGCGCGTACGTCCCCGCTGGCGGGCCCGTTGACCTCGAGGCCCGCCAGCGTACGGCCAGCGTCTACCTGCCTCTGTGGGCCGAGCCGATGCTGCCGGAGGAGCTCAGCGCGGGCGTCTGTAGTCTGCAGGCCGGCCAGGATCGCCTCTGTGTGACCGTGGAGTTCGTGTTCGACAAGCAAGGTCGTCGACACGCGTCGCACTTCTATCGTTCCGTGATCCGCAGCGATCATCGGCTCACGTACGGGTTCGTCGACAGCGTGCTTGTCCCAGACGCTCCTACGGCGGAGGCGCCGCCGCGGGATACCGCCGGCGCATCCGCCGTCGGAGAGGCTGCCGATGCCGAGCTGGTCGCCCACTTGCGTCTGGCGCAGGAGGTGGCGACCCTTCTCCGGGGTCGGCGCTACGCTCGTGGGGCGCTGCAGATCGGCTCGTTCGAGCCGGAGTATCGCTTCGACGCCTCCGGCCGCCTCATCGGCGCCGCCTCGCGCCCCGAGACGCCGTCGCACGCCCTGGTGGAAGAGTTCATGCTGGCCGCCAACGAGGCCGTGGCCGAGCGCCTCCTCGAGGTGGAAGCCGGTGCTATCTACCGCGTGCACGAGCCGCCGGATCCCTACGCGGTCGACGCGCTGCTGGCCACGCTCGCGGATCTCGGCGTGCCCACGCCGCCCTTCCCGTCGCCCGAGCAGGCCACACCCGAACAGGTGACCGCGACGCTGCACCGTCTCTCGCAGCAGCTCCCCACACTGACCGCTCACGAGGGGCGTGGTCGCATCGCCTTCCCGCAGTTACTGCTGCGCTCGCTCAAGCAAGCCGTGTACTCGCCCGAGAACGTGGGGCATTTCGGCCTCGCCAGCGATGGCTACGTGCACTTCACATCGCCCATCCGGCGCTACCCGGACCTGGTGGTCCACCGGGCTTTGCTCCACCGGCTGGGGCTCGATGGCGAAGAGCTGGAACGATCCACCTTGACCGACGTGGCCGCGTTGTGCTCGATCACGGAACGCGGTATCGACAAACTGGAGCTGAAGGCCGACGACATCGCGCTCTGCTTCCTCTTGCACGAGTTCCTCGGGCAGACGGGCTGGGAGCACGTGTTCGAGGGCGAGATCGTGGGATTGCACGGGAGCGGCCTGTTCATCCACTTTGGCGGTACGTACGAGGGTTACCTCCACGTACGTCGTCTGGGCGACGACCGCTACTACGAGTCGGAAGTCGGAAGCTCGCTGGACGGCGCGGCCAGCGGGCGTCGCTACCGCTTGGGCGACCCCGTTCGGGTGCGCGTCGTACGTGTCGACAAAGTGCGCGGCCGCGTTGATCTGGAACTGGCCGACGGGGTTCAGGGAGGCGGGGCTGGCGGCCGCGGTGGCGCCCAGGCGTCGGGCGGCCGGCCGAAACACCGCCCATCTGCCGGCCGGCGCCGCGGCGGTCACCGGCCAGGTCCGCGGGGGCATCGGCGCCGATCGTAGAGTACTCTATCCCCATGGGGAGAGAGCAGGGTATCAAACCGATCGCCAGCAATCGCAAGGCCTTTCACGACTTCTTCATCGAGGAGACGTTCGAGGCCGGCATCGCGCTGGTGGGCACCGAGGTCAAGAGCTTGCGCGCGGGCCGCGTGGCGCTGCGCGACAGCTACGCCGAGGTGCGCGGCGGAGAGCTGTTCCTCGTCGGCGTGCACATCAGCCCGTACGAGCAAGGGACCGTGTGGAATCACGATCCCTTGCGCGACCGCAAGCTCCTCCTGCACCATCGCGAGATCGATCGCATCGCCTCTCGGGTGAACGAGCGCGGGTATGCGGTGGTCCCCACCAAGCTGTACTTCAAAGACGGCCGTGCCAAGGTGGAGATCGGCTTGGCGCGCGGCAAGAAGCTGTACGACAAGCGCGCCGACATCGCCAAGCGCGATATGCGCCGCGACGTGGAGCGAGAGCTCAAGGAGCGGCGCGGCTGATCTCCTCTGCTTCGCCTGGGGACGTATCGGGAGCCACCGCACGTCCCCGGACGTTCCGCGCTGAAGCCAACCCCCGCCGAATGCCCAGCGGCCGCAGCGTACTCTGGCACTCGCTCCACGTCGCCTCGCGAGAGGTTCAAGGCGTTGTATCCGGTGAGAGGGGAAGAATGGAGGTGCCACAGACATGGGCCTCAGGGTGGGAGGCGCGAAGAGTCATGCGGGGGAAGGGGGAGATGATGGAACGGCTCTCTGAGGAAGAGATCGCGGCGGCGCTCTCGGAGCTAGACGGTTGGACGCGCGAGGGCGAGGAGATGCGCAAGACCTTTCGGTTCCATGACTTCATCGGCTCCGTGAACTTCGTGAACGCCGTCGCCGAGGTGGCCGAGGCGGCGCGGCATCACCCCGACATCGACATCCGGTTCAACAAAGTGACCGTCGCCCTCTCCACCCATAGCGTCGGAGGGATCACCGCTCGGGACGCTGACTTGGCGCGGGCGATCGAGCACGGAGCCCGCTAGCTGAGTACGGATGACGCGCTCGCGGCGGGAACGTGCTACCATTGCCCTCCCGCGTGCCCTCGTAGCTCAGGGGATGAGAGCGTGCGCCTCCGGAGCGCAAGGCCGTAGGTTCGAATCCTACCGGGGGCACCACCCTTCCATCTATCACAACGCTTTCCCTGCGTCAGGAGCACTTCCGTTGTCCGGTCGCCTGCCCGGTCGCTCAGGTCGCCGTTCTTCCCGGGCATCGAGTAGGTCACTCTCTGCCAGTCTTCTCATGGAAGGATTTTCACGAGGTGCTATATTTCACTCGGTGTGAGAATAGGTGATTCGTGAAAATGAGGTCGACAGAGCCGGGTTCGCTGAGAGCCCAGATGTCCGCAATCGCAGCTGCACTCGAGGAGCGCCTACCGCTCGGCTGGCAGATCACCGTGGCCATTGAGCCCCCGACAGACCGGGGCCGCCCCGATGCGATTGTCACAGTGCGCTCGCCTGACGGAGCGTCGACCGACATCGTTGTTGAATGCAGGAGCAGGATCAACCCGGCAGACGTAGGCACGGTTCTCACCCAGCTAGAGCGCTGGCCGCAGGCCCAGCCCATGGTTGTTGCGCCCTTCCTCAGCGCGCGGACGAGAAGGCTCCTGAGCGAGCGCGGTGCGAGCTGGGCGGACGCGACTGGCAATCTCCGTCTGGCCCTGGCGCGTCCCTCCGTCTTCGTCGAGCTGGCGGGCGCAACGACCAACCCCTTCGACCGGCGCGACCTCCCGTTGAAGTCGCTGAAAGGCGCGGGAGCGGCGGCAGTCGTGCGTGCCCTGTGTGACTATCGGCCGCCGTATACGATCAGCCAGTTGGCCCAGGGTGTCGGGCTGCCGGTCGCAAGCGTGTTCAGAGTGGTCGATCTTCTGATCCGAGAGTCGCTCCTGGAGAAGTCGCGCAAGCGAGGAGCAATCGTCTCGGTAGACTGGGCGGGCCTACTCACGCGCTGGTGCGAGGACTACTCGTTGCTTGGCTCCAGCCGAGCTTTGTCGGTGCTTGAGCCACGCGGGGTAGATGCGCTGCTGCAGAAGCTGCGCGATACTGATCGCTCTTATGTAGTGACGGGGTCTGCCGTCGCGCTACGCGTCGCCCCGGTCGCGCCCAGCCGTCTCATCGTCGTCTACTCTGAGACGCCTGAGGATCTTGCGGCCGGCCTGTCACTGACGCGCGCCGACATCGGAGCAAACGCCTTCCTGGTCGAGCCCTTTTCGCCGGCTCTCACAGCGCGGACCGAGATGCGCGAGGGGCTCCGCTGCGCTGCACTGAGTCAAGTCGCGGCCGACCTCCTTACGAGCCCCGGCCGTGGCCCGGCCGAAGGTGAGGCGCTCATGTCGTGGATGCGTGAGAACAAGGACAAATGGCAGTTGACGCTCTCTACGTAACTGCTCGCCGGGTGCTTCTTGACGCCCTGGAAGCCCTCGTCGACCACCGCGACGCGCTGATCGTGATTGGCGCGCAGGCCGTGTACGCACACGCCCCGGAGGATGACATCGCGGTGGCCCCGACAACGACCGATGCTGATCTGGGACTCGATCCCGATCTCCTGGGCGACTCGCCGCTCCTCGCTGCCGTGCTGCTAGACGCTGGCTTTACCTTGACAAAGGAGCCCGGCATTTGGATGTCCCGACACGGGTCAACGGTGGATCTCATTGTGCCCGAGTCCCTGGCTGGTAGCGGCCGCCGCGGAGCGCGACTTGGACCTCAGGGAACGAGGACCGCCAGGAGGGCAGCCGGCATCGAGGGCTGCTTGGTCGACAAGCAGGTGATCGCAATCAGGGCACTCGAAGAAGGCGACGACCGCATCTTCTCGGTCGCAGTCGCAGGGCCGGCGGCACTCGTGGTGGCAAAGGCGCACAAGATAGCCGGCCGGCGAGACGAAGGCAGAGGCCGACTGAACGACAAGGACGCTCTGGACGTCTACCGCCTCATGCGTAGCGTCGAGCCTCGCGTGTTCGGCTCCGGATTCGAGCTGCTGGCCAGGAGCCGGCTGGCCGCCAGCTCAACCGAATGGGCCGTTCGTGAGTTCGGCGAACTCTTCGGCGAGACTCAGTCTCTCGGTGTCGAGATGGTCGTACGGGCAACAGAAGGCCTGATCCCCGAAGCGGAGGTGCGCGCGGCCTGCCCGATCCTGGCCCGCGAGATCTTGGCGGCCGCGGGCCTCCAAAGGGGGCGCCGGTGAAGGTCTCGAACGATCCTGATGGCTAGTAAGATGGCAGCCATGCGTCCGTTCCGGGACAAGTGAATGTCGCCTAGACCAGGCGGGGAGACGGACAAGCTCGGCAACAAGTACGAGCTTGCGTGGGCGATTCGTCATGCTCTGTACTGCATCCGCGACAGTCGGCGATCACTTACCATTGAGGATGTCGATCCCGAGGTTGGTAGGGGCTCCGAATTCACCTACGGCACTGGGTCTGGCACCGAGGTCCATCAGCTCAAGCGACAGAACGGCAACAGCAACAGTTGGACCGTCAAGGCGCTTGCCGATCTCAAGATCTTCGACGCCGCCGCAGCACATGTAGCTGCCGGCCGGCAGTACCACTTCGTGTCCCTTGTGCCGTGCCGCCCTCTGCAAGAACTGGCGGACCGTGCGCGGAGGTCTGCGGATCTGATCGTCTTCACCGAGTCATGGCTGACCAATGATCTCAGACCCGTCTTTGATCAATTAGCTGCTCCCGAGGTACTAGGCAGTGCCGAAGCAGCATGGACAACGCTCCGCGGGATGTGGTTCTCCGTCCAAGACGAGGACGACATCGCCCGCAGGAACAGCACGTTGGCTGAGCTGCTCCTCACTGGCGGGACGGGTCATTTGATCTCGCTCGCCATCGGTGACGTCTTGCTCTGCAATCTCGGCAGGCGCCTCACCCGGACGGAGCTGCTAGGACTACTCGCGGACGACGGCATCCGGCCGGGGGCGCCCGGCTTGCGTCGAGCAGCACGCGAACAGGTCGCGAGCGTCACAAGTAGTTGGCGAGCGTCCGTTCAGCGCGAGCTGCTTCATCCGCCGATCGAGCGAGCGGAGGCTAACCAGCTCATCGACACACTTGAAATGTCTCGGATCGGACTCGTTGCTGGGACGGCCGGTTGTGGCAAGACTTCGGTTCTAGAACAGGCCGTCACGTCGCTAGAGTCAGCAGGCGGGGAGGTGCTGGCTCTACGATTAGACCGTCTGGATTCCTTTGCTTCGACAATCGATCTAGGGCGTCAACTGGGCCTTGAGACTTCGCCAGCCGTCGCCCTAGCCCTTGCGGCCGAAAACCGGGATGCCTACCTGGTCATAGATCAGCTCGATGCTGTAAGTCTGGCTTCGGGCCGGATGCCTGAGAACTTCGACGTAGTCATGGACCTCATTGGAGAGGCACTGTCCGTCGCCGGCTTGCGTGTCATCCTGGCGTGTCGCGAGTTCGACATCGAGAACGACCATCGGATCCGAGCCCTTGCCAGGCGCTCAGACATCACCCAGGTCACGGTTGGTTCTCTGTCAACTGAGGCCGTTGACCTTGCGGTCGCGAGCATGGGCCTTGATCCGATCCAGTTGGGTGCATCGCAGCGAACTCTGTTCCAGACGCCCCTGCACCTCGTGCTCCTTCAGACGCTCGCGACTCAAGATGACGCGCTTGCCTTCCAGTCCAAAGGGTCGCTGTTCGAAGCGTTCTGGGAGCGCAAGCGGCAGACTGCGTGTGCGAGACGTAACGGCGTTAGATTCAACGACGTACTTAGTCGGGTCGCGAACGCAGCAAGTGACCGCCAAGTGCTGTCAGTCCCCGTGGAGATCCTGGACGACGGTGACCTCATCGAGGACGCCAACGTCCTCGTCTCCGAACACGTCCTTGTACGAGACGGCGACCGCGTGGCGTTTTTCCATGAGTCGTTCTTTGACTACGCCTTCGCGCGCCAATGGGTATCTCGCGACGAGTCCTTGGTCGATTTCTTGCTGCAAGACGAGCAAGAACTGTTCCGGCGGGCACAGGTTCGACAGATCCTGCAACACCTCTACGAGCGCGAACCCGGACGGTTCCGCAACGAGACAGAGATGGTGCTCACGACTGACGGGGTTCGTTTCCACATCAAGGAGACGGCCCTGGCTGTGATCGCAAACTTGCCTGTGCCAACCAGCGAGGATGCCGAGATGATCCTGCGCGTGACAGAGACTGTGCCAATGTACAAGGCACGTCTCTGGCAGCAGCTGCGGCAGCCGCAGTGGTTCCTCCGCTTGCACGAGGAGGGCTTGATTGCCTCTTGGCTCGACGGTCCTGATAAGGACATGCGAGAGCACGCGCTGAACGCGATGGCCAGCGCCGTGAAGGAACACCCCGGCCTGATTGCCACGCTGCTCAGGGAACGCAAGGGCGCACCCGACTATCTCGATTGGTTGCGCCGGGTGGTCCGTTTCGCGGACATGCACAAGGACAGGTCGCTCTTCGATCTCATGCTCGACGCTGTCCGGCAGGGCGGATACGACGCAGCGGAGCACGAACTGTGGCTTACCGCGCACGACTTAGCGAAGCACAAAGCTTCCTGGGCTATTGAACTACTCCAAGCCCGGCTAATCGACAAGGTGGACGCGCTTGCTCTCAACGACGCGGGCAAGGTCACCGTCCTGGGCATACGCGAGTACGGTGCGTCCGAACTTGTCCGAGAAGCAGCCAGCGCCGAGCCGCTGTTGTTTGCGCAGGCGATCGTGCCCTATCTACGTCAGGTCATGGCAGCCACCGCCGCTAAGCCGCGGGAGGACCGTGCGATTCGGGATCTGCACTTCGGTGCGCGTTTCGAAGTCGATGACATGGATGGCCGCGAACTCGATGACGCACTACTGGCAGCCTCGGTGCAAGCGCTGGAAGCCCTTGCACGGAGCGCTCCCGACGACGTACGCTCGCTATTAGAGGATCTCGCAAGCGATTCCTATGACGGATCTCAGTTCCTGCTATACCGAGCACTCGCGGCAGGCGGGGCCAACTTCGCCGACTGGGCGGCCTCTCTACTGCTCGAAGGCGGTCGGCGACTCGACTGCGGGTACGTCTCCGACTCTCACTGGGTTGCGCGCGAACTGGTCCGAGCGATCTCGCCTCACATAAGCAATGAAACGCACCGGCAACTCGAGGACCAGTTGCGAGACCTCCGCAACCCGTACGAGACCCGACGCAGTGCAGGCAGGTCCGCCTTCACCTTCCTGTCGGCATTGCAGATTGACCGTCTCAGTCCTGACGGGCGGCGACGGTTGGGGGAGTATCAAAGGAAGTTCCAGGAAGAAGCTCCGACGAAGCCTCGCGGCATCGTGAGCGGCTCCATTGGTTCCCCAATCGGATCTGAGGCCGCCAAGAAGATGACTGATGCGCAATGGCTCAGAGCTATCGCGAAGCATGACTCTGATAGGACTGACTGGGGTAGCTTCACCGGCGGCGCGCGAGAGCTATCACACGTCCTCCGTGAACAGGTTGCTGTCAATCCGGAACGCTTCGCTCGGTTAGCTCTGCAATTCAAGCCGGAGGTGAATGCCGCCTACACCGATGCCGTATTGATGGGTCTTGGCGAGGCCGAATCAGCCGGCGAAGTCGCCCCACTCGTGTTTGAAGCGGTGCGGCACATCGCGTCGCTCGGCCAAGCTGACAACGACCGCTGGCTAGGCATGTCGCTACGCCGACATTACCGCGATGTGCCGCTCGATCTCGTCGAACTCGTGCGCGACCGCGCACTCCAGGCACTCGATCCGACCGACAACACCCCGGTGGTTGTGAGCGAGGGCAGTGACGACGGGCAGAGTGCCGCGGACATGCACATGAACGGCATAAACACGGCTCGTGGCAGTTTGGCGGAAGCACTCGGCGACCTCCTGGTCTATGACGTAGATGGTCAGAGAACGGCTCTCGTCGTTCCTCACCTCAAGACGATGGCGGGCGATCCCGTCCTAAGCGTGCGCTCGTGTGCGGCCCACACGCTCGCTGTGTCGCTTAGGCACGCCCGTCCGCAAGCGATCGCCGCCTTCGAGACGCTCATCGATGCTGATGACCGCCTGCTCGCGGCTGGATTGGTTCAGCAACTGATGCTCTACATCGGAAATGTAGACCCCGAAGTTGTCGATCCAGTGATCCAGCGCATGCTGGCTTCTAGCGACGATGAAGCCCGCGAGGCTGGTGGCCGCATGGCTGCGTTCGCTGCCCTGGAATGGAAACGACCCGCGCTCATGCAGCAAGCGCTGGCAGGAGATGCCTATATCCGTAAGGGCGTAGCTGAGGTCTGTGCAGGGAGGGTTGACCGCACCTCAGACGCTTACCTTGCAGCGGCGACACTCGTGGCCCTCATGCCTGACGATGACGATGAGGTGCGAAAGGCAGTTGCACGGGTCGCTTCGAACCTTCGCGAACACCCCCTGCGGCCATTCGCCATGCTGCTCAGTGCCCTCATCGAGTCGCCGTCATACGATCACGCGACGCCACAGCTACTTCTCACGCTGCAGCACGCACCCGACAAGGTCGATGACCTTGTGCTGAAGGCTGCACAACGGTTCATTGCCGTCTTTGGGGAGGACGCGGCCGACATCCGCACCAGCGCCGCTGGGGACTCGCATTACATCAGCGAGCTCGTTGTGCGGGGCTTGGCCCAGTCTCGAAACCGCGCACACCGGACAGCCCTACTCGACGTTCTGGACCGTTTGCTCGAACTGGGCGCCTAT
Source organism: Thermoleophilia bacterium (assembly GCA_040772045.1). GTDB lineage: Bacteria > Actinomycetota > Thermoleophilia > UBA2241 > UBA2241 > JAXGYV01. The sequence continues at coordinate 13,232 of JAXGYV010000014.1, forward strand.
GGCATCGGCAATGCCATCGCCCAGTCCGAGCGGAACTAGCTCGCGCCGCGTCAGTGGTCAGACTAGTCACTCCGACTGTCCAATGGCGGGAGCAACTCGACGACAGCGCATCGACTGGTGGGCACGGAGAACTTCGACGCCAACGCGAAGATCGTGGAGCGGCTGACCGCTGGCTGAGAGCAAGGGCGCCGCGCTGTCGCAGCTGTCGCTCGTATGGCTGCCGGCTCAGCAGGGCTATGTCGTCCCGATCGGGCTCACGCAACCCAGAGCGCGTTGCCCAGAACGTGGCTGCAGCGGCCATCAAGCTCACCGCGCCAAAAGCCTGGCCGCATCGACGAAAATCACACCCAACGGTGGCATCGGCAGCAGGGCCATTCAGTACTTCCTGCCGCTGAGACCACGAAACACAATGCCGCGCTTTTTGGGCTGGCGGTGGTTTGCTCCCAGCCGAGTTGGTCACCAATGCGCCGGAGTGACCAGCCCTTGGTGTAGAGGTGCACTGCGTGGTCGATCGTGGATGGCTCATGGCTCGGCACTGCGTCTCAGCTATATCGCTCTGGTCACGGCTTGACTCCAGGAACTGGACCGACTCCACGTGGCCAAGAGCCTCCTGAGGAGTTGGAACGTGTCCTGTAGGCCCAAGGTCACGGACTCGAACACGCTTCAAACAAGCTGCGGATTTCCTGGCGGAGGTTCGAGAGTTGTCCACTTAGGTGCACCAGTTCTGCCGGGCGGCAGACCCCCTCTTTCCTCTCCGCGCATTTCATGACATGTGGGGTCGCGGCGCGCGGGTCGCGGGCGTAGAGTCGGCTCCGCAATGCCTGCCTCAGCCACTCGCCTCCCCGCACCCCGAACAGCCTTCCTGGCGCTGGCGACCATGCCGGTGCTGTTCGGCCTCTCGTTCGCAGCCACCAAGGTAGCGCTGCGCGGCTTCCAGCCGCTGTTGCTGGCCACTACGCGCTTCGCCTGTGCGGCGCTCGTGCTGCTGGCGATCTGGCGCCTGCGTGCGGGGCGAGAGACGCTCACCAGGGCCGACCTCCGCCGTCTGGCGCTGCTAGGGTTTATCTCGCTGACCGTGTACTTCGCCTTCGAGACGATCGGGATCAGCCGTACGACCGCCAGCGCCGCCAGCATTTTGATCGCCACCATCCCCATCTTCGTGAGCGTGCTCAGCGCGACACTGCTGCGCGAACGCCAGGCCGCGCTCCGGTGGGCGGGTGTGGTGCTCTCCTTCGCCGGTGTGGCCGTGCTGGTGGTCCTCGGCGGTGGCACGGGCGGCGGCTCGCTCTCCGGCAACCTGCTCGTACTGGGCGCCGCCCTCTCGGCCGCCATCTACCAGATACTCGCGGGGCGCTTCCTGACGAACCGATCGGCGCTGTGCCTCACCGCGTTCCAGAACCTGTTCGGCGCGTTCTTCATGGCGCCGCTGGCCGCGGTCGAGGCGGCGCTCCTCGGCGTGCGGCGTCCCACCACAGAGGCGGTGCTCGGCCTGATCTACCTGATTGCCGGCTGTTCGGTGCTCGCCTACCTGTTGCTCAACTTCGGCCTGCGGTTCGTGCCGGCCAGCCGGGCGAGCACGTTTACGAATCTCACGCCGATCGTCGCCGTCGCCGGCGCCGCCGTGCTCCTCGGGGAGCGGTTCACCGGCTGGCAGGGGCTGGCCGCCGTGGCCGTGCTCGCGGGCGTCTGGCTCGCCAACCGCCGTGGGGTGGCCGCGCGCACGGTGCCCGCGACGGAGGTGTAGGCGGAGGCGGCACGGGGGCGCCGGGGACGGGGTGGCGCGGAGAACGAGGGAGTGGGGTAATCGCCGGGGCGCGCGAGCGGAGCAGGGGGCTGGCCGCGAGGGCGGCTCAGAAGTCGGCCGGCAGGATGTGGCCGGCGTGCAGCGCCGCCACGAATCGCTTGGCCTCTTCCAGGAAGCAGTGCGAGGTGAGCCGCGCAAGGTCGCTCGCCAGCGCTCGCTTCTGAGCGTGCAGCCGGGCGATGAAGCGTTCCACCGAGGGGCGGCTGAGGGCGGCGACCCACTCCCGCTCGCACTCCGGGCAGCGGAGCGCGAGCAGCCAGAGATCCTCCGTCGGATTCTCCCAGTCGAGAGGGTGTACCAGATTCGATCCGCAGTGCTGGCACGATGTGTCCGTGAGGACCATCGCCGTCGCGGTACGCGGCCGCGGATGGGCGGTGGCGCCGAAGAGGAGCATCTCCGGATCGGTTCGCGCCGCGAGGGGAGGTGTCTTTCTGACGGCCTCGGGCCGTACTTGCGATGGGCGCTGCGATTTGGTCGTCCTCCCCATGCTGACCGTATCGGGACGCGTTCGGGGGATCGTGAGACCACTAGACGGATGGACAGGGTACGCACCTGCGGTGCGCGATGGGGCGAGAACAGGTGACCCGGCGAACTGCCGGTAGACACTCCGGAGACGATGCGGGATACTGGCGCCTCCCCGGCGCTACTAGGGTGGAGGAGTGTCGCTGACCGGCCATCGAACCCTCATGCAGACAGACCACGTCGCTCGCCTGCCCATCGGCATGTTCGACTCGGGCATCGGTGGGCTCACCGTGTTGCATGAGTGCCTGGTCGCCATGCCGCACGAGGACTTCGTGTACCTGGGCGACACGGCTCGCTTTCCGTATGGTCCGAAATCACAGGCAGACTTGTGCCACTTCTCGATGGAGATCGCCTCCTATCTGGATCAGGTCGGCGTCAAGCTGATCGTGGTCGCCTGTTTCTCGGCCACCGCGGCGGCGCTGCCGGCCCTTCAGGCGCACTGCGCCACACCGGTGGTGGGCATCGTGACGCCGGGTGCTCGGGCGGCGGTGCAGAGCTCGCGGTACCGCCGCATCGGTGTCATGGCTACCGAGGCTACGGTGGCCAGTGCGAGCTACCTGCGCGCCATCACAGCGCTCGACGCGGGAGCGCAGGTACATCAGCAGGCCTGCCCCGGTCTCGCCACCTTCATCCAAGAGGGCGACGTGTTCAGCTCGCAGCTCGTGGAGCGGGTGCGCGAGCTCGCGGCGCCGTTGAGGGCGGTGCGTCCCGACGTGGTGATCATGGGCTGTACCCACTACCCCCTCATCGCCCCCATGCTTCAACGGCACTTGGGCCGCGAAGTGACCCTCGTGAATCCGGCGGCCGAGATTGCCGCGGAAGTGGAGGAGATCCTCTGCCGCCAGGGGATCGCGCGCAGCGACGAGCGCGAGGGCAGCTACCGGTTCCTCTGTACCGGCGATCGCGAGTCGTTCCGCGAAGTAGGTGCGCGTTTCCTCCAGATGCCGCTGGAGGATGTACGGGAGGTGGCGCTCACCGATCTGGCCGCCGCCCTCGAGGCAGTGGGCGGGCCGGCGAGCACGAGGCAGGTGGCCGACCCATGACCGTTCGCTTGCTCGCCAGGGCGGCGGTGTACGCTGCCCTCTACGCCGCTCTCACACTGGCGCCGGGGCTCAGCAGCATCGCCTACGGGCAGGTTCAGTTTCGCATCTCCGAGGCGCTGCTGGCGTTCGCGTGCCTCGATGTGGCCGCCGTGCCAGGCCTCACGGTGGGCACGGCGCTGGCGAACATCGGCAGTCCTATGGGGATGCCCGACGTGATCTTCGGCGCCGCGCTAACGTTGCTGGCGGCGACGCTCATGTGGTACATGGGTCCCAAGCTGGTGGCCCTGGTGGTCCCAGCCCTTGTGAACGGCTTCGGAGTGGCCGCCGAGCTAGCGCTTCTCCTGGATTTGCCGTATTGGCCGAGCGTGGGGTATGTAGCGCTCGGCGAAGCATGTGTGATGGCCACCGCTGGCGCGGTACTCTTCGTGGTCGTGCGCCGTCAGGCGCCGGTGCTGGGATTGGTGCCTCGACGGGCGCGCGGAAGGGTGCCCGGAAGGAGGAGGGAGATGTGAGGAGCGAGCGACGCAGCGACGAGCTTCGCCCTCTGTCGGTGACGTGTGGTGTGGTCAGGAACGCCGACGGCTCGGCCCTGATCCGTATGGGCGAGACGCACGTGGTGTGTACCGCCAAACTGGTGGCCGGCGTGCCGCAGTGGCTGCGCGGCTCGAAGCGAGGCTGGCTTACGGCCGAGTACAGCATGCTCCCGGCGGCCACTACCACGCGCACGCCGCGAGAAGCCGTCCAAGGGCGCCAGAGCGGACGCACCATGGAGATCCAGCGTCTCATCGGTCGCAGCCTGCGTGCTGTGACCGATCTGGCCTCGCTGGGCGAGCGCACCGTGTACGTGGACTGCGATGTGCTGCAGGCCGACGGCAGTACGCGTACGGCGGCCATCAGCGGTGCGTATGTGGCGCTCTACCTCGCGCTCGCTAAGCTGGCGCGCGCCGAGCGCATGCCGGACCTGCCGTTGTTCGACTCGGTGGCGGCGGTGTCGGTGGGCGTGGTCGACGGTCGTGTGCTGCTCGACCTGGACTACGAAGAGGACCTCACCGCGGCAGTGGACATGAACACGGTGATCACCGGCTCCGGCAAGCTCATCGAGGTGCAGGCCACGGCCGAGGGGGAACCGTTCGAGCGGGAGACGTTCGAGCGGCTGATGGATCTGGCCGTGCGAGGATGCGCCGCCGTCGGCGCGGAACAGATGCGCGTGGCCCTGGAGGCCACCCGGGATCTGCCGTAACCGTGCGCTTTCTGCTGGCGAGCGGCAACCGCAACAAGCTCCGCGAGTTCGGCGGGATACTGGCGCCGCATACGGTGCTGGCCATGCCGGCCGGCGTGAGCCTGCCGCCCGAGGGGTTGGTATCGTTTGAGCAGAACGCGTTGGGGAAGGCTCGTGGGCTGGCGCGCGCGCTGCTGGCGGACGCGCGCCTCCTCGCGCAGGTCGGCGGCCCTCCGCTCCTCTGTCTGGCCGACGACTCGGGGCTCGAGGTAGAGGCGCTCGGTTGGGCGCCGGGAGTCACGAGCTCGCGGTACGCCGGCGAGGACGCCGACGATGAGATGAACTGGCGCAAGCTTCTCTCTCAGCTTGAGGGTTATAGTGATGCGCAGCGGCGCGCGCGCTTCACCTGCGTGGTGGCCGTCGTGCCGCTGCGAGCTCCTTCATCAAAGGGGACGGCCGGCGCCGCCGGAGCGTCTTCGCCGCCGGCGCTGGAGGAGTACGTCGCCCATGGCCGATGGTGGGGGAACATCGTCCGTGAGCCGCGTGGAGACGGTGGCTTTGGGTACGACCCGGTCTTTCTGCCCGACGGATCGGCCCTCACCGTGGCGCAGCTTTCCCCGGAGGAGAAGGAGCGGAGGAGCCACCGGGCGCTGGCGGCCAAGGCGCTCCTCGAGTTGCTGGAGCGCGAGGGGCTGCTGGAGGCATAGGCGGTAGCCAGCAGCCCCTCATTAGTGCCAACAAGAGAAACGGGCCGCGGACGCCAGGTGGAGGGCGGCAACCCGGTCGCTACAGGAACGGCAGCGGCAGAGCGGTGAGCACCAGCGCCGCGCTCAGGGCGATGAGCACCACGGAGAACGTCCAGGCGATCCAGTTGTACGTGCGGCCGTTGACGTGGTCGCCCATGAGGCGCCGGTCGTTGATGATGAGCAGCACGAAGATCAGCACGATCGGCAGGAGCATGCCGTTGACGGTCTGCGCCACCAGGATCACCCGCACGAGCGGCAGGCCGGGGATCATGGCTACCAGCGCGGGCAGGAAGATGAAGGCGGTGAGCAGGCCGTTGAAGATGGGCGCCTCCGAGAAGCTGCGGTCGAGCCCGGCCTCGAAACCGAACGCCTCGCAGACTACGTAGGCCGTGGCGAGCGGCAGGATGCCGCTCGCCAGGATAGAGACGTTGAGCAGGCCGAGCGCGAAGAGGTACTTGGCGGCCGCTCCGAGGAGGGGGCCCAGCGCCCGGGCGGCGTCCTCGGCCGTCTCTACCACGATGCCGTGCTTGAAGAGGGTCTCCGCGCAAGCGACCACGATGAAGAAGTCGATGATCGCCATGAACGTCGACCCCAAGAAGACCTCCGCGCGCGTGTACGGGAACTCCTTGAGCGACACGTGTTTGTCGGTCACCGACGCCTGGATGAAGAACTGGCCCCACGGGGTGATCGTGGTACCGACGGCGGCGATCACCGTGAGCAGCCACAGCTGCGAGGCGTGCATCTGGGGGGCCAGGCCGCGGCCTACGTCGCGCCAGTCGGGCTCGGCGATGATGCCGGACACGATGTAGGTGAGGTAGACCAGGCCGAGCGCCAGGAACACCCGTTCGACCTTGCGGTAGGACCCGCGGGTCACGAGGAACCACACGGCGACGGCCACCACGGGCACGCCGACCCAAGTGGGTGTGTGAAACAGCTCCGACGCTGCCGCGATGCCCGAGAACTCGGACACCGCGGTCCCGAAGTTGGCGATCATGGTGGCGAGGATGGCGAAGGCCGTAATGCGCAAGCTGAAACGCTCGCGGATCAGGGCCGCCAGCCCGCGGCCAGTGACCACGCCGATGCGCGCGTTCATCTCCTGGGCGATGGCCAGGAGTGGTGTGACGATCGCCAGCAGCCAGAGCAGTCCGTATCCGTAGCGGGAGCCGATGACCGACCAGGTCGTGATGCCGCCGGCGTCGTTGCCGGCGTTGGCGGCGATGACGCCGGGCCCCAGGATGCCGAGGAACAGTACCAGGCGCGAACGCCCGATGCGCCGGAAGGCCGATCCGACGTGCTTGTTCAGGAGGCCACGCATGCTGACTCAGGGGAAGATGCGCGGAAGCCGCTTCTTCCAGGCCAGGGGGAGGACCAGGTCGATGGCATCGTCCACCGTGATGATGCCGTGCAGCACGCCATCGCCATCGACGACCGGAAGGGCCAGCAGGTTGTACTTGGCGATGAGGTGGGTGACCTCTTCCTCCCCGGCGTCGGTGGTCACTGATACCGGATCGGCGGTCATGAACTGACGCACCCGGCGATCGGGGGGTTGCACCAGAAGATCGCGGAGGCTGAACACACCGAGCAGATAGCCGCTCTTGTCGACCACGTAGATGTAGTACACGGTCTCGACTCCCGGCTCCTGTGCTCGCAGCATGGCGATGGCTTCGCCGGCTGTGGTCTCCGGTGGGACGCTCGCGAAGTCGGTGGTCATGATGCCGCCCGCCGAGCGCTCTGGGTAGGTGAGCAGCTCGCTGATATCCTCGCGTGCCTCCTGCTTGAGCAGGGCGAGCAACGTGGCCCGCCGCTCGTCGGGCAGGTCCGCGAGCAGGTCGGCGGCGTCGTCGGGCGACATGTTGCCCAGCAGCTCCGCCGCGCGCTCGTCGGGGAGGTCGCCGATCAGTGAAGCCTGGTACGAGGGGTGCATCTCCTGGACCGCGTCGGCGGCCACCTCGTCGCCCAGCGTCTCGAGGAGGGCGGCGCGCTCCTCCGGCGAGAGCTCGTGGGTGATCTCGGCGATGTCGGCGGGGTGCAGCAGCGAGAGGTCGCCGCGGGGTACGGTGAGCCGGATGGCGGCGGGGCCACTCTCTCCCAGATCCACGTTGCGCCAGTCGATGAGGTGCGGCCGGCTCTTCTTGGAAAGGCGGTCGCCCACTTTGGCCAGCCCGACGCGGCGCAGAATGGCGCCGCTGCTGACGTCGACGGCTGCCACGAGCAGATGGGGGCCGCTCCGCGTCAGCTCGATGTCGTTTACACGGATTACTTTGCGGCCGTCGCGGTCGATCAGCTGTTTATCGAGGAAGGCATCGACGAGTTGCAGCTCGCCGGTGAGGAGCTGGCGTTCCGCCAGGTCGCTGGCCAGAACGCGCAGCAGGGCGCCCGATTCCTCCAGGCTGGCGACCGAGTTCCAGGGGATGATGAACCGCCGCGCGCGACGCTTCACGACCAGTGCGGTGACGCGGGGATACGAGATGTGTTCGGTTACGACGACCAGGTCGGCGAGCGTACCGAGGGGGCGATTGCGCGCATCGCGCACCGTCTGGCCCAGCAGCTTGCTCAAGAAGAACACCGTCTCACCTCCCTGCCGACATGGCCGTATCTCCAAAAAGGCCTCTCCGCAGAGGAGAGGCTCCAGTCCATGCGCAAGCGGCAGGGCGGGCGATCCTCACTCGTCCAGAGCTTTAGCACGGCATACCGTAGAGGTTGTGTCCACTGGGGACCCTCAGCCGCTTTAGGCAGAACCTTATACCGGCAATGCCTGTTCTACCCGTTGGCGTCTCTGGACGTTTCCGGGCATCGGCCTCTATGTATGCTGGAGCCTCACCTAACGAGGATTGAAGCCAGCTCGAAAGCTAATCCCGCCGCGAGCGGGTGTCAAGGAGCACGCGGTCTTCCGCGGTCGCCGGCGGCGAAGGTGCTAGAATCTCGACGCGACAAGGGGCACGAGCCCGCGGCTATCAGGCACTCTGAGGGAACACGTGATCATCACCGTCACGCCGAACGCGGCCGTCGACAAGACGCTGACAGTCCCCAACTTCCAGACCGGATTCCGCCATCGGGCTAGCGAGAGCCTTACGCTTCCTGGCGGCAAAGGTGTCAACGTGGCGCGGGCTATCAAGGCGCTCGGACAACCGGTCATCGCCACCGGCCTCCTGGGCGGCAGGGCTGGGCAGCAGATCCTCGAGGGACTCAACCGCGAGGGTATCCTGAACGACTTCATCCGTATCGCCGACGAGTCGCGTACATCCACCGCCATCAACGATCCCACCAGCATGACGCAGACGGAGGTCATCGAGTACGGGCCTCTCGTCTCCGACGCGGAGTTGGCGACGCTCATGGAGGAGATCGACCATCTGGCAAAGGGGGCACAGTATATGGTCCTCGCCGGCTCGCTGCCCCGCCATGTGTCGGAGGATTTCTACGGTCAGGTCTGCCGGCTCCTCGCTAAGCGTCGCTGTTACGTGGTCATGGATACCTATGGCGAGCCGCTCCGCTTGGGCGTGCGCGGCAAGCCCTACCTGGTAACGCCCAACATCCGCGAGGCCGAGGATCTGGTGGGGCACGAGTTCAGTGGCGAGGAAGACATCGTCGAGGCTGCCGGCCTCATCTGCGAGCTCGGTGCGCAGAACGCCGTCATCAAGTCGCGCGAGGGCTGCTACGCGCGCATCCGCCGCGGGCGTGGCCACCGCGTCTTCAAAGCCACCGTGCCGCGTCAGGGCAACGTCGTCAGCACCGTCGGCTCGGGCGACGCGTTCCTGGGCGGGTTCCTGGCGCACCGCTTCCAGCGCGCGGAGGTCACCGATTGCCTGCGCTGGGGGCTGGCCTGCGCGGCCGCGAATACGCAGCGCTCGGGCGCGGCGGTGTTCGACGCCGCCGAAGTGGAGCGCATCTACCCCACCACGGCCGTCGTCGAGCTGCAGTCCTCGTAGCGGCGGCAGCTCGGTCCCGCGCGCTGGCGGAGGTGCTCGCAGGCGGCGTTCCGTGCGGCGGACCGGCGGCGACCCCGAGGGGTGCTGTCAAGTCGCGTTAGCGATCCGCCGATACTCTCTTCGTATCCTCAGCGGTAGAAGCACGATTCCGAGTGGCGAAGGGGGCGGCACGCGGCATGCTCACGGAACCCATCACGCAGGCGGGCGATGCGGCTCGCGCCAGGCTGCAGGCCTCTCAGGCCCAGCAGCCGACCGACGCGGCTACACCCCCTCGCGTGCTGGTCGCCGAGGACGATCCCGACGTGCGGAGTCTCCTGCGCTGTGTGATCGAAGCTGAGGGGTACGTGGTCGATGCAGTGGCCGACGGCCACGAGGCGCTGGAGCACTGCCGCCAGCGTCGCGTCGACCTCGTCGTGCTCGATGTGATGATGCCACGTCTGACGGGCTTCGAAGTGGTCGCTCACCTGCGCGACGAACCGGCGACGGCGCGCATCCCCGTTCTGATCGTCAGCGCACGCGGCTCGGAGTCGGACATCGTCTCTGGGTTTGATCTGGGTGTGTCCGACTACGTTACCAAGCCCTTCAAGATCGCTGAGCTGCGCGCGCGCATTCGGGCGCTGCTGGCGCGGCAGGCGTAGCCCAAGCTCTTCGCGCACTCCCGGTTGCGTGGCAAGTCAGGGTTCCGCCCTCAGCTTCGCGTCGGACTGTTCAATCCTGCTGGAAACCACGGCGTGGCATAGCGCCCCAGCTCCCCTTCTTGCCTCGCAACACCTGCACAGTGACGGCGAAACGCCAGATCGCCAGGAGCTGGCGATAGCCGAGATTCTCCAGGACGGCGTAGCAGGCCAACATGGCGACGTCTCGGACTGGCTGCCCGCGACCCAAGCGCACCTCGTCCATGAGCAGGGCGGACAGGGAGAGGGCGACGCCGAAGGCCATCGCCAAGAGCACGAAGAGGAGCAGGAAGGGAGCGTTGAGGACCCCCACGATGGCGCTCACGAGAACGATCGCATAGCCGAGGGTCTCTACCAGAGGGCCACCGACTTCGAAGAGCCAGAGGTAAGGGAGGGCGACGCAGCCGAGCAAGCCGTAGCGTGGGCGCAGGGTCATATCGCGGTAGCGCCACAGGCATTCCAGGAGGCCGCGATGCCAGCGGTCGCGCTGATTGCGCAGCGCCGCGAACGTCTCGGGGGCTTCCGTCCACACCACGGGGTCGGGGATGAATACCACCCGGTAGTGCCGCCGCCGCTCTCTGAAGTGGTGGTGCAGGCGGAGGATGAGCTCTAGATCCTCTCCGAGCGTGGTTGTGGAGAAGCCACCGACCTCTACCACGGCGTCCGTGCGGAACAGCCCGAAGGCGCCCGAGACGAGGAAGAGCGCCCCCAGCCGGCTCCAGGCGGTTCGGCTGGCGAGGAAGGCGCGCAGGTACTCGAGGGTTTGCAGGGCCGCCAAGGGGTTGCGCGGGGCGCGGACTTCGGTCACCCGCCCGCTCCGTATGCTGCATCCGTTGACGATACGGACGATGCCGGCGGCGGCGATGGTCTCCCGCGGGCGTTCGAGGAAGGGTCGCACCACGCGCTCCAGAGCGTCCTTCTCCAGCACGGCATCGGCGTCGCTCACGCACAGCAGCGGATAGCGCGAAGCGTTGATACCGGCGTTCACGGCGTCCGATTTGCCGTTGCCGTTCTGTTTCGTCAAGACGACCAGATTCGGTATGCGCTGGGAGGTGAACACGCGCTCGATCGGCTGGCAGGGCACGCGCATGCGGAGGGGCTGGTGGCTGACCGTGAGCTGGTAGGCCTCGGTGAGTCGCGCCAGGGTACGGTCTGTGGAGCCGTCGTCGACGACCACGATCTCGAACTGGCTGTACTCCAGCAGACGCAGGGCATCGACGGAGTCGACGATGCACTCCTCTTCGTTGTAGGCGGGGATGATGATGGAGATCGGCGGGACGAAGGGAGAGGTGATCATCTTCCGCCGATCGCCGAACGCCACGCGTCGCATGTGCCGTCCGGACTCCAGGAACGAGATCATGAAGAGGAGTGCGTAGCACAGGTCGAGCAGGAGGAAGTAGCCGAGGAAGCAGGCGCTGACGATGAACAGGAAGGTGCTCACGAGGTTCTCCGTACAGCCGGTTGTCGACCGGTGTCGGCGGCGGCTTCGAGCTCCTCGAGCACGGCGAGGCAGCGGTCGCGGACGTAGCGATCGGGCGACGTCGAGAGGAGCAGCAGCGCCTGCCCGCCCGCGGTGCCCAGACGCCCCAGAGCCTCGGCGCAGTTACGCCGTACCCACCAGCTGTGGTCCGCGATGGCCGCCGTGAGGATGTCCACGTTCTTTGGGTCGCCGAGTGCGCCCAGGGCCGTGGCGGCCTGGGCGCGCACCTGCCATGCGTCGTCGGTCAGGGCGGTGCGCAAACGCTCGGTAGCCTGCAGACTGGCGATCTTCCCTAAAGCGCGGGCGGCCTGGGCGCGCATGTTGAGATCGCCTGATCTCTGGAGGATCTCGGCCAGGGAAGGCACCGCCCGCGGGTCGCGGATCTCTCCGAGCACGCGGACGGCGCTCACGGCGGCCTCCTTCTTCTCGCCGCCGACGATCTCGAGGAGGGTGGGGACGGCGAAGGAGCCCATCTCCACCAAGTCGGCGGCGACGCGGGAGGCCGTCCATCGTGACTGGTCGCCGAGCGCGGTGGCGAGAGCGTGGACGGCCTCGGGGCGTCCGATCGCCGCCAGGCTCCTGGCGGCCACGGTCCGCACGTCTTCGCTCTCGTCGTGAAGCGCGGTGATCAGCGGCTGCACGGCGAGCTGCGAGCGCATGCGTCCAAGCTGACTCGCGGCTGCCACGCGGCGCCAGCGGTTGCGCGCGCGCAGTTGCTGCACGGCAGCTGCCACAGAGCCGCTGCCCTCGAGATACGCGACGATCCGCTTGGCCTCCTCGCCATGGAGTACCGCCAGGTAGCGCAGGAGCATCTCGCGGATTACTCGTCGCCCGCTGCGCGAGGACGCCGGGAGCGGTGTGTCGTTGAGGACGAATGCCTCGACCGGGCTTCGCCAGGTATCCTCTCCGCGCTGCCAGCGCCGGCGGCGCCAGGCCGTGATGGCGCGCATGGCGACGGTGAACACCACCAGGCCAAAGGACCAGGCGAAGAGAGCTACCGTGCAGAAGATGAGCAACTGCTGGGTCACGCGAGTACGACCTCCGGATGCGAGTGGCGCATGGATGTGGGCGGCACGTGCATCTCTGGCGCTCAATTCGCGCTCGCGACGAAGGACCCTGTTCGCGCGCCTCGGCCTGTTGCGACGGGCGCGCGTGGTCTGGTAGCATCCACTGCACTTGGGAGGCAGCCCCGAGTCGGAGAAAGAGCCCGCCCGCAGGTGGCATGGACCCAGGCACCAATGTGCCGGGTCTTTTGTTTATCTCCAACGTGGTCGTGCGGAGATAAGCCGACCGGCCGCGTCGCGCAGATTCATCGCCCGTTTGCTGAGGAGGATGCCATGGAAGTAGAGATCGGTCGCGGCAAGAAAGGGCGGCGCGCCTACGGGTTCGACGATATCGCCATCGTCCCCAGCCGCCGTACTCGCGATGTCGACGACGTCCACATCGGTTTCCGGCTCGGTGAACACGAGTTCGCGCTCCCGTTGCTGGCCTCCGCCATGGACGGTGTGGTCGACCCCCGCATGGCTGGGCTCATCGGCAAGCTCGGCGGCCTCGGGGTGCTGAACCTCGAAGGTATCCAGACGCGTTATGAAGATGCCGACGCCATGCTCGACGAGATCGCGGCGCTGCCCAGTGAGACGGCTACGCGACGCATGCAGGAGATTTACGCGCAGCCTCTCAAGGAGGAACTGATCGGCCGCCGCATCCGCGAGATCAAGGCGAGTGGCGTGGTGGCCGCGGCCGCGCTCACGCCGCAGCACGTGCAGCGGTACTGCCGTACGGCCCTCGAGGCCGGCCTCGATATCCTGGTCATCCAGGGTACGGTCGTCTCCGCCGAGCACGTCTCCAGCACGACGACACCGCTGAATCTGAAGGAGTTCATCGCCGACGTGCCCGTGCCGGTGGTCGTCGGCGGCTGCGCGTCGTATGCCGCCGCGCTGCACCTCATGCGCACTGGAGCCGTGGGCGTTCTGGTTGGCGTCGGTCCGGGTCACGCGTGCACCACGCGTGGCGTGCTCGGCATCGGTGTACCGCAGGCCACCGCTATCGCGGATGCCGCCGCCGCGCGCATTCAGCATCTCCTGGAGACCGGCGTGCACTGCAACGTCATCGCCGACGGGGGCATGCGCACGGGTGGCGACATCGCCAAGGCGATCGCCCTGGGCGCCGACGCCGTCATGGTCGGCTCGCCGCTGGCGTGCGCGGCCGAGGCGCCGGGCCGTGGCTTCCATTGGGGTATGGCCACCTTCCATCCCGAGCTGCCGCGCGGCACGCGCGTCAAGGAGGCCGTCAAGGGCACCATCGAGGAGATCTTGCTCGGGCCGGCGCACGAAAACGACGGCACGCTCAACCTGTTCGGCGCCCTCAAGACCAGCATGGCCACGTGCGGCTACGCCAGTATCCCAGAGTTCCAGAAAGCCGAGGTCATGGTCGCGCCGGCGCTCATGACCGAGGGGAAAAAGCTGCAGAAAGAGCAAGACGTCGGCATGGGCTGATGCCCGCGCGCGGCGGGGAGGAGACGGGAGTGACGCCGACCAAACCCACGCAGATCGTTCACGCACCCGATGCGGGTTTCGATACCGTCTTGGTGCTGGACTTCGGGGCACAGTACGGGCAGCTCATCGCCCGCCGTGTACGGGACCTGCACGTGTATTCCCAACTCATCCCGCACGATACGCCGATCGCCGACATCGTTGCCCGCAAGCCCAAGGGCATCATCCTCTCCGGCGGACCCATGAGTGTGTACGTGGATCATGCGCCGCGGGTCGACAAGGCGCTCTTCGAGCTCGGCATCCCGGTGCTCGGTATCTGCTACGGCATGCAGTACCTCGCGCGGGAGCTCGGCGGGACCGTCTCCCCGACGGGCACCAGCGAATTCGGTAAGACGACGCTGTCTGTGACCGAGCGCGGCCTGCTGCTCGACGGCCTCGAGGCCGAAGAGCAGTGCTGGATGAGCCATCGCGACTGCGTTACCGGCGCGCCGGCGGGTTTTCGGGTGCTGGCCACCAGCGGCGGCGCGCCGGTCGCCGCTATGGAAGACCGGCAGCGGGGCCTGTTCGGTGTGCAGTTCCATCCCGAGGTGGTGCACACGCCGAAGGGCACAGACGTGCTGCGCAATTTCCTGTTCAAGGGGTGTGGGTGCGCGCCGAACTGGACCCCAGCCTCGATTATCGAAGAGCAGGTGCGTCGCATTCGCGAGCAGGTTGGCGAAGGCAAGGCCGTCCTCGGCTTGTCTGGCGGCGTCGACTCATCGGTGGCGGCGCTGCTGGTCCATCGGGCCATCGGCGAGCGGCTCACCTGCGTGTTCGTCGATCAGGGCATGATGCGTCTCAACGAGGCACAGCAGGTCGTCGACATGTTCGGCGAGACGTTCGGCGTGCCGCTGATCGCGGTGGACGCGCGAGACAGGTTCTTGAACAAGCTGGTGGGGGTTACCGATCCGGAGCGCAAGCGCAAGATCATCGGTGAGGAGTTCATCCGCTGTTTCGAGGAAGAGGCCGCCAAGCTCGTGGACGCCCGATTCCTGGTCCAGGGCACGCTCTATTCCGATGTCATCGAGAGCGGTACGCGGCAGGCTGCCAAGATCAAGAGCCATCACAACGTGGGTGGCTTGCCGGAGAAGATGGGGTTTGAGCTGGTCGAGCCGTTGCGGCTGCTCTTCAAAGATGAGGTACGGGCCGTGGGCGAGGAGCTGGGGCTGCCGGAGCGCATCGTCTGGCGGCAGCCGTTCCCTGGCCCCGGCCTGGGTATCCGCATCATCGGCGAGATCACCCGCGAGCGCGTGGATATCCTGCAGCGCGCCGACGCCATCCTGCAGGAGGAGATCCGCGCCGCGGGCCTCTCTCGCGAGCTCTGGCAGAGCTTCGCCATCCTGCCGGTTATTCGCAGCGTCGGCGTTCAGGGCGACGAGCGCACCTACGGCTACCCCATCGTGGTGCGCGCGGTCACAAGCCAAGATGCCATGACGGCCGACTGGGCGAGGCTGCCCTACGACCTCCTCGAGCGGATCAGCAGTCGCATCATCAACGAGGTCGCCGAGGTCAACCGTGTGGTGCTCGACATCAGCAGCAAGCCGCCGAGCACCATCGAATGGGAGTAGCCGTCGCCGGGTTACAACTCGCCTGAGGGGATCTTGCCGCGTTCGATCGCGTCGATGTAGGCGATAATCAACGTCACATCGGCGAAGAAGCTCACCGTGCCCACGGTCAGCACGTATGCCACGAGCAGGGGGAGCGCGTCGACGAAGCGGCCACTGAGCTGTTCGCCGAGAAGGATGGCGATCGTGTTCAGGATGAGAGAGACGCCGAGGAGTACCACGAACGAGACGAACCAGGTTCGCCGGGCGGAGAGCCACGATCGCCTGATGGCGGCCAGGGGGTTCAAGCCGGTGATCACGATCGCATAGTCCGCGTACAGCAGGACGAAACCGATCGCCAGCAGAGGGATGTAGATCAAGGCGTTGAGCAACTCGGAGGACCCAGCTGCTCGATAGCCAACGCTGGCGCCCCAATTGATGGCCTCGGTGATCACGAGCAGGCCGAAGAGGCTCAGCCACTGCGCGCCGCCGCGCGGGGCGAAGTGGAGCGAGCCGACCACGGAACGAATGTAACCGGCTCGCAGCCAGGCCGTGAGCGCGAGACTCGCGATCACGAGCGTCACGAGCACCGCTGACGGGCCATGGAGTATGGCTTGCAGGAGCGATCCTCTGGCCACCAGCGGGGCATCCACGGTATCGCCGTATGCCAACCAGAGGGCCGTCGCCCACACGGTGAAGTCGATGGCGGAGAGGGCGATAGCGAAGAAGACGAGGTACTGCTTGGCCCAGAGGGTGACGGAGACGCGTTGGCCAAGCGTCTGCCGGTTCATCTCCATGGCGCGCAAGTATACACTAGGCCCCAGCATGTGTTCCCGGTCTTTTTACCTGCATACCCGCATCTCCCAGCGGATCGCGACGATGCTGCTCGCCGTTCTGCTGTGCTGTCTCGCCGCCGCGATGGGCCCGCCGCCGGCCGCCGCCTCGCCGCCGGCGCTCGACTGCGACGCGGCGGCCGTCATGGACCGTACCACCGGCCGGTTCTTGTACCTGTGGCACGCGGACCGGCGGCTGCCCATGGCATCCACCACCAAGATCATGACGGCCAAGGCGGCGCTCGACAGCGGCGTGGACTTGGAGCAGGTGGTGCGCATCGGTGTCTTAGACCTGCGCTGGGACGAGTCGAGCGTCGGCCTCAAAGAGGGCCAGCGTCTGCGCGTGGAACAGCTCCTCCAGGCGCTGCTGGTGGCCAGCGCCAACGACGCCGCGCGGGCGCTTGCCGTGGCTGTGGATGGCAGCGAGGCAGCCTTTGTCGAGCGCATGAACCGCACCGCCCGGCTGCTGGACCTCTCGGACACCCACTTCGCCAATGCGCACGGTATGGATGCTCCCGGCCACTACACCACGGCGCGCGACCTCACTCGCTTGGCGGCGGTCGCTCTGGCCGACGAGCGCTTCGCCCAGTACGTTGCCCTCACCAGCGTGCGGCTGCCCAAGGCGGATGGCGGGATGTTGCGCGTGCGGACCACCGACTCCTTTCTGCGCGCCAACCGGTCGTGGGTCTACGGGGTGAAGACGGGGTATACAGACAAGGCCGAGTCATGCCTCGTCTCCGCCGGATGCTACGAGGGGGAGCACATCATCGTGACGGTTCTGGGATCTCCCGATCCGCAAACGCGTGATCGCGTGGCTCTGCGGTTGTACCGGTACGGCCGCTCCCTCTACCGTACCTGGTCTTCGCCGCGAGCGGGTAGCCCGCTCGTCCGGCTCGCCGTTCCATACGCGCGAGCGCCGCTCAAACTCACACTCGGGGAGGCGTTCAGCGTGGAGCTGCCACCGGGTGCTGCCGTCACCAAGACCGTCACCGCGCCGCCGGTAGCCACGTTGCCCGTGGCGTCCGCCGCGGCGCTGGGCGAGGTCGTCTACGCAGTCGACGGACAGCAGCGCGGGCGACGGGTATTGCTCGCGGAGCGAGCGATCCCCGTCGCCAGTTGGGAGACCAGACTGCGGTACCGTCTCTGGGACACGTGGAGTGGAGGAGACGAGCGAGAAGGCCTGCTTCAGCGGACGTGGCACAAGGCGGGCGAGGTGTTCCGCGACATCGGTGGCTGGTTCGGGAGATTGTTCTGAGGCGGAGGAGCATGTCGCTCGTGGGCAGGTCTGATCGATCGCGGAGCCGTTCCGCGGCCAGAGTCTCACGGGGTGGCCTCCTGTTCGTGGCGCTTACGTGGCTGCTGCTCTCGCTCTACCCGAACCCACTCGTGCTCGGCAGGAGCATCCAGAACCTGCGCCACATCGAGCTCGACCCGGCGGCGGTGGCGGAGTTGGCCGACCGGCTGCCGGACTCGCCGCAGCGGATCGAGCAGATCGTCAAGCAGAGGGTTGTGCCATACGCGTACGATTGGAGCACCGAGGGCGTGCCGTGGTATTTTCCGACCACGGCCGAGGTGCTGCGCCGGGGGGCGGGCGACTGCGAGAGCCGTGCCGTTGTGCTCGCCAGCATCTTCAGCGTGAAGGGCATCCCCCACGAGCTGAAGATGTCGTTCGACCACATCTGGGTGGATTACCCTGGCAAGATCCCCAATGAGGCGGAGAGCGATGCCCTCGCCATCGGCAGGAGTGTCGACGGTTCGCCGTTCGGGCTTCACTGGCCGCGGGAACTGAACGTGTGGGGAGAGCTGCGGGCGCAGGTGGAGCTGCTGTGGCTCCCCATGCCGCTCGCTCGTGAACTGCTGTTGTTCACGGGCCTCGCGCTCGTCTGCTCCTGGAACGCGCTCGGCGCGTCCGCGCGAACGCGGTACGGTGTCGTCGCTGGCGACAGAGTGGAGATGTCACCGGTTACCCCCGGCTGTCGCGGCCGGCGAGTGTTCGCGCCACGTGCGGTCGGTGGAGCGTGGTATAAGCGGGGGTGCGTGCGAGTGAACAGAGGGCGAGGACACTATGGATGAGCGACCAATCGATCTCCGCAGCGATACGGTGACGAAGCCGAACGCGGAGATGCGCCAAGCGATGATGGCAGCCGAGGTCGGCGACGACGTGCTCGGCGACGACCCAACCGTCCTGCTGTTACAGCAGCGCGTGGCGGAGCTGCTGGGCAAGCCGGCGGCGCTATACATGCCCTCGGGGACCATGGCCAACCAGGCTGCTCTGCACGCGCACACTCGCCGCGGCGACGAGGTCTTCCTGCACGCGCAGGCGCACGTGATCTACTACGAGCAGGGCGGTGCCGCGGTACTCTCTTCCCTCCAGCTCCGCTGTTTCGATAGCGCCGACGGCACGCTGGACGTGGCCGCCATGGAGGAACACGTTCACCGCGACGACGACGTTCACTTCGCTCGTACGCGCGTGGTCGCCCTGGAGGACACGCACAACCACTGTGGCGGCCTGGTGTACCCCCTCGAGAAGATCCATCAGGTACGAGCCTTCTGCGACCGTCACGGGCTGCTTCTGCACCTGGACGGGGCGCGCATATGGAACGCGCACGTGGCTAGCGGGGTGCCGCTGGCCGACATCACTGCGCCGTGTGACTCGATCAGCGTGTGTCTGTCGAAGGGTCTGGGCGCTCCCGTCGGGTCGCTGGTCGTTGGGGACCGGGACTTCATCCGTCGCGCGGCGCGGGCGCGCAAGGTATTCGGCGGCGGCATGCGGCAGGCCGGCATCCTGGCTGCCGCCGGTCTGTACGCGCTGGAGCACAACATCGAGCGGCTGGCCGACGACCACCGTCGCTGCCGCGCGCTGGCCGATCGTCTTGCGCAGGCACCGGGGCTATCCGTCGATGTGGAGCGCGTGCAGACGAACATGGTCTACGTGGGTACGCGCGGCACGGGCAGGCGCGCCGCCGAGCTGGCGGCGCGGCTGGCCGACGCCGGGGTACTCTGTCTGGACGAGGGCGAGTGGACGCTTCGTCTCGTGACACACCTCGACGTCGACGATCTGGCCGTCGAACGGGCGGGCGAGATCATCTGCCGCCTCGTCGAACGGCTTGCCCGCTGAGGCTACGGCCGCAGAAGGACGAATGAGTTGGGGGCGGGCGCTCGTCCGAACCGCGCCCCCCCCCCCCCCCCCCCCCCAACTCATTGCCACTCTCCGCGATGCCTAGTTACACTCGTCTGGGCGCACGGCGCAGCGCTTGTAGATCTCGATCACGTCCTCGCGCGTCAGGCTGCGCGGGTTGTTTACGAGCAGGCGCGTTTGCCCCATGGCGCCGTCGGCGAGCTCCTCGATGGCACTCTCCGGGATGTTCACATCGCTCAGGTACTGAGGGACCTCAAGGTCCTGGGCGAGCTGCTTGAGCGCCTCGACGGTCGCCTGCGCCGCCTCGCGTGGCGTGAGGCCGGCGACGTGCAGTCCCATCGCTTGGCCGATCTCCACGAACTTCTCGAGACAGCCGAGCATGTTGAACTCCATGACCCACGGCAGCATGAGGGTGTTCGCGTCGCCGTGGGGAACGTGGAAGCGGCCGCCGATGGGGTACGAGAGGGCGTGCACGGCCGTCACACCGGCGTTGCCGAACGAGAGGCCGCCGTAGAGGGCGCCCAGCGCCATCTCATAGCGCGCCTGGACATTGGTGCCCTGATACACGGCGGTACGGATGCTCTTGGCGATCAGCCGGATGCCGTCGAGGGCGTACATGTCGGTGATCGGCGTGGCGTTCACGGATGTGAAGGCCTCGATGTTGTGGATGAGGGCGTCGAGGCCGGAAGCGGCCGACACCTTCGGCGGGCAGCTGATGGTGAGCAGCGGGTCCACCAGGGCGACGTTCGGCACCAGGTGCGGGCTGCTCACGCCCTGCTTCACATTGAGCTTCTCGTTGGCGAAGATAGCCACCTTGGTGACCTCTGATCCCGTCCCCGCGGTGGTGGGGATGGCGATCACCGGCAGGCCGGGCTTGGGGACCAGGTCGACGCCGACGAAGTCCTCTACGCCCTTACCGGTACCGGGGAGGATGGCGACCATCTTGGCGGTGTCCATGGCGGAGCCGCCTCCGAAAGCGACGATGGCGTCGTAGCCGCCCTGTTCGCAGATGCCGGCTGCATCGAGCACACTGCGCATCGGCGGCTCAGGTACGCACTTGTCGTACACGCCCACCTGCAGACCAGCGTCGACGATCGGCTTCTGCACGCGGTCGACCATCCCGGCCGCGCTGACACCGGGATCGGTGACGATGAGGACCTTGCTGGCACCGAGCTTTTTGGCCTCGGCGCCGAGCTGTGCGACGCAGTTGGGTCCGGTGATGATGGTGCGTGGCGCGAGGAAGGTGCGCACGTTCATATCCATTCTGACATTGCCTCCCTTTGGTTAGCTCGTGGGCGCCGACGTGGCGCCTCTTCCCTGGACGACGTGGAATACGACAGGCGGTGTGCGAGTCACGGTTTGTCCTTCAGAGCTGCGCGCCGGCGGGCTTGAAACCCGCAGAACAGGCCCTCGCCCTTGAGGCTCTTGCAGTCCTCGATGATCTGGTCGCGGAAGGCCGGATCCGCGATGTCGAGGAGCAGGTGGGCTCGCTCGCTCAGCGTCTTACCTCGCAGGTGTGCGACGCCGTGTTCGGTTACAACGTAGTCGACGTCGGCGCGCATGGTGGTGATTGCGGCGCCGTCGGCGACCTTGGCTACTATGCGCGAGACCGTGCCCTTCTTAGCGGTCGAGGGCAAAGCGATGATCGCCTTGCCGCCCTTGCTCCGTGCCGCGCCGCGTACGAAGTCGACCTGACCGCCGATCCCCGTGAATTGCATGGGGCCCATGGTATCGGCCACAACTTGGCCCATGAGGTCGACCTGCAGCGCGGAGTTAATGGACACCATGTTGTCGATCTGGCCGATGACGTAGGGGTCGTTGGTATAGCTCACCGGGAACATGTTGACCATGGGGTTGTCGTCGACGAAGTCGTACAGCCGCCGGGTGCCCATGAGGAAGGTGGCGACCATCTTGTCGCGATGGATGTTCTTGCGCGCGTTGGTGACCACGCCCTCGTTGGAGAGATCGACGACGCCCTCGCTGAACATCTCGGTATGGATGCCGAGATCGTTTTTCTCGTGCAGGAACAGCAGCACGGCGTCGGGAATGCCGCCGATGCCCAACTGCAGACAGGCGCCGTCGTCGACGAGCCCGGCGATATGGCGGCCGATGGCCTCTTCCACCGGACCGATCTTGGGTGGCTGGAGCTCGATGATCGGCTGCTCGCTCTCGACGATGTAGTCGAGCTTGCTGATGTGGATGAACGAGTCGCCGTGAGTGCGCGGCATGTTGGGGTTCACCTGGGCGATGACCGTCTTGGCGACCGACGCCGCCGGCTTGGTGTAGTCAACCGAGATACCGAAGGAACAGAAGCCGTGCTTGTCGGGCGGCGAGAGATGGACCAGGACCACGTCTGGCGGCAGGTAGCCCTTGAGGAAGAGATCGGGGATCTCGTGGAAGAAGGTGGGTGTGTAGTCGCCGCGGCCAGCGTAGACGGCGTCGCGCGTGGTGGGCCCCACGAACACCGAGTTGTGGTAGAAGCTGTCCGCGTACTCGGGCTTGGCGTACTCGCCCTTGCCCATGGCGACCATATGGACGATCTCCACGCTCTGCAGTTCGGGCGCGCGGGTCACCAGCGCGTCGACCAGATCGAGCGGCTCGCCGCTGGCGTGGGCGAATACCACGCGGTCGCCCGACTTGACCACTTTGAGGGCCTCGGCCGCGGAGACCACCTTCTTCCTGTACTCGTCGGTCCAATCCATATGGGTCATCATCCTTTCGCTGTTCCGCGGCACGCGCGCAGCCGCTCCATAACGGTGACGGAGATACGAGGTGCGGTGGCCGGCCGGCCGTCGACGTATTCGCCGGCGACCACGACCGCCGCGCGATCGTCGATGCGAAGTTGATGCTGGGAGGCGCAGGCGCGCTGGCAGCCGGAGATGAACAGCGTCGCCTCGGCTCGCTCGTTCGAATCGAGCTGGTTGCGAACCTCGTCAGCGACCGCGATACGGTCGATAGAGGGGTTACAGCCGCCGCAGAAGCGAACCTCAAGGTTCTGCGGCCGTCTGTCGCGAGCGTCTCTGCCCATGATTCGGTTGGCGGATCTCCGTGTGCCAGTGGCCTAGGGCCGCACCGCGGCGACGTCACGCTGGCCGGGGCAGCTCTGTGGCAGCTCTTTCCCTACACCGGCCAACACCTTGGCGAGCTCCTTCTTGTGGTTGAGGTTGCTCTGGCGGGCGATCATCACCCGTTGCGCTTGGGGCGAGCCGGCGCCGTGCAGGCTCTCGGTGCGGTAGCCCACCGCTGCAGTGCCGAGCGTGAGGTTCTCGATGAGCCGCAGCACGCGCATACGATCCATGGTGGGCACGTCGCACTGCCCGGCGAAGTACTTGCGCACGATGGGGCCGATCTTCTCGTCGGTGAAATCGGATTCCGAGGGCATGGTGACCATGAGCCCGCCGGCGATATCTTCGGCCAGCCGCGTGATCTCGTAGGGGAAGCGCGTGATGTTCTGTTTGCAGACGTTGCTCAGCAGCAGGTCGCTCTGGTAGTTGCCAGCAGCTGTCTTGAAGCCCATGGCGGAGCAGGCGACACCGCAGGAGAAGAGGGTCTCGTTGAGATGGTTCATCTCCACGAGCTTGTCTTTGATGTGGCTGGCCTTGGCGACGCCGTTGTAGTCGGCGGCCAGGGCGGCGGCGCCGATGAGCACGTCGCCTACGCCGACCTTGCAGCCGCCGTAGCTCTGGCGATGGTAGCCCGCGAAACGTTCCACCAGGGCGCCGCTGAACTCGATCTCGCCAGCCATGTAGACGCGATCCCAGGGGACGAACACGTTGTCGAAGACCATCAGCGCTTCCTGGCCGCCGAAACGCTTGTTGCCGACGTCGAGCTCGGTACCCTCGAGCTTGCGCGTGTCGCAACTCTGGCGCCCGTAGATGTAGGTGATGCCGGGTGCATTGGCCGGCGTGCTGAAGCACACGGCGTAATCCTCGTCGCCCTCGCGCATGGCCACGGTGGGC
Source organism: Thermoleophilia bacterium (assembly GCA_040772045.1). GTDB lineage: Bacteria > Actinomycetota > Thermoleophilia > UBA2241 > UBA2241 > JAXGYV01. The sequence goes on from JAXGYV010000014.1 coordinate 36,652, forward strand.
ATGATGAGCGCCTCGTGTGAGTTGCAGGCACCGGTCTGGTGGGCCTTGGCACCTCGCACCACGATGCCGTCGGCGCGGCGCTCGACGATGTGCACGTACAGGTCGGGGTCAGATTGCTGATGAGGTGGTAGGCCGCGGTCGCCCTTGGGGTCGGTCATGGCGCCGTCGACGGTCAGATCGTTGTTCTGGATGTACTCGACGTAGGAGCGAAAGCGCTGGTAGTAGTCGGTGCCCTTCGCTTGGTCGATCTCGTAGGTTACCGAGTAGACGGCGTTCAGGGCATCCATGCCGACGCAGCGCTGGAAGCACGAGCCGGTCTTCTGGCCCAGCAAGCGCTGCATCTGGACTTTTTTGATGAGGTCCTCGGGGGACTGGTGGATGTGCGCGAACCGGTTGATCTTCTTGCCGGTCAGGTGGCTGGTGGCCAGCATGAGGTCTTGGTACTCGGGCTGTGCCGCGAGCTCGTACGTCATCGCCAGGCAGTTGAGGCTTGGCCTGATGATGGGGTGATTGGTGTAGTCCTCGACCTTCTTGCCGAAGATGTAGATCTCCAAGCCGAGGTCGGCGATGCTTTGGATGTACTCCTCGGGAGTCTTAAGCGCCATGCCGTTCTCTCCTCACTTCGCACGCCGCGCGAGTTCTGCCGGCTCGCGCACGGGGTTGTACAAGTGGTCTAGACGCCCTACGACGGACGCCGAAGAGGGGGCGCAATGCCGCAACTGAAACGTCCTGGCGGGCCCAGCATCTAGATTACAGGACTGAACGAGCGCTCGCACCACGGAGCGTTGTCCTCCTGGAACCGGTGTTCCACGGTACTTGTACCGCATGTCCAGGTAGCATGGCGGGCTGTACCGGCCGTGCGCGAAGGGAGGGGTGGCGCGACGGGCGACCGCCCGTCGCGCCGTTACGCATGGTTACATGCTCTTTGCCACGTGCTCGGTTAGCTCGCCCAGGCGGTAGGTGTAGCTACCCATCTCGTTGTCGTACCAGCCGAAGATCTTGACGTGCGTGAGGGGCACGCGGACCGTCTGCGGCTGGGCGGTTGCTCCCGGCGTCTGCGCGGGAAGCTGCAAATCTACGAAACCGGTGCGCGTGTGCGTCTCTACGCCCTCGATGACCACGGCGGCGTTCTCGCCCAGCATATCGGTGGACACGTTCTGCTCATCGCTGTACTTGAGGAGCCCGCGTGCCTCGCCCTCAGCGGCCTCGCGGTAGATCGCGTTGATGGCGTCGCGACTCAGGGACACGCTGCCGTCGGGCATGGCCTCGGTCTGGAAGGTGACGTTTAGGATGATCAGGCTGACGGTCGTGGTGGGGATGCGCACGGAGTCGGCCATGAAGCCGATGCGTGCGATCTCGGGCATGACCTGTTCGAGGGCAGCGGCAGCGTTGGTGGACGTGATGATCACGTTGCCGAGGGCTCCGCGCTTCTTGCGCAGGTCCGTGGCGCCGCTGCCGGGGACGGCGTCCAGCAGCGGCTGCGAGTTGGTGACCGCGTGCACCGTGCTCATGCCGGCGGTGATCATGTGGCGGGTGAGGTCGCGGTCGAGCAGCGGACGCATCATGTGGGCGAGCGCCGTAGTAGTACAGGACGCCGCCGAGACCAGCTTGTGAGTACCGGGCTCAAACTGGTACTGATTGATCCCGTTGATGAACATCGCGGTGTCGTCCGGCAGTGGAGCGCCTTTCTGCTTGCTCTTGAAGGCGGAGCTCTGGACGACGATGCGCGCTCCGGCGGCGAGGTGACCGCGGAGCGTTCCCTTGCTGCCGTCTGCTTCGGCGTACGGGTCGCGGAACTTGCCCGTGCACTCGACGACGAGCGAGACACCGTGTTCTCTCCAGGGGATACTACTCGGGTTGCGCGCCTCGCGCAGCACGACGATCTGCTTGCCATACGCGCTGATGATGCCCTGCTCCTCGTCCACGACCTGGATATCGCGGACGCCACCCTGCCCGTAGAGGAAGCGGTGGAGTGGGCCGTAGGTGCTGTCTTTGGAGATGTACTGAGCGATCGACTCGAGCGATGTTCCCACCGTTCGGCCGACGTTGACCACGATGCGGTCGAACTCCTTTCGCCCCAGGTGGTACCAGAGCGTCAGCTTGCCGATACGGCCTAGCCCGTTGATGCCCAGCGTGCGTTGCGCGCTCATCGCCTGCGATCTCCTCCCGTGTAGACACCCGGCCTCACGTGGCCTCTCTTCCTCTCGAGAACTGGGCGAACTCGCCGAGATGGCGGCGCTGCGCCGGCCGTGACGACGGTCGCTCCCAGGTATGACCTCGTCCGTAGGGCATGGTAGCTGGGCGCGTCGTTCAGAACAACGCGGGCTCGCGTGCGGCCGGCCAGAACGCGGCGGCCGATGTACTCCATCTCGTCCAGTGTGGCGAGTCCTCTCAGGATGCGTCGTGTATGGTCGGTTGCGCCAAGATGGGGATGCGCCCCAGGAAGATGTTACCCGTGCGGCCATCGATGGAGAGCCAGTCGCCGGCGCGCAGCTCGTTTCCCGCGAGCCGCGCGATCCCCTGGCTCTCGATGACCTCGAGATCGACGCACTCCACCACCGCGGTCTTGCCCAGGCGCTTGGCGGTCACGGCGGCGTGCGATGTCGATCCGCCGCGGGCCGTGAGGATCGCCTCGACCCGGGCGATGAGGGCGATGTCCTCCGGCACGGTGTCGGGGCGCAAGAGCACCACGGGCTCGTTGGGCATCTCGGCCAGCAACCGATCGATCTGCTCCGCACTGACTGCCACGCGGCCGGAGTATGCCCCGCCAGCTACGCCCATCCCCATCGCCACGGGCACGCCGTAGTTGGGCGACGACGTATCGAAGTACGCCGCGTCCTTCGGCTGTTCCTGGACGACGGCGCGTTTCTGGAGCACGTAGAGGTCCTCGGCGAGCGGCGACTCGAATGTGAACTCGATCTCCTGCGGGTCGAACTCGCGCTCGCCGACCAAATCGCGCGCCACCGAGAGCAGTTCCCAGTAGACCTCCGGGAAGTCCCGCTCCAGCGAGTGTTCCGTGCCGCGGTACATGCGGCTGCCCGTCCGCTGCGCCTCGGAAATAGGCAGCGGGAAGACGAGTCCGCCGACCACATCGTCGCCCTGGCTCTGCACGGCGAAGTCGCCGAACAGGCGTACCTGGCGGCTGTACGGCTCGAGCGGGTTCTGCGTGAAGGTGACGCCGGAGCCCGACTCGCGACTCAGGTTGCCGAAGATCATCCGCTGGACGACCACCGCGGTGCCCCACTCCTCCGCCACACCGAGATAGCGGCGGTAGATGCGTGCGTGTGATGAGTCCCACGAATCGAGGACCTTGAGCACGCAGGCCACCACTTGCCGGAAGGGGTCGTCGACGAAGACGACGCCCCCTTCGCGAGCTCGCTCTTTGTACGTGTAGGCGATCTCGCGCATGTGCTGAGGCGAGAAATCGAGCTTGCGTTCTACCCCATAGCGACTCTTGAACTCGTTCATGATGGCGTCGAAGAAGTCGCGGTCGATGCCTGCCGACATGGCCCACGATTGGAGTAACCGGCGGTAAGCGTCCCAGGCGGCCCACGCGAACTGCGGCTGCCTCGCCAATGCTTCGGTGATCTCGTCGTTGAGGCCGACGTTGACGAAAGTGGTCATGAGTCCAGGCATAGAGATAGCCGCCCCGGAGCGGATGGAGAGCAGCAAGGCCCGCGTGGGGTCGCCTAAGCGCAGGCCGGTCTGCCGCTCCAGCTGGCACAGCGCCCGGCGGATCCGCGCAATGGTGTCGTCGTACAGAGGGCGGTACGACATAGCCGGCCTGGCGTCGAACAGCTCCGTCGTGAGGATGAATCCCTGAGGGACTCTGTGCCCGTACAGCGCCATTTGCTTGAGGCCCAGGCCCTTGAAGCCGAGCGTCATCTGGTCGTCTGTGTTCGGCTTCGGTTTGTGGATCGGCGAGACCAGGCGTTCCGGATCGTAGTTCATCATCCGGGTGAGCGCCTGATTGTTGAGGCGTCCGTTGAGCATGGAGATCTGGCGCAGTGCGGCGGCCACGTACCGGTCCAGCGCCTGCATGCCGAGAGCCGACACGAGCACCTCGCGCAGGACCATCTCCGCGACCGCGTCGACCGACATGCCGCGCTGGTCACACTGCCGTGTGTCGTGGGTGAGCACCGTGTGCAGGATCTGGTCGTGGCTGAGGATCGAGCTGGTGGAGAGCTCGGTGACGCTGTGCACCAGGAACTGGAACACGTTCTGATACTGGTGGAAGGTGAAGTTGTGGCTGCTGAAGCTCGCCTGCAGGAGACGCAAGTTGGCATTTAAAGCGCGGGAGTCGACTCCGTCGATGCCCAGCGCCCGCTCGAAGCGCTGGAGGGCGGTCGCCATACGGCGCAGAGAGTCTCGCGTCACGTAGGGCTCGATGCCCTCGGCGGCGAGGTCGTCGAACAGTCGGCCGACCAGGTTCTCCACGCGGAAGGAGAGCCCGAGGGCATCGAACTTCGGTTCGCTGTAATTGCCGTAGATGGACGGGATGCCGGCGGCGATGTGCCGTTTCTGGTAGATGTTCTCGGTGGCCGCCGCTGGGGTGGGGTCGAGGATGATCGCCTGGAGCTCTTCGAGCACGGCGAGGGCGGCATCCAGGAGGCGGTCTCGAGTCTCCGGTTTGGGGTATGTCCGCCAGCTAGCGAGGGCGCGCTGGAACCTCCGTGCGGTCTTCGTGTTGAGCCGCAGGTGCTTGCTCACAGCCTCGCTGACCTCGACGGTGGAGAGCGAGTACTTGTGCGCGAGTAGCTGGTGGGTACGGACCATGAGGGCGACGCGCCGCCGGTCGATCGCGCTGCCCGCTCCGTCGTCGGCGGGCAGCTCGCCGAGGCGGGTGGTGAGCGCGTCGGGATGGAGATTGAGCACCTGGTTGATGAACACGCCGTCTTGCTCCGCGCCAAGCTGCGTGCGCATCGCGAGGAGCACGCGATGGGGTCCCTGGGCCCAATCCAGCTCCTCGCACACCGCGGCCAGCGTGTTCGCCGAGAGGAAGGGTTCGAGTCCCGAGGGGTCGAGGGTCATCCAGTACTGCAAGATGGCACGGCTGAACGCTACGAGGCGGTTCGACGACTCCGTGTGGGACTGCTTGCGCAGGAAGTGCATGAGGGTGTCGCGCCGTGCGCAGATCTCGTCGATCTCCGTGGAGACGGCGCGTAGCTCACCCTCCGCACCGACTTCGTTGAAGTAGACGGGCAGTGTACGCAGCAGCTGTTTGACCACGAAGTAGATAGGGCGGATGTCGGCGTTCAGAAACCGAGTGACATCGCGCTGGAAGAGGTCGGTGTCGGCGATGTACACGCCGCCCAGTCGCAGCTGGACGTTGAGGGCGGCCGCCAGTCGCTCATACAGGGCGGGGTTCGACTCGATGATCCGCATCCAGCAGCGGATCTTCGGCAGATGGTAGGGGTTGACAACCGTTTCCCACTCGTCGGTCGCGCCGCGGATATCAGGGTACTGGAAACGCCAGTAGAGGATGTCTTCCACGAGATGGTCGGCTGCCTTCACGTTGCCCGCCTCGCCGATCGCCACGCCGATGGCCTCGTAGCAGCGGAAGCGCATGGGGATGAACTCGTCGTCGCGGTCGCGGAAGAAGCTCGTCAGGCGGCTCAGGATCCGCTCCACGTCCATGTGCCGATTGGGCTGTAAGAGCTGCTTGACGACCCCCAGGAGGTCGCTCATGACCTCGTTCTGCCGGTAGCCGAGGGTGTCGTCCTTGAGGAGGTACAAGCACACGGCGAAGCGGTCCTCGAGGTTCTCGACCTTGAAGACCCGGTCGATGATCTGGTCGATGACGTCGGAGAAGGTGGGCAGCTCCGGCGAGAGCAACTCCTCGTCGGGGACATCCTCAGCGGCAGTCCGCAAGGTCGCCACGCACTCCTGGCAGAGGAACGCGAAGTGCTCGGTGATGACCGCGGCGTCGGTGAGCTCGGCCTCCTCGACGGTGGCCCAGTGAGGGACGTCGAGGTGTTCGTTCACCCAGCGGTAACTGATGAGGAGGACGCGCCGGTAGAGGTCGTAGAAGACCGGGGCCAGCGCGGGGCGGTGGGCGGCTCGCTGCACGAGGTTGCGGAGCAGGCCGTCTCGCTCGAGGAATGGGATGGGCCGGTGTGGCAGCAGGGTGATCAGCGACTCGCCGATGGAGCGCAAGCCGTCGTCGTACGTGTCGCGATGCTGTCCGCTCAGGACGGCCGTACACCACATCAGGAGCTGGCGGAGCAGCAGGGAGAACTGGGTGTCGGACAACGGCGTTTCCGCCAGCTTGAGCGCCAGCTCGGCGAGGAGTCCGTGCAGCTTGGCGCGATCCTCGGAGCGTTCTAGGTAGGCCCAGTTTCGCAGGAGGATGGTCTGCAGGCCCTCGATGACGAGATCGGTGTTGCGGTACGTATGGAAGTACTCGCCCAGCGTTTCGGTGAGCGGTGTGCGTACGCCGTGGAGTCCCTCCACGGCGTCGAGGAGCGGCAGGTAGCGGTCGGGGATGACCACTGTTTGCGCCGTGCTGGCGATATTCGCGCGCAGGGCATCTGAGTCGAATGGCACACGCGAGGCTTTCATCATCATTCTAATGATACCCCGGCGGTTAACCCGGAACGGTCTGCGCTGATTGTCACATGCGGGGGATGTGGCGCCCGGTTTTCGTTGCCGCTCCCCACCTCGAGTGGCCGCGCGGGGTGGCAGCTGCAAAGGCGACGCGGGCGGTATTCGCCATCGTGGCTAGTTCGGACCGTTCGTCTTTACGTTCTGTCACATGTACGAACGCGGCAGGCTCGGGATTCGACAGCATGGCCACCGCAGGCTCTTCGCCTTTGCGTTTTGTCACATGCATCCTGCGGCATAGCGACGTATCATCGGCCACAGAGCAGCCATGCTGTGGATGAGTCGTCACTGAGCGGCGCCAAAAGGCGTCCGTATGGCGGAGTTCGCCAGTTTGGTCGTTTCTCAAGACAGCCCGAATGGAGGCATGGGTGGACGAGTACATCGCTTCTGTGGTAGCCGGGGTCAAGGCGAAGGATCCGGGTGAGGTCGAGTTTCACCAAGCGGTGCAAGAGGTCGCTGAATCGCTGGCGCCGGTTCTCGCGCAGCATCCAGAGTATCGCGAAGCGCGCATCCTCGAGCGGATGGTCGAGCCGGAGCGTGTGATCCTCTTCCGCGTGCCGTGGGTGGACGACAAGGGCGCGGTTCAAGTGAACCGTGGGTTCCGCGTCCAGATGAACAGCGCGATCGGCCCCTACAAGGGTGGACTGCGTTTCGCCCCCTCCGTCAACCTTGGCGTGATGAAGTTCCTCGCCTTCGAGCAGGTGTTCAAAAACGCGCTCACCACGCTTCCCATGGGCGGAGGCAAAGGCGGATCGGACTTCGATCCTCGAGGGAAGAGCGACAACGAGGTCATGCGCTTCTGCCAGAGCTTCATGACTGAGCTGTTCCGCCATATCGGCGCAGATACCGATGTCCCCGCCGGAGACATCGGCGTGGGCGCGCGCGAGATCGGTTTTCTTTTCGGCCAGTACAAGCGTCTCGCCAACCACTTCACCGGCGTGCTCACCGGCAAGAAGCTCGGGTGGGGCGGGTCGTTGATCCGTCCGGAGGCTACGGGATACGGGACCGCCTACTTCCTGGCTGAGGTATTGGCGGCCAAGGGCGACAAGCTCGACGACAAGATCATCACCATCTCCGGGTACGGTAACGTGGGCACCTTCTTCATCGAGAAGGCCAACGAGCTCGGCGCCAAGGTAGTCACCGTTGGCGACGAGTACGGCTATGTCTACGACCCCGATGGCATCAAGGACGAGAAGCTCGAGTTCTTGAAGCCCCTTTGGACCACGCATCGCCGCCCGGCCAAGGACCTCGCCGACAAGTTCAATCTCACGTGGGTCGACGGTAAGCGGCCGTGGGTGGTGCCCTGCGACATCGCGGTGCCTACGGCCACGCAGAACGAGCTGGACGAGGAGAGCGCCAAGGCACTGGTGGCCAACGGCTGCCGGTACGTGGTCGAGGCCGCGAACATGCCGTCTACCCCCGGGGCCGTGGCCGTGTTCCAGGCCAACAACATCCCGTTCGGCCCGGGCAAGGCCGTGAACGCCGGCGGCGTAGCTACCTCAGGCTTGGAGATGTCCCAGAACAGCCTGCGGCTTGGCTGGAGCCGGGAAGAGGTGGACAACCGCCTGCACGTCATCATGAAGAACATCCACAAAGCGTGTCTCGATACCGCGGAGCGGTTTGGCGCTCCGGGCAACTACGTGGTTGGCGCCAACGTCGCCGGCTTCCTCAAGGTGGCCGATGCGATGCTGGATCAGGGCGTCGTCTAACGCTGTGGGTAACGGGCCGGCCTCCCGGCGGGAGGCCGGCCCGTTGCTGTGGTGAGAGCTGGCCGTCGAGCGACGCCGCAACTTTCTGTGTCCCCCGCGTTTGCCGCCCTTCCCTCGAGGGGAATCACGTCCCTGTGCGGACCAGGATTGATGAGGATCCGTGGTTGAAGAACAGTGGGAAGGAGCGGTGCGCATATGAAGAAGATCGAGTGTTACATCCAGCCCTACAACCTCGACACCGTCGCCGAGCATCTGGTTGTCGAGGGCGTACGCGGCATGAGTGTGAGTGAGGTCAAGGGCTTCGGCGTGCAGCGCGGCTTCAAGCCGAGTGAGGGTGCGCAGGCTGGGGTCAAGCTCCTGCCGAAGCTCAAGATCGAGATGGTGGTCCTCGAGAAGGACGTGGAGAGGATCATCGACGATCTCCAGAAGGTGCTTCGCACGGGCCGCGTTGGCGACGGCAAGATCTTCGTATCACCGGTTGACGACGCGATACGTACACGGACCGGCGAGCGCGGTCGCGACGCGATTCAATAGGGATTGCTCGCCGGCTTCGCGCCGGGCCTCGCGGACGACCCACGAACGTTCACGCAAGCGGTCCGTACCCTCCGTTCGTCCGAGCGGCCTGGCGAAGATGGAGGGGTGCT
>JAXGYV010000015.1:0-30959 GCA_040772045.1 Thermoleophilia bacterium
CATCGAGGCGCAGTACCTGCCCTGATACGACAGCGCCTGGACGTCATGGATCAACCCGAGGCGGTTGTTCTTGAGCACGATCCAGATGACGGGCACTTGGTACTCGACGGCCGTCAGTACTTCCATGCCCGTCATCAGGAAGTCGCCGTCGCCGCACATACACACGACTGGCGACTCGGGCTTCCCGAGCTTTGCCCCGATGCACGCGGCCACCGAAGATCCCATGCACGCCAGCCCAGACGGCAAGAAGTTCATCCCCTCCGGGTACGACTGGAAGTACCGGAGGATCCAGGAGTAGGTGTTGCCCATGTCGCCGAAGACCACGGTGTCCCTCGGCAGGGCGGACCGCAGCTCCCGCATCAGCCTCTGGGGCTTCATGGGCACGGCGTCGGAGAAGCTCTCGTCCTCCTCAAAGTACTGCGTCGAGCCCTTGAACGGGCCAAGATCGCGTGCCGGCTTCGGCGGCTTCGCACGCAGACAGGTATCGAGGGCGCGCAGCGTCGCCGTGGCATCGGCGACGACACCGACCGTCACCGGGAAGTTCTTGCCGATCTCGTTCGGGTCGATGTCGACCTGAATCAAAGCCTTCGACGGCGCGAGCTTCGAGTCCCAGGCGTGACTGGTCATCTCGCTGAGGTCTGTGCCCAGCACGAGCAGAACGTCGATATCGTCCCGGAGGTAGGTGTTGGCGGCCTTCGAGCCCCTGATGCCGAGACACCCGAGGGAGAGCGGATGGTCCTCGGGGAAGACGCCCTTCGCTTTGCCGGACGTCGCCACCGGGATCTGCAGCCTCTCGACGAAGTCGACCAGCGTGCGGTCGGCGGCGAGCCTGGCGGCGCCGTAGCCGAGCAGAAGGGCAGGGTTCTGCGCCCCGTACAGCAGCTCGCCGATCTCGTCGACCGTGTCGGGCTCCGGTATCGAGGCGGGGTCGAGCGGCCGGTAGGCAGCCGGCGGGACGATGTCCTCCTCGACCTTCTCGAGCTGGATGTTCGAGGGGAAAGCGAGGTGGACTGGACCTGGGCGGCCCGACTGGGCCACCCGCAAGGCGGTTCTCACCGTCCTCGACACCATGTCCTTGTCCGCGACCATCACGCTCATCTTCGTCACGTTTCGGAAGAGCGCGACCTGGTCGACGGAACGCCCATAGCCGGTAGCCTCCTGGTGCGCGCTGCGGCCGAACGACTTGGTGCCCACCTGGCCGGTGACGACCAGCAGCGGAATCGAGTCCATATGCGCGGCGGCCACGCCCGTGACCGCGTTGGTCGCCCCTGGCCCGACGGTCGCGCAACACACCCCGAGGCGGCCCGTCACCGCGGCGTAACCGTAGGCGAGGAACGCGCCGCCGGCCTCGTGTTTCGTGAGTACCGGTTTGATGGACGTGGTGCGGTGGAGCCCATCGTAGAAGGGAAGCACGTGCGCGCCCGGCACGCCGAAGACGTACTCGACGCCTTCCTGCTCCAGGTACTTAGCCATGACGGCAGCCGTGGTGTCCTTCATCTCCCCCTCGTACGGTCGAGGACGGTGCGGACGGCCTCAGCTAAAGTCCTGTACACACACTATACCTGAGCGCTGAGCCTCAAGAAGCGTTAGGACTCCGACTCGGTCTCCTTGGCCACGGTCCGGTCGACCATGCCGGGGGCGACGAGCGCCAGCCAGCGCCCGAACTTCGCTCGCGTCGGTATGAGCGCCTCGCGCTTACGCTCCGCCGCCGCCTTGAGGATAAGTCTCGCGCAGATCTCCGGCGACATCGCACCCTCCTCGTGACGCGAGACGCCTCCCCATGGTCGTCCGTCCCGGTCGAGCGCGCGGGTTCTCAGCTCGGTGGCCACCCACGGCGGGTAGACCATTGTGACTCGAGGGCGAGCGCCCGGCCTATGCCGGCCGACGCGCCGGTCACGATGACGACGTTGTCACGAAAGGCTCGATCTGCCATGGCCGCCCCGCGACTCCTCGTATGGCTGGATTGTAGCAAGAACGAGGGGGCGGGGAGCACACCGACCTGGTGCTCCCCGCCCCCTCGTCCGACGCTACTACCGACAGGCTTACTTGCTCTTGCCGATCTTGAACATCTTGGTGCCACACACGGGGCAGACGCCCTGGGTGGCGGGCTTGCCGTTCTTCATGGTCACGGCCTGCTCGTCCTTCATCGCGCGCTTCTCACGGCATTTGACGCAGTAAGCCTCAGTGGCCATCCGTTGCCCTCCTTATCCCGACCAGTACGGCGAACCGCCGCTCGGTCTGCCCTGGATTCGGCGGTGAGTATATGCTCCAGTTGCCAAGCGCGCAACGAGACCCCGTAACGTACGAACGCACACCGTTGCTCCCGCGGACCACGCGGCGACGATTGTCTCACCCCGAGGGCCGTGGTAGAACACGAAACCACCCTGTGACTACGGCCACAAAGGACGACCATGAACGATGAGCTTCGCGCCAGCATTCGCCGGCAGGTCGCCGACCAGAACATCAAGCACATCCAACTCTGGTTCACCGACATCCTCGGGAGTCTGAAGATGGTGGAGATCCCCGACATCCAGCTCGAGAGCGTGCTCGCCACCGGCGCCCCCTTCGACGGCTCATCGATCACCGGCTACGCCGAGGTCGAGGAGTCGGACATCGTCGCCATGCCCGATTGGGCTACGTTCAAAGTGCTCCCCTGGCCGCAGAACGACGAGAACACCGCCTTCGTGTTCTGCGACATCCTCAACCGCGACTACCGACCCTACGAGGGCGACCCACGCTGGGTGCTGCGCCGCCAGCTGCAACGGGCCCAGCGCATGGGCCTCACCTTCTATGTAGGTCCCGAGCTTGAGTACTTCTACTTCCGTACACCCGAGCACCCGGAACCCATGGACCAGGGCGGCTACTTCGACGTCCTGCCAGCCGATCTGGGGAACGACTTGCGCAAACAGACCATCCGGGCCCTCGACCGTCTCGGCATCCCCATGGAGGCCTCGCACCACGAGGTGGCACCCTCCCAGCACGAGATCGACCCGCGGTACGACGAAGCGCTGCTGATGGCCGACCGGGTCATGATCTCCAGGCTCATCGTGAAAGAGGTGGCGGCGCGCAACGGGGTCTACGCCACCTTCATGCCAAAGCCCATTTACGGTCAAGCCGGCAGCGGGATGCATGTACACCAGTCACTCTTTCGCGAGACCACCAATGCCTTCTACTCTCCCGACGACCCCGCCCACCTCTCCGAGCTCGCCAAGGGATTCATCGCCGGCCAGCTGAAGCACATGCGCGAGATCTGCTCGCTGCTCAACCAGTGGGTTAACTCCTACAAGCGGCTGGTGCCGGGCTACGAGGCGCCGATCTACATCTCCTGGGCGCAGCGCAATCGCACCGCGCTCATCCGCGTGCCGCTGTTCATCAAGGGAAAAGAGAGCAGCGTCCGCGCGGAGCTGCGCAATCCGGACCCCGCGGCCAACCCGTACCTGGCGTTCGCGGTCATGCTGGCCGCGGGCCTCGAGGGCATCGAGCAGAACTACGAGTTGCCTCCTTCGGTCGAGCCGAACATCTACAAGATGACGCCGGATCAGCGCCAGGCCATTGGTTTGGGCGCCCTGCCGAACAACCTGTACGAGGCCATCACCGAGACACAGCACAGCGAGCTGGTGCAGCGTACGCTCGGTGAGCACGTGTTCGAGCGCTTCATCACCAACAAGCTCACCGAGTGGTACGAGTACCGCGAGCGGGTGAGCTCGTTCGAGATCGAGCGCTACTTCTCGGTGCTGTAGACGGTGCGGCGGCCGCCCGCAGCTCCAGCCGCCGCACCGGTTCCGCTGCCACCACGTATCGGGTATGCTGTCAGCACGCGAGCAACCCGAGGAGTGTAGCTTCCAAACGTGCACCGCTTCGCCGAGCATCTCATCGAGTGGATCCACGCCGAGGGAGAGTCCTCGGGTGGTCTTGGCGTCGTTCTTGGCCTCTCCGGGGGCCTCGACTCGGCCGTGGTGGCCGCCCTCGCCAAAAAGGCCTACCCGCACCATTCGCTTGGCGTGCTGATGCCCTGCCATAGCGACCCCCAGGATACCGAGGACGCGCTCCTGGTCGCCGGCCATTTTGGGCTGGCCACCGCCACCGTCGACCTCTCACCGGTCCACGATCTCCTCATCGCTCAGATCGCCGCCGTTCGTACCGACTTGCCGGATACAAGACTAGCCTGCGCCAACGTCAAGCCACGGCTGCGCATGACCACGCTGTACGTGTTCTCGAACCTGCTCGGCTACCGCGTGCTCGGTTCCAGCAACCGCAGCGAGATCCACGTGGGCTACTTCACCAAGCACGGCGACGGCGGCGCCGATCTTTTGCCCCTCGGGGCGCTCACCAAGTCTCAGGTGCGAGCGCTCGCCGAGCACCTCGAGATACCACGGCGCATCATCGACAAACCTCCCTCGGCCGGCCTGTGGGCTGGGCAAACAGACGAAGGCGAGATGGGCCTCACCTACGAGGAGCTCGACGCGTACCTCATGGGCTTCGGCGACCAATCGCACCACCTCGTCGATGCTATGCACGCGGCCTCGCAGCACAAGCGCGAGCTGCCCAAGATAGCCCCGCTCAACGAGGAGACCACCACCGGCACGAAGCCTGGGCCGCGGGGCCGCTGACGCGGCGGCAGGACCCCGCGGCCACCCCTGCGAGCGCGCCCGCTCTCTCGCAACTTCGTTCGCTTCGCGCGCTCGGTCCTTTTCGCTAAACTGCGTCTCTCTGGTTTCGAGGAGGTCAGCTTGTCGATCGTCGTTCAAAAATACGGAGGTACATCCGTCGCCGATGCGGCGCGCATTCAGAACGTGGCGCGCCGCATCGTGGAGACCTACGATCGCGGGCACAGCGTGTGCGCCGTGGTCTCCGCACGCGGCGATACAACCGACGAGCTGCTGGAGCTCGCCCACGAGATCTCGCCTCATCCTCCGGAGCGCGAGATGGACATGCTTCTCAGCGCCGGCGAGCGTATCAGCTGTGCCCTTCTCGCCATGGCCATCGCCCGCCTCGGCCGCGAGGCCATCAGCTTCACCGGCTCCCAGGCCGGCATTATCACCGACACCATGCACGGCAAGGCCCGCATCCTCGACGTACGCGCCACGCGCCTAATGGAGGCCATGAGCGAGGGCAAGATCGTGCTCGTCGCCGGCTTCCAGGGCGTCTCCACCGACAAGAACGTCACTACGCTCGGCCGCGGCGGTTCAGATACCACGGCTGTGGCTCTGGCACACGCCCTCAGCGCCGATGTGTGCGAGATTTACACCGACGTGGACGGCGTCTACACAGCCGACCCGAACCTGGTGGCAAGGGCGCGCAAGCTCTCTTACATCTCGTACGACGAGATGCTCGAGCTGGCGGCCGCGGGCGCCCAGGTACTGGCGCTGCGGTCCGTGGAGTACGCGCGCAAGTACGACATTGTGATCCACGTACGTTCCAGCTTCTCGGACGCCGAAGGTACGTGGGTAAGGAGGGAAGACGCGAGCATGGAATCCGCCATCATCAGAGGAGTTACCTACACCCACGACGCCGCCAAAATCACCGTGCGCGGCGTCCCCGACCAGCCTGGAGTGGCGGCCTACGTGTTCGGCGCCCTCAGCGACGCCCACATCAACGTCGACATGATCATCCAGAACACCGGCCAGGAGGGTCATAGCGACATCTCCTTCACCATCCCCGAGGCCAACCTGGCCGCAGCCACCGACGTGCTGCAGTCCATCGTCTCCGAACTAGGGGGCAAAGGCTACGTCTCCGACGTCGACGTGGCGATGGTGAGTCTGGTGGGAGCCGGCATGCGCACCAATCCAGGCGTGGCGGCCAAGATGTTCAAGACGCTGGCGGTGCATGGCATCAACCTCGAGATGATCTCTACTTCACCGATAAAGATCAGCTGCGTGATCGCCAAGGACCGCGTCGAGGAGGCCGTGCGAGCGCTCCACGAGGCGTTCGAGCTGGACGCCACCACCGTGAGCGAAGAGACCACCGAGGGGAGCCGGTCATGAGCGAGCGGGCCCTCACCGTGGCCATCGCCGGAGCGACCGGCGTCGTCGGCAGCACCGTACGTCAGATCCTTGAGGAGCGCGACTTCCCCGTCGGCGTGCTACGTCCGCTCGCTAGCGAACGTTCGCAAGGCCGGCGGCTGCCCTTCCGCGGCAAAGAAGTCGTGGTTGAGCGGCTCACCGCCGACGCCTTCGAGGGCGTCGACCTCGCCTTCTTCGCCGCCGGGGGCAGCGTGAGCACGGAGTTCGCCCCCGCCGCCGTTCGCGCCGGCGCGGTGGTCATCGACAAGAGCAGCGTGTTCCGTCAGCAAGACGGCGTGCCGCTGGTGGTTCCCGAAGTGAACGCCGACCACCTCGACGCGCATCGGGGGCTCATCGCCACGCCGAACTGCTCTACCATCCAGATGGTCGTCGCGCTCAAACCTCTGTACGACGCCGCCGGCATCGAACGGGTGGTGGTCTCCACCTATCAGGCCGTCTCGGGCAGCGGCAAGCGAGGCGTAGACGAGCTCCAGCGCCAGGCTCCGGCGGTGCTCGCCGGCGATGCCGCCGCGCCCTCGTTCTACCCGCACCAGATCGCCTTCAACTTGCTGCCGCACATCGACAGCTTCCTGCCCAGCGGATACACCAAGGAAGAGCAGAAGATGGTCGACGAGACCGTCAAGATCTTCGCCGACCCGCAGATTAGGGTGGCACCGACCTGCGTGCGCGTCCCGGTCTTCACCGCGCACTCGGAGTCCATCAACGTGCAGACCCGCTCGCGGCTCGCGGTGGCGGAGGCGCGGGAGCTGTTCGCGAGCGCGCCCGGTGTAGTGGTCGTCGACGACCCGGCCTCGCTGGACTACCCGACGCCGGTGGAGGCCGCCGGCAAGGATGCTGTTTACGTTGGCCGCATCCGCGAGGACACCACCGTGGAAAACGGCCTCGCCTTCTGGTGCGTGTCGGACAACCTGCGCAAAGGCGCCGCGCTGAACGCCGTCCAGATCGCGGAGGAGCTCTTGCGGCGCGGCGCCCTGCGTCCAGGTGGTACACCCCGGTAACGGCCGTTTGAACGATTGTCCACGCGGGAACAGCAGCGGGCGTTAGCCCCAGCTCCTACGCTCCGAGGTGAGCATGGCACGAACTGACGCAGCCGGCGCTCAGACGAGCGCCGACCTCTACGATACGGTCATCGTCGGCGGCGGGCCATCTGGCCTTACGGCGGCCATCTACTTAGCGCGTGCGCGACGGTCCGCCCTGGTCCTCGAACGCGCCATGGCCGGCGGCCAGATGGCGAACACAGAGCTCATAGAGAACTTCCCGGGCTTCCCCGAGGGCATCGGCGGCTTCGAGCTCGCCGACAGGATGAAGCAGCAGGCCGTGAAGTTCGGCGCCGAGGTTCGCGAGATCACCGCCGTCACGGCACTCGAGCGGCAGAACGGCGCTCACGTCATCGTCGCCGACCAGGGGCCAGTCCGTGCACGAGCGGTGCTCTTGGCTCCTGGTCGGCAGCCTCGCCCGCTCGGCGTGCCGGGCGAGGCCGAGTTCTTCGGCCGCGGCGTGTCGTCGTGCGGCACCTGCGATGCCGCCCTCTACCGCGGCCGCACGGTGGCCGTGATCGGCGGCGGAGACACCGCCGTGGAAGAGGGCATGTTCCTCACCAAGTTCGCCGCCGCGGTGCACGTGCTGCACCGGCGCGAGGAGCTCCGCTGCGCGCAGATCGCCGAGGAACGCGCCTTCGCCAACCCCAAGATGAGCTGGATCTGGAACGCCAGGGTGCGACGCATCCTCGGCGACACCAGGGTGCAGGGTGTCGAGTATGAGGACCTCTGCACGGGCGCCGTGGCCACGCTTCCCGTAGACGGCGTCTTCGTGTTCATCGGGCAGACGCCCAACACGGCCTTTCTCGCCGGCGTCGTAGAGCTCGACGGCGAGGGATACATCCTCACCGACGCCGACCTCCGAACATCGCGGCCGGGAGTCTTCGCCAGCGGCGATGCGCGAGCCAACCCGCTCAAGCAGATCGCCTGGGCAGCCGGAGAGGGCGCCCTCGCGGCCGTGCACATCGATCGGTACCTCGATACACTATAAGGGCGACGGCCTTGCCGTCTCTCCTTCGCCCGAGCGATTCGGCTTCAGAGCGGCCTCTCTCGTGCCCGCTCTTTCTTCTGGGGCGAGGTGATCTGTAGGCGCCTTGGGAGGCACGTGTGGACCCAGTTTCGCAAGAGGACTTCGCTGCACAGGTATTGCAGACGCCG
The DNA here is from genome assembly GCA_040772045.1 of Thermoleophilia bacterium. Taxonomy (GTDB): domain Bacteria; phylum Actinomycetota; class Thermoleophilia; order UBA2241; family UBA2241; genus JAXGYV01. Next base: position 8,219 of record JAXGYV010000015.1, read on the forward strand.
GGGAAGGTGGTGGTCGATTTCTGGGCGGAGTGGTGCGGCCCCTGCCGCATGATCGCCCCCATCCTTGAAGATCTCGAGCGCGAGCACCCCGAGATCCGGTTCGTAAAGGTAAACGTCGACGACGATCCCGCCATCGCGCAGCAGTTCGAGGTGCTCAGCATCCCCACCGTCCTGACCATTGAAGACGGTCAAGTAAACCGGCGCATCGTTGGCGCCCTGCCCAAGACTAAGCTGCTGGAAGAGCTCAGCGACTGGCTGGCGTAAGAGGGAAAGAGCAGGGCGGAGTCCGTACTCCCTAACGCGAGAGGACGTACCGGAAGCGCCCGCTAGCCGTAGGACTCGGTGAAGATGGTCCCCGTGGCGGTGATGCCGACGACGACCGGCTGCCCCTCCACTCGCACGGTCTGCATGGAAACACGCTCGCCGCCCTCCAGAGACAGCGCGCTGGCGAGCGTCTCGGTGCGAATGTAGGTCGCGTGCCGGCGTGCCAGATCCTGCAGCTCCGCCGGTAGCGCCAGTGCGAGATCGATGGTGTCCTCGATGCGCAGGCCAGCCTCCTTGCGGCAGAGCTGCACGGCGTGGACTACCTCGCGCACCAGGCCCTCCTCGCGGAGCGCATCGTCCAGCTCTACGCGGAGAGCGACCGCGCGCGTGCCATCTTGCTCGACGCGGTACCCCGCGGGCGCCACGCTCTCCACCAGGACATCGTCTTCGCTCAGATCCAGCGCCGTGCCGTCGACCTCGAGCTGGATACGCCCGGCAGTCCGCAGCTGAGCGACCAGCGCCGCCGCGTCGGCCTCTTGCAGGGCGGTGCCCACCCGGCCGACGCGGCTGCCGAGCCGCGGGCCGAGGACGCGCAGGTTGGGCTTCACCCGATAGGCGAGGAGATCCTCCACGCGCTCGACGAGCTCCAGTCGCTTCACGTTGAGCTCGTCGAGCACGAGCGCATCGAGGTCCAGCAGCGCGCCGCGCTGCGCCGCGGGCACGGCGACCTTTACCACTTCCAGAGGCTGCCGGGTTTTGACGGCGGCCGCGTTGCGCGCCGCCCGGCCCATCTCGACCACGTGCCGCGCGACCTCCATGCTCGCCAGGACGTCTTGGTCGATCGCGCGCTCGTCCGCCAGCGGCCAGTCGCAGAGGTGCACGCTCTCGGGCACCTCTGCGACGCCCGCCTCGGCCACCAGGTTGCGGTACATCTCCTCGGCGAGGAACGGGATGTACGGCGCCAGCAACTTCGCCAACACAACCAGGCACTGGTGCAGCGTTTGGTACGCCGACAGCTTGTCGCGATCGTGCACGCTCTTCCAGAAGCGCCGCCGGCTGCGGCGCACGTACCAGTTGGAAAGGTCGTCGACGAACGCCTGGATAGCACGCCCACTCGTGGTCGCGTCGTACTCCTCCAGCCCTTCCGTGACCTTGATCACGAGCCGCTGCAGCTCGCCGAGGACCCACCGGTCAAGCAGCGGTCGCTCCCGCAAGGGGACAGGTTCGCTGCGGGGGTCAAAGCGGTCGATGTTCGCGTACACGGTGAAGAAGCTGTACGTGTTCCAGAGCGTGAGGAGGAACTTGCGCACCACCTCATCGACCGCCTCGAGAGAGAACCGCCGCGCATACCACGGACTCGACACCGTGAGCAGGTACCAGCGGAAGGCATCGGCCCCTTGCTTGTCGAGCACCGTGTCGGGCTGTACCACGTTCCCGCGGCTCTTGCTCATCTTCTGGCCCTCGCCATCCAGGATGTGCCCCAGGCAGAGCACGCGGCGGTACGAGCTGTGGCCAAAGAGCAGTGTGGAGACGGCCATCAGGCTGTAGAACCAGCCTCGCGTTTGGTCGATGGCCTCGGCGATGAAGTCGGCGGGGAACCGCTCCTCGAAGAGCTCGCGGTTCTCGAAGGGGTAGTGCCACTGGGCCATGGGCATGGAACCGGAGTCGAGCCAGGCGTCCACCACCTCCGGCACCCTCGTCATGTGCCCCCCGCACGCCGGGCACACCAGCTTGACGGCATCGATGTACGGCCGGTGCAGCTCCAGGTCGGCGACCACGGGCGCGGTGGCCATGTCGCGCAGCTCCGCGCGACTGCCGACGCAGTGCCAGTGGCCGCACTCGCAACGCCATACCGGGAGCGGTGTGCCCCAGTACCGGTCGCGGGCGAGCGCCCAGTCGACGTTGTTCTCGAGCCAGTCGCCGAAGCGGCCGTGCTTGATGGTGTCCGGATACCAGGCCACCGCCTCGTTGGCCGCCAGCAACTCGTCTTTGACCGCCGTGGTACGAATGTACCAGGTGGCCTTGGAGTAGTAGAGCAGCGGCGTGTCGCAGCGCCAGCAGAACGGATAGCTGTGCGTGTAGGGAGCGGCCGCTAGCAGAAGCTCACGCGCACGGAGGTCGTCGATGATCCCTGGATCGGCATCCTTGACAAAGCGCCCGGCCCATGGCGCGACCTCCGCGGTGAACCTGCCCTCCGTATCTACGGGATTTACCACAGGGAGGTCGTTCTGCAGGCCAACCCGCATGTCGTCTTCGCCGAACGCGGGGGCGATGTGTACAACTCCGGTCCCCTCCGTCGTGGTCACGTAGTCGCCCGCGATCACGAAGAAGGCGCGCTTCTGCGGGTTTATAAAGCGATACGGCGGCTCGTACTCGAGGTTCAGCAGCGCGTGCCCCGGGAAGGTCTTCTCCACCCGTGCCTTTTTCCCCAGAACCGTCGCCACCAGGTCGGCGGCGAGCACAAAGCGCTCGCCGCGACTCTCCACCAGCGCGTAGTCGATCTCGGGGTGTACCGCACAGGCCACGTTGGAGATCAGCGTCCATGGCGTAGTGGTCCACACCGCCAGAGACACCGCCGCTCCCGGCATTCCGGAGAGGCGCTCGGCGGCCTGCGGTTTCAAGGGGAAACGGACGTACACCGTGGTCTCCTCCACGTCCTTGTACCCCTGAGAGACCTCGTGGCTGGAGATGGCCGTACCGCAGCGCGGACAGTAGGGCACCACCTTGTACCCCTCGTAGAGCAGCCCCTTGTCGGCCACCTGCCGGAGGATCCACCACACCGTCTCGATGTAGTCGTCGGTCAGGGTGACGTAGGCATCGTCGGTATCGATCCAGAAGCCGATGCGTTCGGTGAGCCGCTCCCAATCCTCCAGGTAGGCGAACACGCTCTCGCGACACAGCCGGTTGAACTCCGCGATGCCGAACGCCTCGATCTGCTGCTTGCCGTTGATGCCCAGCTTGCGCTCGATCTCCAGTTCCACGGGCAAGCCATGCGTATCCCACCCCGCTTTGCGCGGCACGGAGTAGCCGCGCATGGTCTTGTAGCGAGGGAACACGTCTTTGAAGATGCGCGCCAGCGCGTGGTGCACGCCCGGCCGGCCGTTCGCGGTCGGTGGCCCCTCATAGAAGACGAAGAGCGGACCACCCTGACGCTGAGTCAGGCTCTTGGCGAAGATATCCTGTTCCTTCCAGAACGCCAGGATACGCGCATCCAAAGCGGGGAAATCCGCCTGGGGGGACACGTCGCGAAAGAACGGCCGGGCTTCGGTCACAGTGCTACGTCCACTTCTCCTCGGGGCTTGCCGGCGACCCGCCCAGACGCTGTGCGACTTGGGGTTTCCGGGCCATCCGGGGCGTTGATTCTACCAGACGCGATAGAATGCTCGGCATGCTGAGCCCCTACGCACGGTTGCTCGTGCTCCTCGACTACGACGGCACGATCACCACACACGAGTGCAACGAGATCGTGCTCCAGCGGTTCACCGGAGACTCCTGGCGTGTCCACGAGGAAGCGCTGCATCGTGGGCGGATCGGCCATGCCGAGTGCCTCCGTCGCCAGATCGCGCTCCTCCAGGAGCCCCGCTCCACGATCATCGAAGCTATGGTGAGCGCCGCCGAGCTGGCGCCCGGCCTTGCCGAAACGCTAACCACCCTCAGCGCGGGCGGCGCGCGTGTAGCGGTGGTCAGCGCCGGCTTTCGCGAGGTCATCGAGCGCGTGTGGCAGCGCGAGCGCCTGTCGCAGGCCGCCATCCTCGCCAGCGAGCTCGGCACGAGCAGGCCATATCGCATCACTTACAACCCGGCTCTCGGCACCTGCCCCACCTGCGGTCCAGCGGCGTGCAAGGGTGCCGTTGCCCGCACACTGCGGAGCGCGGGAGACACCGTCGCGGTATTTGGCGACGGCCACGCCGACCTCTGCATGGCGAGGGAGGCCGACCTGGTGTTCGCCCGCGGCGCCCTGGCCACGTTGTGCGCGTCTCAGAGCATCACCTACCACCCGCTCGGCGACTTCCGCGACGCGCTGGCGACCGTCGACGCCACGCTCCAGGCATGAGCAAGCCAGACCACACAGGGAGCCCGACGCGCCCGCCCTCGGCTACTGGCGTTCTCCGATCTGGCACGGGCTCAGTGCTCCTTCGGCTGCCAAAGGCCCTGCGACAGTTCATCAAGTTCGCCCTCGTGGGGGCAAGCGGTACCCTGGTGAACCTGGCGGTCTTCAGCAGCATCCTCTTCGCGTGGGTCAAGGTGCAGGAAAGCCGGCCCCTCCTGGTGGAACAAATGGCCAGCGGAGTCGCTTTCTGCGTCGCCGTCGTCAGTAACTTCGTCCTCAACCGCCGCTGGACGTTCCGCCACAGCGGGCCGGTGGCCATCCATTTCGGCCGCTTCTTCCTCGTCAGCCTCATCGGCCTGGGCATCAACGTCGTGGCGTACACCGCGCTCCACCAGGGGGCGGGCATACAGGAGCATCTCAGCGAGTTCCTCGCCATCGGTGTCGTGATGCCGGTGAACTTCGTGGGCAGCAAGTGGTGGGCCTTTCGATGACCGGCGCGGAACGACCGGCCGGGCGACCGACACTCGCGGATCGGGACGCGCCAGGTCTCGCTCGCAGCACACCGTGGCGACCGACGCTCGCCGCCCTGCTGGCCGTGGTTTTGGTAGCCCTCGTGTACTCCCTCGTGTTCCCGAACCTCTGGTACGGCGAGCACGACATCTCCGACATAGGCATCTACCAGTACTATGCACAACAGATGGCCGACGGGGGCATGCCATACCGGGACTTCCCCTTCGAGTACCCGCCGATCGCCGCCTGGCTGATCGCGCTTCCGGGGGGCAGCGAAAGCCTCGCCGCGTACACCGGCTGGTTCAGCTTGATGACCTTTCTGATCACGGCGTTCACCGGCGCACTGGTAGCGCTGACCGCCGCGCGCATCTGGCCGCGTGGCGCCCACGCCTTCGCCGCCGCTGTACTGTTCGCCGGCGGCGTAGCCGCCGTGGGGGCCATCGTGGAGAACCGCCTGGACATCGCGGTGGCGTGCGTGCTCACGGCGGCCATACTCGCCCTCGCCCATCGCTGGCTGGCGATGGCCGCGGCGATCCTCGGTTTGGGCTTCGCCCTCAAGCTGTTTCCCGCCGTCCTCCTGCCGCTCGTCTTGCTCCTGTGCCCTACGTGGCGGCGAGCTCTGTGGGCCACCGCGTCCTTTGCTCTGGCCGCGGTGGCCCCATTCCTGCCGTACCTGTTGTCCTCGCCACAGGGCGTCTGGCAGGTGTTCACCTACCATCTGGAACGGCCGCTCCAGATCGAGAGCGTCTTGGCGGCGCCACTCCTGCTGGCGAGGACCTGGGAGCTGAGTTGGGTCGACGTGATAACCAGCTACGGCTCGCAGGGCCTTCAGGGCACAGGCACCGTGGCGGCCGCGACCCTCTCTAGCGTCCTCACCGCGGCGGCCGTCGCCACCGTGTACGCGCTCCTGCTACGGCACCGCCAGCTCCTGCTCGCCTCGCCGCGTCTGCTCCCCCTCGCCGGGCTGGCCTTGGTCCTCGCCCTGCTCGCCTTCGCCAAGGTCCTCTCGCCACAGTTCTTCGTCTGGCTGCTGCCGATGGTCGCCTTAGCGGCGCTTGAGGAGCCCCTCCTGGCGGCGTTGGCATACGGCGTGCTCCTGCTCACGCAGATCAACTTTCCCGCGAAGTACTGGGGCCTCGTCTACGTAGAACCCTCCGCGGTGTACTGGCTCGCGGCGCGCGATCTGCTCCTGGTGCTCACGTTCCTCGCGGCGCTGTGGCGCTTGGTCCGGCAGCCAGAGTACGATCGCTGGTCAGCGCCGCTCACGAACGTTGGGGAACCGCGAGGAAGGCTGACGAGCTGAGCGGAGTGCCGGCGCGCGAGCCGCGCCTCAGTACGCCCCGCGGCGGCCGAGCACGGCCGGAATGGTCTCCAGGAGCAGGCGGATATCCCAGCTCAAGCTCCAGCCGGTGACGTAGAAGTAGTCGAGCTTCACCATCTCGTCGAACGGGATGTCGTTGCGCCCCATCACCTGCCAGAGACCGGTGATCCCCGGCGTGATGTGCAGGCGCTTCTTGGCCCAGCCCTTGCACTGCCGGGCCTCTTCTACCCAGAGGGGACGAGGGCCTACCAAGCTCATGTCGCCGCGCAGCACGTTGAACAACTGCGGCAACTCATCCAGGCTGATACGACGCAGCCACGAGCCAACCCGCGTGATGCGAGGATCCTTCTTGATCTTGAACATGGGACCGGAGTACTCGTTCAAGAACGCCAGATCCTCGCGCATGTCTTCGGCGCCGGCATGCATAGAGCGGAACTTGAAGATGCGGAATACGCGTCCGTTGCGCCCCATTCTCTCCTGGCGGAAGAAGACCGGCCCTGGGGAGTCCACCTTGATGAGGATCGCCACAGCCACCAGAAGCGGCAAGCAGACGAGGGTGAGCAGGCCACCCACCAACAGATCGAAGACGCGCTTTATCAGCATGTTCATGCGGCTTAGCTCCACCTGGGCGACGTCGAGCAGGGGGATGCCCTCCAGATCGTCTACCCCAGCGCGGGAGCTCAGCACCTCGAAGAGCCGCGGCACGATGTTCACCTTCACGTTATGGTCGGCGCAGATGCGCGCCAGGCTGAGGAACTGCTGATGGCGCGCCTGCGAGAAGGCCAGGATCACCCGATTCACGCGCTGGTCACGGATAACTTCTTCCAGGTCTTGCAGCGAGCCGATGATGGGCACGTTAGGCCCCTCGCCATTGGGCATCGGCTCGCCATCTTCTAGGAAACCCACGAGCTCGATGCGATACTCAGGATGCTTGGCGATCTTCGCCGCGAGCGTATGGCCTACGAGGCCGGCTCCCACGATCACCACGCGCTCGGCGAACGCCGCGCGCCGCCATACGAGGCCGCGCGCGATCCAGCGACCGATCGGCAGGAACACCGTCGCGATGATCCACATGATCATCACGATGGCGAGGGGGGCGCTGATACCATCGATGAGCACGAGCAGGATGGCGAGCAGCCAGCTCGCCGTAATCAGCGCCGTGGCTCCCCGGCACGCGTTCTCGACGCTCGCCCCCCGGATACTGCTGCCGGAGGCCTTGTACAGCCCAAACGCGTAGAGGGCGGCCAGCCAGTAGGGCACGAGAGCCAGGAGAAGGACCAGGTCGCGGGTACCGCTCGGCGGAAAGACCTCGAACAGCCGACGCGCCACCGGCACAGAGTTCGGAGACGCGGCGAGCGCTCCCGTGAGAAGGGCCGCGATGGCCAGCGACGTGGTATCGGCGGCGACGGTAGCGATGATTCTAGCGGCGGACGGCGAGCCAACCACCGGCCGCTCTCGCACGGGAATACCGGACGCCGGATCGATCTCCCTCGCCAAATCTTCCAGCATCCCGTGCGCCATTGCCGCCCTACTCGCCATCTCCCACAACAACCCCCGCACCGGCCTCGACACCGTCGCAGGTTCCACTCCCACTATGCCCAAAGGCGCCGAACTCGGCGCTAGAACATCTGTCTACGCCGTCACAGAACTTCCGCGTGGCCTTCCCCCAACGTCTCCGAGATCGCCTGAATGTCCGCGGCGCGACCCGCTGTCATGCCGATAACGACCGCGTCCATGCGCACCGGCCCACCGGCCACCACGAACTGCTGCGGCATCTCGGTGAGAAACCGGCGCAGGATCACCTCGGTGCTCACACCGATGACCGAATCGCGAGGGCCCGTCATGCCGACATCGGTGATGTAGGCCGTGCCGCCCGGCAACACGCGCGCATCGGCGGTCTGCACATGCGTATGCGTGCCCACCACAGCCGCTGCCAAACCATCCAGATGGTGCCCCATGGCCACTTTCTCGCTCGTAGCCTCGGCGTGGAAATCGACGATTACGTACTCTGCCTGCTCGCGCGCGCGCCGCACGAGGTCCGCCGCGAGCCTGAAGGGCGATATGCCGCAGTCAAGGTACAGCTGACCGAGCAGGTTGATGACCGCCACGCGCTCGCCGTTGGCGGCGGTCTGTACCGTGGTCCCTCGTCCGGGGCTGCCGGACGGGTAGTTGGCGGGACGGACGATCCTGTCGCTCTCATCGAGGAACGCGTATACCTCACGTTGCCGCCACACATGGTTCCCGGTCGTAAGGACGTCGACTCCCCCAGCCAGGAGAGTCTGCGCGATGGTCGAGGTGATCCCCGCGCCGCTGGCGGCGTTCTCTCCATTGACGACCACGAAGTCGATGCGATGTTCCTGGCGTAGTGCGGGGAGCCTGCGCAGGAGGGCCTGCCTGCCAGGCCGCCCGAACACATCGCCGACGAAGAGGACATTCACCTTCGCTCCTTACCCTCCGGATACCCCGGGCGGCTCTTCCGGCATCCGCGGCGTTGAAAAACCCGAGCGCTCCCGCTCGTCAGAAGACAGCTCGCCGGGAGGCCGATTATAGTTGCCCCGGCGCCGACAGCGAAGCCGCCGCCGGTATACAAAAGCGCGGGCGAAGGAGGAGGCGGCGCACACGGAGTCCCCAGCGCCGCCGGACGGAACCGGGGTCGGTCTCCGCTAGCCCCCCAGAATGAGGCTCACGGCACCCCGCGCCGCCCAGAGCAGCGGATCGGGGTACAACCCGATGAACAGCACGCCGGCGGCGCCAACCGCCAGCGCGGTCCCGGAGCCCAAATCCGCTCCCCCTTCCGCGGACAGATCCGAGAGGGGAACTGCCGTTGAGACGTCACTCTGAACAGCCGCCGGCTGGCCACCTTCCGGCGCCTCTTGGAAGTACAGGTGCCACACCACGCGCAAGTAGTAGAAGGCCGAGACCGCGCTCATCACCACGGCCACGACCGCCAGCCAAACAAGGCCGGCATCCACAACGGCGGTGAACAAGTAGAACTTGCCCCAGAATCCGGCGGTCGGCGGGATACCGGTGAGCGAGATCATGAAGAGGGTGAGCGCGAGAGAGCCCGCGGGGAGACGCCGGCCCAAGCCAGCGATCTCCGGCAGCGAATAGCGGAATAGGCCACGGTTCCGTATGTAAACGAGCGCGCCAAAGGCGCCCATGTTCATGAACGCATAGGCCCCCAGATACACGAGCACCGCACTGGAGCCCTCGCTGCTTCCCGTGCGCGCCACGGCGATCAAGCCGAGCAGGATGTAGCCCGCGTGGGCGATGCTCGAGTAGGCGAGCATCCGTTTCAGGTTCTTCTGCGGCAGGGCGAGCACGTTCCCGACTACCATCGTGAGGACAGCGATCACGATCAGTACGTCGCCCCACGTCGCCCACTGCGGCGCGGCCGCCACCACGAATAGCTTGAGGAACCCGGCGAAGGCACCGGCTTTCACGCCGACCGCCATGAAGGCGGTCACCGGCGTCGGCGCTCCCTCGTACACGTCCGGGGCCCAGGCGTGGAAGGGCACCGCCGATACCTTGAACCCCATACCGGCGATCACCAGCACCAGCGCGACCATAGCCGCGGCGTTGGTCCCGGACAGCCGGCCAAGGCCTTCAGCAATGGCGGCGTAGTTCGTTGCTCCCGTGAGCCCGTACAGCAGCGCCAGGCCGAACAGCAGGATGGCCGAGGAGAAGGCGCCGTTCAGAAAGTACTTGAGCGATGCCTCACCCGACTTGGGATCTCGCCGCATCCACCCCGCCATGACATAGGTAGGCAGCGACATGAGCTCGAAGGATATGAAGAGGGCGATGGTGTCTGTGGAGATAGCCATGCCGATCATGCCGGCGACGACAAGCAGCAGGAGCACGTAGAACTCGCCACGGGCCGAGCTCCGTGCCGCGAGGTACGCGTCCGAGAGCAGAATGGCTAGCACGCCGACGGTGCAAAACAGCAGCACGAAGAACAGCGCGTACTGATCCATGGCCACCATGTCGGCGAACCCCATACGGACCTGTTCTCGGTGAACTCGTATGCCCTCGTCCACCCTCAGCCACTGTCCCACCGCCACGGCCATGCTGACAACCAGGCCCGCAGCCGCCACCCAGGCGAGCAAGCCCTTCCGGGCGGCCGGCACAAAGAGGTCGGCCACCAGCACGGTCACAGCACTCCCGGCGACCATAACCACCGGCAGGATCGTCCCAATAGAGAGATCGGCCATGGCCTACAACCCCCTCAGCAGATCCGCGAGGAACCCTAGTCCGCGAGACGGGCCGTCGACGAGCGAGCCGTTGACCTCTTGGAGGAGATCGCGTACCGGCACGTGGAGCACGTTCAAGAAAGTATCTGGATACACGCCAACCCATACGGTGAGCGCGAGCAGCGGCAGCAACGACACCACCTCGCGCACGCCGATGTCGCGCAACGGCACGGCCGGCATCACATCGGCGTCACCACGATCGTTGAACAGCACGCGCTGGTACATCCACAGCAAGTAGCAGGCGGCGAGGATGACGCCGAGGGCGGCCAGCGCGCCCAGCGCACGGTTGTAGTGGAACACCCCCAGCAAGCTGAGGAACTCGCCCACAAAGCCGCTCAGGCCCGGCAGCCCGAGCGAGCCAAGCGTAAAGACCATGAAGAACCCGGCCATCACCGGCATGGGCTTGGCGAGCGTTCCCATCTCGGCGATTTGCCGCGTCCCGGTACGCTCGGAGAGGAACCCGACGAGGAGGAAGAGGGCGCCGGTCAGCAGACCGTGGCTGAACATGACTATCAGGGCGCCCTCCATGCCCTGCGGGTTTCCACCCACGGCGATGGCGGCGAAGATGCCGGCCGTTACGAACCCCATGTGGCTCACGCTGGAGTAGGCCACCAGCTTCTTGAGGTCCTTCTGCACCATGGCCACCAGCGCACCGTAGATGATCGCGACCACCGACAGCACCAGCACGTAGGGCACCGCGTCCAGCGCGGCGTCCGGGAACATGGGCAGGCAGAACCGCAGCATGCCGTACGCACCCATCTTGAGCAGCACGCCGGCGAGGATTACCGAGCCAGCCATGGGTGCCTCCACGTGAGCGTCGGGGAGCCATGTGTGTACGGGAAACATGGGCACTTTGATGGCGAACGCGACGAAGAAGGCGAGGAAGCCCCAGAGCTGGAGGTGGTATGGGTAGACGATGTCTGAGAGCTGCCTGATGTTGAACGTGAGACCAGAGGCCAGATGGTCTCTGGCGTACAGCGCCACGGCCACGATAGCCACCAGCATCAGCAGGCTGCCGATGAGTGTGAACAGGAAGAACTTGACAGCCGCGTACACCTTACGCGGCCCACCCCAGACACCGATGATGAAGTACATCGGCACCAGCATGACCTCCCAGAACACGTAGAACAGGAAGAGGTCCGTGGCGCAGAACACGCCACTCATGCCGGTCTGTAGCAGCAGCAGCGAGATGAAGAACCCGCGCTCGCGATCCTTCACGTAGTGCCAGCTCGCGATGATCGCCACAACGCCCAGGAGGGTCGTGAGGAATACGAGCAGCGCCGCGATGCCGTCGACGCCGAAGCCGTAGCGAATGCTGAAGCGCTCGATCCAGGCGGCATCTTCGGCGAACTGCATGCCGGAGGCCGTGGTGTCCAGCCGCAGGAGCATGACGCAGGCGAGGACGAAGGCGCCCAGCGTAGTCAGCAGCGCCGCGCTCTTGTAGACCAGTGGCCGGGCACGGCCAAACAACAGGGCGACGGCCACGCCCGCCAGGGGCACGTACGTGATCACCGAGAGGATCGGGAAGCCTATCTGCTCTTGCCAGCTCACACGTCCCCCTAGAAGATCCGGAACACGACGACGAGGACGAAGACGGCGGCCAGGATACCCAGCGCGTAGTCCTGGGCACGACCCGTCTGGAGCGGACGCAACACGCGGGCGAGCCCGCCCCACAACCAGGCAACGCCGTTGACGGCGCCGTCGATCACCCTAACGTCCACCGCAGTCCAGAGCCACGAGGCACAGCCGATCAACGGCCGGACAACTCCGCGCTCGTAGCCTTCATCCATGTACAGCTTGTTGAGCGACGCGCGATAGACGGCGGGGAAGCGCGTCGCCAGACGCGCCGCAGACTCGGGGCGGCGCAGGTACAGCTGCCAGGCGAGCGCGATGCCGGCCAGCACCACGATCAGCGACACGAGCATCAGCACACCGCCAACCCCAAGCCACTCGAAGTGCCCAGCCTCTTCGCCAACGAATACCGGCTCCAGGAAGCGATGGATCCACCCGGCATCGGGCGGCCAGCCGACGACGAGGCCGGCCACCGCGGCGGGAATCGCGAGCACCGCCAGCGGTACCGTCATGCTCGGGCCGGGTGCGTGGCCGCGGGCGGCCGTGGGCGTGCGGCTCTCGCCGTGGAACGTGAGGAAGATGAGGCGAAACATGTACACGCCGGTGAGGAAGGCGGTCACCAGACCCACCGCCCATACCACGTAGTAGTGATGGGCGAAGCTACCGCCGAGGATCTCGTCTTTGGCCCAGAAACCGGCGAAGGGGAACACGCCGCACATCGCCAGGGCGCCCACGAGCATCGTCCAATAGGTGCGGGGCAGCTTGCGGCGCAGACCGCCCATGAGACGCATGTCTTGCTCCCCACCGAGCGCATGGATGACTGCCCCGGAACCCAGGAAGAGGAGGCCTTTGAAGAAGCCGTGGACCATGAGGTAGAAGATGCCCGCCACCCAAGCGCCGGCGCCCAGGGCCATGAACATGAAGCCCAGCGACGAGATAGTCGAGTAGGCGATCACCCGCTTGATGTCGGTCTGGGTGATCGCGATGATCGCCGCGTAGATGGCCGTGAACGTCCCGATGCCCATGACGATCAGCATGGCCGTGTGCGAAGTCAGGAACAGCGGCGAGGAGCGGGCGACCATGTAAACGCCGGCGTTCACCATGGTCGCGGCATGGATGAGGGCGCTCACCGGAGTGGGGCCCTCCATGGCGTCCGGAAGCCACACGTGCAGCGGGAACTGCGCGCTCTTGCCGACAGCGCCCATGAATAGGAGGAGGCAGATGCCGAGCATGGTAGCGCCCCCAGCGTCAGCAGCCTGTGGGAATACCTCGGTGAACCGCAGTGAGCCGAACGTGAGGAACAGCAGCAGGATACCGAGAGTAAAGCCGAAGTCGCCGACGCGGTTCACCAAGAAGGCCTTCTTGCCTGCCTGCGCCGGCGCCTTGCGCGTGAACCAGAAGGAGATCAGCAGATAGGAGCAGAGGCCGACGCCCTCCCAAGCCAGGAACATGAGGAGGTAGTTGTTCGCCAGCACCAGAACGTACATGGCGAACATGAAGAGGTTCAGGTAGGCGAAGAAGCGGTAGTACCCCTCGTCCCCATGCATGTAGCCAATCGAGTAGTAGTGCACCAGCATGCCGATGGTACCAACCACCAGAAGCATGATGGCCGTGAGGCTGTCCACATAGAAACCCCAGGGGACGTGCAGAGCGCCTGAAGTGATCCACGAGAAGGCGTCCCACTCGAAGGCCGCTTCCTTGGCGCGGAACACGTGCACGAAGAGGTACAGACTGAACGCCCACGAGACAGTGACCATGGCGATGGCCACCACGTCGGCGCGGCGCCCCATCAGCTTGCCGAAGAACAACGTCAGCAGAAAGCCGGCCAGCGGCAGTGCGCACACCAGGGCGACGGCAACCTTCAGCACGGCACGGCCTCCTCGCTCGCCTCGCTCATCCCTTGAGCTCCGCGTACTCGTCGGCCTGTACCGAACGCCGGTGACGATAGTTGGCGATCACGATCGCCAAGCCGACCGCTACTTCGGCGGCGGCGATCGTGATGACGAAGAGCACGAAGAGGCTCCCGCGGCCTTGCGTTCCCGGGAGGAAGTTGGCGAACGCGACCAGCGCCAGGTTGACCGCATTCAGCATGAGCTCCAGACACATGATCACCAGGATCACGTTGCGGCGCGCCAGGACGCCGTAGGCGCCGATGCAGAACAGCAGGCCGGCGAGCAGCAGCCACCAGTCGACGGCATGCATTAGTCCTTCCCCTCCCTGCGCGCGAGCACGATTGCCCCGACCATGGCGGCGAGCAGGACCAGCGACACCAGCTCGAAGGGCAGCACGTATTTGTTGAACAGCAGCGCCGAGAGCGCTCCGACGCCGGGGTTGTGCGCCTCGGAGCCCTCCGGCAGTACATCGGAGGCGATGAGCACCGCCGAGAGCAGCAACGCCACACCCACGGCAAGCGGCAATGCCCAGATGCTGCGACGGTTGAAGAAGAGATGGAGCCCCCCCGTCTGCTGCTGCGTGAGCATGATGGCGAAGATGATGACCACCGAGATGGCGCCGACGTAGATGAGCACCTGGATGATCGCCAGCAACTCGGCGTGCAGCAACGCGAAGGCGAAGGCGACACCCAGGAAGCAGAACACCATGCTCACAGCCGAGTGGACGATGCTGCGAAGAGCGACGACACCTACGCCGGCGACCAGAATCCAAGCGGCGACGATGAAGAAGAGGACGGGATGGAAGTCGCCGCCGGGCATCAGTCGCCGTCCTCAGGGTCGTCCAGGTCGAGCGGATCGTCCTGCAGCGGCTCCCAGATCCATCCCTGCCCCTTCAGGCTATCGAGGACGTGGGGGACCAGCTCAAGGCTGCCGCGCCGGCGAGCGGCCGGGCGGCCGTCGCGCACGTACAGGTGCTCGCCGGCGAGCGCGGGACGGTCGTAGCCCGCGAGCTCAAAGTACTCCTTCTGCTCCAGTGCGTCATACGGACACACCTCCACGCACTCGCCGCAGAAGATGCAGCGGCTCTCGTCGAGGTCGTAGCTCTCGAGCACGCGCGCGTTGATCTCGATGGACCCGGTGGGACACGTTTCGGCGCACTTGCCGCAGCTCACGCACCCAACCATCTCCAGGGGGAGGTTGTCGGGTGTGGAGACGATGGAGTCGAAGCCGCGACCCATGGCATCGTAGCAGCTCGCGCCGACCTCTTCCCGACAAATGCGCACGCAGCGCAGACAGTTGATGCACCGGTTGGGCTCGCGCATGATGAAGTCGTGGCGGAAATCGGCCGGGTAGTTGTGCGCGGCGCCACCGTGGAAGCGGTTCGCGAAGACCTCGTACTCGATGCCGTAGCGCTGCAGGTCGCACGAACCGTTCGCCGGGCAGTAGCAGTCCAAACACAACTCGGCACCGCGCTGAGCCTCGGCCTCGGGGAATCCAAGCTCGATCTCCTCGAAGTTCGTCCTCCGTTCCTCCACCGAGAGCTTGGGCATCTCCGCGGGCGGACTGGGCCGCGACACATCGGTCGTCATGTCGATGAATACCGGCCTGATCTCCGCCATACGCGTCACTCGCGGGTCTAGGTCGGCCCTGCGCGAGAGGGCGGTGTAGAACGGCGTGGCCTGAAGCTCGGCGAGCTGCTGGCTGACCCGCTGCATGTTCTCGCCGCGCAGAGAGGCATCGATGCTCCAGGCGGCCTTCTTGCCTTGCGCGATCGCTTGAATCACCGTCTGCGCGCCGAGCACACAGTCGCCGCCGGCGAAGACCCGCGGATCGTCCGTCTGGAAGGTGTACTCGTCTACCGCCACCGTCCGCCACTTGGTGCGCTGGATCCCCTGCTCCGGCGCCGTGCCGTCGAGCTTGGGGTACTGGCCGATGGCAGTGATCACCTGATCGCACTCGATCACGTAGGTGGAACCTTCGACCGGCACCGGACGGCGGCGGCCAGAGGCATCGGGCTCGCCGAGCTCCATGCGGATCATCTCGATACCGACCACTGTGTTGCGCTCGTCGGTGAGGATTCGCACCGGGGCTGTGAGCAGCTCGAGACGGACGCCTTCCTCTTCGGCTTCGTCAACCTCAGCTTGCTGCGCGGGCATCTCGGCACGTGAGCGCCGATACAGTACGCTCACCTCCTCGGCCCCTTTTCGAATGGAGGTGCGAGAGGCGTCCATGGCCGTAAAGCCGCCGCCGATGACGACCACCTTGCGGCCGACATGCACGTCGCCCCGTTCCTCCAGCTCGCCGAGGAAATCGATAGCCGCCACCACGCCAGTGGCATCCTCACCCGGGATACCCATCTCGTTGCTGTTGAACGCGCCGAGGCCGAGGAATACGGCGTCGTAGCCGTCGCGCTCGAGCAGATCCTCGAGGGTGAAGTCTGTGCCGAGACGGCGGTTGCACTGGAGCTCCGCCCCCAGCCGCCACACGACGTTAATCTCTTTGTCGAGCAAGTCGCGCGGCAGGCGGTAGCTGGGAATGCCGTACCGCAGCATGCCGCCCGGATGCGGCATGGCCTCGAACACCGTGACAGCATGTCCTTCCAGCCGCAAGTAGAACGCGGCCGCCAGCCCAGCCGGGCCGGCGCCGATCACGGCGACGCGCTTGCCGCTCTCTGGCGCCTGTTCCATCGGCAGAAGGAGCTCGCCCTCTTGTTCGTCTTCCACACACTGGTCGCCCATGAAGCGGTGTAGCCAGCAGATGGTGATGGGGTGCTCCACCAACTGCCGCCGGCAGGGTCCCTCGCAGGGCCGTGGACACACGCGACCCACGATCGACGGGAACGGCAGATCCTCGCGCAGCTTCCGTACGCCATTGCGGTAGTCGCCATGGGCGATGTAGTCGAGGAACTGCGGGATCTTGATGTGCGTCGGGCAGGCGTCGCGGCAGGGCGGCGTGCAGAACGAGTTGTGGTCGCTCAGCAGCAACTCGAGGTAGAGCTTCCGCATGGCGCGCAGCTTGGGCGTGTCGGTTTGGATCTCCATCCCCTCGGCCGCCACGGTGGAGCAGCTCGGCACTGTCTTGCGCGCTCCCGCGACCTCTACCATGCAGATGCGGCAAGCGGCGGCGGCCGGAAGACGCGGCTCGTGACAGAGCGTGGGAATGTGGATACCGACGCTTTGCGCGGCCTCCAGAATGGTGTCGCCGGCAGAGCACTCCACCGGCTGCCCGTTGATGGTGAGCTTCACCCTGGTGTCCGACGCCGCGCTCATTGGCCGCCCGCCACGGTCCTCTGCCCCATACCTGAGCGCACTTTGACCGCATCGAAACGGCACACCTGGCGACACGTGTCGCACTTGATGCACGCCGCCGTATCGACGACGTGCGGTTGCTTCTTCTCGCCGCTGATGGCATCCACGGGGCACTTCACGGCACAGAGCGTGCACCCCGTGCACGCCTCGGGATCGATCACATAGGTGATGAGCGCCTTGCACGAGCCGGCCGGGCAGCGCCGCTCCCTGATGTGTGCCTCGTATTCGTCGCGGAAGTACTTGATCGTGGTGAGGACTGGGTTCGGCGCGGTGCCGCCGAGGGCGCACAGCGACCCCTCAACGATGTACGCGCCAAGCTCCTCGAGCAGCTCGATGTCGCCCTCCCGCCCCTCGCCATTGACGATGCGGTCCAGCGTCTCCAGCATGCGCTTGGTGCCCAGGCGGCAGGGGACGCACTTCCCACAGCTCTCGTTCTGCGTGAACTGGAGGAAGTAGCGAGCGAGGTCGACCATGCAGGTCGTCTCGTCGGCGACCACCATGCCTCCGGAGCCGACGATAGCTCCCGTGGCCGCCAGGCTCTCGTAGTCCACCGGCGTATCCAGCAGGTCGGCCGGCAGGCAGCCGCCTGACGGGCCGCCCAGCTGTACTGCCTTGAAGCGCTTGCCATCTTTGATGCCGCCGCCGAGATCGAAGATCACGTGCCGCAGGGTGGAGCCCATGGGCACCTCGATCAGGCCGCCGTTCACGAGGCGCCCGGCGAGCGAGAAGGCCTTGGTGCCGCGGCTCGTCTCGCAGCCCAGAGCCGCATAAGCAGCGGCCCCGTGACCGATGATCCACGGGATGCTGGCTAGCGTCTCGACGTTGTTGATGTTCGTCGGTCTGCCCCACAGGCCAGAGACGGCCGGGTAGGGTGGGCGGGTACGTGGCATGCCGCGGCGGCCTTCGATGGAGGCGATCAGCGCGGTCTCCTCGCCACAGACGAAGGCGCCGGCGCCGAGCTTGAGGTGCAGGTTGAACGTCCAGCCGCTGCCCATGATGTTCGTTCCGAGCAGGCCGGCTGCTTCCGCATCGGCGACCGCCTTGGTGAGGCGCTTCACGGCGAGCGGGTACTCGGCGCGCACGTACACGTAGCCTTCGTGCGCGCCGATGGCGTAGCTGGCGATGAGCATGCCTTCGATTACGGCGTGTGGATCGCCCTCCAGGATAGAGCAGTCCATGAAGGCTCCGGGGTCGCCCTCGTCGGCGTTACAGATGAGGTACTTGACGTCGCCCGGCGACTCCGCGGCGAACTTCCATTTGACGCCCGTTCGGAACCCGGCGCCGCCGCGACCGCGGATGCCGGAGTCGGTAACCTCCGCGACGACCCACTCGGGCGTCTTCTCGGTGAGCACCATGCGGGCGGCATCGTAGCTTCCGCGTGCGAGCGCGTCCTCGATGCTCTCCGGGTTGATGACGCCGACGTTGCGCAGCGCGATCCGCAACTGATGACGGTAGAACCCAATGTCGTGCCAGTCGCGTACCCGCTCGCCGGTCTGCGGATCCTTGTAAAGGAACTTCTCGACCGGCTGGCCACCAACCAGATGCTCTTCGACAACCCGTTTCACGTCTGCCGGACGCAGCTTGGCGTACAGCGTGTCGTCTTCGTTGATCACCGTGACCGGACTGGCCGAGCACAACCCGTGACAGCCGATGATAGAGACTTCCACCTGGTCCTGCAGGCCGGCCGCCGCGATCTCGGCGACAAAGGCGTCGTAGACGGCTGGTGAGCCGGCGAACACGCACGCCGTGCCGGCGCACACCGACACCCGGCGCTTACCACCGGGCTGGCGCGACACACTCACGTTGCGCGCCTCCGCCATGCCACCAGCCTGCCCGTTGCCTTGCGCTGTCACGTGCTCATCCTCTACGCGCGCCGAGTTCCGCCATGAGGTCGCGGATGATCTTGCGCGTCTTGTCGGGGGTCAGATTGCCGAAGGTGCGCTCACCGATGCGCATGACCGGCGCCTGCGAGCACGCCCCCATGCACGCCACCGAATCGAGCGTGAACAGTAGATCGGAGGTGGTCTTGCCGCTGGCTACGCCCAGCTCGTCCTCTAACGCCTCCGTGATCCCCGGCGCGCCGGCCACATGGCACGCGGTGCCGTGGCACACGTTGATGAGATTCTTGCCGATGGGAGACAGGCGGAACTGGTTGTAGAAGGTCGCCACGCCGTAGATCTGCGACAGCGAGACGCCGGTGTGGAGGGAGAGCTCCTGCAACGCCGCCCGCGGGAGGTAGCCGTAGATGGACTGCGTGTCTTGCATGAGCGCGATGAGCCCGGTGCCCTGTTCATAGTGCTGGTCGATGACGGGAGTGAGCAGCGCCAGGTCGACGTCTTTCTGAGCGGCGAGCCGTACCCGCTCGATGCGCGCCTGGTTGACCACCGGCAGATCGTAGGTATTGCGATAGTTGACGCGGATGACCTGTACCGGGCAGTTGGTCTCGCAGAGGGTGCACGCGCGGCAGCGCGCCTCGTCCGTGGCCGGATTGATGACCACGCTGAACAGGCCGCGACTGCGCTCAGGCAGCGGGAAACGCTGCTCCGGATACTGCTCGGTGATCTTCCTCTTCGGCAGATGCGCGAGCGTGGTGCGCATCGCTTTCAACATACCGAGCATCTACGAAAGCACCACCAATCTGGCGCGTCGGCGGCGCAGGTGCCAGCGCAGGATGGGATCGAAGAGAGCGATGAAGCCGAGGAGCAAGACCCAGCTGAAGGCGGCCAGGTACAGCTTCCACTGCGGCGCCCAGAGCATGATGGCCGCGCTCGCCAGGATGTTGACTAGGCCGAGGGGCACGAGGATCTTCCAGGCGAAGCTCATGAGCTGATCAACCTGCAGACGCGGAATGGTGAGCCGTACCCAGACCAGGGCGAACACGAACGCGTAGGTCTTGAGCATGAACCAGATGAACGGGAGCAGCGATACCCCCTTGACGACCACAAGGTCGGCGCCCGGACCCTCCCACCCACCGAAGAACAGTGTGGTGACGACCATGGACATGATGGTCATGCCGGCGTACTCGTTCAGGAAGAACATGCCGAAGCGCATGCCCGAGTACTCGGTTCCGTAGCCGGCCACGAGCTCTGACTCCGCCTCCGGCAGATCGAACGGCCCTCGGTTGAGCTCGGCGATGGATGCCACCCAGAAGAGGAAGAACGTGAAGGGCATGACGAAGGCGAACCACTGGTAGCCTCGCTGCGCCTCCACTACCGCGTTGAGGCGCAGCGACCCGGCGGCCATGGCCACCACCAGCAGGGCTAAAATCATGGGCAGCTCGTACGAGACCATTTGGGCCGCCGAACGCAGCGCGCCGACTAACGAGTACTTGTTGTGCGACGCCCACCCGCCGAGGAGGATGGCGAGCACCGTGAACCCGGTGACGGCGACGATGTAGATGATGCCGACGTTCAGGTCGCGGCCGATCCACCCCTTCGTGTAGGGCAACACGAGCTGAACGGCGACGGCGCCCACCATGACCAGGATGGGGGCCAGGGTGAAGATGGCCTTGTCCACGTGCGCCGGAGCGAAGTCCTCTTTGCCCATCATCTTGAAGGCGTCGGCGATGCTCTGCAGCGTGCCCTGCCAGCCGGTCCGGTTGGGTCCGAGCCGGTCCTGCATGATCGCCAACCCGCGGCGCTCGAACACGATGTTCACGAGCGCCGCCACGAACACCACCGCGTAGGCGATGATGATCGCCACCAGACCACGCACGATGTCGAGCAGCACGTCCACTACCTGAGAAGATGCGGCGGGTGGGACGACTCGGACAGCGGTACGGACACGGCACCGGGGACGAAATCGCGCACTGCGGCCGGGGTGGCCAGAGAACGTTCCTGAGATACGACAGGGGCGGGCGTCATCGGTCGATGCCTCCTAGCACCAGGTCCATGCTCCCCGAGATGGCGACGGCGTCCGCGATCTTGTTGCCCCGCAGCAGTTTGGGGAAGAGCTGCAGATTCACGAAACAGGGGTCCCGGAACTTGAGCCGGTACGGATAGCGAGAGCCGTCCGAGACGATGTAGGTACCGTACTCGCCGCGCGGGTTCTCCTGCGACACGTAGGCACTGCCCGGCGGAGGAGCAATCACGAACGGAGCCCGCAGCGTACCCGTCTGTACCGGTCCGCGCGGAAGCATGTCCAGACACTGCCGGACGATCTTGGCGGACTGCAGGATCTCGTCGACGCGCACCTTGTAGCGATCGAACACGTCACCATGCTCGCCGAGGCAGACGTTGAAGTCCAGTTCGGGATACACCGAGTAGGGGCGCGTGCGCCGCAGGTCCAGTGCGACCCCGGAGGCACGCGCGTTCGGGCCGGTGATCGAGTAATCGACCACGTCCTGCCTGGTGATGACGCCCTTGCCGACGCTCCGCTGCAGGAACACGGCGTTGTCCTCCACCAGACGGCGGTACTCGTCCACGCACTTCGGCACCGTGTCGAGGAGCTCACGGCAGCGCTGTTCCCAGCCCGCCGGCAGATCGAAGCGGACGCCACCGAAGCGATAGTAGTTGAACATCATGCGCGCGCCGCTGAGCTCTTCGAGCAGGTCGAGGATCTTCTCGCGGTCGCGGAACGTGTAGAACGCCATGGCCGTGCCCAACGGCGAGAGATCGGCGACGAACGTCCCGATGGCCACCTGGTGGCTGGCGATGCGCATGAGCTCGCCGGCGATCACGCGGATGAACTCCGCGCGACGCGTGGGCTGTATGTCGGCGAGCTTCTCAACCGTCATAACGTAACCCCATTCGCAGTTCATGCTCGCCAGGTACTCGGTGCGATCGACGATCGGGATGTACTGGTAGTACGTGCGCCGCTCGGCAAGCTTCTCTTTGCAGCGGTGCAAGTAGCCGATCACGGGGATCACGTCGCGCACGATCTCGCCGTCGAGCGTGATCACCAGCCGCAGCACACCATGGGTGGAGGGGTGCTGCGGCCCCATGTTGACGACGACCTGGTCGAGGGCGAGGCCTTCCAGGTCGCTCCCCTCACCGGCCGCCTCGGCCTGACGAATACGATCCAGCGCCAGTTGCAGGGCCGCATCGGGAGTCTGCGTGGGCGACGTGCTAAACATGCGGATGGTTCTCGACCAGGTCGACGTAGTCTTTGCGCAGCGGATGCCCTATCCAGTCGTCCTTCAGCAGGATGCGGCGCAGATCTGGATGGCCACGGAAGCGGATACCCATCATGTCCCACGCCTCGCGCTCGTGCCAGTCGGCTGACGGCCACACGTCGCTCACCGTATCGACCACCGGATCGCTGCGCGGTATCTGCACGTGCAGCTGCACGTAGGCGTTGCCGGGGTACGAGTACAGGTGGTAGACACACTCGAAGTGCGTGCGGTAGTCCACGGAAGAGATCAGCGTGAGCGAGTCGACCGCGATGGTGGGGAGGTCGTGCAGGCGGCGCGCCACCGCTTTGAGCCGGGCGCGGTCGACGCGAGCCACAACGGTATCTGGATCCTGGACGCGGACCCCTTGCAGGTCTTCCCCCAGTGCCTCGGCGAGTCGCAGAGCGAGATCGTCGATGCCCAGTCCAGCGACGCCGATCTCTCCGCTCACGGGCGCTGCTCC
>JAXGYV010000016.1:0-28640 GCA_040772045.1 Thermoleophilia bacterium
CGACCTCGTTCACCAGCTGCGCACGGTGCGGAGGGCGTCGTGACGCTGGTCAAGATCTGCGGCCTCACGCAAGAGCACGACGTCCTGCGAGCCGTCGAGCTGGACGCTTGGGCCTGCGGCTTCGTGCTCAGCAGCTCCAGCCCGCGCCGCGTTGCGCCGCGTCGCGCCGCCGAGCTGGCCGCGCTGTGCAACGGCGCACTCACCGTCGCCGTGGTCACCACGGAGACCCCGGCGAACATCGTGGCCACGCTGGCCGAGTCCGCCTGCCGCGCCGTCCAGCTCTCCGCCGGGGTGCACGGCGCCGGCGTCGCTGAGGTGCGCGCGGCGGCGCGGGCGTACGGCGTAAACCCGCTGGTGATCGCCAGCGCCGACGCCTCGGACGCCAGCGACGCCGACCTCCTGCTGCTGGACGGCCGCCTCCCCGGCCACTACGGCGGTACTGGCTGCCGCGCGGACTGGGAGGCCGCCGCGCGGCTTGCCGGCTGCGGCCGGCTCGTCCTGGCCGGCGGGCTGTCCCCTTCCACGGTGGCGGCCGCGATCGGTGCCGTGCGACCCTACGCGGTGGACGTAGCCAGTGGCGTGGAGCGCTCGCCCGGCCGCAAAGACGCCGGGCTGCTCCACGCCTTCTTCACCGCGGTACACACCGCCGACCGCGCCGCGGAGACCGCCTCATGAGCGTCGAACGGCGCTTCGGACCGTACGGAGGTCGCTACGTACCGGAGACGCTCGTTCCGGCGCTCGACGAGCTGACAGCCGCTTACCAGGAGGCGCGCAGCGACACGGCCTTTCAAGCAGAGCTCGCCCGTCTGCTCGGCGACTACGCCGGCCGCCCAACCCCGCTCTACCATGCGTCGCGCCTGAGCGCCCACTGCCGCGCCACCGTGCTGCTGAAACGCGAGGACCTGTGTCATACCGGCGCGCATAAAATCAACAACGTGCTCGGCCAGGCGCTGCTCGCGCGACGCATGGGCAAGGAACGCGTGATCGCCGAGACCGGCGCCGGCCAGCATGGCGTTGCCACGGCCACGGCCGCGGCCTTGCTCGGCCTCTCCTGCACCGTCTTCATGGGGGCCGAGGATGTACGCCGCCAGCAGCTCAACGTGGTGCGCATGCGCCTGTTGGGCGCCGAGGTGCGCGCGGTAGAGAGCGGTACCCGCACGCTCAAGGACGCCATGAACGAGGCGCTCCGCGAGTGGGTGGCTCGCGTTCGCGACACCTTCTACGTGATCGGATCGGTCGCCGGCCCGGCGCCCTACCCCGCTATGGTGCGCGATTTCCAAGCCATCATCGGCACCGAGACGCTGGAACAGGTACGCCAGCGCTTCGACCGCCTGCCCGACGAAGCGGTCGCCTGCGTGGGCGGCGGCTCCAACGCCATGGGCCTCTTCCACGCCTTCCGCGAGCTGCCCACACGCCTCACCGGCGTCGAGGCGGCCGGCGAGGGCCTCAGCGGCCGCCACGGCGCCTCGCTCACCAAGGGCAGCCCGGGCGTGCTGCACGGCTCCTTCAGCTACCTCCTCCAAGATTCCTGGGGGCAGGTCGCCGAGGCACACTCCATATCGGCCGGTCTGGACTACCCCGGCGTAGGACCAGAGCACGCCTGGCTCAAAGACAGCGGACGCGCGCAGTACGCGGCCGCCAGCGACGCGGAAGCCCTGGCGGCGTTCCGCACCCTGGCAGAGCTCGAGGGCATCATCCCCGCCCTGGAGAGCGCCCATGCCATCGCGTACGTGCTGCGCGGGCCAGCGCTCGCCGACCGCGCCGGTGCCGAGGATTCATCGTCGCCGCGCGAAGAGCGACCGTTCGATCCGCTGGGCACGCGTTTCCACGCCGGCGACCTGATCGTGGTGAACCTCTCAGGACGTGGCGACAAGGACGTTCACGAGGCCGCGCGGCTCCTGGAGGCGCGGTCATGAGCGCAGACGATCGGCCCCTGGCGATCGCGCCGCGCCTGGCGACGGCATTCGCGGCGCCGCGCGCGGAACGCGCGGCGCTCATCCCCTACTTCACCGGCGGCTACCCGGACCGCGCCACCAGCCACGTCTTGGTAGCAGAGGCCATCGCCGCCGGCGCCGACATCGTCGAGCTCGGCGTACCCTACTCGGACCCCGTCGCCGACGGCCCGGTGGTGCAGCGCTCCGCTCACCGGGCGCTGCTCGCCGGCACCACCACCGACGACGTGCTCGCCATCGCGGCCGCCCACGCCGCCGACGCGCCGTTCGTGCTCCTCGCCTACGTCAATTCAGTGCTCGCCTTCGGGCCCGATCGGTTCTTCGCCCGCGCGGCCGCCAGCGGCGTGGAAGGCGTGGTGATCCCCGATCTGCCGGCGGACGAGATGCGTACGCCGTGCGCCGGCGGCGATAGCCTACTGGGCCGAGCGCTCGCACACGGCGTCGCGCTGATCCCTCTGGCGACGCCCCCGAGCACCGACGAGCGCCTCGACCTCATCGTCGCCGCGGCGCGTGCCTTCGTGTACTGCGTCGCCGTCGTCGGCGTGACCGGCCCACGGCGCGAGCTGGGCGACGAGCTGCCCAGCCTGGTGGCACGCTTACGTACCCGCACGGCGGCCCCGCTGGTGGCCGGCTTTGGCATCTCTACCCCGCGGCAGGCCGCCGAGGCCGCCGCCGTGGCCGATGGGGTCATCATCGGCAGCGCCCTGATCGCCGCCGCCGAGGATGGCCCGTCGGCCGCCGGGGCCCTCATCCGCGCAGCGGCCGACGCTATCGCCGAGGCCGCCGGAACAACCGACGATCTGATCTAGATGATTGATTCCACGGCGTCAGGCACAGTAGGACACCAACGCACGACTGGGGCGACCGAGACGATGGTTGAGCCAGATACAGGCCGCCAGGCAGAGCAGCCGGCACAGGATGCGCTCGCGCAGTCCAGCCAGCGTACGCGCCCCGTGGCGCTCCAGTCCCAGGGTGCCCTTGAGGCTCCAGAAGATCGACTCGATCCGTTGCCGCAGCGGCGCCAGGTGGATGCCGTTGTCGGGCTCATCGGCGCGCGCCGGCCGGGCCACCAAGACCTTCATCGCCGCCGCTGCGGTCGCGAACGCGGCCCCGGCGTAGCCCTTGTCGGCGAGCAGCACCTCGCCACCGCGGCGCGGCGTACGCTCAAGCAGCGACAGGGCCACGGTGCGCTCATCGCGCTTGGCCGGGGCCAGCTCGATTGCTCGCGGCGTGCCGTCCAGGCCGGCCAGCAGGTGCAAGCGAAAGCCCCAGAAGTAGCGCGAGTGGGAGCCGCACCAACCGTACTCGGCCGCTTCAGCGAGGGCCGAGCGCTTGACGGTCTCACGGGAGCGAGCGCACTCGACCGGAGTCGAGTCGATGAGCAACAGCCGATCGTGGGCACCGGGGCAGTCGCCGGCGAAGACGCCGAGCAGCCACTCGATGGCCTCGGCGAGCCGGCGGCGACGCTTGTGGTAGCCGGCCTGCCGGGGCAGGTCGGGGAACAGGTGGATAAGGCGCTTACGGGCCACCGCCAGAAAGACACGGTCGGAGGCGATGCCCATGATCGCCTGGGCGACGCAGAGGGTGACGATCTCGGCGTCCGTGCATCTGCGCCGAGCATTGTCCTTGGCCTCTGGCAGAAGATCGTCGGCTGTGACATAGATGAGGGTGCAGAGAGTGTCGAGGTCGGCGTCCATCGTGGCCTCCGGGCAGACGGTGTTATGAGCACCGTCGGCTTCGATCTCTCTGCTTTTCGTTCCTTGGTCATGCCTCAGTTCGTGGAATCAATCATCTAGGTGCGGCGGGCCGCCCGTTACGGGTGGCCCGCCGCACCACAGCCCACGGCTCACACCTCGTCGGCGAGCCTCTCTACGCGCACGGCGCACACCTTGAACTCCGCCGTCTTGGTCACCGGATCGGCGGCGGCGTTGGTCAACTCGTTGACCGGCGACTCCTTGTAGTGGAACGTCATGAACACGACGCCCGCGGGAACTCTGTCGGTAACGGTCACCCTGGTGGCAAGCGAGCCGCGCCGCGAGCTCACCCGCACCACATCGCCCTCGGTTACTCCAAGCTGGCGAGCATCCTCTGGATTGACCTCGGCCAGCTCGTGTGGCCGCAGGCCATCCAAACTCCGCGAGTACCGCGTCATGACGTTGTAGTGGTAGAGCATGCGTCCGGTGGTCAGGAGGAGCGGATACTCCTCGTCGGTGAGCTCGGCCGGAGGCTCGTACGGGATACCCGTGAGCAGCCCCCTCCCCCGCACGAAGACGCCCTTATGCAGGTACTGCGTACCCGGATGCGCACTATCCGGGCAAGGCCACTGCAGACCGGTCCGAGCGATACGCTCGTACGTGATTCCCGCATAGCTGGGTACTAGCCCTCGTACTTCCTCGAAGACCTCCTCCGGCGAGTCGAAGCTCATCGGATGGCCGAGTCGTCCGCTCAAGTCGCAGATGATCTGCCAGTCGGGCCGACACTCGCCAGGCGGCTCCACCGCCTTGCGCACTCGCTGTACACGCCGCTCCGTGTTGGTGAACGTGCCATCCTTCTCCGCGTACCAGGCGGCCGGCAGGAACACGTCGGCGTACTTGGCCGTCTCGGTCAGGAAGAGGTTTTGGACGACCAAGAACTCCAAGGTAGCGAGCGCCTTGCGCACATGGTTGGCGTCGGCGTCGGTGAGCGCCGGATCCTCGCCCACGATGTACATCGCCTTGAGCTCACCCTCTGCCGCTTTGTCGAACATCTCGGGGATGCGCAGGCCTGGTTTCGGGGGCAGTGGCACGCCGTAAGCCTGCTCGAAAGCCGCTCTGTTCTCGGGTTTGGCGACGTTCTTGTACCCGGGCAGCAGATCGGGCAGGGCACCCATGTCGCAGGCACCCTGCACGTTGTTCTGGCCGCGCAGCGGGTTCACGCCAGCGTACTCGACCCCGAGGTGCCCCGTGACCATCGCCAGGTTGGCGATGTTCATCACGTTCGCCGTACCCGTGGTGTGCTCGGTAATGCCCAAGGTGTAGAAGATGCCGGCGCGAGGGGTGCGCGCGTAGAGCTCGGCGGCTCGATGGAGCGCCTCGCTCGGGACGCCCGTGATTTGGCTCGCCCGCTGCGGGGGGTATTCCTTGACGGTCGCCCAGAGATCGTCGAAACCCTCGCAGCGTGCCTCGACGTACGCGACGTCGTGCCAGCCGTTGCTGATGATGATGTACAGCAGGCCGTTGATGAGCGCGTTGTCCGTGCCCGGCGTGAGCCGCAGCCACACCTCCGCGTACTCGGCCAGCTCGGTGCGGCGCGGGTCCACGACGATGAGCTTGGCACCGCGCAGCGCCGCGCGCTTCATCTTATTGCCGACGATAGGATGCGCCTCGGTAGCGTTTGAACCGATGATCAGCAGCACGTCGTTGAACTCGATCTCGGCGATCGAGTTGGTCATCGCGCCCGAACCTAGCGTGGCGGCCAGACCGGCCACCGTTGGCGCGTGTCAGGTACGGGCGCAGTGATCGATGCTGTTCGTATTCAGCCCGGCACGCGTGAGCCGCTGCAAGAGATAGTTTTCCTCGTTGGTGCAGCGCGCGGAGCTGAGCACACCGAGAGCATCGGCGCCGTGCCGCGCCTTGATCTCGAGCAGGCGCCGCGCGGCGAGATCGAGAGCCTCGTCCCAGGTGGCCTGCTCGAACGCGCCGTCGCGCTTGATGAGCGGCGTAGTCACGCGATCGGGGCTCTCGATGATGTCGGTGTGGTAGCGGCCCTTCACACACAGTGCGCCGCGGTTCACGGCACCGTCGGGGGCCGCGCTCACGCCGATCACCTTGCCGCCGGCGACGTTCAGGTTGAACGTGCAGCCCACACCACAGAAGGGACAGGTGGTACGTACCTCGGTGCGCTCCCATGGACGCACGCCTTTCAGCTGCTTATTCGTGAGCGCCCCCGTCGGACACATGTCGAGGCACTGCCCGCACAGACGGCAGAACGAGATGTCCAGCGGCCGGCCGAAGGAGCTGGAGACGCGCGCCTGAAAGCCACGCCCGGCGAAGTCGATGGCGTTGGTAACCTGCACCTCCTGGCAGACGCGAACGCACTTGCCGCAGAGGATGCACTTGTTCATGTCCCGCTCGAGCAGGTCGTTCTCGCTATCGATCGGGAGCTCGCGCCGCTCGCCGTCGAAGCTGCTCGCTTGGATGCCATAGCGGTAGCAGTACTGCTGCAGACGGCACTCGCCGGCCTGCTCACAGGTGAGGCAGTCGAGCGGGTGATCGGAGAGCAGCAGGTCGAGGATCGTGCGACGTGCTTCCACGACGGCCGAGGACTCGGTGAAGAGCACCATCCCTGGAGCCGCCTCGGTAGCGCAGGCCGGCACCAAGGCGGGATTGCCCACTACCTCCACAACGCAGAGACGGCACGCCGCGGCAGGAGTCAGCCGTTCATCGTGACACAGCGTGGGGATATCGATGCCCAGCTCGCGCGCGGCGGCCAGGATCGTGCTGCCTCGGTGAACGCTCACCCGCCGGCCGTCGATGGTCAGATCGACCGTCGCCGCCGTCTCCAGACCGGTGGAACCGCTCACGACACCTCCGTCTCCTCGCTGGGCACGGCCGCTCTCATCTCCTGGGGCTTTCCTCCGTCATTCCGTCGTTAGAAGATTACTTGTCTTCCAGCATCTCCTCTACCTCACGAACCCGCCCCTCGGCGAGCTCCTCGGAGACGTAGACCTGCCCGCAGCAGGGACAAGTTGGCAAGCTCGCCGTAAACGTGTTCTCGAGGTAGTGGAACTCCACCTCTCGCTCCTGCAACTCCACCTGACACCGCGCGCACCAGGTGCTCATGGCTCGCCACCCTCAGCTGCCGGCGGCTCGCCCTCCCGGATCTGCAGCCGGTGGCTGTACGCGTTGTGCACCACGAAGCCCTCCTCCCCGGCCGGCGAGTACTCTACCCAGTAGGTGATGATCCGCGGGCGCGCATGGGCGATCAGATGCCCACTCTCCGGGTCGATCAGGCGCTCTCCGGTACGCTCCGCCCGCTCGATCACGGCGGCGAGATCGTCTTCCGAGATCAGTCGTTCGGCGAGCTTGTCGCGCAGCTCCTCGGTCAGCAGCAGGCGCATCTTCGTCTCCTTCTGGTCGCGACGATCTCCTGTCTCCCCCCACAAGGCCGCCAGCATCTCACGCTTGAACGCCGCCCTGGTACGCTGCCGCTCGGTGAGCCGTGGCCCGAGCCGCGTGGGGCTGGCGCCGTCCGGCGCGCCGAAGATTAACTCGATGAGATGCCACGTGGGCTTGCCGGCACGCACAAAGAGGTCGCGGCACATGGCGCAGTAGACCACGTAGTCGTGCTCGTCTTGGGCGACGCGCCGCGCCACTACCTCTCGCGAGAGCTCGGGGTTAACCACTGCCTGCAGCCCTCCGTAGCCACAGCATTCAGTGGTGACTCCGCTGCGCGCGAGCTCCACGTGGCCGCCAGCCGTCAGTTCGAGCAGCTGCCGCACGGCGGCCTGCACGGCAGGGGTGTGGCGGGCGGCACAGGGATCGTGCAGGGCGAGGCGGAGAGGCGGCCGGCTGCGCTCGGGAATCCCCGCTTCGTGGAGCACCTCCCATAGCGACACGGTCGGGATGTCTTCGAGCCGCTCCGTGAGCAGCCGCTGACAAGAAGAACAGGCGGTGATCAGGCGAGGCTTGCCGAGGTCCTCCCATGCCGCGCGCACCTGCGCCAAGGCCTGCGCAGCTCCATCCTCGCGGCCGGCCCACTGCGCAGGCGCGCCGCAGCAGGCGAGCAGGAAGCCGACGCCACCCTCGAGGCTGTCGGCGAGGTGCTCGTACGCGGCACGCACCTCGCTGGGATGCGAGGCCGGCAACTGACAGCCCGGCAGGAACGCCCAGGAGGACGCGTCGCGGCCGGGCTGGTGCCGGGCGAGGGCGAACGCGGGGCCGTTGGCGGCTTCCATGTCGCACAGAGCGAAGTGATGGACCGCCGGCGGCATGTACCCCTTGGCCACCATCGTGCGTCGCGCGTCGAGACACACCTCGCCCACATCGATGCTGGTGGGGCACACCTCCGCGCACAGGCCACACAGGGTGCAGGAGTTGATCATGCTCTTCGAGGCGCGGTATCCCATGCCCGGCGCGAGGATCAGGCTGTTGTTGATCTGCCGCACGTACTTGCCGGGGTAGGAGCCGTAGTGCCGCAGGAACGTGCACGCCTTCACGCACTGCAGGCACTGACACTGCAGGCAGCGCGCCGCCTCTCGCGCCGCCTCCACGGCCGAGTACCCCGTGCGGCCGTCGACCGGCGCCGCGGCGGCCAGCGGATCTATCCCCTCTAGATCGAGGGGAAGGCGAGAGTGCTGGACGAGCAGGTCCTCACGCCCAGCGGAGAGAGAGGCCCGCTGAAGGAACCGCTCTACCGAGATGGCCATGCGGCAGCCATCTGCCACCGAGCGCACCGAGGACCATGCCGCGCGTATCGCGCTCCCCCCGACGAACACGCCCTCGCACGGCGTCGCCAGCGTAGCCAGGTCGACCACGGCGGCCGGCGCCTCGGCGGCCGCGCCTACACCGACTGCCGCTCGCGTCCCCTCGGGGTCGGATTGACCAGGAGCCAGCACGACGGCCGCGTAGCTCTCTCGCATATCGCGTACGCCAGCGCCGGCGACAGAGGTCTCCAGATGAACGGTGACGCCCGCTGGGATGACGGAGGCGAGCTCTCGCTCCAAGCCCTCCCATTCGGCGACCGTGACACTCTCCGGCGATACGTGCTTCCGCACACGGCCGCCCAGCCGCGCCCCGCGCTCGAACAGCGTGACGCGGTAGCCCTTGCGGGCCAGTTCGGCCGCAGCCGAGAGGCCGCACAGGCCGCCGCCCACCACAGCCACCTTCTGCGGCTTAGGAGGTGGGCGGCGGCCGGCACGCGACGGCGCCGCATCTTCAACCCAGCAGGCCCGTTCGACATCGCGCAGGCGAAGCGCGTCGCCGCGCTGCCGGCGTACGCACGCGGCGCGGCATGGCTCATCACAGGTGAGCGCGACCGCACGCGGAAACGGGAGCGCCTTGCGCAAGAGCGTCTGGGCGTCCCGGAAACGATGCGCCGCCACCGCCGCCAGCACTCCGCGCGCGTCGACGCGCGCGGGGCAAGCCGCTGTACACGGCGGCGGACTGTCTTGCACGCAACGCTCCTCGAGAGCGCGCAGCTCAGCCTGATCCATGCGAATACCTCAACAGGATGCCAAACAGCAGAGCGGCGGGGCCGCACCGAATCGGCCAGCCCCGCCGCTCGTTTTCCCTCGATAGCGGATCAGGCAGAGCGAAGCGCCGCCAGGATCTTCTCCGGCCGCGCGGGCAGATGCGTGATGCGCGTACCGCATGCATTGTAGATCGCATTGATGATCGACGCATGCGGGGAGGTCAGCGGCAACTCGCCGCAGCCGGCGGCGCCGAACGGACCGCTCGGGCGCGGCATCTCCGTGTACTGGATGTCCAAGGTGTCCGGCGTGTCCTCGATGTACGGCAGGCCGCACTTCACCATGGTAGTGTGCTCGTCCAGCTCCTCAAAGTCCTCGGTTAGCGCCAGGCCGATGCCCTGGACGCAACCGCCCAAGAGCTGGCCATCGACCGCCAGACGGTTGGCGTGCACGCCGACGTCGGCGAACATGGTCATATCGACAACCTTCGTCTTGCCAGTCTCGATGTCGACCTCGACGTCGGACAGGAACACGCCGTACATGTAGGTCGGCACCGGCTTGAACTGCATGGTCTCTGGCTCGATCTTGCCGCAGAGCGGAGCCGTTGAGTAAGTGCCCTTGACGCGCGTCTCGATACCCTCATCGACCATCTCTTGGTACGTCCTAAAGGTACCATCCGGCTTGCGCATGGCCTCGATGAGCTTGGTGCAACCGTCGATGATGGCATTGCCGACCATGTACTGGCAGCGGCTGGCGGCAGCCGGGCCGCTGTTGGGGCAGGTGGCTGTATCGTTGAGCTGCAGCCTGATCTGCTCCGGCTTGAGGCCGAGCGGCCGCAACGCCTCGTGCGCCGTGCAGATCGAGCCGCTATCGGCACCCTGACCGTGATCTTCCCAGGTGTTGAAGATGGTGACTGTGCCGTCGGGGTTTAGCTCGACATCCGAGCCGGCCACATCGGCCGTATCGCGGCCGGTATTGTACGTGCCGCAGGTGATACCCACGCCACGCTTCTTGGTAGCCGTGGACTCGCGCCGGGCACGCTCCACCCACTCCTTGTACTTGGGCCGCGCCATCTCCAGGAGTCCGGGCAGCGGATGGACGTCGAGCTCGTCGCCAGTCGGGGTCGTAGAGCCTTCCCGATACACATTCAGATAGCGGAACTCCAGCGGGTCCATGCCGATCTTCTCGGCCAGCTCATCCATGAGGACTTCGGAGGCGAACTCGGCCTGCGGCGAGCCGTAGCCGCGGAAGGCCGAGCCGAACGCGTGGTTGGTGAAGGTAGCACGACCACGCCCGTCGATGTTGGGGATGTGGTAGCAGGCGCCGATGTTACGGGCGATCTTGATGACCAGGAGGTCGCCGAACTCCGAGTAGGCGCCGTGGTCCATGATGAAGTCCCACTCCATGGCCTGCAGCTTGCCGTCGTCGTCGGCCGCGAGCTTGAGGTCGACGTAGGCGGGCGAGCGCTTTCCCGTATACGTGATCTGCTGGTAGTAGTCGTAGCGCATCGCGCACGGCCGCCCGGTGGCCAGCACGGCGACGGCCAGGAAGGCCTCCATGGTGGGGCTTAGCTTGTAGCCGAACGACCCACCCATTGGGTTCTGGATGAGGCGCAGTTTGTCGGCCTCCAGGCCGAGACCCTCCTTGAGCATGAGCATGTAGGTGTACAGCGAGATGCTCTTGGACTGGATGGTGACCCGGCCTTCGTCGTCGAGATACGCGAAGCCCACGTCTGGCTCCATGGGCAGATGCGGCTGGCGCTGCACGTAGAACGAATCTTCGACCACGTGGGCGGCGCTGGCCATGATTGGCGCGGTCGGCTCACCCTTCTTGAGGTTCTGCTCGAAGAACACGTTGGGTGTGCCGGGGTGGATCTCGATGGCGTCGTCGGCCGCCGCCTCGATGGCATTCATGTAGGCCGGCAGCGGCTCGAGATCCACCTTCACCTTGTCGGCGGCCGCCCGGGCGTGCTCCTCGCTGTCGGCGCACACGATGGCGATAGCATCGCCGAACTGGAAGACCTTTTCGTCGCAGAGGATCGGCCGGTCGAAACCGTCGCCCTTAGTCCATGGGTAGAGGAGAAAACCGAAGATCCGGTTCTTGCCCTTGACGTCCTTATGCGTGAGCACCGAGTGCACGCCAGGCATACCTTGTGCCTCAGAGGTGTCGATGCCGCGGATGACGGCGTGCGAGACCTTGGCCTGCACGAGCGCCAGGTGCAGCGTCTCCGGCGGCATCTTCAGGATGAGATCGTGCCCGTAGTCGCAGGTTCCGGTGACCTTTGCCAGAGCGGTAGGACGCGGATACTTGGTGTTCCAGATGCGTCCGTCCTCGGGCAGCTTGAACTGCAGATCCTCAAGCGACATCTCGCCACGCAGCACCTTGGCCGCGTCCATGGTGGCGTCGACCAGCGGCCGGTAGCCGGTACAGCGACAAGCGTTCCGGTGACGCTGGAACCATGCACGCACCTCTTTGCGACTCGGCGAGCTATTGGTGTCCAGCAGAGCTTTGGCGGACACGATGAACCCGGGGGAGCAGTACCCGCACTGCGCGCCACCGTGAACCATCCAGGCAACCTGAACTGGATGGAGATTCTGCGGCGAACCAATCCCCTCGATCGTGGTGATCTCCGACCAATCCTTCACGCGCTTGAACTTGGTGACGCATGAACGCACCACCTTGCCGTCGAGGATCACGGAGCAGCAGCCGCATTGCCCCTGGCCGCAGCCGACCTTGGTTCCGGTCAAACCGAGCTGGCCGCGTAACACATCCGCCAGCGTGTCCTCTTCCTTGGCGACCACCATGGTCTGCACGCCGTTGATGACCAGGATCTTAGTCTGCACTCCACACTCCTTTCGTTCTCTGCACGTTACACGCCGACAAGCTGCCTCGCCGCGCGTTTACAATCCGCGGCACCGCAAGACAGCGGTCTAGAGAAGGGAGTGTCCGTGTCGGAGTGGGGAACACCGGCGCGAGCACGAGGAGCTCGGCCGGCATCACGTTGACCAAGCGCAGGCGGTGCCGACGGCACGGTGCGAGCACTGGGCGTCACGCGTGGTGTTCTCCTTTCCACACTGGGAGACACGGCGGTTTCCCGCTGTACCCTGCCGGCACAGTCACCATAGGCCGCGCCACGCGAACCTGCAGGCCTTCTGCGCTCGGAGAAACAGAATCATGATACCTGCAGGGCGAGCGGTACTCGATAGCCGGGGTGGCTAAACCGTCTCATCCCCGCCATCCACAGTGGAGCGGCACGACGCGCCACACTCCCTCCAGCCGTAGCCTGCTCTTATCAGGTCTCCGGAGAAGGACCGCGTTTCGCAGCCGACGGCACCAGTGACCAGAGGAAGCTGCCGAGGTCGCCGCTGGCCACCACAGTATCTGCCAGATGGGCGAGCGGGCTGTCGGCAGCGCCGACGGCGACCGCCAGGCCCGCACAGCGAAGCATAGTGGCGTCCGTGACGTCGTCCCCTATCGCGACGGTCTCCGCGAGAGGAACGTGGAGGCTCCGTGCCAGGAATGACAGCGCCTCGCCCTTGAGCGCCAGACGGTGCCGCACATCCAGTCGCGTACCGGTCGGTCGGTCGATACGCGCCGCCCGTAAGCCACCCGCCACCGCGTCGGCCAGGGCGGCGGCAATCGCCACCGCGCCGCCCTCGGCGATAATGCGCGTGGCGGCTGGTACCCGTCTGTCATGGACGACATCCAGCGGCCGCCGTCGCGCCCCTTCATACAGCGTGAGCTCCAGACCGTGCGCGGCCAGTACGGCGGCGGTCCGCGACGCCTCCGGCGCCGGCACGCGGAGATGCCGCAGGCAGCGATGCCGCGCATCCACGATGAACGCGCCATGGTAGCTGGCGAGCAGGCTCGGCCGGAGGCCCGCCCGGCTGAGGAGACGGCAGGCGGCCGCGTACGGACGCCCAGTACACACCGTAAACACAGCGCCGGCGGCCACTAGCGCCGACATGGCCGTCAGCAGATCCGGCACAGCAGCCCCCTCGCTGTCGAGCAGCGTGCCGTCGAGATCGCAGACCAGGAGTCGAACTGCGCGCCGCGTCATCCGCTCCCCGCTCCCCTACCCCTGTGTGTGATGACGTGACCGCCCACCACTAGCACCGGCGTCTCGTGCGCGCCGATCCTTCTCCGAGCTGCCGATGTGCTCAGCGACAGTGAACGTCCGCGGCAGCGATGGCGACGGTGGTGAGGCCCTCGCGAAATACACGCCGGTGGGCGCCTTCTTGCACGCACCGCCGCACCCCCAGAGGATCGGTAACCACGGCGCCCGCCAAGAGGTCGACTCCGTAGTCAAACCACACAGGGCTCAGGGGTGTGCTCGGCCCTACCAGAACGACGTACGCCGAGCGAGAGAGTTCTAGCAGACGCGGCAGTGTCTTGTTGGTGACCGTAGTCCCGGTGATACATACCAGATCCTGCTCTGGGAGGACGTACTCACAAGCCGGGTCGGGTGTATCGCCGGCCCCGGGACGGCGTTCCAGCACCGTCAGATCGCAGTGGGCGGCCATCCTCTCGATCGTGGGGAAGTGCCCAACCACGGCCACCTTTCCGCCGGCGAACTCAGCGGCCAACCGATCGAACAGGCCGACGCCACTGACGGCGAGCTCGTCCACAGACCGTCCGGTCATCTCCTCGACCCGTTCACGCGTATTGAGGACAGCGTTGAGGCTTGCGCACCCCAGCGCCGCTTCGTAGTAGTTCCAGCTCATCACCCAGCTCGCGGCAGCACGGAGATCCGCACCTGCCACCGACCCGGGGAGTGTGGAGTCGTCCAGCCCGTCTCGGAACGTGAGCGCCACCCCGGCGTCTCCGGTATCTACGGTCACCAGCGTCCATACGAGGCCGACGACGCAGTCGACCACCTCCCCCGCCGGCACCTGGTTTAGCAGGTCGTGATACGGCTGCCACGCCTCGGCGCATCCCGCGCGCTCGCCGTCTTCCGCCGTCGCGAGCAACCCTGAAGGCCAGCCCTTCTCCGCCGCGCAGCTCACTCCGTCACCCCATTTCCGCTCTCTCCACGCGATCTGCCCGCAGGAACGTCTCCAGTGGACATACCCTCTGTGCGTCGTGCCTCGCAACAGCCAACCAGGCCGGCCAGCGCACGACCAGTGTATCCCTCCACCGCCCTGGCGATTCGCTCGGCGACGAACAGGCGGTGATCGGCAGCGCGCGAGGCCGCCGAGTCGCCGCTGAATCGCCGCAGCATCTGCGCCCGGCGACGCTCGAGCGACACGACCCGGTTACCGAGCACCAGCTTATCAGCAAGGTAGAGGACCTCGGCCTCGCCTGGAATCGTCAGCACTGGCTCGGGCAGGTCCATGTGCGTGGCCACCACGCCCGCGAGGCGCGGGTAGCCCGCTTCGACGAGCCGCCGCGCGCCCGCCGCCGCGTGATCGCGTTCGGTACGCGCCACGTCGTGCAGAAGGGCGGCGCTGCGCAGGAGGCGCTGATTCAGGCAGCCCCCCCGGTGATTCAGCGCCTCACCGAGCGCGCGCGCCAGCTCAGCGACGGCCGCGCAGTGCTCGCGTACCGCGGCCGGGACGCCGAAGCGGTCCTGCAGGAGCTCGCACTCGTGATCGTCCGGGAGCCGTTCCAGGCGAGCACGGCGTTCCATCGCTACGTAGTGCTCGGGCCGGTCCATATCCTGCAACACGCCGGGGTCCTCGACCGCCACCTCGATCGCGCCTTGCTCGTGTGCCGCGAGGATCTCGTGCAGTCCGCCCCGCGGCTGCGCACCGAGGGCGTGACACACCAGGCGTGCGTGGAGCAGCGGCGGGTGGCCACGGCGGCCCGCGTACATCGGGTGGACTACGTCGTGGTCGCCGCCGCTGCGAGCGCGGCGCAGCACGGAGCCGATGGTCTCCGGACGCACCAGCGCGCAGTCGCCCGGCAGGATGCCAGTCCACTCGGCATCGCCCACGACCTCCCGCAGCCCGCACACCACCGACGACCACATCCCCGTGCGATAGGCCTCGTTGCGAACGCAGCGCGCATCCACGCCGTCCAGTGCCTCGACCACCTGATCCGCGGCATGTCCAACGACTACCACCGGCGTGATGCCGATATCGCAGAACGACCGCGCGGCGCGCACTACCGCGGGAGCGCCATCGAGTGGCAGCAGCGGCTTCAGCGTCCGCATGCGGTTGGATAAGCCGGCGGCCAGGACCACCCCGCCGAGGACGGGTCGGCTCACACACCCTCCGCCCGTACTTGGATCATCTCCGCCACGATACTGATGGCGAGCTCGCCGGGAGTCTCAGCACCGATAGCCAGGCCCACGGGGGAGTGCACGCGCTCGATGTCGGCCGCGGTGAAGCCGGCCTCCAAGAGAGCAGCCTGGATGCGCTTCCACTTCGTCCTGCTGGACATGAGGCCGATGTACCGGGCTGGGGTACGCAACGCCTGCATCAGCACGGCGGTGTCGTGCTGGTGGCCACGAGTCACGATGATGACGAAGCTGTGCTCGTCGGGCGCCACGTCGGCGAACGCTTCGCTGAAGCTCTCGAGCACCACGACTCGCGAGGCGGAGGGAAAACGCTCCTTGTTGGCGAACTCGGGACGGTCGTCGAGCACCAGCGTCTGGAAGCCCGCGCTCTCGGCGATCGGCGCCAGAGCCCGCGCGACGTGGCCGGCGCCGCAGATCACGGCGCGCGCAGGGATCTCGATAGCCTCCGCATGCACTTGGCGCCCGTCGGGGAGGGCCGCCGACCCGTGAACCCCGATCTTGCCGATCAGACGGCGCAGATCTGGCCCCGCGCAGGGCAGCTCCCCGATCGCCTCACCCCCCTCGTCGAGCAGGCAGTACCTCACGGACGACGACGTCTCGTCTGCTGAGAAGAACGTGAACAACCACGCACGACGGGCGTCGCGTACAGCCACGGCCACCCCCGCGCATACCGCGGTGAGCTCGGGATCTTCCGGCGGCACGTAGGCGATCAGCACCTCGGCGCGACCGCCGCAAAGCATCTCCGCGCTTTCGATCGAGCGACCGGCGAGCGCCATGGTCGTCACCCGCGAACGACGTTCGGCGATGACCGCGGTGGCCTCGCTCATCATGGTCGCCTCGAGGAGCCCGCCGCCGATGGTACCGGCGATCGAGCCGTCGGCACGCACCATCATCTGTGCCCCTGCCGCTCGCGGCGTGGACCCCCGCTCGCTCACCAACGTGACCAGAGCGAAACCCTCACGGGTCGCGAGTTGGGCGAGCACCTGATCCACGATCTCACGCATGAGCTCTCTCCATTCCTCGCTCGTCACAGAGCGTCCGTTTCGTCATGCCCGTCGAGCACGGCCACTGTGCCTCGTCGCCGATATCGACCTCGACCCGCAGCTTCCCCGCAGCGTTCCCCTCGCGAAGCGCCGGCACCCGCAGGAGCGCACGCCGGGCTTGGTCTACCACCCCGCGCTGCGAGCCCGTCAGACGCAACTCGACACGCAGGCGCTCCCCATCGCTGGCGCGATCCACGGTCGCCCGGAAATCGGCGATACCACCGATGCCGAGGAGGGCATCATCGAGGTCTCCAAGGGTCAGCGTGGGACCACGCGAGAGGCGCACGCCGTCTGCGATCCTCCCCTTTACGTGCGCCAACAGCGGAAGTCGCGCGCCGCAGGAGCATGCCGCGGGCACCGTCGCGCTCAGGTCGCCGGTGCGGTAGCGGATGAGCGGCATTCCTGTGCGCGTCAGCGTCGTGAAGACGACCTCGCCGGTCTCGCCCGGACGTGCGGGCAGGCCGGTCGTCAGCGAGATCACCTCGAACAGCAGGTCGGCCTCGCGCAGATGGTACCCGTCGCGAGCCTCACACTCGACGCCGCCGCCGAAACCCATCTCGGTGCTGCCGTAGTGATCGAACACTCGGCACGACCACGCGTCCTCGATCGCCTGTCGGACCGCCCGCGGTGCCCGGTCCGCACTCAGCAGCACTACTCGCGGCCGCCACGATGCCTCTCCGTACTCGGTCGAGCGCCGCGCCAGCGTGAGCACCTGCGCGGGGATGCCCACCACAACGGTCGCGCGCAAGCGCGCGAGGGCATCGAGCGCCGCCCCTACGTCACGCACCGGCCCGTGTACCTCTACCGCGGCGCCGAGCCGCGGGAGGGCCCGTAAGAGCAGCTCTCCGACGCTGCCCGGGCGCTCCCCAGGCATGAGCACCAGCACACGGTCGTCGGCATTGGTGAACGTGGACATTCCATGATGGAAGAAGTCCACCGTGAGCTCCAGATCCTCGACGGTGAAGAAGACGCGCTTAGGCTGGCCCGTGGTCCCCGACGTCGGCAGTGTGACGATGCGCTCGATCTCGTCGGGGCGCACGCAGAGCATGCGCGGCCCCTCGACGCGAAGGTGATCCGCCGTAGTGAACGGCAGGGTCGCCAGATCGGCGAGGCTCGCCAGATCGCCAGCGTCGTGCGCCGCCAAGTGCCGTGCATAGAACGGGCTGTGCTGACGCGCTCTGGCGACGGTCTCGCGCAGCCGCGCCAACTGCCAGTCCGCCAGCGCCGCGCGATGGACGCGGCCGCCCGCGCAGCCGATGGCGGCCGCGACCCACTCCTCCAGTGGCGTTCGCCGCGGAGTGGCAGCCGTGTCTGCGAAGGCTTGGCGGCTCACCGCGAGCCTCCCCCGGCGACTGCCCCTCGCGACACCGCATCGAGGCGGCCGCGCCATGCTCCGCGAATGTGAGCCCCACTCACGGACGTGAGGTTGTACACACAGAATGGCACCAGGCGGAGGTCGCGGCTCAGTACGTGCAGGCAGCAGTGCCGCAGCCGCTCCAAGTCGACGGTCCAGGCATCCTGGAACGCCATGCCGGTGATGCTGAAGGTCCGGCCGCGCATCTCCTCGACGATGCGACCCCAAGAGTCGGCTACCGACGGTCCCGCCTCGGACGGCGCCGTGGGGGCGCAGCAGCAACGCCGGGCACGGGTGGTGGAGCCGGTCCAGCGAACAGCGGTGCGCCACGCCTTCTCGGCGGCCGTCGCGCCCCGAGCGGGTTCGGCACAAGTAGACTCCGTGGCCGTACCCAGCGCCACCACACGCCCGTTGGGCAGCTTCATGAACTCGCCGCGGAACGAACAGCTCGGATGCTCGCACGCCGCCGGCTTGAATCCCGCCGCCGGCACACGCCCCTCCGTCTGCTCGACGATGGCCCGTACTACCTCAGGGAGCGTGCAGCGCCGATCATCGCCACCCCCCACCTCTCCCTCTACACGGCCAAAGTAACTGATCGGCTGGAAATGCACGCCTCGTACGGCGGGCAAATTGGCGAGGGCGAAGTCGACCACCGGTCCTATCTGGTCGGTGTTGACACCCGGCAGGAGCGTCGGCACCAGGACAACGCCGAGTCCGGCCGCGGCGCAGCGCTCTACCGCGGCCAGCTTGAGAGACAGCAGCGGAGCACCCCGCAACACTCGGTATGGTTCCTCGTGGACGCCGTCGAACTGCAAGAAAACGGTGGACAGTCCAGCTTCCGCCAGGCGCTCCGCGTAGCCCGGTTCGCGGGCCAGCCGTACGCCGTTGGTATTGAGCTGGACGAAAGCCACGCCGTGGCTCTGGCACAGGGCGAGGATGTCCAGCAGATCGTCGCGCACCGTGGGCTCGCCACCCGAAAGCTGGACGTTACAGCCCGGTGCCACCCTGTCCAGATGCCCAAGCCAGGCGGCGATCTCCGCGAGCGGCGAATCGCCGCCTCGGTCCGCCGCGCTGGCCGCGAAGCACACTGGGCAGCCGAGGTCGCAGCGCGCGGTGACCTCCAGGAGCACGCAACAGGTGGCTTGCTGGTGGGCGTCGCACAGGCCACACCGCGTCGGACAGTCCTCGGCAACTCCTCGCGCGACCTCGGCGCGCGGTGAGTTCACCAGCTCCGAGACACCGGTTTGGGACGTAACGTCCTGTCTTGCCGCGCGCCACTCCTCGAAATCCGGTGGCCCCCGCCAGATGATGGCGCGCGCGCTCCCGTGCTCGGGGCAGTGCTTTCGCATGACCACGTCCTGGCCGACGCGCTCGAGACTCGCCGGTACGCGTCGCAGGCAGACGGGGCACAAGCTCACCGTCTCCCCGATCGTCTGGGACATTGCGGATGGAGGCAGTGCCATCTACTTCAGTCCGGCCAGCTCACGCGCCCGTCGGTAGCAAGCAGCGACGATAGGAGGACAGCGGACGCCCCGCGCCAGCGCATCTTCTTCGACGAGGTCACGGCAGTCGGTGGAACCGAACTCCTGGCGAAACCAGTCGACGTAGTGGCGCACCGTGGTGTGATCCACCGGCCGCTCGCCGTGCAGCAACCCCAGCGCCAGCACCCCTCCCGTGAGCGCGCCGCAGGTGATGCGATCCCAGAGCCCGCCGCAGAGCGGCGCGACCGCCGCCACGAACAGGGGGTCGCTGCGGCCCGTCTCGTCGAGCGCCAGCTGTACCAGTACTTGGGTACAGCACGTTCCCGAGAGCATCAGGCGGGCAACGAGCTGATCGAGATCGTCCCGCTGGTCGAGATCGCCTTTCATCTGGTATCCCCCACCTTTCTCCCTTGGGCGTCGAGCAGTGCCACGGATACATCCGGCAGACAACCTGCTGGCGACCGTTCGGCGATGGCCAGGAAGTAGCCCAGGTCGGCCGGCCGACACGCGCAGTCACCGGCGGGTCGCAAACCGACGAGGCCGAAGAACGCATCCAGCGAGCCGTGCGCGAACACGATGCGCGCGGCGAGCTCGCGTAAGACATTCGTGTGATCCTCCCATACCCGCGCCACGAAGCCGCATCGCAGGAGCAAGTCGCAGAAGGCCGCACGAGACCCGACGCCGCGCAAACAGGTCCGCCCCTCTGCCCGCCAGGTCTTCTGCGCGCCGCGACGATACACGTCGGTCACCACCAGCAGCGCGCCCGGCCGCAACACCCGTCGCAGCTCGCCCAGCGCGAGCGGAACATCGCCGATCAGGGAGAGCGAGCACTCCATGAACGCGCCGTCGAAGCAAGCTTCGGGGAAGGGGAGCGACTCGGCGACGGCGGCGCGCACATCCACGTGCGGCCGCTCGCGCCGTGCGCGCTCCACCAGCGTCTCACTGGGCTCCACTCCCGTGGCCACAAAGCCGCGCTCGGCCAGATGGGCCACGGTGGCGCCCAAGCCGCAGCCCACGTCGAGCAACGCCGACCCTGGGGCGAAGCGGCAGAGATCGAGCGCGCGATCCGTCAGCGCCAGTCCGCCCGGACGCAAGGTATCGCCCGTGACCGATCGCATGGTCGGATGCTCGTACGGGAACGAGCCAGCACACGCGCTCCGAACGGTCTGGTCAGCGGCAGGGGCGCTCACGTTCACTCAACCCCCGCACTGTCGCGAATCCAGAACACCTTGCGGCAGTGCGGAGCGAACGCCGGCGTACCGCCGGCCTGGCGGACCGCCGCCAGCACTCGCTCCACGTTCACCGGCACCATGCCGGCGAGCATGGTCACGCCCAGATCGGCGAACACGCTCGGCACCATCGGCGTCGTCGGGCCGAGGATCACCGTCTTGGCGCCACTCCGGACCTGCTCCAGGAACAGCTCGAGCGAATCGTCGAGGAGGGCCGTGGCGGTGGCCACAAGCACGTCGGCGGATCGCGCCAACTCATCGAGGAACTGCGCCTGATCGCCCATCGCCCGATCGCGATCGAGCACGTTCACGTGCGCGCCCATCGCCGTCAGCGCGGCGGCGACCGGCGGGAAATAGCCCACCATGAGAACGCGACTGCTGGGAGAGATGCTCAACTGCGTCATGAGGCCGGTCTGCGGCCCCGTATCCTCCGGCATGGCGAGGGCTCGAGGACGATTGAGGGCATTCACGAGCGCCACGCCCATGGAACGCTCGAGCGTGGTGGCACTGCGGACGTACTCCAAGAGTGCGCTCGCCGGCTCGCCCTCGAAGTCGCGGAACACGGGGACCTGCGTACAGCACGGCGACCGCTGCACCATGGTGTAGCAGAGACCCACGCTCCCGTCGTCCGTACCTACAGCGGTGTACCCAAGGCCAACCGCCACGGTCGCTATGCGGCGCTCTCGCGCCGCCTCTTCGAAAGCCGTGAACAGCCGTTCGGCGATCACTTGTCCTCCATAATGCGCTCCACCTCGGCCATCCTGCCCCGCGCCAGCTCCTCGGAGACCAGCGTCATCCGGCAGGTAGGGCAGGACGGCAGCTCGACCGGAAACGAGGCCGCCAGATACTTGACGGTGACCGAGCGCATAACCAGCGCCGTTCCGCAGCGGCCGCAGCGCCAGGGCGTCTCGGCGATGCCGTCTCGTTCACTCTCCACCCTCGACCCCCTCGACTTCCATGCGATGCGTGTACACACCGTGGAGCACATAGCCGGTCTCGGCGGGCGAGTACTGAACCCAGTAGGTCACCGCTCGCGGCCGGTAACTGGCCAGACGCCGCCCCGACGCGGAGTCTACGAAGAACGCCCGCGAACGCTCGGCGTGCGCGATGACCGCCCGGACGTCATCCAGCCGTACGAGCTGCTCCTCGAGGGCTCGCCTGAGCTCCTCGTCCATCTCAACCACGATCTCCGTATGATGCTCTGGCTCCACTCGCTCTCCCCAGATATCGCGCAGCAGCTCCTCTTTCAAGCGCACCCGCGCCTCATGACGCTCCACGAGGCCCGGGCCGGGCACGGCGGCGCTCTCCAGCGCGGCCGCGCCGTCCAGAAGAACGTCGATCACATGGATCGCCGGCTTGCCGGCGGCGGCATAGCGATCTCGGCACATGGCACAGTACGTGACGAACGGCTGTGACGAGCACGCCGCCCGGCGCGCCACGACCTCGTCGGCCAGCTCGCGATCGGCGTACAGCATGAGACCGCCGAACCCGCAGCACT
Source organism: Thermoleophilia bacterium (assembly GCA_040772045.1). Lineage (GTDB taxonomy): Bacteria > Actinomycetota > Thermoleophilia > UBA2241 > UBA2241 > JAXGYV01. Next base: position 21,967 of record JAXGYV010000016.1, read on the forward strand.
CGGTCCGCTCGCCGGAGAGCGGCAGCTCCTCTACCGGCCAGCCCGCGCCGGCCAGCAAATCCCGCACCGCCGCCCGCGTCCGCGCGTGGTGCCGAGCCGTACAGGGATCGTGCACCGCCAGCGTCGCCCGAGACGTGGCCGGCACGGCCGGCGATGCGCCTGCTCCCGCCGCAAGCACCTCGTACAGCGACACGCTGGTCACGTCCGGGGCGCGCCGCTCGAGAATGTCGGCACACGTCGGGCAGGCGACGACAACGGTAGGGTTGCCCATTTTCTGCACGCCCTCCCGGAGCGTGACCAGCGAGGCCTCCAGGAGATCCTCTCGCCCAGCCCACTCGGCAGGGGCGCCACAGCACCGCAGCATGAGCCCCACCTCCGGCCCCAGGTGCTCACGCAGACGAGCGTACAGGATGGCCACGGAGTCCGGACGTGAGGCGGCCAGCTGACACCCCGGCATGAATACGTGCGTGCTCTTCTGCCGCCCGGGCGCGTGGCGCAGGAGCGTGCAGGCTTCGGAGTTGGCGCGCCGCAGCTCTTCCAGAGCGAAGTCGTGTACCGAGGGTGGCATTTTGCCCTGCGCCACCATGGTGCGACGCGCCTCGAGGCATACGGGAGCCATATTCAGATCGGTGGGACAGACCTCCGCGCAGAGCCCGCAGAGGCTGCACGAGTTGATGAACCTGTTGGCCGTGCGGTTCCCCTTGGTCACGGTCAGGTTGTTGTAGACGCGACGCGCGTACACGCGCGGGTAGCTGCCGTGTTTCTCCAGGTACGGACAGACCTTCAGGCATTCGAGACACGCGCAGAGCAGACATCGCTCCGCCTCTGCTCGCGCCTCGTCCGGGTCGAAGCCACGCGCCGCATCGGCCATCGCCGCGGGCGACTCGGGCGACACGCCAGAGAGATCGGTGAACAGGCGGGTCTCGTATGGGCCCTCCAGGCTGCGGCCGTAAGTGAGCGAGACTTTCTGCAGGAAGCGCTCGATCGACGTGGCCGCGCGACGGCCCTCGGAGATCGCCGCGATCGGCGACCAGCTCGCCGGGGAGTCCGCGCCACGCACGTCGCCGGCCAGAAACACCCCCGGCAGATCGGTCGCGAACGTCTCCAGCCCCTCGGCACGGTTGGCCTCGACGGGGACCCCGGGCGTAGAGGAATCGGCCGTCCCCGTCGCCACCAGCACCGCATCGCACGCGGGCAAATCGAGGAGAGCCGCCACGCTCTCCGTGGAGACAACCTCGGCGAGATCCACGGAGCGGCCGAGTCGAATACTCACGGGGAGCCGCGCGAGCGGTTCGAGGTCGGCCGCCAAGGCCGTGCGAGCGGCGGCCGCTCGCCCCGTGAGGAGACGGCCGCCGACCTCTGAACCCCGCTCGTAGAGCTTCACCGCGTAGCCTTTGCGCGCGAGATCGAACGCGGCGGAGAGGCCGCACAGCCCGCCACCGATCACCACGACCGTCTGCGTCTTAGCCGCCCGCGACGGACCGGCGGGCGGCACGGCGCCGAGCCGCACGCACACCCGCTCTAACTCGCGAACGCCGATCGCCTGATCGATCGCCGCGCGATGGCACGCGCGCTGGCAGGGCGCGTCGCAGAACTCGGAGACCACGTGCACAAACGGCGTGGCCTTGGCGAACAGATTACGTCCCGTAGCAAACGCACCGTCGCGGACGGCGCGCACCACACCACGGATATCTACGTGAACGGGGCACGCCGCAACACAGGGCGGCTCCCAGTCCTGGATGCACTGCTCCTCGAGCTTGGCTAGGTCTGTGGACTTCATCGCATGCGGCGGGCGGCGGCAACCCCGCACGCTCCACTACAGCCGTCGCACCCGTGGGAGCGTGCGAGACGGTCGCGGGGGGCGGGCCCCAAAATAGCTCGGCCGCCGCGACCATACTGTGCCTCAGCTCGCCTGAGCCTCCTTCATAGCCGCAAGGACTTTCTCCGGCAGGGCCGGCAAGTACCGCACCCGCGCGCCACAGGCATTCGCGATGGCGTTGATGATGGCCGAGTGCGGAGCCGTCAGCGGCGACTCGCCGCAACCGGAGGCGCCGTACGGTCCCAGTGGCCGCGGCGTCTCGAGGTAGAGCACGGTCAGATCGTCGGGGACATCCAGGGGATACGGGATGCCGCACGCGCGCATCGAGGTGTGCTTCTCCAGATCGTCGAAGTCCTCGGAGAGCGCCAAGCCGATACCCTGCGCGAAGGCGCCCCACATCTGCCCGTCGACAGCCAGGCGGCTGTTGATGACGCCCACGTCTGTGCAGATGACCAGGTGATCGACCGACGTCTTGCCAGTGGCGACCTCCACCGATACCTCCGCCACGAAGACCGAGTACATGTAGTTGGCGATCGGAGTGCCTTGACCCGTGATGGGATCGACGGGCACGCCGGTGGTCTGCGTCCAGCTCCCCTCATAGCGAAGGTCAAGGCTGTCGGCCACCATCTCGTCGTAGGTACGGTAGCTGCCGTCGGGCTTCTTCATGGCCGCCATGAGCTTCTCGCAGGCGTCCTTGATCGCGTTGCCCACGACCACCTGCGAGCGGCTACCGCCAGCGCCACCCGAATCCGGCGAGGTCGCGCTATCGTTGAGGTCGAGCTTAATCTGCTCGGGGGTGAGCGCCAGCGGTCGCAACGCCTCGTGAGCCGTGCCCAGCGTGCCGGCGTCTGCGCCCTGTCCGTGGTCTTCCCAGGTGTTGTAGATCTTCACGCAGCCGTCGGGCAGCAGCTCCGCCGACGCGTTAGCCACGTCTGGGCCGTCGGCACCGGCGCCGTACAAGCCGAGCGCGATGCCCACGCCCTTCTTGACCTGGTCCGTGGTACCGGCGGCGGCACGCTCCTTACCCTTCTCATAGTATGGCCGCGCCATGTCGAAGAGCTCGGGGAAGGTGTAGACCTCGTACTCCTGACCGTAGGGCAGCGTATCGCCGGGCCGGGCAAGGTTCTTGTAGCGCAGTTCGAAGGGATCCATGCCCATCTTGATCGCCAGCTCGTCGACCACCGATTCGGTGGCGAAGAAGCTCTGCGGCGAGCCGTACGCACGGAACGGCGAGCCCCACGCATGGTTCGTGTAGACGCACTTGCCCTCGCCACGCATATTGGGGATGTGGTAACCCCCGCCGCAGAGCAACCCCTTCTGCGTCAGCAGATCGCCGAACTCCATGTACGCACCGTGATCGACGATCCAGTGGTTGTCCATGGCCAGGAACTTGCCATCCTCGTCTGCCGCCAATTTGCAGGTGAAGAAGAACGGCGAGCGCTTGCCTGTATAGGCGATCGACATCCAGTAGTCGTACTTGAGGTACACCGGCTTGCCCGTGGCAATGCAGGCCGCGGCCACGAGGGCCTCCATGGTGGGGCAGAACTTGTAGCCGAAGGTACCGCCGGTGGGGTTCTGCACCATGCGCAGCTTCTCGCGCTCGATACCCACGCCGTCGGCGATCATGTCGCCGTGGCCGTAGAGCCAGATGCTCTTGGAGTGCACGGCCAGGCGTCCCTCTTCATCGTAGTACGCGAAGCCACAATCCGGCTCGAAGAACAGGTGCGGCTGGCGCTGCAGGTAGTAGGTCTCCTCAACGACGTGCGCCGCCTTCTCGAAAATAGGGGCCGTCTCTTCGCCCTTCACGAGGTTCTGGGTGAAGAAGTGGTTGGGGACGCCAGGGTGAATCTCGCTGGCGTCGTCGGCCAGCGCGTCGAGCGCGTTCATGTAGGCGGGTAGTGGCTCCAGCTCCACCTTGACCTTCTCGGCGGCCGCCTTGGCGATGTCCGGCGTATCGGCACACACCAGGGCGACGGCATCGCCGTACTGGAAGACCTTCGTGTCGCACAGGATAGGCCGCTCCAGGCCATCGCCCTTGGTGGCCTCAGGCCACATGGGCAGGCCATTGATCCGGTTGCTGCCCTTGATGTCTTTGTGCGTGAGGACCTTTTCCACGCCGGGCATGGCCTCGGCCTCGCTCACGTCGATCGAGAGGATGTTGGCGTGCGAGACGCGCGCGTGCACGGGAGTCACGAACAGCGTTCCCGGCGGCATCTTGAGCTCGTAGTCCGCACCGTAGTCGAGAGTCCCGGTCACCTTAGCGAGCGCCGTGGGCCGCGGGAAGCGCGTGTTCCAGATACGGCCGTCCTCGGGCACCTTGTAGTCGAGCTCCTCCATCGTCATCTCGCCACGGAGTACCTTAGCCGCGTCCATGACCGCGTCGACCAGCGGCTTGTATCCAGTGCAGCGGCAGACATTGGCGTGTCTCTGCCACCACGCGCGTACTTCCTCGCGAGAAGGCGCCGGATTTTTATCGAGGAGCGCCTTCGACGAGACGATGAAACCGGGGCTGCAGTACCCACACTGCGCGCCGCCGTGAACAATCCAGGCGAGCTGCAAGGGATGGAGGTGCTCCGGGGTACCCACGCCCTCGATGGTCGTAATCTCCGCTTCGTCGGGCACGCGAGTCATCCTGGTGGTGCACGAGCGGATCACCTTGCCGTTCATGATCACCGAGCACGATCCGCACTGGCCTTGGCCGCACGCGACCTTAACGCCCGTGAGGCCAAGCTGACGGCGGAGTACCTCTGCCAATGTTGCTTTGTCGTCAACGATCACAGTGCGCGGCTGGCCGTTTACCGTGAGAAACTTCTTCCGCATGAATGCCCCTTCCATGACTTGAGCTCAAGAAAATGGAGACAACAGGTTCGGTCAGGCGACGCGAGACGCAGAGCTACTATCCGCGCCGCCGTGGCGGATCGGCGTAGTCTCACCCCTCTCTAGAACTAAAGCCGCGTTTTGTCCGCGATGCAGGCGCGCTAGAGCGCACGTGTTCGCGGAAGAAACCGCATCTCCAAGGCCCAAATCGGTGAGGCCAGGACAGAGGGGGTATCAGCCTTACGGCACCCGTGTCCGTGGTGGGGAAACTCTGACAGGCAGAAAAAGAGGGTACATACGCCGACGGTTCTCCTTTCCGCACTGGGAGACACGGCGGTTTCCCGCTGTACCCTACCGGCGCAAACTCCATAGGCCCCCACGGCCCGTAGGACTCAAGCGCTCGGAGAAGCACGTTGATTCTACGAAGGCTGAAGGTACTTGGTCAATCCTCGGCCCACCTTCAGCCTCACTCAGCCATCGGCCCAAGCACACGTTCACTCTCCGCGCGCCGCCGCGCGACCGACGATTCTCCGTGCGTCAGGCCGCGCCGGCGATAGCGGCCATCGCCCGGAGGGCCGCTTCGATATCCGCTTCGGTCGTCGTGTGCCCGAGACTGAAGCGGACCGAGCCCTGCTGCCCCGTCCCCCTGTCCCGATGCACCAGCGGCGCGCAGTGCAGACCCGTACGCACCGCGATACCGTAATCGGCGTCGAGGATGGCGCCCACGTCGGCGGGCGCCACCTCCCCCACGTTGCAGGTCAGGATGGGAACATCTTCTTCGCGTGGCGGCGGACTGTAGACGGTGACCCCCGGCAGACCTGCCAAACCCTCCCGCAGATGACGGATAAGGGCCATCTGCCGACGATGGGCCTGTTCCATGCCCTCGCTCTGCAGACAGGCGAGCCCCTCCGAGAGCCCGATGATGCCCAGGAGATTGCTGGTCCCCGCCTCCAAGCGGTGCGGAAACGATGGCGTGTGAACGAGGCTCGCGGAGTCCACTCCCGTGCCGCCGAACCGCGTCGGGGTAACGGAGACGGTGGGCGAGACGACGAGCCCGCCGATGCCGCTGGGGCCGAGCAGCGCTTTATGGCCGGTGAAGGCGATCACGCTCACACCCCAGTCGGCCAGGCGCACGGGGACGTGGCCGGCGCTTTGGGCAGCGTCGACCAGCAGCGGCACACCACACTCAGCGCAGGCGGCGGCGATAGCCGCCACCGGCTGCACGGTGCCCAGCACTTGAGAGGCGTGGCAGATCACGACCAGCTTGGTGTTGTGACGGATGGCGCCCACCACATCGGCTGGGTCGACCAGGCCCCGCTCGTCGAACGGGATGAGGTCGTACTCGATCCAGCCGCGGTCGCGCAGGTGGGTGAGCGGGCGTAACACGGAGTTGTGCTCGAGCCGGGTGGCGATCACGTGGTCGCCTGGCTCCACCATGCCCTGGATGGCTAGGTTGAGCGCGTCGGTCGCGTTGGCGGCAAACACAACCCTGTCTGGATCCGGAGCGCCGAAGAAGTCGGCGAGCTGCTGTCTGACGGCGGCGACGTACCGGGAAGCCTCGACCGAGAGATCGTACCCTCCGCGCCCGGGTGAGACGCCCAGCCGGACATAGATATCGACCATACGGTCGAGAGCCGCGCGCGGCTTGGGAAACGAGGTCGCCGCGTTGTCGAGGTAGATCAGCCGACCGTTCATGTGATCAACCTACGAGCAGCTCTTGGGATTGGGCAAGCCCGCCAGACGGCGGGCGCCGTGTTTGATACCCCCTGGGAACAGGCTTTCGAGATCCAGCAGGCGCATGCCCGTGCCCGCGGCGAGCTGCCGGTTGAGCGGCGCCCGGCCGTTCTCCGCGAAGTACTGGCGAAGAAAGCGCAGCACGCGCCAGTGCTCCTCGCCCAGGTCGGTAAGGCCCACCTCGGCCGCCAGCTCGCCGGCCAAGTCTTCACTCCAATCCGCCGCATCCCAAAGAAAGCCTTCGTTGTCGAACAGCACGTCGCGACCGGCGATGTGTCGGAAGCGGGGGGGGGGGGGGGGGGTG
>JAXGYV010000017.1:0-17068 GCA_040772045.1 Thermoleophilia bacterium
ACCATCTCCGGGCTCCTACGGCCCGAATCGGGCAAAATCATCTTTGACGGCCAAGACATTACGAAGCTCCCTCCGCACAAGATCGTACAAGCCGGCATTGTGCAGACGCCAGAGGGACGCATGCTCTTCCCCGAGATGACGGTGCGCGAAAACCTGATGGTGGGCTCCGCTCACAAGCGGGCGAAAGAGCAGCGCGCCGAGCGGTTTGAGCTGGCCTTCAAGCTCTTTCCACGACTCAAGGAGCGCGAGAACCAGCTCTGCCGTACCCTGTCGGGCGGCGAGCAGCAGATGGTCGCGGTTGCTCGCGGGCTCATGAGCGCGCCGCGTATCTTGATGATGGACGAGCCCTCCCTGGGCCTCGCCCCAATCGTCATTCAGGAGATCTTCAAGGTCGTGCAAGAGCTCAAGAAGCTCGGCCTGACCATCCTTCTGGTCGAGCAGAACGTCCACCACTGCCTGCAGATCTCCGACTACGCCTACGTGCTCGAGACCGGTGAACTCGTCCTCGAGGGCACGGGCAAGGACTTGCTCGAGGATCCGCACACCAAGGCCGCCTACCTCGGCATGGGCGTCGAGGAAGAGGAGGCGAGCTAACCGAGACGAGTGGTCTCGCAGACGAGCCTTCGTATGGCTTCTTGAAGTCACGACAATGGCTCCCGCGCTTGCGCGGGAGCCATTGTCGTCCGAGCATAGCGTTACGACAGGCCGCCGCTCTGAACGCTGCCGTCAACGCCGCGGAGGCGGTCATCCAGCACAGCAGACACGGAGGGCGAGATGAACCAGCAGACCGCCAACGAGCAGGTCACAGCAGCGTTTCCGCGCCCGCCGTCCGCGGGACCCGTCGTCATCCTCGGCGCGGGTCTGGTTGGCCTGCCGACAGGCCTGGTATTCGCCCTCGCCGGCTACCAGGTTCGTCTGGTGGAGACCGACCCTCCACGGTGCGACTCCGTGCCTTCGCGACTCACCGATCTGCTGGATTTCCTGGTAACTCACGGCCTGGTTGAACACGCCACCGCGCACATGGCCATGCCGCGGATAGCCGTCAGCGACACGTTGGAGGACGTCCTCAGCCCAGCCGGCGTAACTCCGGCGGCGCTCATCGAGGCGGTCTTCGAAGACCTGGAGTTGAAACGCTCTGTGCTGGCCGCCGCGGAACGCTCCCTCAGTCCCGAGGTCGTCATGTGTTCCGTGACCTCGGGTCTCTCCATCACCGCGCTCAGCGGCGGCTTGCAGCATCCCGAACGTTTCTGTGGCGCTCACTTCTGGAACCCCCCGCACCTCATCCCCTTGGTCGAAGTGATCTACGGAGCGCGCACGGCAGACCGTACCGTAGCTGCTCTGTGCACCATGCTGGAGTACGTCGGGAAGCGGCCGGTGGTCGTCCGCCGAGACGTGCCCGGCTTCATCGGCAACCGTTTGCTCCACGCCCTTCAGAAAGAGGCGATGGCGGTCGTCGCTTCGGGGGTCGCCAGTGCGGCGGATGTAGATCTCGTGGTCACGCAAGGCTTCGGTCGGCGGCTGGGGGTGGTGGGTCCTCTGGCCGTATGCGACCTGGCTGGGTTGGACCTGGTCCTCGACGTCGATGCGTACTTGATCCGCGACCTGGACCGTTCAGCCGATCCTTCGCCACTCCTCACGAGCCTCGTCGAGCAAGGCAAGCTCGGCGTGAAGACCCTCGAGGGGTTCTACCAGTGGACACAGGAGGAGGTCGCTGGGACCATCGCCCGGAGAGACGCCGCGCTCATTCGAGCTCTGCGAGCCGATCGTGCCGAGCAAGCGCAGCCTGCGGAGTCCAGCCACTAGGTTGGCCACGTAAACAATTGTCTACCGCGGTCACACCGCACGCGGTGTACGGAGGGAGCGACGACGCACAGGGAACGTATCGTGAGAGCATGAAGGCCATCGTGGTACACCAGCTCGGCCCTCCGGAGGTCCTCTGCTTGGAGGACATCGCGGCCCTGGCGCCTGCCTGGCGTCAGGTGCTCGTTCGCGTGAGGGCCGCCGGAGTCAATCCGGTGGATGCCTCTATCCGTTCCGGAATCGGCCCCACGCCGCAGTTGCCGTACACGCCCGGCACCGACGCAGGAGGTGTTGTCGAGGCAACCGGCGACGCCGTCGACGAGCTCTCAGTAGGCCAACGCGTGTATACGCATGGCTCGGCGACCGGCACCTATGCGGACTTCGCGCTCTGCACGCCCGAGCAGATCGCACCGCTGCCCGACTCCCTCACCTTCGCTCAGGGAGCCGCCATCGGTACACCGTACGGCACCGCGTACCGTGCGCTGTTTCAACGCGGCAGCGCCCGATCCGGTGAGCGCCTATTCGTCCACGGAGCGAGCGGCGGCGTTGGGCTGGCCACCGTACAGCTAGCTGTGGCGGCCGGGCTAGAGGTAATCGGCTCCGCGAGCACTGTGGCTGGCCGCCGTCTGATCCTCGAGCAAGGCGCGGCACACGTGGTCGACCACTCCCTCAGCGAACATGGAGACGAGGTCCTCGAGCTCACTGACGGCCGCGGCGTGGACCTCATCCTCGAGACGCGCAGCGACGTGCACCTCGGCGCCGACTTGCTCCTCCTCTCCCGCCATGGGCGCGTCCTGTGTGTGGGCAATCGCGGACCCGGCAACGAAGGCACCGTCGCCGTCAACGCTCGTCACCTCATGCGTGGAGAGAAGACCATCCTCGGAGTCATGCTGCACCACGTCGATGCCACGGACCTTTCGGCTATCCACGCCGCTCTCGCCACGGGTCTCCACTCTGGCGCCCTGCGGCCAGTGGTCACACGCGAGTATCCTCTCTCCCAAGCGGCCGCGGCACATCGGGCGGTCGCCGCCGGTCACACCCGCGGAAAACTCGTGCTCCTTCCCTGATAGGGTACCCAGCCCAGAGCCCAGGAGGTGATTTGAGATGCAAGAGAGAACGACCACCGAGCGCCTGCGAGTCGCCAGCGACAGGACCTTGTCGGAGGTCAAGCGCCTGATTCATGAGGGGAACGTACGACGCCTCATCATCCGCAACCAAGAAGAGAGAGTGCTCGTCGAGATCCCGCTCACCGTCGGCGCCGTCGGCGTCCTGGTAGCTCCCGTCGCCGCCGCCATCGGCGCCGTCGCCGCGTTGGCGACTCACTGCACGATCGAGATCGAGAGAGTCGCCACCCCGCAGCCAACGCAGGAGGCGTACGGGCCGGCGAACTTCGCTCCCTCGGCGGCGGCACCTCCGGCTCAGCCGCTCACGGAAGACACTCCCAACGCCCCAGCCGACGACCAGCCCACCACCGCGAGCAGACCGGCGTCCACGCCGTAGACCGCGCTGCATGACGACGACTCGGAGAGAGCGTCGCCTTCATGGCAGAGACCACAGCGTGAACGCCAGCGAACGTCAACCGTTTGTCGGCTCATCACCCTTGTTTGCGCCCCAGACACGTAGCTAACCTACTCACGTGGAGGCAACCCCGGGACTCCACCGCACCGTTTCTCGCGCATCAAGGAGTCAATCATGACACGTCGTTGGCGGACGGCATGTTGCCTGCTCATACTGTGGACAGCAGCCACGCTCGGTGCGGGCGCGGCGATGGCCCAAGAGCCCCTCAACCAAGGATCTCCCAACCCCTCCCTGCGGGCCGGCCACCTCACAGCGGCCGAGGCGACCGAGAAAGCGCGCCAAGAGGCAGCGTTCGAATCTTGGCGCGCTGCCCTCCACAAGCGCCAGAGTCGAGTCGTCGACGCCCCCTTCTACTACCTCTTCACCCCAAGCCACAAACAGATCAACAACTACTACTGCGGGCCTGCATCAGTGCAAATCATCGACGACTACTGGGGCGATTACTGCAGCCAGATCGTCTACGCCCGCCACATGGGCGTCACCAGTCAGGGCACCGACTTCACTCTCGTCGACGACGCCCTGCGCTGCTTCACTGGCGTCCCCTACTACTATCGGGCCGGCATGGACGACCCAATCGAGATCTACGAGAACGTCCAGTACGCCCTGTACAAGCTGCACCGGCCTCTCGTCTGCGATGTCCGCATCGACAAGAATGTCTGGAACCGCTACAACCACACTCATGCCGGCCACATCGTGCCCATCGAGGGATTCGACTGGCGCCAGAGGAAGATGGTGATACGCCTCAACGACCCCTACAACGAAGCCGACTACTACACGGACGGCGGACAAACCTACGGGCACCAGGTGTATCCGCGAGGCCAGATTGCCCGGGGCATCCTCACTTCGCTCCGACGGGATCTCATCTGGTGATCGGCTTTCATCGCACAAGGTCACGTGCGGGCGGGCGTCCATCGCGGCGCCCGCCCGCCGGCGTACACCGACGGGCAACTGCATGCTTTTCGCCGCGCCAGTACCGAGAGGCAGCTTGGCTCCTCATACTCGCGGCAGCAGCCGTCCACCTTAGCGCGTGCCAACAGCCTGCCCCGCACGTGACCCCCAACGCATCCCGAAGTGCTATCGCCTCACCGGCGGCTTCTCCCTCTCCCACCGGTCCCGGCTACCCAGATCGCTCAGACTTCCGCATCGGCCGGCCGCTCCACCTGCCGTTCCGAGCCCTGCGCCTCTCAGGCGACTGGGAACTCGCCGGCTTCACCGACAGCACCTGTACCCTCATGCGGCTCGAGCCGAGTCACTACCCCTATCAGACCCTGTATCTCATGGACCTCGCGCAGCTCCAGCCACAATTGGTTCGAGCCTGGCCGGTAAACCGGCAGGCTGGCTTCATCATGCTCAGCGCAGAGACATCCGACACATGGCTGGTCTGGGAAGAGGTAGCGAATGGCGACGACCTGCGGCGGCCCACTTCGTGGAAGCTGTACGCCGGCGGTATCCAGCGGCCAGAGCTCCGTCTCGACCAGCCCATCCTCGTAGACAGCGGACGTACGCCAACACACTCACGCCCGCTGTTCGACATCTGCGGCGATCGGCTGCTGTGGGCAATCACGTCACCCGGCAAGCCCGCGACGACTGTGCTGACGGCCGTGGATCTCCGCCGGCGCAGCACTCTCTTCTCGCTCCACCTCAACGGTGTAGCCTCGTCACTCACCACAGCGGGGGACGAGGCGTGGGTCACCATGCTCGAGCACGCGGGCAACCCAGCGGCGCGACTCCGCTGCTTCAACTCCACTTCGGGCAAAGAACTGCCAGACCTCTGTTTGAACAACCCCTCACAACTCTCACACTGGACCGCGCGAGGTCTCGGATGGACGGCCTGGGCTCTGTTCCCCTCACCAGAAGAGCCACACCCCACGCTCTACGCACGCGACCCGCGAGGGACCCTGCACAAGGTACTCGACAATGCCAACGACCCCTGCTTCGCCGGCAATCATCTGGTCTTCGACCAATGCACCATGCCAAGCGCTCGGGCAACAGATGGCGAGGCCGTTATCTGGGTGGCCGACCTCCGCGCTGGCGTGCTGCGAGAGCTCCTCCGCGGCGACACAGCTACCGGAGGTTGGTGGTACGTCCCGGTGAACGGCGGCAGCACACAGCGAACGCTCGTCGTCGCCACCGTGGCTCTTCCAGATGTCGGCGTTCCGCTTGAGACGCAGCTGCGAGTCTACCGCTTCAAATAGGCAGGGCGATAAAGTCGGGCGCCGCGCGGCCAACGGCCGTGCGGCGCCCTCACTTAGCTCAGCAGCCCTTCAATGATCAAGTTCACCGCACTGTCTTCGTCCAGCCCACGCGACATGAGAGTCTGGAGCTGCCGCGAATCCACACTGCCGATGGCGGCCTCGTGCGTCACATGTGCACGCGGATTATTGACCTGGACGATAGGAACAGCGCGCGCCATAGCCTGGTCCTGCACGATCTCCTTGCAGTCGACATGGCCACGCGCGTGCGGGGCGTCTGCGGTGACGGTGTTAAAGACCTCGGCGCGCGCTCGCTCGCGCAGCGCGATGTGTGTCTGCAACGCGGCGCGAGCATAGGCGCCATTCAGATGCCCCGTCTCATGTACCGTCAGCGTGTCGTCGGCACGCCCAAACACCCGCGCGATCATCTCGAGAATGGAGTGCGCCGCGCAGTCGACCTCATAGTCGATATCCATACGGCCTACACGGCCCTTGAGAAGCTCGAATTCCGTGCGAAACCGCGCTCCCTCCAGCAGATGCACGGCGGCCTTCGGCGCGACGAACACCCCTCCATGCGGCCCATGAACGTGACGCTCGAAGTAGCTGTACGCCGCTCCCTCTGCCACGGTGATCTCCGCATCCATGACGTGGGTAACCTCGACGGCATTGGGAAATGTGCAGTGGGCGAGGACGTGCGCTTCAGCTTCTTCCTCCACCTCGACACGCATCACGATACGCTGCGTGCCGCGCTCGGGAAGAAGCCCGAAGCAGAGGTGAACCGGCTTGACCACCCGAATACCCCGCGTTACCACGAGATGCACCTCGAGCCCGTCATCCAAGGTCTGCGTGTTCACACGAAGCCCAGGAACCAGGTGAGCACCTACAACTTGATTGCCGTGAACCTCGAGGTGTGCGACATCGTCGCCACCGGCGTGCGACGTAAACTCAGCGATGGAGGCCAGCAGACCGTCGGCGAGAGCGCTGGTCACTGGAGCTCTCCCGGTTCAGGCTCATTCTCATGGCTGCACGTGATGCATCGACCCTCGAAGTACTTGCTGATCTTCTCCACCGGCCCTTTGTCCAGAATACGACCGTTGCACACGAGGAACGCGTGCTCGGCCTGATGCAATACAGCCATGCTGTGGGTGATGAGGATGACGGTGGATCCGGCCGCCTTCAGCTCCGCGAGCACAGCGAAAATGCGCTGAAGGGCGTCGACGTCGATGCCAGAATCCGGCTCGTCCATGAGGACGATGCGCGGCTCCATGGCGATGATCGAGGCCAGCTCAATCCGCTTCCGCTCGCCGCCGCTCAGCGTGCGGTCTACCGCGCGACGCATGTAACGAGGTGGATCGAGACCGACACGCTCGAGAGCAGTCGCCGCGGCGGCGGCCGTCTTGCTTCTGGCACCCGCGGCGATGAAGCGATCGACGCGAAGCCCCTCGAATCTGGCCGGCTCCTGCCACGCTAGGGTAATGCCGCGGCGCGCCCGTTCATCGACCGGAACGCCACGCAGCGATACGCCATCCAGCAGGATGTCGCCGCGCACGTCGGTGTACCCCGGCAGGCCCATGATCGCGTTGGCGAGCGTGGACTTGCCCGCTCCGTTGGGGCCGATGATGGCGTGAACGTGACCTTCCCAGAACTCGGCGGTCAGCCCGTTGAGAATCTGCTTGTCGCCAAGCTGAAGGGTCAGATCGCGTACTTCAAGCATGCCGGAACTCGCCGGTCGCGGAACTGCCGAGCGTCCTCATTCCTCAACCGGCTCGAACATATCCTTCTCCACGCCACAATCGGGACAGACCCAATCGTCGGGGAGATCTTCGAATGGCGTGCCAGGATCCACATCGCCATCCGGGTCACCGATCTCGGGGTCGTAGATGTAGTCGCAGATCGTACAACGCCACTTCTGCATCTTGGGCTCCTTCACTGATCCGTTGTGGGATGCGTCCGCCGTCACGCAGCGGCGAAGCCGACACAGCAGAGTATTGTACGCTACCCGTGCTGGCACCCACTGTCACCGCGTATCAGCCCACCTGCGGAGCGCACAGCGCGGGCTGTCAGCGCACCGTCAGCGTGTTGACCGCCGCATGACTCTGGACGTTGCCGGCCGAGTCTCGCGCGGAGACCGCGAAGCGGTACACGCCTCGCGATAGCCGGCACCTGTACGCGACATACCTCGTTCGACTCACCGGCTGAGCGGGCACGGAGATGGTCTGGCGCAGGCGGCCCCGCAGATCGCGGATACGGATGGTCACGGAGGCTTGGCCAGAGCAGTAGCCCGCGTCGGTCACCCGGTAGTACAGACGGGTGACCGCACCGCGCACCACGCGCGCCGCGCGCGGTGCCGTCGACCGCGGACGCTGGGTGTCGACGTGCACGACGCAGCTCTTCGCGCTCTCCACGTTTCCGACGTTGTCCGTTGACCGGTACCAGATCGTATGCGGCCCATCGTTGGCGTGGTTGGCAGGCGCCTCCACAGTGACGGTGGTGCCCTCGACAAAAGGATCTCCCTCCGTACCGTCGATGCGGTACTCCGTGCTGCGCACGTTGGACCCCAGGTCGACCGCATGCAGGGAGAAGGTGGGTGCCGTGTGCCACCATCGCCCGCTAGTACCGCTTACCGAAGTCTGGGGGGCACTCCTGTCGCGACCCAGTCGTGTGCCGTGGACGCGAAGCGTCCAACGCACGAATGTACCGCTGTCGCCCGCCTGGCGATCGCGTATCTTCAACGTCCATGCACCACACGAAGACTCGCCAAGATGACGCGCGGAGCCAAAGCGCCACGAGGAAGAGTAGTCGAGACCCCCGAACGAGGCGAACGGAGACGCCGTGGCAAGCCGGCTATACGTTCCGGACGGCCCGGTAAGCGAGATCTCCAGATCGCTCCAGTAGTTGTGCAGCACCGAGAGATCCACCTCCACGTACTCGACGCGTAGAGCTTGCTCGGACCCCAGAGTAATGGTGCTGGAGACACTAGCTGCTGCGTCGTCAGGAATGGGGGCGTTTGGTTCTGTCGACGCCTCGACCAGCGATTCCCGCGCCACCGGCGACCAAGTCTTCGCCGCGGCGACAGCTGCGGCGGCATCCACCAGGCCGAAGCCATAGATGTGACTCACGTGGTAACCGGCCGCGTTCCGCGTCCAGCTCGAACTCGTGGCGTCGACCTTGCGGGCGGTAGTCATGAGGATCTGCTGGACATCTCGCCACGAGAGCTCCGGATTGGCCTCGAGCAGCAGAGCGACGACTCCAGCCACCTGCGGAGCAGCCGCCGACGTGCCCGAGAAGGAGCCCGTATAACTCCCACTAGAGTAGCCGGAGAAGCCGACCCGGTCCGTGGTCACGATGTCGAGGCCACCGCCACCCGAGGGCGCGCAGACCATGAGCGGAGCGCCGCCTTCTGAGTATGGAGCCACTTTTCCGTTCGCCCCGACAGCGCCCACGGCGATCGTATAGCGCGAGTTGGCATAGCCGTCGAAGTTCACGTTGTCGTCGTTCTCGCGGCCGTTGCCCGCGGCCCACACGTAGACGGTTCCCTTGCCCCCTCGGCCGGTACGAACGCCGGCCTCGAGTGCCGCCAGCGTGAGGGGTCCTGGGGCTTCCAGACGCCGATCGTCGTACGGCCCCCAGCTACTGCTGCACACAGCGACCAACTCACGATTGTCGAACACTCCGGCGCGTGTGTTGCCGAGAGCCTCCGCTTCGACGGTGTCGCTATCTGCCGCCATGAATCGATACCCCACCAGACCGGCATGGGGCGCTACACCCGTCACGCCCAAGCCGTTGAAACCCCGCGCCGCCGCCACACCAGCACACGCAGTACCATGCCATTCGTACCAGCCGCTCTCCTCGTCGTCTTGTGGCGTAGGGTCTCTATCGCCATCGACCCAGTCGTAGCTGGCGTTGGGGACAACGTTGGGAGCTAAGTCCGCATGCGCCACCTCGATTCCGTCGTCTACGACCGCGATTACCTGATTAGAACCGCGAACAACGTCCCAGGCTGGCGTCACCCTGAGATCTAGACCCGGCAGTCCTCCGAGCGCGCCCGTGCTCAACAGGTGCCACTGCCGCGAGAACAGCAGATCGTTTGGCAATGCTCTGGTGGCACGCACGCGGAAGAAGGACGGCGAGGTCCAGGCAACGCGCGAGGATTCCCGAAGCGCCTCGGCCGCGGCGAAGACGCCGAGCGGCGAGGCTGAGCGGGCGAGAAGAGCAGACGGCGCGAACCCGAAACCCCGCACTACTTTGAGCCCTTGAGCGGCGAGCAAGGTGCGCCGCTCGGCGTCGCCGACGCCGTCGCGGAAGCAAACGATGAGCTCTCCCGTGGTGATCAGCCTGTTCTCGCGAGCTGGCGCCCCCCGATAGAGAACGGCACCTATCCGCGCTACTGCACGGTCGGAGAGCAGACTGCGCCGCACACGCTCGAAGGTCGCCTCGGCCTTTTCGCCCGCGCGCTTGGTCACCCTGAGCAGACGAGGAGCAGACTCGCCCCGTCTGGTCGCCGGATGCGCGAAGACGGCGACCTCCTGGCTAGAGAGCCTGGCAGACACGCGCCGCTCGCCCTCGAACCAGGTGTATAACGGGCCGCTGGAACTCGCCCGCACGGTCTTCGCCGGCGAGCCAGCCGCCACGGGAACCACAGTCACGCCCGCCAACAACACGAGCACGACAGCGCCACCGGCACACGGCACCACATGCCGGAGAAGACGCCAACCGATGCCCAGGGTCCGTCGGGATACTGCCCTCATCTGCCTCCTCAGCCGCACACACCGTGCCCCACCTCTCCACCTGAGACGGCGAGCGCGTGGTGGTCGCGACCGCACACACTGTACCGTGCCCCCACCTCTCCACCAAACCGCAAGAGGGTGACACAGTACCGCCCGTCTGGCCGCCGACGGCCACAAGCGCACGCATACCGGCGACGCAGTACCATACCGATATGGAGCCAGACGCGGAATACTCTGGAGATAAGACCGACGAGGAGCTGCTCGGCGAGTGCGACGTCGATACGTTTCGCTCGGGCGGACCCGGCGGCCAGCACCAGAACGTAACCGATAGTGGTGTTCGGCTGCATCATCGCCCGAGCGGTATCGTTGTTACGTGCCGGCAAGAGCGCAGCCAGCACCAGAATAAGAAGACCTGCCTGCGGAGGCTGCGTCTCAGGCTTGCCGCGCTCGAGGCCCCGACTCCGCCCCGTGTGCCCACCAAGCCGTCCGCGACGGCTGTCCGACGCAGACTCGACGAGAAAGCGCGGCGCGCGACCACAAAGCGCTCGCGCGCCGCGCCCCGCGAGACCGACGAGTAAGGGGCAGAGGACCCGTTACTGCTGCTCGAGCAGTTCCTCCTCCGGTACGTCCCGCACCACGCGCGCCGGGGAGCCCATGACCAGCTTGTACGGCGACACGTCGCGAGTCACGATCGATCCGGCCGCGACGAAAGCCTCCGTGCCGATCTCCACCCCCGGCAGCAGCAACGCGCCGCCGCCGATCCGGGCACCGCGACGAATGGTCGCTCCCTTCTCCAGCGCGTGCCGCTTCTCCGTGCGACCCATGAAGTTGTCGTTGGTGGTCTGCACCGTGGGAGCCACGAAGACGTGGTCCTCGATCTCCATGTACGCCGTGATGTAGGCGTTGGACTGAATCTTGGTGAAGTCGCCGATCCGCGTGTCGTTCTCCACACAGGTGCCGCGTCCCACCACCACCCGTTCTCCGAGAGTGCAGCGCTCGCGCACACTCGCCAGATCGCCGACGATGCAGCCGGGCCCCAGGCTGGCGCCGCGATACACGATAGCGCCTGTGCACACCACGCACCCGGCACCGAGCGTGAGCGGCGCCAGCGTTCCCCGCTTGGCGGTAGAACTGGGAGAGAGCGACGGCACCTTGCCCAAGACCACGTTGTCTTGGATGAAACAGCCGTCGCCGATAACCGTATCGTCGTAGACGACGACGTTTGCCCCGAAAGAGACCCCAGCGCCGATCTGTACGCCCTCGCCGAGAAGCAGGTTGTGGCCAAGCTCCGACGTCTTCATGACGCCGCCTTTCCGCCGAGCAGTTCAGACGTTTTGACCGGACGCCCGCCCTCCGAAAGTGAGCGCTCCATGGCCTCCAGTACGCGTACCACATTCAAGCCATCGTGCCCGTCGGAGAGCGGCTGCTTTCCCTCGCGAATGCAATCCACGAAGTGGCGACACTCGAGCCGCAGCGGTTCGTCGTTCGGCACCCGCGGGATGTGGATATCGCCGAACCGCAAGGTGACGTACTCGCCGTAACTCTCGTAGGTCGGCACCACGGCCCCCTTGTCGTACACGGTCACCTTGCGATCACTCTCCATATCGTCGAACACGACCATCTTCTCGGAACCCACTACCGTGACCTTGCGTGTCTTGTGAGGGTCGAGCCAACTCACGTGCAGATGGCCGATCATCCCCGAGGGGAACTTGATGTAGCCGAAAACGACGTCCTCAACCCCCTTCTGGAGGTAGCTCTCCCCGCGGGCGCTCACCTCCTCCGGCTCTTCGCCAGTCAGGAAGTTGATGACCGAGATGTCGTGTGGGCCGAGGCTCCACAACGCGTTCTCGTCCGCCCGTACCTTGCCCAGGTTCAGGCGGTTGGCGTAGACGTACAGCACGCGGCCCAGCTGGCCGCTGTCCAGCAGGTCCTTCATGACTCGCACGCCCGGGTGGTACTCCAGCAGATGACCCACCATGAGCAGCTTGCCCTGTACCTCCGCCAGTGCCACCAATTCCTCGGCGTCAGCGGCGCGCAGCGCCAGCGGTTTCTCGATCAGCACGTGCTTGCCGGCCTCCAGGACGCGCTTGCCCAGTCGATGGTGCGTAGGTACCGACGTAGCCACCACGACGGCGTCCAGAGAGTCGTCTGCCAGGAGCACCTCGAGGTCGTCGGTGATCGTCGTGCCGGGGAACTGCGCTCTCGCTTTGGCGAGATTGCCGTCTGCCAGATCGCAGCAATACGCGAGCCGGGCGCCAGGAAGGCGATCGAAGTTCCGCGCTAAGTTGGGTCCCCAATAGCCCAAGCCGACCACACCGATGTTGATCTCGTCAGTCACGTTACTCTCACCATCCTCAAGGGGGACTGCGAAACGATCGATCGCCTCTCTACAGCTTCCACACCGTGCCGCGGGCGGGGATACCGGCGGTGGCGTTTCGCAAATCCACCACCAATGGAGCGGCGGCCACGACGCCGCGGTAGTCGATCCCGGAGTGCGCGGTCACGATGACGACCGCGTCGTACGCGGCCAGCGCACGCCCCGAGATGTCATCAACCGACAGCAAACCGAACTCCGCCAGCTCGGGCACGTAGGGGTCGTGGTACTCGATGTGCGCACCGTGCGTGAGGAGACTGCGCATCACCTTCAGCGCCGGCGACTCGCGCAGATCGTCGATATCGGCTTTGTACGCGACTCCCAACACCAGGACGCGACTGCCGTTGAGGCTCTTGTGCCGCGTATTGAGCGCGCGGTGAAGCTTCTCCACACAGAAGTACGGCATGTTCTCGTTGACCTTGCCGGCCAACTCGATGAACTCGGTCCAAAAGTCGAACTCACGCGCCTTCCAAGAGAGGTAGTACGGATCGACGGGGATACAGTGGCCTCCCAACCCGGGCCCGGGCAGGAATTTCATGAAGCCGAACGGCTTGGTAGCCGCCGCTTCGATGACCTCCCACACGTCGATCTGCATGCGATCGCAGAGCATCGCCAGCTCGTTCACCAAGGCGATGTTGACGCTGCGGAAGATGTTCTCGAGCAGCTTCGTCATCTCCGCCACCTCTGGCGTGGAGACGGACACCAGATGGTCGATCGCCGTGCCGTAGATCTCGAGCGCCTTCTGTGTGCACGCCTCGGTGAGGCCACCGATCACCTTGGGAGTGGTCTTCGTGGTGAAATCGGTACGCCCCGGGTCTACGCGTTCTGGGGAGAAGGCGAGGTGGAAATCGACCCCGGCGACCAGCCCTGACCCCTCCTGCAGGATGGCCGACAGCACATCCCGAGTAGTGCCGGGATAGGTCGTGCTTTCGAGCGTGATCAGCTGCCCGGGCTGCACATGGCTCGCCAGATCCCGCGCCGCTTGCCGCACGATAGTGAGATCTGGCTCACGATTGCGGTTCAGGGGCGTAGGAAGGCAGATGATGTCGGCGGCACACGATTCCGTAGCCGCATAGTCCGGAGTGGCGGACAGCCGCCCCGCCTCCACCATGCGCCGAAGGCTGGCCGAGGGGACATCCTGAATGTAGCTCACTCCGGCATTCACTTGCGTGCAGCGCTCAGCCGACGCCTCGATGCCGACGACCTGCGCCCCCGACTCCGCAAACACCATGGCAAGCGGCAAGCCGACGTAGCCGAGACCGATGATAGCGATCTTCACGTGCGGACTCCCTTGTGGTTGCCCGGCCCTCGGATGCAGCCGGGCCGCTGAACACGCGATTTTAGCGCAAGATCGAAGCAGCCGCGCCCTGGCTCACGCCAGAAGCCGGCGCACAGACGCCACGATCCGATCGCCCGCGTGGCCATCTCCGTAGCAGGCGGGCCGCGCGGCGACGGGCGGCGGAGCCGCCAGAGCGGCGGCGATAGCGGCCGGGTCCGCGTCAACCAGCGTATTCCAGCCCGACGCCACCGTCTCCACCCACTCCGTCCGATCGCGGAGCGTCACGCACGGCGTACCCAGAATGTACGCTTCTTTCTGCATGCCACCGGAATCGGTGGCCAGCACGCGCGCGTTGCGGATGAGGGCGAGCGATTCGACGTAGCCGACAGGTTCGGTCACGGCGACGGTGTCGCCGAGAGAGCCGATCAACCCGTTGTCCTCGAGCGCCGCACGTGTGCGGGGATGCAGGGCCAGCAGCACAGGCTCGCCCGCGGCCGCCAGCGCCGACACGATGTGCCGCAGCCTCTCCGGCACATCGGTATTCGCGGGCCGGTGAACAGTGGCGAACACGTACTCGCCGGGCCGCAGGTCGAAACGCGCCAGTGTGGCCGCCTCGCTCCCCGGCGTGAGCGAACGGAGAGCGAGGTCGTTCATCACATCTCCCACCAGCTCGACACCGTCCCGGATACCCTCCGCATGCAGGTTCTGCACCGCGGTACTCGTGGGGCAGTACAGACACTGCGAAAGATGGTCGGTGAGCACTCTGTTGACCTCCTCCGGCATACGCCGGTCGAAGGAACGCAGCCCCGCTTCCACGTGCGCCACGGGGATATGGAGCTTGGCGGCGGCGAGCGCGCCGGCGAGCGTGGCGTTAGTGTCCCCGTACACGAGCACCAGGTCCGGATTCACTTCTCCCAGCACCTTTTCGATGCCCAGCAGGCCGCGAGCGGTTTGCTGAGCATGTGTACCTGATCTGACCTCGAGAGAGAAATCCGGCTTCGGCAGGGCGAGCTGCTCGAAGAACACGCCGGCCAGAGCATGGTCGTAGTGCTGCCCGGTGTCGACCAGAACCTCACGCACATGTGCGCGCAAACGCTCGGAGACCACAGCGCATTTCACGTACTGGGGCCTATTGCCTACGACGGTAACGACGGTTTGGTCTGACATCCGCTGCATTGTATCCAAATCGGTGCCGCGGGCCTGGGACGGCCGAGACATCGGCTTTCGGTAGATGCCCGCCGCCCCGGAACTCGCGGCGTAAGCTCGCGAAAACCCCCTTACCCAGCTTAGGCCGCAAGCCGAACGTGCCGAAGTCACATCACCAAGACCAGCTCACCCTGCGGCGGCTTCGCCGCGTCGAGCCACCCGAGGGCAGTAACCTGGTATCCTTCGGCGGCAGCACGCCGAGGCGAATGCCACGCATGGTCGGTTCTGCTCTTCTGAGCCATAGCTCGCGATTCCTCAACCTCGGCCGGGAGATGCCGACAGAAGGCAGAGGGCGAGTCAGCTCCACAGGGCAGGCTCATCACGAGAACGCGAGGGACAGCATGAGGCACGAGCGAGGAGGAACACGCGTGGCAGCGGCACGGCACCAGCCAGCCTTCCTGCGGGAAGCTATTACGCTATTCGCGATCATCGCCGTGGTGATGGTCGTCGTGCTCGATGTCCTGTCCGTCTACACCACCCACCGCACGCTCACAAAGCAGACGCGGGAGGCAGCCAGGGAAGCAGTGGCCACCTGGGTGGGTACCTCGAACGATGCCCAAGCGGAACAGGCGGCAGCCGCTTACCTCACCGAGCACGGCAGTACCATGGTGGACTTCGGAGGAAGTCACGCCGACGGAGAGACTTACTACACCGTAGCCGCCACGCGCAGCGCGAAGACGTACGTGTTCCGCTACCTCGCGCGACTACCCTGGGTCGGCGACTGGATCGACCGGCAGCTCCACCCGGAAGTACGGAACGACAGCCGGTAGAATCCCGTCACCAAACGGGGGTGCGGACGGGCCCTTACCGCGACGTGCTAAGCGCCGCCCTGGCAGTGGCACGCGCGAGCCCCAGAGAGACGATGCGATCCACGAGCTCTGTGCCATTCACCCCCGTCGCCTCCCACAACCTCGGAAAGGCGCTCATGCTCGTCATACCCGGGATGGTGTTGATCTCGTTGACGAGTACGCCCCCTCCGGAGTCGAGGAAGAAGTCGCAGCGCGCATACCCGCTGCAGTCGATGGCTCGAAAGGCTTGGACCGCCAAGGACCGGACTCTCTCCGTTGTCGCCGCATCGAGAGGTGCGGGGACGCGGAACTCCATCATGCCATCGGTGTACTTGGCCTCGAAATCGTAGAATTCGTTGCGCGGGACGACCTCTCCCGGCAGCGATGCCTGCGGCGTCTCGTTTCCCAGGACGGCGCACTCGAGCTCCCGGCCGGCACAGAACGCCTCGACCACGACCTTGCGGTCGTACTGGAAGGCGAGAGCCAGGGCGGCGGCCAACTCCGGGCGATCGTGCGCCTTCGTCATACCCACGCTCGAGCCGAGGTTGGCCGGCTTGATGAACACCGGATACGAGAAGCGCCGCTCGATAGCGACGAGCGCGGCGGACACATCGGCGGCGCTATCGCGCACCACCATATAGTCGACCTGGGGAAGCGAGGCACTGGCGAATGCCGCCTTCATCATCTCCTTGTCCATACCCACCGCGCTGGCAACCACACCCGCACCCGCATAGGGTAGCGAAGCCATCTCGAGCAGACCCTGGATGGTGCCGTCTTCGCCGAATGTGCCGTGGAGCACGGGAAAGGCGAAATCGACGGCGACCACCTCGCCATTCTCCTTCAGAAAGCCGCGCTCAGAGGCACCGAGCGCGAGCGCGATCGGCTCTGTTGCCACCGCCCCGAGGCCTTCGTGGAGCGCCGTGTCGAGGTCCGCGGGGATCACCCATGTACCGTCCGGCAAGATGCCGACCGGTACCACTCGGTACCGCCGTGGATCGAGGTTCGCCGCTACGAAGCGCGCAGATACCAAAGATATCTCGTGCTCAGCCGATCGTCCGCCGAAGATGAGCGCCACCGTAAGCATGAGGGCAAGCTTACTGACCAACACGCGCCGCGACAAACTG
>JAXGYV010000018.1:0-11603 GCA_040772045.1 Thermoleophilia bacterium
TCGTGTTGGGGCTTGCGGAGGGTGTCTCCCTCCCCAGGCGCCATCGGTTGGCGGCCGGCCGGCTATCCTGCTAGCCCTCCACGCTGTTCTCCGTGGCCACGCCTCTCGACCCAGGGTGCTCGTTGACCGGCGTTCTCTCGTAGATCCAGCGGATGAGGAAGGGTGCGGCCACTGTGGTGAGGATGACCACAGCTACCACCACGCCGTAGAGGTCGTTGTCGATCGCTCCCGCTGAGAGCGCGATGCTGGCGACGACGATGCCCACTTCTCCGCGGGGCACCATGGCGACGCCAACCTCCGCCGCGATCTGCTTTCCCTCGGCGCGCGCGCCGAAGTATGCGCCCAAGAACTTGGAGGCCACGGCGAGGGCGGTGAAGAGGGCGATTTGTGCCAGCGCTCGGGGCTGGAGGAAGATCCCTGGCTCGAGGAAGCTGCCCACGTTGATGAAGAAGAACGGCACGAGGAAGTAGGCGACAGGCTCGAAGGTGCGCTCCAGCGGGGCGAAGTGCCGCACCTTGGCCAGCATGAGCCCCGCGACGAATGCGCCGACGATAGCGGCGAGGCCGATCCATTGGGCGAGTACGGCTAGGCCGAGCATGAGCACGAAGGCCATATCTGTCACCAGCTGCTCGGGTAGGCGGCGGATCGTAGTCTGGATGCGTTCGATTACTTTTGGCCCGGCGTACACCGTGAGGGCGAGGAAGGCGCTCGCCTCGATGATGAGCAGGATGAACTGGAGGACCTGGAACGAGCTGATGGCGATACTCTGTACCAGCGCCAGGATGATCAGCCCCAGGATGTCGTCCAACACGGCTGCCCCCAGGACGATGTTCATCGAGTATCGCTCGGAGTACCCAAGCTGCCGGAGCACAGAGACGGTGATGCCCACCGAGGTGGCTACCAGCGCCGTGCCGATGAACAGGTTGTCGGTGAGCTGATAGCCGAAGAGGTAGCCGGCCGCCAGACCTGCCGCGAAGGGCAAGATGATGCCGAGCGATCCCACGCGGACGGCCGGCACCCAAGAACGGAAGAGGCTCTGCAGATGCGTCTCCAGGCCGGCGAGAAACAGCAGGACGACGACGCCGAGTTCTGCCAGCGCTTCGAGCAGCGCTGAGTGCTCCACGATGCCCAGAACAGAGGGGCCGACCAGGATACCAGCGAGGATCTGCCCTACTATCGAGGGGATGCCGATGCGCTCGAGTGAGGCCCCGAGCAGTCGTGCTGCTCCGAAGGCGACAGCGACCTGGACGAGGATCTCGAGACGATCCACTCTCTTCCTTTCGGCATACGTATGGCCATGCGTGATCGCGACAGAGTGCCGCACGGCCAAGTTCCGTGGGCTCGCGGTAGTGTTGGTACGTCCTGCCCGCTCGTTCTCGTCGGGAAACCAGCATGGCGCGCACCGGTACACAAACAGCCGCCGCTGTCGTGCCGCATCCGAGAGGTGCGTTCTCGGCGGCGCTTGACACGTGCTCTCCATTGCGCGAATCTGCGCGGCAGCCTTGTCGGGTTCGCCGGGGGCTCCCAACAATCGAGGCAATGGAACGAGCATGCAGCCAGTACCCATCCAGCTACGACCGAGAAGCTACGATGCGATCATCCGGCTCCTGGAGAAGGGGGTCGAGATTCCAAACCCCCTCGCGGTGGACATCGGTCCGGAGGTGGACGTAGATCGCATCTCGAGCCGCGGCGTCACGTTGTATCCGGGGTGTCGTATCTACGGCGCCAAGACCGCCATCTCCGCTGGTGTAAGGCTTGGCGCCGAGGCGCCAGTTACCATCGACGACTGCCGTCTCGGCCCGGAGGTAGAGCTGAACGGCGGTTCCTTCAAGAAGTCGGTGTTCCTCGAAAGAGCGAACATGGGACCGGCGGCGCAGGTACGCGAGGCCTGCCTTCTCGAGGAGGAGGCCAACGGAGCGCACTGTGTTGGCCTCAAGCAGACCATCCTCTTCCCCTTCGTCACGCTGGGCAGCCTGATCAACCTGTGTGACTGTCTCATGGCCGGCGGCACGAGTCGTAAGGATCACAGCGAGGTGGGGAGCTCCTACATCCACTTCAATTTCACGCCAGACGGCGACAAGACCACGCCCTCGCTGTTCGGCGACGTGCCGCGTGGCGTCATGCTCAACCAGCCGCCGATCTTCCTCGGCGGTCAAGGGGGAGCGGTGGGTCCGCTGCGACTCGGATTCGGCACGGTCGTGGCGGCGGGCTCGATACTGCGGCGTGACGTTTTGGCGGACGGCAGGTTCGTCATTGGCGCGTCTCACCCGGGGGTGGAGCGCGAGCACGCCAGGCACACCTACCTCGGCCTCTCTCGGGTTGTGGCCAACAACATCGTGTACCTGGCGAACCTGGTGGCGCTCGAGGAGTGGTACGCGCACGTGCGGCGGCCGTTCTTCGCCGCCCAGGAGCTGGGCGACCTGATCTACGAGGGCGCGCTGGAGATGCTCGCGCTCGCCAAGCGGGAGCGCGCCAAGCGTCTGACCGCCATGGCGAGCAAGGTGCAGCCGAGCGACGAGGGCCGGCGGGCGCTGCGCGAGCACAGTACCGCCGTAGGCGCGCTCTTCGAAGAGGAGCCGCCGGCCGCCGGCCGGCAGGCTTTCCTGGCGGCATTTCGACAGGCGGTTGGCGGCGGCGCGCCGGCCGCAGGTACCGGCGAGGCCGTCATCGTGCCGTGTGGCTACACGCAGACGATCCAGCAGCTGCCTGGCGATGTGGTTGCCGCGGGCGTCTCGTGGCTTCAGCAGGTCGTCGACTCCTTGTGCGCGCGAGCGTCCGAGCTGCTGCAGCCCTTACGCCTGTTCCACGAGCGGTAACGCCGCTCTTGCGAGTGAGGAGAAACGATGGGTAAGTTGTTCGGGACCGATGGCATTCGGGGAGAGGCCAACCGTTATCCCATGGACGCCCCCACGGCGTTCGCCGTTGGGCAGGCCGTCACGTACTTCCTCAAGAAGAAGGGCCACACCACGCGTATCCTCATCGGGAAAGACACCCGCATATCCGGGTACATGCTCGAGAGTGCCCTCGAGTCCGGCATTACGTCCATGGGTGGCGATCCGGTTTTGGTGGGGGTGCTGCCGACGCCCGGCATCGCTTTCATGACGGAGAGCATGCGTGTGGACGCGGGCATCGTGATCTCCGCCTCCCACAACCCGTTCCAAGACAACGGTATCAAGTTGTTCTCCGGCCAGGGTTTCAAGCTCTCCGATCAGCAGGAAGAGGAGATCGAGGCGCTCATGCTAGGGGGCGGGCTGTCCGAGTTGGTGGCTTCTCCCGCCGAGATGGGGCGCGCCTACCGGCTCGACGACGCGCATGGCCGGTACATCGTCTTCCTCAAGAATACGTTCCCCCGCAGCCTCTCGCTGGAGGGCATGAAGATCGCCGTGGACGTCGCCAACGGGGCCACTTACAAGGTGGCGACGGAGGCTCTCGGCGAGCTGGGCGCCGACCTCACCGTCATCCACGATGAGCCCGACGGGCTGAACATCAACCGCGATTGCGGTTCGCAGTATACGGCCGATCTGCGGCGGACGGTGGTGGAGAGTGGCGCCGCCGTGGGCCTCGCGTTCGACGGCGACGGCGACCGCCTGATCGCCGTCGACGAAAAGGGCGCCGAGATCACCGGCGATCAGATCCTCATCATCTGTGCCCGTATGCTCAAAGAAGAAGGTAGGCTCAAGAACGATCTGCTCGTGAGCACCATCATGAGCAATCTGGGGCTCACCGTCGCGTGTAAGAAGTACGGGTTCAACCACCACGCCTCCAAGGTTGGCGACCGCTACGTCCTCGAAGACATGCAGCGGCTCGGCGCCGTCCTCGGTGGCGAGCAGTCTGGCCACATCATCTTCCTCGACCACCACACGACTGGCGACGGCATCCTCACCGCGCTCCAACTCCTGGCGGCCATGCTCAAAGCCGGCAAGCCGTTGTCGGAGCTGGCCGCTCTCATGGACATCTTCCCGCAGAAGCTCATCAACGTGGACGTGAAGAGCAAGCCCGACATCAGCACGGTGCCCGAGATCGTCGCGGCTATCGCTCACGTGGAGGCCGAGCTCAAGGATCAGGGCCGCGTGCTGGTTCGCTACTCGGGTACGCAGAACATGTGCCGGGTCATGGTGGAGGGCCCCACGAGCGAGGCGACGGAGCTGTACTGCCAGCAGGTCGCAGACGTGGTGCAGGGCGCCATCGGCTGATCGCGCCAGTACCAGGAAGCAGAGCGTCCGGAGGGGCTTCGCATGCCGTTCACGATCTATATCACGACCGATTTCAATCAGATGAGCGCGGTGGCCGCTGAGGTAGTTATCGCCGACATCGAGGACAAGCAGAGGCGTCAGTCCGAGTACATCCTCGGGTTGGCTACCGGCAACTCTCCGACGGGGTTGTACAAGCATCTGGCCAAATCGTTCAATGTCGGCGGCATCGATGCCGCCGGCGTACGCACCTTCAATCTCGACGAGTACGTTGGCCTACCGGGCGAGAACGCGCAGCAGCGCGCCCTCCATCGGGAGTCCTACAGCTATTTCATGACCACCGAGCTGTTCGGGCTCATGCGGCACAAGTTCGCCGAGACCAACGTCCCGTGGGGCACGCTCATCGACCAGGCTGAGCTGGTGGCCGCGCTGGCGCGGAACCCGGACGATTACGACCTGCACGGGACAGACAAGGGCAAGGCCGTCGTCATCAAGGACAGCGCTCATGGCGCGCTGCGCGACGTCAAAGAGACGATCCTCGATGCCTACGAACGGAAGATCGCCGCGGCCGGCGGTGTGGATCTGCACGTGGTCGGTGTTGGCGGCCGCGGACACGTGGCCTTTCATGAGAGCGGCATCCCGTTTGCGGGCCACCGGATGCTGCTGGTGAGGCTCGACGAGAACACCGTGGAGAACGCGGTCAGCGACGGTCACTTTTCCACCAAGCAAGACAGTCCCTGCTACGCGATCTCTATGGGCGCCGAGCTGGTGTACGAGGCACGCAAAGTCGTGTTGCTCGCGAACGGCAGGCGCAAGACGGAGCCGGTGGCGGAGTCGATCCTCGGCGATGTCACCTGCGAGGTGCCGATCAGTTACGGCCAGACATACGTGGCTGGCGGCGGCGATCTTGTTTACGTCCTCGACGCCGCCGCCGCCGCGGAGGTGCTCGCCCACCAAGACGAGGTCGCCGCTAAGGGGTACCGTGTGGTCGACCGGCGTGGCGAGCCGTACCCGTGCGTTGCCGACCTGGCGTTCTGCCGAGATGCCGACAGCGGCACCATGGGGTAGACGCTACCCGCGGGGGCGCCAAAGGCGGGGGCGGCGGTCTGCCGATCATGGATACGGAAGTCAGGCTTACGCGCCTCATCCAGCAGCTGGGTCCTCGTACGGGGGCTGAGGTGCTGGCGGCGTCGCCGGCGCCGGCTTTCGCACAAGCAGAGCCGGGCGAGCAGGCGTTCGCCTGCTGGCGAGCGGCCGTGCTCTCCCCTCGTCTGGTCGTCAGGAGGGTGGGCACGCGGTATTTGCGACTCGATCACAAGGTCGAGGGCTTCGCGCGGCTCTCTCCCTCCATCCTGCGGGAGTTCCTCACGTACTCGGTGGTAGGACTCGTCGATGACGTGTCCGCGCTCGACCGTCGGGCGGCGGAGGTGCTCGCGCACGTGCGGGCCGTGAGCCGCGCCAAGCTGGAGCTGGCGACGGGCGTTGTCGCCGGCGTGGCTGCGCGCATCGCGGAAGACGCCGGCGGAGGCGGCGACTACTGCATCTTCCTCGCCGGCGACGTCGTGTACGACATGGCACACGACGTCCCGCGGCCTGAGCGCAGTACCGGCAAGATGGTACGCGGCTCAGACTTGGATCTGGTGGCCGTTGTCGACGATGCGGCGCCGGAGGCACTGCTTCGCCGGCTCGACGCCGAGATGTACCAGCAGAAGTACCGGTATCTCATCAATCCATCCGCCAGGGAGGAGATCGACTACATCGTCAAGCCACTGGCGCGACTGCGCGAGCAAATGCAGTGCGATACCTTCAAGAAGATGGTGGCCTGCAAGATACTGCACGAAGGCGTGTTCATCCACGGGAGCCGGGAGCTGTTCACGGCCGCCAAGACGCTGCTCGAAGAGTACGGTGTCACGCGGAAACTGGCGACCATGGAGGCCTCTGCCGCTCGACTTCGGCGAGCGGCGGAGGAGCGCTTGCTCGGTACGGAGCGAGGCATCCTGACCGCGGACGAGCTGCGTCTGTTCTTTACCACCGACGAGGCCGAAGAGTTCGAGTGAGCGTAGTCGCGGCCGCTCGTTTCGCCATGCCGCGGAGCAACAGGTACACTCGGCTGTGGCCGCAGCGGGAGCCGCAGCTTCCTTTCGGCCAAAGGTTCGCAGTGTGAGATACGGCTGGCGGCGGCGTGTGCGGCAACTCACCGCTCGTCGCTGGCTCGCTGGCAAGCGACGATGGCATGCCCTCGTCGCGATGAAGGAGGAGCATGTGCGGCATCGTGGGGTACGTCGGCCATAGGTCCGCCCAGCCCATCATCCTCGACGGCCTGCGACGGCTCGAGTACCGGGGGTACGACTCCGCAGGGATCGCTCTCGTTGAGGAAGACGGGCTGCGGACCGTACGCGCCGTCGGCAACCTGACGGCGCTTCTCGAGGCCGTCGGCACCCACGATTCAGCGGCGCGTGCCGGGCTCGGCCACACGCGCTGGGCCACGCACGGCCGGCCGAGCGAGCAGAACGCGCATCCGCACGCCGACTGCACGGGCCGCGTATCCATCGTGCTCAACGGCATCATCGAGAACTACAAGGCTCTGCGGAGTGAGTTGAGCGAGCGGGGTCACACGTTCACGTCCGAGACCGACGCCGAGGTGGTCGCTCACCTCATCGAGGAACAGGTTAAAGAGGTGGGTCTGGCCGTCGCCGTGCGCGCGGTCGCCAGGCTCCTCGAGGGGCACTTCGCCTTCTGTGCGCTGTGGCTCGGCGCGTCCGGGCAGATCGTGGGCACGCGCCGGCAGGCGCCTCTGGTGGTGGGGCTCGGCGAGGGAGAGGTGTTCGTAGCTAGTGCCACCCCCGCGTTCTTAGCACACACGCAGCGCATCGTTGTGCTCGAGGATGGCGATGTGGTCGAGCTCACGGCGGACGGAGCCGCGTTCTCGGATCTCGACGGCTGTGCGGTTGAACGTTCCGCTACCGCCGTGTCGTGGGACAGCGACGCGGCCGAAAAGGGCGGCTACGAGACGTTCATGCTCAAGGAGATTTACGAGCAGCCGCAGGCCATCGCCGATACGCTCGCCGGCCGTCTTCAGACGGACGGCTCCGTCGACCTGGCGGAGATGGGGATCAGCGACGACCTGCTCCGGCGCCTGCGCCGCATCTTCATCGTCGCCTGTGGCACCAGCTATCACGCCGGGCTCATCGTCTCCTACGCCATCGAGGCGCTGGCGCGGGTGCCGGTGCAGATCGATGTGGCAAGCGAGTTCCGCTATCGGGAGCCGGTCCTCGATCCAGACACGCTTGTGATCGGCATCACGCAGTCTGGCGAGACTCGTGACACGCTGGCGGCCATGCAGTTCTCGCGGCAAGCAGGCGCACCGGTCCTCGCACTGACCAATATCATGGGGAGCCAGGCCACACGAGAGGCGGACGCTGTCCTCTTCACCCGCGCGGGCCTCGAGATCGGCGTAGCCGCGACCAAGACACACGTGGCCCAGGTGGTGGCCCTGCTGCTGTTCACGCTGCGGCTAGCGCACGCTCGTGGCACCGCGGCAGAAAAGGAGCTGCGAGACATCGGCCGCGAGCTTCGCATGCTCCCCGACTTGATGAGGCAGTACCTGGATGGCTCCGCCGACCTCGAGGCGGTCGCTCGTCGCTACCACGACGAGCGCTTCTTCCTCTACCTCGGCCGTCACATGGGGTACGGCGTCTGCCTCGAGGGTGCTCTGAAGCTCAAGGAGATCAGCTACATCCCAACCGAGGCGTATGCGGCCGGCGAGATGAAGCATGGACCTATCGCCTTGCTCGACGAGGGTTCACCGGTGGTCGTGGTGGCTACTGACGGCCACGTGTTTCCCAAGCTCGTCAGCAATATCGAGGAAGTGCGGGCGCGGGGCGCGCAGGTCATCGCGGTGGCCAATACTTCCAATCGCGTCATCGACGGTATCGCCGATGCCGTGCTGCGGATTCCAGACTGCGCCCCGCTCCTCGCGCCGGTCCTCGCCGTGGTGCCGCTGCAGCTGCTGGCCTACCAGATCGCGCGGCTCAAAGGACTCAACGTGGACCAGCCCCGTAACCTCGCGAAGACGGTGACGGTAGAGTGACACCATCGGGCGGGAGCTTCCGCGTGGCCAGCGGACTCTTCGGCGTCGGCGTCGACGCGATCGAGGTTTCGCGTGTGCGTCGTTTGCTCGATCGTCTGCCGGCGGCCGAGGAACGTCTGTTCACGCTACAGGAGCGCGAGTACTGCCGTCGGTATGCCGATCCCGTGCCGCGTTTGGCGGCGCGGTTCGCCTCGAAAGAGGCGATCGCCAAGGCTTTGGGCACGGGGGTCATCGATTGGCAAGAGATCGAGGTCGTCGGCGGCGGCCGGCCGGCGGTGCGCCTGCACGGTGCTACGGCTATGGCGGCCGGCCACCTGGGCATCACCCGGATTGAACTCTCGCTGACCCATACAGCCGGCCAGGCGATTGCTGTGGCGGCCGCTCTCAAGGAGGATCAGCATGGATGACGCTCTGCTGCTCGGCCTATACACGGCGGAAGGCATGCGATCGATGGATGCGGCCGCCATCGAGAAGGTGGGGATCCCCGCCGGTCATCTCATGGAACGCGCCGGTGTGGCGGTGGCGCGCGAGGTCATGGACCGCTTCGAGCCGCGAACCGCCGCCATCTACGCCGGGAAAGGCAACAACGGGGGCGACGGCTTCGTGGTCGCCCGAGAGCTGGCATGCGCTGGAGTATCCGTGGTCGTGGTGGCGGTGGCGGGTTGCGAGGGGTATCAGGGCAGTGCGCGCCTCAACCTGCGTATCTGCGAGAAGCTCAGCATCGAGATCCTCGATGGGCTACCGCCGGAGACGGACGTGCCGCCGCTGCTGAGCCGCCCCGACGTCGTCGTGGACGCCGTCTTCGGCACGGGGTTCTCCGGTGCGGCGCGCGGGCCGGCGGCGGCCGCCATCGAGCGCATTAACGCGACGCCCGCGCCGGTGGTGGCCATCGACATCGCGAGCGGCGTCCATGCGTCCAGCGGTACGGTGACCGGGCCGTGCGTGGATGCTGAGGTGACCGTGACCATGCAGGTCGCTAAGGTTGGCCATTTCGTCACGCCTGGCGGGGCGATCGCGGGAGATGTGGTGGTGGTTCCCATCGGCATCCCCCCCTCTTGCAACGCCCGGCCCGATGTGTGGGTACTCACGCCGCCCGCTATGCTCGCGCTCCTGCGACCCAAGAACGCCCTCGATCATAAGCGGTCCGTAGGTCGTGTGCTGGTTGTCGGCGGCGCTCCGGGCATGGGTGGCGCCGCCTTCCTGGCGGGCATGGGTGCGCTGCGGGCGGGCGGCGGCCTCGTGCGCTGCGCGGTGCCCGCCGCCGAGGCCGTCGCCAAACCCTATGTGGAGACCATCGCCATCCCGCTGCCGGATCGGGAGTGCCTGGGCCAGGCGAGTAAGGCGCTGGTGCTCGAGCACATGCGGGATATGCAGGCGACCGCACTCGGTCCTGGCCTAGGCCGTGCCCCCGAAACGGTGGCCCTGGTGCGCGAGCTCGTCACTGAACCGAGGCCGCTGGTGATCGATGCGGACGGCCTGTGGGCGCTGGACGCCGACCTCGATCTTCTGAGGGGTAGAGAGGCGCCCACTATCCTGACACCACACGAGGGCGAACTTGGGCGCCTGCTCTCCTGTCCGGCGAGCGAGATCGGCGCCCACCGGCTGGCAAGCGCTCGTCAGGCCGCCAAGGCTAGCGGTGCGACCGTCGTGCTGAAGGGCGAGGCGACGATCATCGCCGACCCCGGAGGGCACGCCTACGTGGTGCCGACGGGGAATCCCGGTCTCGCTACTCCTGGCACCGGCGATGTGCTCACCGGGGCCTTGGCGGCTCAGCTCGCCAAAGGGCTTGGCGCTACCGAGGCGGCCTGTCTGGGCGCGTACCTCCACGGACTTGCCGCCGACCTGGCCGCCGAATACGAGACGGGTACCGACGGCATGGTCGCAGGGGATCTGCTCGGGTTCCTGCCACGAGCCATCGAGCGGTTGAAGCACGGAGAGGATGACCACGGTATGAGGAGTGACGCAGGCGCCGCGTCCGGCGATCGCGACACTCCCTCCGAGAGGGAAGGAGCTCATCATGTCGCCCACCGCTGAACCGCCGGCCGAGGAGTTGCGGGTACGGGACATCATGAAGGCCGAGGTGATTACCGTCGGCGAGGACGTCACGGTAAAGGAGCTGGCGCAGCTCTTCGAGAAGCACGGTGTCAGCGGCGCCCCGGTCGTCGATGAGCAGAACCGTGTGATCGGTATGGTAACCGAAGGGGATCTGGTTGCCCTGGATGCCGATCTGCACTTCCCGCTGTACATCCAGTTCCTCGACAGCCTCATCTACCTGCAAAGCATGCACAAGTTCGAGGAACGTCTGCGCAAAGCAGTGGGCGCGTACGTAAGGGATGTGATGACGCGAGATGTATTCACCGTCACGCCGGACTCCACCGTGCGCCAGGTAGCGACGATCATGAGCCGTCACAAGATCAACCGTGTGCCGGTGGTCGACGACCAGGGTGTACTGGTGGGTATCGTGGGCCGTCACGAAGTGCTCGCCAGCATCGGCCTGTAGGGGCGCTGTGGTCCTTCGTGGACGAGAACGGTCGGTCGCGTGGGTCGATCTCAACGCAATCCGTCACAACGTAGCGCTCCTCGCCGCTGAGCTTCCAGGGCAATGCCGGCTGTGCGCGGTGCTCAAGGCCGATGGCTACGGGCATGGAGCGGTGGCTGTGGGCCGGGCGGCGATGGAAGCGGGTGCGTCGTGGCTCGGGGTCAGTACGGTACCGGAGGCGCAGCAGCTGCGCGACGCGGGGATCGACCTGCCGGTTCTGGTGTTCGGCCCCATGACGGGGGCCGAGCTGTACTGCGCGGTGGCGGCCGATGCGCAGGTCGTCGTGTGGTCCAGGGCATTCGCGGAGGCGGCGCGCCGGGCGGGGGCGTCCGTACACGTGAAGCTCGACTCGGGGATGGGCCGCCTGGGTGTGGCGGAGGACGCGGCCCTCGAGCTGGCGGCGATCGCTGCCGCCGGGCCCTCACATCTCGTCGGTCTCATGAGCCACTTCGCTACAGCGGACGAGGAGGAACAGACGTTCTTCCTCACGCAGCTGGAGCGCTTTACGACGTGCGCCGCCGCCATGCGGCGGCGGCATCCGGAGGTGCTCTGTCACATCGCCAACAGCGCGGCGACGCTGCGTGAGCCGCGCTCCCATGTCGACATGGTGCGCTGCGGCATTGCCGTGTACGGTCTGGATCCCGCCAACCGCGATCCAGACACGTTCGGTCTGCGCCCAGCGATGCGCTGGAGCTCGTATCTCGCCGGAGATCGTGTGGTCCAGCCGGGCGAGTCGGTTGGGTACGGTCGCCGGTTCATCGCCGAACGGCCTACGCGCATCGGG
>JAXGYV010000019.1:0-11504 GCA_040772045.1 Thermoleophilia bacterium
GTCGGTGGCATCGGTATCGCCAACGTGATGCTGGTCACGGTACGCGAGCGCACACGGGAGATCGGCGTGCGTCGTGCCGTGGGGGCCACGCGTCACGACATCGTGGTGCAGTTTCTCGTGGATGCCGTGGTGATCAGCGTGATCGGCGGAGTGCTTGGCGTGGGCGCCGGTATCGCCGCCGCCTTCCTCGGAGGTTCGCTGATGGAGGTGGCGCCTGCCTTCTCGTGGGCGGCGGTAGCACTGGCATTGGCCGTCTCGGCTGTGGTCGGCGTGCTGGCCGGCGTTGGCCCCGCAGTGCAGGCGGCCTCGGTGGAGCCGACGACAGCCCTCCGCTACGAGTAAGCTGCGTACAGGAGATGTCGAAGTGCGCGTATTGATCGTGGAAGATGAGGAGCGTCTGGCCGAGACCATCGCTCGTGGCCTGCGCCGCGAGGGTATGGCCGTCGACACCGTTCTCGACGGCGTGAGCGCTCTGGAGAAACTCGGAGCCAACGAGTACGACGCGGTGGTGCTCGACCGCAACCTGCCCGGCGTGCACGGGGATCAGGTATGCTGCGTGCTCGCCGCGCGCGTGGAGCGGCCGGCGGTCCTGATGCTCACGGCGGCCGGGGCGGTGGACGATCGCGTAGAGGGACTGAACCTGGGTGCCGACGACTACCTCCCCAAGCCCTTTGCGTTCGCCGAGCTGGTGGCGCGGTTGCGCGCCCTCGGCCGGCGACCGGGCCGGGTGCTGCCTCCCGTACTGCGCCGTGGCGGCATCGAGTTGGACCCCGGCAGCCACACGGTGATGAGGAATGGTCGGCCTATCGAGCTGACGCGCAAGGAGTTCGCTATTCTCGAAGTGCTTCTCACCGCGGAGGGTGTGGTGACGGCGGAGGATCTGCTGGAGCGGGCGTGGGACGAGAACGCGAATCCCTTCACCAACTCGGTGCGGGTCACGATCATGACGCTGCGTCGCAAGCTCGGCGAGCCGCAGCCTATTCAGACGGTGACCGGCGTCGGGTATCGGCTATGCGAAGATTGAGAGATCTGTGGCAGGGTTCGTCGCGGGTTGGTGTTGGCTCGGCGCGTACCCGGCTAGGTCTGCCGCGGCCGACCATCCGGTTGAAGCTGACGCTCTGGTACGGAGCGATGTTCCTGCTGGCGGGCCTGCTGCTGCTGAGCCTCACGTACGTGCTGGTACGGCAGGGGTTCGAGCCATCGCCGCGAGCCGTACGAGAGGCGGTTGCCGAGCGGCTAGGTATTCCCCCGGGGCGGCTCGAGGAGCGCCCACCCGCGGGTCAGAACCCCGTGTTCCCTGACCTCGGTCAAATGCGCCGCGACCTGACTATTGGACGCTTACTCCGCGAGATCCAAGCTGAGCAGATGACGCAGCAGCTCCGTGGCTTGCTCATGTGGTCTGGTGTGGCGCTCGGCATCGTGGCAGTGGTCTCGCTGGGGCTTGGTTGGGCGATGGCCGGACGCCTCCTGCGCCCCGTTCACGACCTGACCGCGCTGGCGCGCACCCTGTCGGAGCGGACGCTGCACGAACGCATCCGTCTGCGGCGTCCGAACGATGAGCTCAAAGAGCTGGCCGATACCTTCGACGCCATGCTGGAACGCCTTGACGTCGCCTTCGCCAGCCAGCGCGACTTCGTGGCCAACGCTTCCCACGAGCTGCGCACACCGCTGACCATCATACGGACGGAGCTCGATGTCGCCCTGGCCGACCCCGATCTCTCACGCGAGGAGCTGGAGACTGTGGCCGCCGCCGTGCGCAGTGCGCTGCAGCGGAGCGAAGATGTCCTCGCCAGCCTGCTGGCGCTGGCGCGGAGCGAGACGCCCGTCGAGCTACGGCGCGTGGACCTAGCCGTTCTGGCCGAGGAGTCTGTCGCGCGCTACTCGACGGCTGCCGAAGCGCGCGGTCTGCGTGCCGACCTGGCACTGGGCGCCGCGGTTGTGGAGGGCGACCGCGCACTGCTGGCGCGCATGCTCGACAACCTGGTGGAGAACGCCATCCGGCACAACGAGGACAATGGCTGGTTCATGGTGCAGACGACGCTGGGCGAAGACCGGGCCACGGTCACCGTGGCCAACGGAGGCGCGGTGGTGCCGGCCGAAGACGTGCCACGACTCTTCGACCGCTTCTTCCGGGTGGATGCGTCGCGTAGCCGGCGGACGGGCGGGTCTGGTTTGGGTCTCTCTATCGTGAAAGCTGTGGCCGAGGCGCATCATGGCAGTGCGGTGGCCGAGGCGCTGGTGCCCGCCGGGCTCAGGCTGGTGGTCTCCCTACCCGCCGCGTCCTCGCGGCAGGTGGACACCGCCTGACACCTGTCGCCGCTCGTTCGCCGACAGCGCGAAGAACTATGCGGCGGTGCGCTTGCCGACGCCGCGGACGGTATCGCGCAGTTTGAGGTACAGCCCGGGATGCCGCTCGCGCAGCACGGTCTTGGCCCTCTCGGCCGCGGCTCGGCGGCCGTCTTGGATCTTCACCAGGGTCTTATGCGGCAGCCGGGGGCTGAGCCAGATGCGGTCGAGGGCGCGCACAACGGGCTTCCGAACGCGGACGGGCAGCTTCTCCGTGGTCTGGTAGAGGCCCAAGAACGTGCGAAAGTACCGTTGCGCGAAGTAGAGCTGCTCGCGCGGCAGTGTGGGCTGGTCGACGAACTTGTCCTCCCGATAGTCGTAGAGCGGTGGCACCCAGCCGTGCGCCACGGCCGTCTCGAAGAGCTCGGTGTCCGGATACGGGTAGTAGATGGGTGCCAACGCGTGGTCGCTCTTGATCTCGACGTTGAGCTTGATGGTGTCGAGCACCGTCGATTTGTCTTCGAACGGCAAGCCGACCATGTTGTAGGCGTACGTCTTGATCCCGACTGCGTGACAGGCCGCGAACGCCTGCTTGATCTTCTCGCGGCTCATGTGCCGGTTCAGCACGTCGTTGCGGATGTGGTCGTTGCCGCTCTCCACGCCGAAGAACATCTGGTAGCAGCCGGCGCCGGCTAGCATGCGCACGATCTCGGGTGTCACGTGGTTGGCGCGGTAGTTGCAGATGAAGGGCAGCCTGATCTCCTTCTTGTAGCGCTCGGTGAAGCGCAGGAGCCAGTTGTCCTTCCAGGGCAGGATGTCGTCTTTGAAGTTCAGGTACTCCATCTCCGGATAGGTGGCCTTCAGCTTGAGGAGGTACTCGATGGAGTAGTCGGGGCTGTGGAAGCGCGAGTAGGACTTCTGGTTGGGGTAGATCTCGCGCATCTTCTTGTTGGAACAGTAGCTGCAGCTATACGGGCAGCCGCGGCTGAGGATGACCACGCCGGTCTTGATCTGCGTGCCGAGCAGCTTGCTGAAGTCGAAGATGTCGAAGTCGGGCAGGGGTAGCTCGTCGATGTCTTCGAGGAGCGGGCGGACGGGGTTGCGGTGGATGGTGCCGTTCGCCTCCTTGACCCAGATACTGTGGACGCCGGTGTAGTCTTCGCCGGCGTCCATCTTCTCCACCAGCTCGAGCAGGGCCAGCTCGCCCTCGCCGCGGCAGCACATGTCGATGCCCTCGGTCTGGATGACCTCCTCGGGCATGGTGGTCGGGTGGTAGCTGCCGGAGATCACCTTGGCATCGGTTCGCCCTTTGAGGAGACGCGCGAAGTGCTTTACCTGCGGGTACTCGCGCGTCATGGTGATGAAGCCGATGAGGCCGGGCTGGTGGCGCTGCACTTCGGCCACGAAGGCCTCGTCGGAGGCGGGTGGCTCGGTGAGATGGTAGAGGGCGACCTCGTGGCCGTGCTGGCGCAGCACGGCCGCCATGCTGGCTACGCCCTCCATATACCAGCCGCCCTTGACGACGCCGATCTCGGCGTGCGTGTCGGCGTCGATCTCGACCTTGTAGTCGGGGTAGACGAAGAGGATCTTCACGGCCTGTCGCGCCCCCTGTGAGCTGGTTGTTCCCTGGGTGCCAGTAACGTGATTGTACCGGAAGGGGCGGGATGGTCTGCGCCATCCCATTCCCCAGCGGATCACCGGCGCCGATTTCCATCGGTTGGGAGTGGCGCGATCCCGAGGGTGGGGAGAGAATGACGTGACGACGCCATGCCGACGCCATACGGGCCTTGAGCGGCGTGCGTGGCCGAGGGCGGGAGGTGACCGCGATGGAGACGGCCATCGAGGTGAGGGCGCCACGGGGGGCGCGACTCAGCTGCCGTGGCTGGCAGCAGGAGGCCGCCCTGCGCATGCTGATGAACAACCTGGATCCCGAGGTGGCGGAGTGCCCCCAAGACCTGATCGTCTATGGGGGCGCGGGCAAGGCGGCCCGGAACTGGCAGGCCTATCATGCCATTGTCGCTACGCTGAGACGCCTGGCGAACGACGAGACGCTCCTCGTGCAGTCGGGCAAGCCGGTCGGCGTGTTCCGTACCCACGAGGGCGCGCCGCGGGTGCTGATCGCCAACAGTAACCTGGTGCCGGAGTGGGGCACGTGGCAGGAGTTCCGCCGTCTCGATGCTCTCGGTCTGACCATGTACGGGCAGATGACCGCGGGCTCGTGGATCTACATCGGTACCCAGGGGATCCTGCAGGGCACCTATCAGACGTTCGCCAGCTGCGCCGCCAAGCACTTCGGGGGAAGCCTCGCTGGCCGTCTGGTTCTGACGGCCGGGTTGGGCGGCATGGGCGGCGCGCAGCCGCTGGCCATCACCATGAACGGTGGCGTCGCCCTCTGCGTGGAGGTCGACGGCGAGCGCATCCGGCGGCGCCTGGAGACCGCCTATCTGGATACCGCGACGGACTCCCTGGACGAGGCGCTGCGTATGGGTCGCGAGGCCGCTCGGCGGGAGGAGGCGCTCTCCATCGGCCTCCAGGCCAACGCGGCCGACGTATACCCGGAGCTCATGCGTCGCGGGGTGGTGCCGGATGTGGTTACCGACCAGACCTCGGCCCACGACACCGTCAATGGGTACGTGCCCAACGGCATGGGCTATCAGGAGGCGCTCGAGCTGCGAGCGGCCGATGCGGCGGAATACGAGCGGCGGGCCATCGCCGCCATCGTTACGCACGTCGAGGCCATGGTCGCCCTGCGGAAGGCGGGTGCCGCGGTCTTCGACTACGGCAACAACATCCGCGGGGTAGCCGCCGCCGCCGGCCTCGCCGAGGCGTTCTCTTTCCCGGGCTTTGTGCCCGCCTACATTCGCCCCCTGTTCGCCCGCGGGAGCGGGCCGTTTCGCTGGGTGGCGCTCTCCGGCGACCCCGCCGACATCGCGCGCACGGACCGGGCGATTCTGGAGGAATTCGGCGAGAACGAGATGGTGGCTCGCTGGATGCGCATGGCGCCGCGGCGTGTTCGTCACCAAGGTTTGCCGGCGCGCATCTGCTGGCTCGAGTACGGCGAGCGGGCGCGCGCCGGCCTGCTGTTCAACCGTCTCGTGGCCAGCGGCGAAGTGCGCGCCCCCATCGTGATCGGACGCGACCATCTGGATGCCGGCTCGGTCGCGTCTCCGTATCGTGAGACGGAGGCCATGAGAGACGGCTCGGACGCCATCGCCGATTGGCCGCTGCTTAACGCGCTGCTCAATGTCGCCGCCGGGGCCTCCTGGGTGAGCATCCACCACGGTGGCGGCGTGGGTATCGGCAAGAGCATCCACGCCGGCATGGTGGTGGTGGCCGACGGGAGCCCGCACATGGACGAGCGCCTCGAGCGTGTGCTGACCGCGGATCCGGGCACGGGCGTCATGCGTCACGCCGACGCGGGCTACGAGGACGCCGTACAGAAGGCCGTAGACAGCGGGATCGACCTGCCGATGGTGCCGTCTACCCAACACGGGAGGGGCGCGTGAGGAGCCGCGCCGCCGCGCCCGGGTCAAGCGCGGCGTCCCGCACCTTCGTCCTGCGCCATGCCGGTGAGCTGTCGACTCTGGCGGCTGTACGCGGCGCCCAGGGGCCGCTGGGCGTGTTTCGCGATGCCGCGCTGGTCGCCCGCGACGGACGCGTGGTGTGGGTCGGGCGAGAGGACCGGCTGGGCGAGGTGCCTCTCGCGGGCGATGTGGTGGAGCTAGATGTCGCAGGCGCGTGGGTTACGCCGGGTCTTGTAGACCCTCACACCCACGCCGTGTTCGCGGGCTCGCGCGCGGCCGAGTTCGAGGCACGGCTGCGCGGCGCCAGCACGGCGGAGATCGCCGCGGCCGGGGGCGGCATCGCCGCGACCGTGGAGGCTACGCGGAGGGCGCCCGATGCCGAGCTGGCCGCGCTCACCCGAGCGCGCTACGACGTGTTCCTCACGCACGGTACTACCACGCTCGAGGTGAAGAGCGGGTATGGCCTGGCGTCCGGACACGAGCTGCGGATGTTGCGTGCGGCGCGGGTGAAGCATGCGGTACGCCGCGTTTACACGCACCTCGGCGCGCACGCGGTGCCGCCCGAGTATGAAGGACGGCCGGACGAGTACGTTGACTCGGTATGCGACGAGATGCTGCCGGCCGCCGTGGGGCACGCCGACTTCGTCGACGTGTTCTGCGATCAAGGCGCGTTCAGCGTGGAGCAGTCGCGGCGCGTTCTGCTCGCCGCCCGCGCCCTTGGCTTCGGCCTCAAGGTTCACGCTGACGAACTGGCGCGCTCGGGCGGGTCGCTGCTCGCCGCCGAGCTCGGCTGCGTGTCCGCCGATCATCTGGTGCACGTGGACCGGTGGGAGATCGCGGCCCTCACCAAGGCTGGTGTGGTGCCCGTTCTGCTACCTGGCACGAGCTTCACGCTTGGCCTGCGGTACGCGCCGGCGCGGGAGTTCATCGCCGCCGGCGCCTCCATCGCTCTGGCCACCGATTTCAACCCCGGTACCTGCTACTGCGAGAACATGCAGCTGGTTGTCGCGCTCGCTTGCCGGGGTATGGGGCTCACGCCGGCGGAGGCGCTGCAGGCCGCCACGGCCGGCTCCGCCGCCGCCACGGGCATGAGCGGGCGGGTCGGTACGCTCGCCCCCGGAGCCTGGTGCGACCTGGTCGTGTGGAACGGCGAGGACCATCGCGAGCTGGGCTACCACTTCGGTGTCAACCTGGTCGATCGGGTCGTGGTTGACGGACGCCTCGTCGTGCAGGATGGCCAGATGCTGTACTGAGTGGCCGACGTGGTCGAAACGATCGATC
The DNA here is from genome assembly GCA_040772045.1 of Thermoleophilia bacterium. GTDB lineage: Bacteria > Actinomycetota > Thermoleophilia > UBA2241 > UBA2241 > JAXGYV01. Next base: position 7,092 of record JAXGYV010000019.1, read on the forward strand.
CGGAGAGGAGAGGAATGGAGCCAACAGAGGGTCTGCTGATCGCCAGGGGAGAGATCGATCTCCGCCTGCTCCCCCACATGGCCAATCGTCACGGCTTGGTCGCCGGTGCCACTGGTACAGGGAAGACCGTCACGCTTCAGGTTCTGGCCGAGGCGTTCAGCCGGATTGGCGTGCCGGTGTTCGCTGCCGACGTGAAGGGCGACCTCTCCGGCATCTCCCAGAGCGGCGGCGGCAATCCCAAGGTCGATGCTCGCCTCGAGCAGCTTCGGCTGACACCCTGGGAGTTCTCGCCCACGCCGGTGATGTTCTGGGACGTCTTCGGCGACCAGGGCCACCCATTGCGTACCACGGTGTCGGAGGCCGGTCCTCTCCTGCTGGCGCGCATGCTAGGGCTCAACGAGGTACAGGAGGCTGTGCTCACGGTCACGTTCCGTGTGGCGGACGACAGCGGCCTCCTGCTCCTCGACCTGAAGGACTTGCGCGCCATGCTGAAGTACGTGGCCGACAACGCGGCGGCGATCGGCACGGAGTACGGCATCGTGTCGGCCGCTAGTGTAGGGGCTATCCAGCGCGGCATCCTGGCTCTGGAGGAGCAGGGGGGAGACGAGCTCTTCGGCGAGCCGGCGCTCGACCTCTTCGACTTCCTGCAGACGGACAGCAACGGGCGTGGCTACGTGAACCTGCTCGCCGCCGACCGTCTCATGACATCGCCGCGTGCCTACTCGACCTTGTTGTTGTGGCTGCTCTCCGAACTGTTCGAGCGGCTGCCCGAAGCGGGCGATCTGCCCAAGCCCAAGCTCGTGTTCTTCTTCGATGAGGCTCATCTCCTCTTCGACGAGGCGCCGGCGGCGCTGCTCTCCAAGATAGAACAGGTGGTCCGGCTGATCCGGAGCAAGGGCGTGGGGGTGTACTTCGTCACGCAGAATCCCATCGACATCCCAGACACCGTCCTCGGTCAGCTCGGCAACAAGGTGCAGCATGCCTTGCGTGCATTCACCCCGCGGGAACAGAAGGCAGTCAAGGCCATGGCCGAGACTTTCAGGGTGAATCCCGAGCTGGATGTGGAGACAGCCGTCACCGACCTCGGTGTCGGCGAGGCGCTGGTCTCTCTGCTGGAGGCGGACGGCAGTCCAAGCATGGTGCGGCGTGCATTCATCGTGCCTCCCCATGGCCACATCGGAGTCATCTCCCCCGAACAACGTCAGCAGATCCGTGCCGCCTCGCTGGTGGCGGGGCACTACGAGCAGGTTGTGGACAGGGATTCTGCCTACGAGGTGCTCAAGGCGCGGGCCGAGAAGGCCGTCGCGGAGCAGGAGGCGGTCGTCGCGGCAAAGGAAGCAGCCGCGAAAGAAGAGGCGGCGGCGAAGGTTGAGAGGCGGGCCGCGGAGACCAGGGTGGAGCAGAGACAGGGCCGGCAGGAGGCCGGGGCGGGTCGAGGGAGACGCGACTCGATGCTCGAGGCACTCGGGAAGAGCGCGGTGCGGGCCATGGGCAGTCAGGTCGGTCGCAGCATCATGCGCGGTGTGCTCGGCACCCTCATGAAATCTCGGTAGGCTCGTCTCCGCTCGCTTCCGGCCGGCGTTTGGACGCAGGGCCGGCGGCGGCCAGGTCCGCCGCCGGCCCCGTCGGCCGGGCCTACCGTTATCGGCTCGTGCCGTGCCGGAGCCGTCAGACGGCTGGCGCGCCGCGGCGCTCTTCGCGTGTTCGTCTCGCGCTGCCGAAACGTTCCGTCCGACCCGCTCCCTATGATCTCCCTTGACACGAACACGTGTTCTGGTATGCTCCGCACGAACAGGTGTTCGTATGTAAGGAGGGAGAGGGTGTCGGCCCTTACAGCACGGCAGCAGCAGGTTCTCGAGTTCATTCGCCAGTCGGTGCGCACCACGGGCTATCCGCCCACGGTGCGCGAAATCTGCGCCAAGTTGCGCCTTTCGGCGCCGTCCACCGTCCACGCGCATCTGGCCAACCTCGAGCGTCTCGGGTATATCCGCCGCGATCCCAGTAAGCCGCGGGCCCTCGAGTTAGTGGGCGAGCGGCGCCTGCCCCAGCCGCTGCCACTGCTCGGGCGCGTGGCCGCGGGCATGCCCATCCTGGCCGAGCAGAATGTGGAGGAGTACGTGGACGTCCCCTCGCTTCTGCGTCGCGGGGACGACGACTTTCTGCTGCGCGTCCAGGGCGACTCTATGACCGACGCGGGCATTCTCGATGGCGATTTCGTGGTGGTCCATCAGCAGCGTGAGGCGGAGAACGGGACGATCGTCGTGGCTCTCGTGGACGATGAGGCGACCACGAAGCGCTTCTTCCGTGAGGGCAGTCGCGTTCGGCTGCAGCCGGAGAACCAGTTGTACCCGCCGATTATCGTTGAGCGTGGCGAGGTACAGATCGTCGGCACTGTTGTGGGGGTGCTGCGCAAACTATGACACGTCCGGTCGCCCTTCATCACGGTCCCACGCTCGCCGACGCGTTGCGAGAGCTCACCGATGCCGCGCGCTCAGGGGCGGCTCGCTGCCCGTGGTGCACGTCTCGCAGCGTGCGCTGGACCATCGAGGAAGGATGGCCGGCACGGGATGTCCTGTGCTGCGATGCCTGCGGTAGCCGGCTCGAACTGGACAGGCCTCTGCGGAAAAAGGCGGTCGCGTGAAACCGCGCCGCGCAGAGACGAGGACGACGGGCGCCAGCAGAGGCGGCTCACGGGGGCGGTCAACGTCGAAACCCCTCCATCGCGGTCGCCGCCGCCGGCAGCAGCGCCTCGCGGGCCTCGCCCGTCTGGCGCTCGTCGTCCTCATCCTCGTTCTCCTGGCCTGGACGGGGGCCCGCATCGCCCAAGCTGCGGGCGCAGACGAACCGCTCACCGGGGTCGTGTACGTCGTGCGCTCCGGAGACACTCTCTGGGATCTGGTTTCGGAGCACTACGGTACTCAGCAGCACGACGTCCGTGCGCTGGTCGATCTCGTTGAGCGCGAGAATCATCTCGCGGAGCCCGCGCTGGTACCGGGCCAGCGCATCCGCTTCCCGTACGTGCCGGAGTAGTTGCCGGAACCGCACGGACGGATGCACCAGGCCGCGTCCGCACGGCGGTCGCAGTGCGTCGCGCGGGCGTTGGAGTAAGGTCGGCCTGCGCGGTGCGGCGACCGCCGGATTTATAGCCAATCGCGGCGGTGGAAGAGCGCGTACAGCAGGCCGCCGACAGCGAGCATGAGGCCGCCGGCGAAGGGGTAGCCGAGCGTCCAGTGCAGCTCGGGCATATGGCGGAAGTTCATGCCGTACACGCTGGCGATAAAGGTTGGTACGGCGATAATGGCCGCCCACGCGCTAACTTTGAGGACCACGTTATTGAGCCGGTTGGAGACCACGGACATGTGGCCCTCAACGGCCGTCGCGAGGAGCTCGCGTCCCATGTCCAGTTCTTCGTAGACCTTGATCACGTGGTCCGACAGATCGCGGAAGTGCTCGTCCAGTGCGGGGTCTAGCACGGTCTCGTCGCGGCGCAGCAGCGTGTTGAGTACCTCGCGCAAAGGGGCGACGGCACGGCGAAAGCGCACGATGTCGTGCCGGAGCCGGAACACGGCGGGAAGGTCGCCGTCGCCGGAGGTCGTTGTCAGGAGTCGTTCCTCCGTCTCGACGATGCGGTCTTGCAGATACTCGAGCGCCTCAAAGTACCCGTCGACGATGTGGTCGAAGACGACGTACATGACGAAGCCGCCGCCTTCACTGAGCTCTTTCGGGCAAGCTTGGAGGCGCTCGCCGACCCTGTCGATGTTGAGCGCCGGCTGATGCCGCACCGTGATGGCGAAGTGCGGTGCGGCAAACAGGCCTACCTCGCTCAATTGAAGACCGCCGTCGACGATGGCGGCCCCGTAGGCCACCGCGAAGAGGCAGTTTTGGTAGCGGTCGATCTTGGGCCGCTGGTGTGCCTCGAGCGCGTCTTCCACGGCTAATGGTGGCAGCGAGAACTCCTCGGCCAGCTGCCGGATCTCCTCTTCAGTGGGTGAGACTACGTCTACCCACACCAGATCGCTGCCGGCGGCTAGCACGTCCGAGATCTGCTCGAAGGGGAGCGGTTCTGGGCGGCAGCGGCCGTCGTGGAAGAGCACTGTCGTCAGTGTCATGAGCTTCGGTTCGCTGCCGCCTATCCAGAACCCTCCGTGTGTGGGGTATACTCCGCCTGCCGGGACGTGGCGCAGCCTGGTAGCGCACCTGCTTTGGGAGCAGGGGGCCGGCGGTTCGAATCCGCCCGTCCCGACCACGCTGGCCATATCGGCGAGCGACAACGAGCGGGAGTAGCTCAGTTGGCTAGAGCATCAGCCTTCCAAGCTGAGGGTCGCGGGTTCGAGGCCCGTCTCCCGCTCCATTCCCCCGCCTTCACGCGCCCGTAGCTCAGCTGGATAGAGCAGGAGACTTCTAATCTTCAGG
>JAXGYV010000020.1:0-8720 GCA_040772045.1 Thermoleophilia bacterium
GCACGCGGGCGACGCGACGGTATGCACGAGCTCGAGTGCGCCGGCACGTGCCTCACTGCTCCGTGACACGCTCCTGACTGGTGCGCAGGGAGTAGGAGAGACTGATGGCCGCGGGCTCTCCGACGAGCACGAGCAAGAGATCGCCTTCGAACGGCGCCACGATGACGTTGAGTTCGGTGAGCTCGAAGGTGACGAACTGCGTCTCTCGTTGCCCGAGCTCTATGGCCAGCCGGTGGCAGACTTGCAGCATGTCGGCGATCTGCGCCGCCACGGCCGTTGTGTCCACCTGAGGATCGGCGTTGGCGACCACGGGGAAACCGTCGGCCTCAATGAGCAGGGCGGCGCGGATGCCGGGATCGGAGCGATAGGCAGCGATCAGGGCGGCGAGGTCGTCGCTCATAGTCGCTCCAGCTGTGTCGCGGCGGCGTTGAGCTGCTCGCGCACGGACGCGGCGAAGGCCGTTGCCGCCGCGGCCTGAGCGAAGCGGCGTCGGTATCCGTGGCGGCATTCCGCCAGCTCGCTGAGGAACACGGTGTCGCGAAGTACCGGCGCCGTGTCCTCGCAGATGGCGTGCTCTACCGGCAGGCGGATCAGGGTGTCGCCGCTGAGAAACACCTGGGAGAGCTCGCGTGGTGTGAGGCGCACGCTGATGCGGACCTCGGCGGCGTTCTCCACCATCTTGTTGTCGATCTGAACTTCCACGGTGGTAATCCTAGGGTTGGAACAGTGGCGGCGCAAGGGCACCACTGCTGACTTACGACTCAGACGCGTGGTCTTTCTGTCGCCCTTAGGCTCAGAGCGATGCCGCCGGCCGAAGCTCGGCGTCGCTCTGCACGAGATTCCGGTGGGCCTCGCGGAGTAGGCTCTCGAGGTCGCGGCACGCAGGAAAGGACGCCACTCCGGCGGAGATCGTCTGGCGGTGGCGAGCGACGAGCTGCCGAGCGACCTCTTGCTGCAGGCGGTTCATCTCCTGGTACGCCTGGCTGGGGAGGCGGCCCGGGAGTACGAGCAAGAAGGTATCCGGGTGCACGCGGAAGACCGTGTCGCTTGGCCGCAAGGATCGGTGCAGGCGACGCGCTACCTGGGCCACCAACGCCTCGGCGCGCTCGGCACCCAGGAACGTGCGCGTATCGGCGAAGTGGTCGAGACGCACGCAGGCTACACTGAGCGCCTCGTGCGCGGTCGTTGCCTCCTCCAGACTGGCCGAGAGCAGCTCCGCGACGCGGCAGGCGGTGGGAAGGCCGGTTGTGGGATCTACGCTGAGCGGCCGCTTTGGGCCGCGGCCGGTACGCCGCGCGGCCGGCCGCCGTTCGAGCAAATGGAGCGGGAGCGCTCCCATTCCCACGAGCGCCGCGGACATCGCCACGCCGAGACCGCGGTTGCCTCCGAGCTGTGGGTCAGCGATGAGGAGCACGGCGAGCAGCGAGGCCGCGGGCGCCAGCCGGTGGATACGATCGTATCTCTTCCCCGGTGCTGTGTTGAGGAAGGCGAGGATGGGCACCGAGAATGCGAGCCAGCTTCGCAGCCCGCCGCCGATGCCGATGATCAGGCCGAGGGCGAGCCAGTCCACCGTGATGAACGTGATAGCCAGGGAGGGGCCAAAAGCGATGGCGGCCCGCAGTGAGAGAAGCCCTGCGACGATGCCCGCCGCGGCGATGCCGGCGGTGAATTGGGAATCGGTCGCCAGGAGGCAGACAGTGAGGAGTGAGAAGAAGACAATGCGGGATCGGGCGCGAGTGACCTCGGGTGAACAGCGTTTGACCATGGTCTTCAATTCGTCTGGCCGGTTCGTCTTCCTGCCCGCGTCTAGTTCGTCCACCCCAGGGGACCAGCTATAATCACCAGCCGTGGGACCTCCGCTCTTCCTTTCCGGAAACGAAGCAATCGCCGCTGGCGCCGTGCGTGCGCGTGTGGGGTTTGCCTGTGCCTACCCTGGTACACCGTCCACAGAGATCCTCGAGGCGCTCGCCGGCACGAGCGAGCTCGTAGCTCAGTGGTGTATCAACGAGAAAGTCGCGGTAGAGACCGCGGCCGGCGCCAGTCTCGCCGGCGTGCGTGCTCTGGCGGCCATGAAGCACGTCGGTTTGAATGTGGCCGCCGATCCCTTCATGACGCTCTCGCTCACCGGCGTTCATGGCGGGCTGGTCGTCGTGTCCGCCGACGACCCAGGGATGCACTCTTCTCAGAATGAGCAAGACAACCGCCACTACGCGCGGTTTGCCAAGGTGCCGTTGCTGGAGCCATCCGACAGCCAAGAGGCCTACGACTTCGTGGCTCACGCGCTGGAGCTCTCGGAAGAGTTCGACACCCCCGTGTTGCTGCGGACCACGACGCGGCTGTCTCATGGGCGTGGCCGCGTGAAACCACGGCCCGCCGTGGCATGGGAGGGCGCGCCGTTCGTGCGCGACATCCCCAAGTACGTCATGGTCCCGCAGCATGCGCGCGAGCGAAATCGCCTGGCCCTGCGGCGGCTTGGTTTTCTCCGCACGCGAGCCGACGAGTCGCCCCTCAATGTGCTCGAGGCCGGCAGCGCGGATTTCGGTATCGTAGCCTCGGGGGTGGCCTACCAGGTCGCCCGCGAGGCGTTCCCCAAGGCCTGGTTCCTCAAGCTGGGCATGTCCTGGCCGCTCCCCGTGGAGAAGATCGCTCGCCTCTATCGTTCCGTCTCCTGGGTAGCGGTTGTGGAGGAGCTGGATCCCTTCCTGGAGGAACAGATTCGGGCTCTGGGGCTGCCGGTCGTCGGCAAGATCGCGCTGCCGGCCAACGGCGAGCTCGATCAAGAGACGGTCTTCCGTGCTCTGGAGCCCTACGTCTCGCGTCGTGCCAGGCCTGGTCGTCGCACGCCGCTTCCGCTTCCGGACCCCCTGATCGCCCCCTCGCCAGTCTCGGAGGCGGCGCTGCCGCAGCGTCCGCCGGTGCTCTGCCCCGGCTGCTCCCACCGATCGGTGCTGGCCCTCCTCAAGCGCTACAAGCTGACCGCCCTCAGCGATATCGGCTGCTACACTCTGGGCGCGCTGCCGCCGTTACAGGCGATCGATAGCTGCCTGTGCATGGGCGCCTCGATCGGCATGATGGCGGGGATGAACAAGGCGCTCCAGCGCAAGGCCAGCGTCGCCGTCCTCGGCGACTCGACGTTCTTCCACTCCGGGATTACGGCGCTCATCGATGCTCAGTACAACCAGGTCGACGGCCTCGTGCTGGTGCTCGACAACCGGACGACGGCCATGACGGGCCACCAAGGTCATCCAGGGACGGGTGTGCACGCCGACGGCACTCAGGGTCCGGCGGTCGACATCGCGCGGCTGTGCGAGGGCATTGGCGTGCGCTGCCGCACGGTAGATGCACTGGACGCCGACGCGGTGCGTGGAGCGCTGGAGGACGAACTCTCCGCGCCGGGCCTCGGGGTAATCGTCGCCGTCGCGCCGTGTGCGCTCACTATTCGTGAACCCAAACGCGGGCTCATCGTCGATGCCGAACGCTGTACCCTCTGTGGCCAGTGCTTGGCCATCGGTTGCCCAGCGCTCCTGCCGGGCGAGCAAACGGTGACGGTCGATCAGTCGTGTATCGGCTGCGGAGCGTGTGTAGAGGCGTGCCGGCACGGTGCGCTGAGCCTGTCCGTAGCGGGAGCAGGCTGACGTGAACGGGAGTACGTCCGTGTCTCTGGTCGGCGTCGGCGGCCAAGGGGTTCTCCTGGCTGCCGCCGTCTTGGCTCAAGCCGCGCTGCTCGATGGGCTAGACGTAAAGGCCAGCGAGGTGAAGGGGATGGCCCAGCGCGGGGGGAGCGTGCTGTCCACTGTCCGCTTTGGGGCCGCGGTGTTCTCGCCCGTGGCGACCCATGTCGAGGTCGTTATCGCCATGGAGCTACTCGAGGGCCGTCGGGCGGTCCCTCTCCTCGTGTCGGGGGGCGCCTTGGTCTGCGCCACCACGCGCATCTCACCGGGCTGCGTGCTGCGTCGTGAGGCGGAGTATCCGGAAGACATCGCCGCGGCGGCCGCCAAGCGCCGTGTCAGGCTCCTGGAAGTAGACGCCGAGCGTCTGGCCGCCCGCGTGGGCACGGTGCGCGCGGCCAACACCGTCCTCCTGGGTGTGGCCAGCGCGGTGTTGCCGTTTACCGATGCGGCGTGGAACGGCGCTCTGCAGGCGGTTCTCCCCAGCAAGATCGTCGAGATTAACCGGCGCGCGTTCCAGCTCGGTCGCGATGCCGTCCCGGCAACGGAGGTTCGGAAGTGAAAGTGACACAGCTCACCGTGTTCCTCGAGAACCGCAGTGGGCGGCTGGCGGAGATCGCCGACCTGCTCGGTGGTGCGGGGATCAACATCCGTGGGTTCTCCACCACGGAAGCAGCGGAGTACGGCATCGTCCGCCTCATCGTGCCCGAGCCGGAGAAGGCTCGGCAGCTTCTCCACCAAGCTGGTTTTACCACGCACATGTCGCAGGTGATCTGCGTGCAGGTGCCGGACGAGCCCGGTGGCCTTGCGCGTGTGCTCGAGCAGCTCGCGCTGCAGCGCATCTCGGTCGACTACCTCTACAGCATCTCCTTCAATTTCGTCTGCTTCGCGGTCCGCGACATCGATCGGGCGGTCGAACTGCTCCAAGGCAAGGTCCTGCTGCTCACCGACGAGCAGGTGAGGGCACTGTGAGCGCGTTCGCCGCCGAGCCCCGCGCCGCCGGCGCGGTGCCACGCGATCCGGATGGCCGTGGTGGCTGGTTCTGGCAGCCGGCCGCGGAGCGGATGAGCGTCGAGGAACTCCGCGAGACACAGCTTACGCGGCTGAGGGCCACACTCCAGCACGCGCGTGACCACGTGCCCTTCTACCGCAGGAAGATGGACGAAGCCGGGATCGTCGTCGACGACATCGACTGCCACGGCGACGCACAGGATCTGCCGTTCACCACGAAGATCGATCTGCGCGATCACTACCCGTTCGGCATGTTCGCCGTTCCCCGCGACCAGATCCTGCGTGTCCACGTCTCCTCCGGCACAACCGGCAACCCGACGGTGGTTGGGTATGTGCACGAGGACATCGAGCTCTGGAAGGACCTCATCGCGCGTACGTTGGCCGCCGGCGGCATCGGACCGGGCGATCTCGTTCAGAATGCGTATGGCTACGGGCTATTCACGGGCGGCATAGGCTTGCACTACGGCGCCGAGCACCTGGGCTGCACCGTGCTGCCCATCTCCGGAGGGAACACCGAGCGTCAGCTCAAGCTCATGCGCGATTTCGGCGCCACGGCCCTCGCCTGTACGCCGTCCTACGCGCTGTATCTGGCCGAGGCGGCGCGGGACCGCGGCCTTGGCCCCGACGATCTTCCCCTGCGCGTCGGCTACTTCGGTGCCGAACCGTGGACTGAGGAGATGCGTAGGCAGATCGAGGCCGGACTCGGCATCGACGCGCTGGATATCTACGGCCTCTCGGAGATGGGCGGTCCCGGGGTGGCCTTCGAGTGTCTCTGTAAGCACGGCATGCACGTGAATGAAGATCATTACCTGGCTGAGATCGTGGACCCCGAGACTCTCCGAGCGCTTCCGGAGGGCGAGGTGGGCGAGCTGGTGCTCACGACCCTCAGTCGCCGGGCGCAGCCGTTGATTCGCTACCGGACGCGCGATCTGTGCAGCCTGATCTACGAGCCCTGCGAGTGCGGCCGCGGCTTCGCCCGCATAACCAAGCCGGTGGGCCGCAGCGACGACATGCTGATCATCCGCGGCGTGAACGTGTTCCCCAGCCAGATCGAAGAGGTGCTCATGAGCATCCCCGAGATCGAGCCGCACTACCAGATCGTGGTCGATCGCAAGGGCCACCTGGACATCGTCGAGGTGTGGATCGAGGTGGGCGAGGACATCTTCTCCGAGACCATGGGCGATCTGGAGCGCTTCGAACGCGGTGTGCAGGCGAAGATGTACAACGTGCTGGGCATTCAGGCGAGAGTCCGTCTCAAGGAGCCGAAGACTATCCAGCGCAGCGAGGGCAAGGCGGTCCGCGTGGTCGATAGACGTACGTTGGTCTGAGCCCTGCGCGTTACGTACGGCAGCCGGCGACGTGTCCGCGTACGCCACGGCGTCGGGCGCCCCGTATAATCCGCGGGTGAGCACTTCACGGACAGTCGAGCGCCCAGGCCGGGGCTTGCGTATAGACGTTGGGAGCGGCCGTGCCGAACGAGAGGAGTTGCCGGCCGCGGTCATGCGGGCGGTGTTGGGCGGCCGTGGCCTGGGCGTGCATCTGCTGCTGCGCGAGCGGATCTACCAGGTCGATCCGCTCGCGCCCGCCAACCCGCTGATCTTCGCTCCGGGGCCGCTTACGGGCACCGGAGCTCCGGCTGCCGGTCGCTACAGCGTGAGCTCGCGCTCGCCGCTCACCGGGACGGTGTTCGACGGCAATGCGGGGGGTTCGTTCGGCATAGCACTCCGCCGTTTGGGCCTCGAGTATCTCATGGTATGGGGGGCTTGCGAGGAGCCCTCGTACCTCCTCCTCAGCGGACGCGGTGCGCGTATTCTGCCGGCGGGCGACCTGTGGGGCCTCGACGTGCCGCAGACTCTGGAGCGATTGCGTGCGCTGCACGGTCGCTGCGAGGTGGCCGTGATCGGCCCGGCGGGCGAGCGCGGCGTGCTGTTCGCGAGCATCGTGAACAACCGCGGTCGACAAGTTGGCCGCGGCGGTCTGGGGGCGGTGATGGGGGCCAAGCGGCTCAAGGGGATCGTGCTGCTGCCGGAGCGGACGCCCGTCCCGGCACCCGCCGACAAACAGCGGTTCGATTTCGTCGCCTACGAGGCGAGCAAGTTGATCAAGGCCAATCCGATCACCAGCCAGGCGTTGCCCGAGTTCGGCACGAGCGTTCTGGTGAACGTTCTCAACCAGGCCGGGGCTTTGCCTACACGCAATTTCCGCCAATCCCGCTTCGAACACGCCGAGCAGATCAGTGGCGAGGAGCTGCGCCGCCGGTTCGTGCCCAGGCGCAGTGCCTGTAGCGGTTGCTCCATCGGCTGCGCGCGACGAACGCAAAGCGGCGCCAGCAGTGGGGGGGGTCCGGAATACGAGAGCATCTGGGCGCTCGGCGCTGCCTGCGGCGTCGCCGACCTCGGCGCCGTGGTGCGTGCCAGTCACGCTTGTAACCGTGCGGGAATGGACACCATCACGATGGGTTCCACCATCGCGTGTGCCATGGAGCTCACCGAGCTGGGTCTGTTGCCGAACGGGCCGCGCTTCGGAGATGCCGAGGCACTGGAGGTGCTGATCGCCGACACCGCTCTGCGCCGTGAGATCGGCGACGAGCTCGCCGAGGGGTCGCGACGGTTCGCCGCGCGCCACGGTCGGGAAGATCTCTCGATGAGTGTGAAGAGCCTCGAGTTACCCGCCTACGACCCCCGCGGCATGACGGGGCAGGGTCTGGCGTTCGCGACCTCGAACCGGGGCGGCTGCCATTTGCGCGCCAACATGCTCGGCCCGGAGATTCTCGGGTCGCCCAAGATGATCGATCGCTTTGCCACTCGTGGGAAGGCTGGGCTGCTGATCAACCTGCAGAACCTCAACGCGGTGCTCGATTCGCTCGTGGAGTGTAAGTTCGTCGCCTTCGCCATCAAAGAGGACTACTTCGCCCGGTTGTTGAGCGCGATGGTGGGAGAGCCGATCGAGCCGCAAGAGCTGCTGCACGTCGGCGAACGCGTCTGGAATCTGGAGCGCCTCTTCAACCTGCGCGCCGGTTTCAGCCGAGCTGACGACACGCTACCGCCTCGTCTGCTGGACGAGGCGGTAGCGGATGGTCCGGCGGCGGGGCACGTGGTAGACCTGGCACCTATGCTGGACGAATACTATGTGTGCCGCGGCTGGGACGCCGAGGGCGTGCCCACGCCGCGCAAGCTCGCGCAGCTCGCGATCGAGGAGCCTCTGAGCACTCCGTGTGCCGCTGTGGCGGGTGAACGACCCGCGGTGGCCGGCGTTCCTCCCGTCTCCCGTCCCGCCTGCCAGGAGGGCGTGTCGTGATCGATCAATTCCGCGCCATTGGCCGGGACCTCTTCGTCGCCGGCCTCCTCAGCTCTCACGGCGGCAACATGAGCGTGCGCATGGGCGATCGCATCCTGATCACCCGCAGGGGGTCCATGCTGGCGCGCCTCGAGGAACGCGACATCATCGACATCGGCCTCGAGCACAACGACGCCAACGTAACGCTCGCGTCCACGGAGATCGTTGTGCACCGCGCCATCTATCAGGCGACCTCGGCGCTGGCTATCGTGCACACGCATCCCCCCTACGCCATCGTTCAATCCCTATATAAGGACGAGATCGTACCTATTGACTCAGAGGGATCGTACTTACTGCGTAAGGTACCGGTGGTAGCCACCGAGCTCACGGTGGGATCCACTGAGGTGGCGGAGATCATGGCGCGCTGGCTCAAGGAGTACGACCTGGTGATGCTCCGCGGCCATGGCCCGTTCGCCATCGGCCACCTGCTGGAAGAGGCCTACCAGCTCACGAGCGTACTGGAACAAGCGTGCAAGATCCTCACCATCGCTGAGTCGTCGGGCGAGAGGGTCAAGGAGTACCGTAAGGGGAGCGATCGCTACGGCACCTGGTAGGACGGCGCCGCGGGGCGCGCATGCCCGAGCGGACCGTTCGTGAGCGCCGGGCGTTAGGACCCGAACAGCCATGCTACCCATGGCCACCAGTTCAGGATGCCTCCCGACGGGCTCTCCGTTGGCGTCGGCGGCGGCGACGATGGCGTGGGCG
>JAXGYV010000021.1:0-8484 GCA_040772045.1 Thermoleophilia bacterium
CGTCGTGAGTGATTGACGCTAGGGCGCGCCTTACGTATTGTCAACATATTGATCCGTCAAGAAGGTTGACAATGTCAGACCGTCGTACTACCCGCGACCTCGCGCTAGCGGCGCTGATGACGGCGCTCGTTGGCGTGGGTGCCTACCTCAGCATCCCCCTGTACGGAGGCATTCCGTTCACCCTGCAGGTGCTCTTCGTGCTGCTGGCGGGGCTTGTTCTGGGTTCCCGGTTGGCCATGCTGAGCATGATCGCCTACGTGCTCATCGGCCTCATCGCGCCGGTTTATGCTGGTGGCACCTCGGGCCTAGGGATTCTGTTTGGGCCTCCGGGTGGCTATATCTGGGGCTTCGTGGTGGCCGCGTGGCTGGTAGGGTTGCTGGTGGAGCGCACGGGCGTGCGGAGCGTTGCGGGGTACGCGATCGTCAGCCTTGCCGGCTTGATTCCCATCTATCTCCTCGGCGCGAGCTGGCTCGCGATCCAGCTGCACACCACCGGTTTCAACGTGGTCATTTGGGGTGGCGTCTTGCAGTTCTTGCCAGGTGATGTCCTCAAGGCGGTGGCGGCGGCGCTGGCTATGCGTTCGCTGGCGGCAACTCCCGTACACTTGCCGGCGCTCTCGGCGAGGCGGCGCTGATCCGGCGATAGCGGCGGGTTGGGAACAGCCACTGAGCTGTAGCACGCCGTGTCCGCGTCGGCTCGCGCGTGCCGCGGCTACCTCAGAAGGGCGCCACCGTCGACCGCGACCGTTGCGCCCGTCATGCTCGAGGAGGCGATGCAGAGCAGCACCGCGGCAGCCACATCGGCTGGGCTCACGAGGCTGCCGGATGGTATCGCCGACGCGGCGCGCAAGCTGGCGTCGCGATGGTCGTCGTCCGCTAGATCGACGGGGCCGGGCGACACCCCGCAGACACGGATGCCTTCCTGTGTCCAGGCCTTTGCCAGCACGCGTATGACCATCGTCTGGGCAGCTTTCGCTGCGCAGTGAGCGGCGAACAAGGGCCACGGCTGTACCGCTGCCACGTCCGTCATGGCAACCACGACACCTCGTTCGGGCGCGCGCGACGTGCCTTCTTCCCGCGGCCGCGATGCGCGTGTGGTTTGCGCGGTGTCGGTGGTCTGCCCGAGGAACTGCTCGCGCGCGGCCTGGGCGACGAAGAGTAGGCCGCGCGCGATGACGTCCATGGACGCATCCCACTCGTCCTCTCCTATCGTCGCGGGCTCGCGCGCTGTGAACGGTCCGCTGGCGGCGAAGACGACCACGTCGAGGCCGCCGAGGTCGGATGCCGCTTGCGCCACGAGGTGGCGAGCGTCGACGCGCGTGGCCACGTCGCCGCGGACCGCCGCCGCCCGCCGCCCTAGGCGGAGGATCTCTTGCCGTGCGCTGTCTGCGGCCGCGGCTGACCGACTGGATACCGCCACGTGGGCGCCGCTACTGGCGAGGGAGAGGGCCAGCGCGTACCCGAGGCGGTGCGCTCCTCCTACGACGAGGCAACGGGAGTCCTCGATTCTCACGTAGTGCTCCTCCCCTTCGGGTGCCGTGCTCTGTCTCAAAGTACCGGCGAGCGGTGTGTCCTCGCGGCGCCGTTGCGTGGATCGAGCTCGGGATGTCGCAGCGGGACCCTCTGTGCAGCGGCCGTCTCGGATTGCTAGCCTATAGTAAGTACCCGTCGCAGGCGGATGCGACAGTGTAAGACAAGCGACAGAAGATCGGAGGATGGCCGTGGCGCGCATAGTGGATGCCACCGACAGGGCGCTTCTGGCGCGATTGATGGAAGACGGACGCGTGGCGCTCTCGAGGCTGGCGAAGCAGGTTGGCGTATCCCGTCCAACCGCGGCCACCCGCCTCCGCCTCCTGGCGGACAACGGGCTGTTGCGTGTCTGCGGTCTCGTTGATGTGCTCCAGATGCGGGGGCTTACGATGGCGCTTGTGGGGGTCACGGTAGACAGACACCAGCTCGATGAGAAGGTGGAGCAGATCGCAGCTCTGCGCGAGGTCACATGGGCGGCGGTCGTCACTGGTCGCTACGACATCATGGCGGAGGTGGTCACTGAAGAGGGAGTGAACGGTCTCTACGACTTTCTCAATACCTCGCTGCGTTCCGTCGGCGGCATTACGGCGAGCGAGATGTTCGTGGTGTTGGAGACGCGGAACAAGTGGATGCGCCTGCCAGCGGCCTTGCGCAGAGCGTGGCTCTGACGGTGACGCGGCTTCCGCGTCTGTGGGAGTGTCGTGCCGGTCTCTGCCACGTACCGGGGTACTCGTCGAGGTCGTGTCTCGCGCCGCCGTGCGCTCGTACGCTGGCGAGGGAGGCACAGGGGAGCGCCGGCAGCGATGTTGTCGTATGGGCAAGTCTGATGGCGTCAGCTTGTCGTATTGGGAAATCTAGACCCGTGTTGTGTTACCATTGCAAAGCTCCGCCAGCGCGGTCGGGGCCATCAATTTAGCCGTGTTCCATCGGAGTTCTGTCACGAGGAGTGCAAAGATGATCGTGGGCATCCCGAAAGAGATCCTCGAGTACGAGAACAGGGTGGCTGCCCTGCCGGGCGAGGTGCGTACCTACGTGCAAATGGGTTACACGGTCCTGGTGGAGGCTGGAGCTGGTGAGGGTTCGCTCGCCTCGGACGATGAGTATCGGCAGGCGGGTGCGGAGATCGTGGCGGATGTTCAAGACCTGTTCGACCGCGTCGATGTGGTCCTCAAGGTCAAACAGCCCGAGGTGAACAAGAAGGCCGGCAAGAACGAGATCGACATGATGCGAGAGGGGACGGTGCTGGTCACCTTCTTGCATCCCGCGGCGCCGGCGAGTCACGAGAACGTCGTCAAACTGCGCGAACGCAATATCACGTCGTTCACCATGGACGGCATTCCGCGTATTCCCCGGGCGCAGATTATGGATGCGCTCACGTCCATGAGCACCATCACCGGGTACAAGTCGGTCCTCATGGCCGCCTCCACCTATCCGAAGTTCATTCCTATGGTGGGCACGGCCATCGGCGCGACCAAGCCCGCTCGTGCGGTCGTGATCGGTACAGGCGTGGTCGGCCTGCAGGCGATCGCCACTGCGCGCAGGCTCGGGGCTCAGGTGCAGGCCATCGATATTCGGCCGGATGCACGCGCCGAGGCCGAGAGCCTGAGCGCCAAGGTCGCGGGGTTCGATGTGCCGAAGGAGCTGGCCGTGGCCGAGGGAGGGTATGCCAAGGCGCTCCCCGAGGAGTGGCTGCAGAAGGAGCGCGAGGCGCTCGCCCCGATCCTGGCCCAGACAGACATCGTCATCGCCAGCGCGCTCGTGCCCGGAGAAGTAGCGCCTGCGCTGATCACCGAAGAGATGATCGCCGGTATGCAGGCGGGTTCCGTGATCGTCGACGTGGCTGTTGACCAGGGCGGTAACTGTGCCTGTACGGAGCCGGGCAAGCAGACAGTCGTCCGCGGCGTCCACGTCATCGGCGTTATGAACATCCCCGGTTCGGTACCGGTGCACGCCAGCTGGCTCTACGCGCAGAACATGCTGGAGTTCATCAAGAACCTCTTCCGGGACGGCCAACTGAATCTCGACGACGAGATCGTCAAGAGCACCCTCGTCACCCATCAGGGGACCATCTACCATCAAGGTTACCTGCACGCGGTGGGGGGCGTCTCCTGAGGATGACGAGAGGGGAGGAACGTTATGGTTGACCTGCTGGTCTTGGCAGGGGTGTTCGTCGTCTCGTTCGTCGTCGGGTTCCTGCTCATCTCGAAGGTCCCGCAGCGGCTGCACACCCCGCTGATGTCCATGACGAATGCGATCTCGGCCGTCACCATCCTGGGTGCCTTGTTGCTCTTCGCAGTCGATACGGGTGCGTTGGAGAGGTCCCTTGGCGGACTGGCTATCGTGATGGCCGCGTTCAACATGGTAGGGGGCTTCGCCGTCACGCGACGCATGCTCGGCATGTTCCGTCGCCGAGGTTAACCACACACCGTAGACATGCAAGCTGGCTCTCGACGAAAGGACTCTCGGGATGAGCTTCTTTGACGTGCTCATCGACGTTGCCATCATCATCCTTCTCATCGTCGGTATCGCGCAGTTCCGGGCGCCACGCGGGGCGAGGCTCGGTAACGGCATCGCCGCAGTCGCCCTCGCGGCGGCCATCGCCGTGGTGCTCGTACGCAACAACGTGGCCCCCTGGCCGCTGGTCGCGGGGACCTTCGTTGTCGGTGCCGCGCTGGGCATCTGGGTGGCCGTGCGTGTCACGATGATCCAGATCCCGGCGCTGGTTGCGTTTCAGCACGGTGCCGGCGGTGTGGCCGCGTTCTTGGTCGCTTTCGTAGAGCTCACGCGTACCACTGCCGAGCTGACGACTCTCGGTGTGGTGTCTGGTCTCGTCGGCCTGGTGGTCGGAGCTGCCACGTTCTCCGGGAGCCTGATCGCCAGCGGGAAGCTAGCCGGCAAGCTCAAACAGCGCCCCACGGTGCTGCCTGCGCACAACCTCGTTCTCCTCAGCCTGGCCCTCTTGGTCGTCGCCGCCGGTATCGGGGCAGGGCTCGCGAGTGGTGGCCTGGCGATTCTCATCCTTGCCCTGCTCGTGGCGCTCTCGACGACGCTCGGCGTAGTGTTCGCCGTGCGCATCGGCGGTGCCGATATGCCGGTCCTCATCTCGTTCCTGAACGCCACCGCGGGCGTTGCCGCCGCGTTCGTGGGAGTCGTCATTGAGAGCCGTTTGCTGATCGCCGCTGGCGCTACCGTTGCTTCCTCCGGATCGATTCTCACGGCGGTCATGTGCACCAGCATGAACCGTAGCTTGTTGAACGTGTTCGTCGGTATCAAGGCTGCAGCGACGCCGTCTCCCGGCGTTCCGAGCGCCGCCCCCGCGGCGCCGGCCGCGCCGGCGCTCGCCGACGATCCCCTCGCGCAGGCGGTGGCCGCCTTGCGTGAGGCCTCCTCGGTGATCGTCGTGCCCGGCTACGGTATGGCCCAGGCGCACGCCCAGTTCGCCGTGGTCGGCCTCGCCGAGGCGCTCGAGCGCCAGCACAAGCAGGTGCGCTTCGCCGTGCACCCCGTCGCCGGGCGTATGCCCGGCCACATGCACGTCCTGCTCGCCGAGGCCGAGGCCGACTACGAGAAGCTCTTCGAGATGAAGGACATCGCCGACGACTTCGCGACGACCGACGTGGTCCTCGTGGTCGGCGCCTGCGATGTGGTCAACCCCGCCGCCGTCGAGTCGCAGGGCACGCCGATCTCCGGCATGCCGATCCTGCCCGCCCACCAGGCCGGCAGGGTCATCGTCTGCAACCTCGACGAGAAGCCCGGCTACTCGGGCGTGCCCAACACTCTCTACGACAACGAGAAGGCGATCCTGCTCTTCGGCGACGCCAAGCAGACGGTCGGCGAGCTGCTCAGCGGCCTTGAGGCCGCCCCCGCGGCGCCGGCCGCGCCGGCGCTCGCCGACGATCCCCTCGCGCAGGCGGTGGCCGCCTTGCGTGAGGCCTCCTCGGTGATCGTCGTGCCCGGCTACGGTATGGCCCAGGCGCACGCCCAGTTCGCCGTGGTCGGCCTCGCCGAGGCGCTCGAGCGCCAGCACAAGCAGGTGCGCTTCGCCGTGCACCCCGTCGCCGGGCGTATGCCCGGCCACATGCACGTCCTGCTCGCCGAGGCCGAGGCCGACTACGAGAAGCTCTTCGAGATGAAGGACATCGCCGACGACTTCGCGACGACCGACGTGGTCCTCGTGGTCGGCGCCTGCGATGTGGTCAACCCCGCCGCCGTCGAGTCGCAGGGCACGCCGATCTCCGGCATGCCGATCCTGCCCGCCCACCAGGCCGGCAGGGTCATCGTCTGCAACCTCGACGAGAAGCCCGGCTACTCGGGCGTGCCCAACACTCTCTACGACAACGAGAAGGCGATCCTGCTCTTCGGCGACGCCAAGCAGACGGTCGGCGAGCTGCTCAGCGGCCTTGAGGCCGCCCCCGCGGCGCCGGCCGCGCCGGCGCTCGCCGACGATCCCCTCGCGCAGGCGGTGGCCGCCTTGCGTGAGGCCTCCTCGGTGATCGTCGTGCCCGGCTACGGTATGGCCCAGGCGCACGCCCAGTTCGCCGTGGTCGGCCTCGCCGAGGCGCTCGAGCGCCAGCACAAGCAGGTGCGCTTCGCCGTGCACCCCGTCGCCGGGCGTATGCCCGGCCACATGCACGTCCTGCTCGCCGAGGCCGAGGCCGACTACGAGAAGCTCTTCGAGATGAAGGACATCGCCGACGACTTCGCGACGACCGACGTGGTCCTCGTGGTCGGCGCCTGCGATGTGGTCAACCCCGCCGCCGTCGAGTCGCAGGGCACGCCGATCTCCGGCATGCCGATCCTGCCCGCCCACCAGGCCGGCAGGGTCATCGTCTGCAACCTCGACGAGAAGCCCGGCTACTCGGGCGTGCCCAACACTCTCTACGACAACGAGAAGGCGATCCTGCTCTTCGGCGACGCCAAGCAGACGGTCGGCGAGCTGCTCAGCGGCCTTGAGGCCGCCCCCGCGGCGCCGGCCGCGCCGGCGCGCGCCGACGGATAGGTTACGCGCGTCCCCTTCACCAGGCTGTACAACGCGGAGGCTCCCCCACGCCCGTTTGGCGATAGCGGGTGGGGGAGCCTTGTGGTTCAATGCGGCTATGTGTGCGGCCTTTCCCGAGCCTGAGTGCGGGCGGGCTGCACTATCCAAGGGAGTCGTGGTTGCATGCTGGCAGGCCGCGGCTTCGCTCTTCTTTCTGTAGGGGGAAAGGAGCCAACATGCCAGAACTACTCCGGGTCGACCTGTCTTCGCGCACGGTCAAACAGGAGACTCTCCCCGACGAGCTCGTGAGAGAGTACATCGGCGGCAAGGGGTTGGGGACCTATTTACTCGCCCGCGAGGTAGGGCCAGACGTCGATCCACTGAGCTCACGAAACAAGATGGTCTTCTTGGTTGGGCCGTGCGGGGGGACCACGATGTTCGGGACAAACCGTTACGCGGCCTTTTTCGTCTCTCCCCTCACGGGAGGGTACTGCGAGAGTTACTCGGGTGGCGATGTAGCACCTCAGTTCGCCCGCACCGGCTACACCGCGGTCATCCTCGAGGGAGCCGCGGACAAGCCTGTGTACGTCGAGGTATCAGAGGCGGGAGCGAGCATCCACTCTGCTGAGGATCTGTGGGGCTTGGATACCTATGAGGCTGAGGAGCGCATGGTTGCCAAGACCGGCGTGCCCAAGGCTCAGGCGTGCGTTATTGGCCCGGCCGGCGAGAAGCTCGTGCGGTTTGCCTGTGTGGAGAACAACAAGTGGCATAGCCTAGGTCGCGGAGGGCCGGGTGCGGTGCTCGGCTCGAAGAAGGTCAAGGGACTCGTCTTCCATGGCTCGAAGAAAGTCGCAGTGGCGCGTCCCGATGCCTTCCGGGCGCTCGTGAAAGACATGGCGGAGCGCAGCAAGGACGATCCCGGTGTAGCCGCGTACCGCCGCGGCGGAACCGTGAACATGGTGCGCACCCTGAACGGCGCGAACGCCTTCCCGGCGCGTTACTGGACGCGAGGGAACATCGAAGGATTCGAAGTCCTCACGGTGGAACACATGCTGGAGCACTTCAGCACGAAGAACCAGGCGTGCCCGCCGTGCTTCATGCAGTGTGTGAAGCGCAACACCGTCCCCGCTGGGCATCGTCATGCCGGGCTAGTCGTCGACGGGCCTGAGTACGAGACGCTGTACGTGTTCGGTGGTCTCTGCGAGATCCTCGACTTCGGCGAGGTCATGTACCTCAACGACATCTGCGACCGGCTGGGCGTAGACACCATGACCGCGGGCAACCTGTGCGGTTTGGCGATCGAAGCGTGCCGCCAGGGTGTGCTGGACCTCGGCCTGGAGGCAGGAGACGCGCAGGGCGTTGCCGATTTCCTCCTCATGATGATCAACCGTGAGGGTGTCGGTGATGTGTTCGCGGACGGCATTCTCAGAGTGGAGAAGGAGTTCGGCCTGGAAGGCATCGCCGTCCACGTGAAGGGGATGGAGCCCGCGGGCTACGATCCGCGCAAGCTCAAGGGCATGGGGCTCACCTTCGCGACCACGGCTCGCGGCGCGTGCCACTTGCGTACCACCTTCTACAAGGCGGAGCTGGCGGGCATGATCGATCCGGCCGTCGTCGAGGGGAAGGCCGAGATGCTGGTTGAATGGGAGGACAGGCTCTGCATCATGGACACGCTGATCTACTGTCGTTTCTACCGTGACATGGTCCCGTGGCCATACCTCACCGCGGTGGTCAACGCGACTATCGGCACGGACTACACGGTAGAGGACGTGAGGGCCATCGGGGCCAAGATCATCGCCATGAGTCACGAGTTCAATGCGGCGCGAGGCTTCGGCTTGGAGCAGGAGCGCCTGCCAGAATGGATTACCGGTCGGCCGCAGGCGAACGACGCTAGCCTCACGCTGACGGCCGCCGAGATGGACGGCATGGTTAAAGATTACTATGCGGCGCGTGGATGGAGGATGCCCGTCGCCTGA
>JAXGYV010000022.1:0-4871 GCA_040772045.1 Thermoleophilia bacterium
CGGTGGCGCGTGGACCGCGTGGGGCGGACATGGTATTCTCACATGCCGCTCCGCGCCCCGGGGGCGTCGCTGGTTGATGTAGGTCACATGGGGCGTCGGTGCTCCAGGCCGGTGGTGGAGGTAGCTCAGCTGGTAGAGCTCCAGGTTGTGGCCCTGGCGGTCGCGGGTTCGAATCCCGTCCTTCACCCCAACTCATCGAACCGAGCGCCGGCAACGACGCGGGTGTGGCGGAACTGGTAGACGCGCTAGACTTAGGATCTGGTGGGCTCTGCCCGTGGAGGTTCAAGTCCTCTCACCCGCACCACCACCGCGTTTCCGAGGTCCCCTGCAGTATGAACGGAGAACGCACTGTGAAAACCGAGGTCAAACCGGTCGCCGAGAACGAGGTCTTGCTCGCGGTCGAGATACCGCCAGACGAAGTACAGCATCGGTACGAGCAGACGCTCGCCAGGCTCGCCCGCGAGACCTCCCTGCCGGGCTTTCGCAAGGGGCGCGTGCCCAAGCAGCTGCTCCTGCAGCGACTCGGGCCCGACTACGTCCTCAACGAGACGCTGCGGGAGTTCCTGCCCGAGTGGTACGACTCCGCGCTGAGCGCCGCTTCCGTGGAGGCGGTCTCCATGCCCGAGCTCGATTTCCAGGAGATCTCCGCGGGCAAGCCGTTTTCGTTCACGGCCAAGGTCCAGGTGCGGCCTACCCCCACGCTGGGCGAGTACAAGGGGCTGCAGGTTCCCAAACGTCAGGTGGAGGTCACCGACAGTCAGATCGACGCCAATCTGGCCATGCTGCAAGAGCGCTTCGCCAGTCTCGCCCCGGTCGACGATCGACCGGTGCAGCGGGGCGACTTCGTGATCGTCGATCTGCGGGGCGTGGCCGAGGGGCGCCCCATAGAAGGCGCCACGGCCACGGACTACATGCTCCAAGTTGGCAGCGGGCAGCTCATCCCAGGGTTCGAAGACCACCTCATTGGGGCCTCCCGCGGCGAGCACAAGGAGTTTGAGGTCACGTTCCCCGACGACTATGGAGTAGAGGAGTTACAGGGCAAACCCGGTTCCTTCGCGGTCGACATCAAGGAGATCAAGCAGAAGACGGTACCCGAGCTCGGAGATACGTTCGCGCAGGACGTCAGCGAGTTCGAGACGCTCGAGGAGCTCCGGCGGGATATCCGCGAAAGGCTGGGGCGCGCCCAGGCGGCGGCCGCCGAGCGTGAGTACCGTGGCCGTGTAGTCGACCAAGCGGTGCGGAACGCCACGCTCACCGTGCCGTCGGCCATGGTGGAGCGCGAGGCGCATGCGCTCTACCATGATCTGGAGACCGCCGTCGGCGAGCAGGGCGTCACCATGGAGGTCTATCTCAAAGCTATGGAGAAGACGCCCGCGGAAGTCGAGGAAGAGCTGAAGCCGCGGGCGGAGATGAACGTCCGGCGGCGTCTGGTGCTCGACGCCATTCGCGCCGCCGAGGCCATCGAGGTCACCGACGAGGAACTGCGCGCGCGCATCAAAGCCGACGCCGAGCTCCTGGGTCGAGACGGCGATCAACTCGTGCTCGACGTATACGCTTCGGGCAGGCAGAGCATGATCCGCGACGAACTCCTTATGGCCAAGACGGTCGACTACCTCGTAGACCAGTCCGTGCCGACGGAGATGACGCCGGAGCAGGCCGCGGAGGACGAAGACGAGGCCGCCCACGAGGCTAGTCACGGCGAGGTCGCGGCGACGGACGAGGAGCTTGCCTCCGCGGCCGGTCGGGAAGAAAAAGACGAGGAGTAACGATCGGCGCCGGTCGCCGGCCTAAGGAGGAGACCCGAGTGAGTCCCTACGTTCCCATCCCGATGGTGGTTGAGCAGACCAGCCGCGGGGAGCGGGCCTTCGACATCTACTCGCGCCTGCTCAACGACCGTGTGGTCTTTCTCGGCACGCCGGTGAACGACGAGGTTGCCAATCTGGTGGTGGCGCAGCTCATTCACCTGGAGTCCGAAGACCCCGAGAAAGACATCAGCCTGTACATCAACAGCCCCGGGGGCGGCGTGTACGCAGGCCTCGCCATCTACGACACCATGCAGTTCATCAAGCCCGACGTTAGCACCATCTGCGTGGGCATCGCGATGAGCATGGGCGCTCTGCTGCTGGCGGGTGGCGCTCCGGGCAAGCGATTCGCCCTGCCCAACGCCAAAGTCCTCATCCATCAGCTCAGCGGCGGCTTCGAGGGCCAGGCCACGGATATCGAGATCCATGCGCGCGAGGTCATCAACATCCGGCAACGGCTGGACGAGATCCTGGCCACGCACTGTAATCAGCCCATCGAGAAGGTGCGCGTCGACACGGAGAGGGATTACTTCATGACCGCCGAACAGGCGAAGGCATATGGTCTTATCGACGACGTCATCGCCCATCGGTAGAGGGAGGACCACGCCGGCGGGCGGTCCCAGGCCCCATCGGCAGGAGGCATAGTCTTGGCAACCGGAGACAGCAACGACCAGCTCCTGTGCAGCTTCTGCGGCAAGTCCCAGCGCCAGGTCAAAAAGCTGATCGCAGGGCCGGGAGTGTACATCTGCGATGAGTGCATCGACCTCTGCAACGAGATCATCGACGAAGAGCTAGCCGCGCCGGCCACACTCGATTTCGACAGCCTGCCGAAGCCGAAAGAGATCTACGCCACGCTCAACGACTACGTCGTCGGCCAAGACGAGGCTAAGCGCATCCTGTCGGTGGCGGTTTACAACCACTACAAGCGCGTCCGCGCGGTGGCCTCCGGCGAGAGCGACGTCGAGCTTCAGAAGAGCAACATCCTCATCCTCGGGCCTACGGGGTCCGGCAAAACACTGCTCGCGCAAACGCTGGCTCGCATTTTGAACGTGCCGTTCGCCATCGCCGACGCCACCGCCCTCACCGAGGCGGGCTACGTGGGCGAGGATGTCGAGAACATCCTGCTCAAGCTCATCCAGGCCGCCGACTTCGACGTGAAGCGCGCCGAGACCGGCATCATCTACATCGACGAGATCGACAAGATCGCGCGAAAGGCCGACAACCCCTCCATAACGCGCGATGTGTCGGGCGAGGGCGTGCAGCAGGCGCTGCTGAAGATCCTCGAGGGCACGGTGGCCAGTGTGCCGCCACAGGGCGGGCGCAAGCACCCCCACCAGGAGTTCCTCACCATCGACACCACCAACGTGCTGTTCATCTGCGGGGGCGCCTTCGCGGGGCTGGAGAAGATCATCGAGCGGCGCGTGGGCCGTCAGGGCGTGGGCTTCATGGCCGACATTACCTCCAAAGCGCTGTGCGACGCGGAGAGTATCTTCTGCCAGGTGCTGCCCGAGGATCTGCTCAACTACGGCCTGATCCCCGAGTTCGTCGGCCGGTTGCCGGTGGTCAGCGCGGTGCACAGCCTCGGCGAGGCAGAGCTCACGCGCATTTTGGTGGAGCCCAAGAACGCACTCGTCAGGCAGTACCAGAAGTTCTTCGCGCTCGACGGCATAGAGCTGGTGTTCGCGGACGAGTCGCTGGAAGCCATCGCCCGTAAAGCCCTCGAGCGCGACACGGGTGCGCGCGGCCTGCGCTCCATCATCGAAGAGGCTTTGCTGGATGTGATGTTCGAGCTGCCGTCGCGGCGCGACGTGCGCAAGTGCGTCATCACTCGCGAGACCATCGAGAAGGGGCTCGACCCCACTTTGGTCACAGAGGCCGAGAGGACGCAGTACCAGCTTGACGAAGAAACTGCCTGACGAGCTCGCGGCCGGCGGTGTTGAGCCGGTCGCGCTTCCGCTGGTGCCGACGCGAGAGCTGATCGTTTTCCCGAAGATGATCTCGCCGCTCTTCGTGGGCCGCGAGAAGAGCGTGCGCGCGGTGCAGAAGGCGCACAGCGAACGCACCGCGCTCATCCTCTGTCCGCAGCGCGAGCCGCTGCAGGACGATCCGCATCCCGAGGATATCGTGCCTATGGGCACCCTGGTCACGGTGCTCCAGGTATTCACGATGCCCGACGGCAGTGTGAAGGCGCTGGTGGAAGGACGCGAGCGCGTGCGCCTGCATGGCTTCGAGGCCACGACGCCCGAGTTCGTGGTGGCCTACGAACGGCTCGAGTCACCCGATCGCGAGGCGCGCCGGAGCAAGACGCTGGCCCGGCGCGTGGCCAGCGAGTTCGCCGCCTATGTCCAGCTCAACCCGCAGCTCCCCGACGAAGCCCAGCAGGTGGTGGCGCAGGCGGCGGACACGGGCGAGGTGGCAGACATCGTCGCCGCTCACCTGCTCGTGAGCATGCAGCAGAAACAGCAGCTGCTGGAGACCGTCTCGGTGGAGGAGAGGCTGCGTGTGTTGCTCGAGCTCCTCGCCGAGGAGAACGCTGTGCTGGCTATCGAGGCCGAGATCGCGCAGAAAGTACAGCGGCGCATCGAGGACGGACAGCGGCAGGTGGTGCTGCACGAGAAGCTGCGCGCTATTCGGGAGGAGATCGAGGTCGACGAGGACGAGGACGACGAGATCGGCCGCTACATCGCCCTCTCGCGGGAAAAGGACCTCTCGTCGCAGGCCGCGGCGATGGTCGAGAAGGAGGTGCGCAAGCTGCGCCGCACTCCTGCCATGTCTCCGGAGGTGGGCGTGATCCGCAGCCTCCTCGACACGCTGCTGGATCTCCCCTGGGGCCGTGTGGCGCCCGCGCAGCTCGACCTGAGCGCCGTGGCGCGGCATCTGGAACGTACGCACTACGGCCTCGAGGACGTCAAGGATCGCATTCTCGAGTACCTCGCCGTCTGCCGTCTGCGTGGCGATCAGCCGGGAACCATCCTCTGCCTGGTGGGCCCGCCCGGCACGGGCAAGAGCTCCATCGCGCGCGCCATCGCCGACGCCATGGCGCGCCCGTTCGCCCGCATCTCGCTGGGC
>JAXGYV010000023.1:0-4451 GCA_040772045.1 Thermoleophilia bacterium
GCTAGATTCCGAGCGCCGCGCGTTTCTGCGCGATGTGCTCCAGCATACCGGCCACGGCCTGTTGCGGGTCTGTCTCCACGGCCAGCTTACCGCCGGTGATGGATGGCAGATCCTGGGTGATGAGCTGCACTAGACGCCCTGCTCCGGTCACGAATGGTACGGGGCTCACGTGGGTGTAGAGGCCGAAGCCCAGTGCCGCCATGGCGTCGATGGTCGCTTTCTGCTCCATGTACTCGGGCGCCGTGGCGACCACTGGCAGGTCGGGTACGTCGACGCCGAGGGCCTCGGCGACGGCGCCCACCAGCAGGAAGATGCGCCCAGTGTCGGTGCAGGTGCCGAAGCTGAGCACCGGCGGAATACCGAGCAGTTCACAGACCGCCTTGAGGCCGGGACCGGCGAGTTCCTTAGCCTCTGGCGTCTCGAGGCCGGCCACTTGCAGCGCCGCATTGCCGCATCCCATGGCCAGCACGAGCACGTCGTTCTTAATGAGCTCTCTGGCGATGGCGATGGTGTTCACATCCTGTCCGGTGTCGCGGAGCGTGGTGCAGCTCACCAGGCCGGCGACGCCTTTCAGGGTGCCGTTCTTGATGACGTCCAGCAGCGGATCGAGGCTGCCCCCCAAGGCGCCCAAAATGCTCTCTGTGGAGAAGCCGGCGACGGCCTCGCCGATGCGGAGCGCGGGCTTGCGGCCGTGCATGGCCTTACGGCTGGGGAAGTTGGCGAGCGCCTTATCGATGAGGTTGGCGGCGAGCTCGGCGGCCGAGGCTGCATCGTAGTCCATGTGGGGCTCCGCCCCCGGCACGCCGATGAGACCGCTCACGGGGATCAGCAGAGCACCGTACGCTTTGGCCGTCTCGGCCAGGGTGGGGACGGTGCAGTTCATGTCGGCAGCCCACACGTCGACGGCGCCGGTGCTCATGGCCATCTCGGTGCTCAACCAGTTGCCGGTGATGCCCCGAAACACGTCGTCAACCGCGAACCGCTGCACGAGCTCCTGTCCAGTCTCGATGGAGCCGACGATGCGCAGGCCCTGAGCGCCGGCGGCCTTGGCGGCGGCTTGGACGCGGGGTTCTTTAGCCGCCTTGATCAGCGCTGCGCCCACGAAAGGTTCGTGGCCGTTGACGACGATGTTCACGTACTCGGGATCGAGGATACCGAGGTCGGTCTTGATCGGGTGCGGCGCTGGCGTACCGAAGAGCGCGTCTTGCCCCAGCTCCAGGGGCACCTGCACGCCGTAGGCGGTCGCCAGGCCGAGGCGCAGCCCTTTGAGGGCAAGGCTCACGTAGTTGCCGTCCACGTTCGTCAGGCAGCTCGAGGTGGCGTAGACCAGCTCGTGGAGCGGGCCGCCGGGCATGATGTTGAGGCGCTTCCAGACTTCGACGCGCTTGGCTGGTGCAAAGGCCTCTACGAGTGGCGACGGGTTGCGATGGTCGCCGTTGAGCGAGGCGTACAGCGCGTCGCCAGTGCGCTTGGCCAGTGTATCTCGGGGTTCCGGATCCACACCGACGGCGCTAGCCAGCGTGGTGAGTTTGTCCCAGTCCTTGATCTCGTAGGTGCCGCCCGGCGTGGCCTCGCCGAGCGTCTTGAAAACCTCGGTGGCGTGGTAGAGATAGGTGGAGGTACCCATGGTGTTCTGCAGCAACAGGTTACGCATGGCCATGCCGTCGGCGTCGATGCCACACACGCCACGTGGCGCCTTCTCGGTGATTCGACAAGGGCCCTGCGAGCAGAGCGAACAGCGGATGCCTTGCACGCAGAACTTGCAGCGCTTGTCGCCAAACTCGCCCTGGGCGGCCATGCGGTCGAACACGTTGGTCTTGCCTGCGGCGCGGACCTGCTCGACCATGGTGGTCACGGACTGGTGGGCGCTCTCCGGGGCACTGGTCATGCCTCTCCTCCTGTTGCGGGTTGCCGGTGGTCGGTGGTTCGGGGCGGGTTCGTATCAGCCGTGGATGAGCTGAGGCAGGCACTTGGCGCAGGCCCAGAGCGACTGGCCTTGGTAACGGCAGGGGAACAGCACGGCGTTATCCTCACCGCGGCCACAGTTGAAGCATGTCTGGGAGATCCCCTCGACGTGTGCGCTTGCGCTCTGGGCGGCGGCCTCTTCGTCGAACGCCGCCGCCTCACGTCTCTCGATAGTGAGGGCGCCCTCGGGGCAAACGGCCAGGCAGAAGCCCGCGCCGTCGCAGAGTTCCTCTCTGAGCACCTTGGCTTTGCCGTCGACGATCTGAATGGCGCCCTCGGCACAGGGAGTTACGCACAGGCCGCAGCCGGTGCACTTCTCCTCGTCTATCCTCACGATGCTGCGGACCGCCATGGATGTCCTCCTCTCCCCGGAGACCGAGGGAGTCCTCCTATTAACACTTCGAGTGTAGTGCAAACATAGAGGGCTCGCTCGCGCACGTCATTGATCTTCGTCAAGCATCGTCATGCCAAGATGGCCGGTGGGCCAAACGTACCCCACGCATGCGATCGCAGACGGGGAGGCCGTTGGGTGCGGAGGAGGTCGCTCGAGGATTCGAGCCAGGTGCCTGCTCAGATCTGCGCGATGCGTGCCAGGGCGTCGAAGTCGAGGATCTCGATCAGCTCACCGCCGCCGCTGAGGCGGATCACCTTGGCTCGCTTGAGGGCTGAGAGCGTACGACTGAGCGTCTCGGGCACGGTGCCCAGACGCGCTGCCAGCTCGCGCTTGGAGATCGGCAGGCGGCAGATACGGGCCGCGTGGCGCGGGGGTGTGGCGGTTACGCCGCGCAGGCCGCCGATCGGGACGCCGGCCGGCGGGTCGAGCTGTTGCTCGCCGAGTTCGAGCACGTACCGGGCGAGTCGAGCCGGTACCGGTAGCAGCAGCTCCTCCACGCGCCGGTTGAGCAGCACCATGAGGTGTGCCATGCGTGCCATGAGGGCGATGGCCAGCTCGGGCATATCCAGGAGCAGGAGGTGGAACGCGCGTACGGGGAAGTGGTACAGCACGGTGTCCTGCGTCGTCTCGGCATAGGCCGGGTAGGTGTCGGCGAACAGCACGGACTCGCCGAACGTCTCGCCGGCGCGGACGTGGCGCAGTGTCGCCGAGCGGCCGTCGCGAAGGAGCTTGAACACTTTGATCTCTCCCCGGATGAGGAGGTAGAAGGCGTCCGCGGGGTCGCCCTGGCTGAAGACGCTCTGTCCACGGGGAAGACACATGCGGACGGCGATTTCCGCGAGGCGGCGCAGGGCCTCGTCGTTCAGCGTCGCGAACAGGGGCGCGGCGGCGAGCTCCACAAGGGTGCTTGCCTGCTCGGGTGCCGACGTGTCCATGAACCTATCCTACTGTCTGCCGTCGGTGGCGTCGGGAACAGATTTGGCGGTGGAATCTCGTCGAGCTGCGGGTGCTCGTTCTCCCTACGCCCGGAGAAGGTCGCTCACCGGCTGCGACTCTTGACCGCGTCGCGGCTCTGTGACCGGCCGTGTGAGGACGCCGACTTCGAGAACCGGCTGAGCTTCGCGGGCAGCGGATGTCGCCTGCCGCGCGGGTTGTCCACCAGAGTGCCCGCACCTGTCGCTGCAGCCCGGGGTGCCCGAGAGCCCAAGGCGGGCGAGGGATGTGGCGACGCTTGCCCGTGGGAGCGCCGACTGACTGGTGCTCTTCGGCGAGGGCGAGGGGCTCTCGGTGCTGTTTCCGCTCTGCCGACCGAAAGCGTAGTAGGCCAGCGTCAGGAGGGCCAGCAACAGGATGGCGAGGATGAGCAGGCGCAGCAGGCAGCCCCGACGCTGCGCCTCGCGGCTGCTGCTCTGTGTACGATTGGCACGCGCGCCACGGGCGGCCGTGCGCTGGCGGCTCCAGCCCTCACGCACGCCGCGCGGCGGCGGGCTCTTGCGGGACGCACCGCGGGAGTTGGCAGCGCTCCTCGAGCCGTTGCGCGCTGATGCACCGGTTGGCCGTCGCGAGCTGGTCTTCTTGCGCTTCTTCTTCGCCATCGCGCTGGCGATGCTATCGCACTCCGTGGACGACTACCTCCCGGCTCTCGGCGCGACCGCGGAACATGGCTGGCTAGAGACGGCGGGGGCGGGCGTCTGTAACGGGCACCCGCCCCCCGCACTGTGCGTGGTGTGCTTTCTCCGCTACGCGAGCAGCCCGCGGAGGCGTGTGGCCGCCTCCCGTTCCTGCCGAGCGGCTCGCTTGAAGGCGCGCGTGCTGGCCGCCAGCACGTCTGCGGCGTGGTCGGCGAAGTCCTCGTGAAAGCGTGCCGCATCCTGCTCGGCGGCGAGCAGCTGCTCGCCGATCGCCGGCCAACCGTCGGCCGGCTCGGCCGCCAGCGCGGCGAGGTAGCTGGAGGTATCCATGGCCAGCGGCTCGAGGATCATCTCGTTGACTTCCTGGCGGATCACGGTCAGCTTGTCCACGCGCTGCCGGTGGGCCAGGCAGAGGTCTTCCAGCGTCGCCTTGCCCTCGGCCGTGGGAGCCAGGGCGGAGG
>JAXGYV010000024.1:0-2352 GCA_040772045.1 Thermoleophilia bacterium
CGATCCCCGCGTGAAGCTCCTGCTCATGCTGTGTATCTCCACCCTGGCCGTGGTCTGGCGAGATCCGCTGTGGCTCGCAAGCCTGCTGGCCTTCACCTGCACCGTGCTGGCGGTCGGAGGCGTTGACCTCGGTACAGCCCTGCGCCAAATCAGAGGCGTCCTCGGCGTGGTCGCCCTCCTCTTCATCGTGCAGTGCCTCCTCGTGAGAAGCGGGCGCCCGCTACTCTCCGTCGGCGCCGTCACCCTCGTCACGGTCGACGGCGCCGCCACGGCTCTCGGTGTCGCGCTGCGGCTCGCGATCGTGGTGTTCTCCGCCCTGCTGCTCCTCACCAGCGAAGCACGCGACTACCTGCTCGCCTTCGTGCAGTGCAAGCTGCCCTACGAGATCGCGTTCATGGTGATGACGGCGGCTCATTTCATGCCGATCCTCAGAGACGAGGCCCTCGACGTCTACCACGCCGTGCAGATGCGAGGCACGGAGATCGCGAAGACGACGCTCCGTGGCAAACTCCGCGTGTACACCAGCATGACTCTGCCCATCCTCACCGGAGCGCTCAGACGCGCTGAGCAGACTTCCATCGCCATGGAGGCACGGGCCTTCCGCGCCTGTCCGCGACGCACGTTCCTGCGCCGCCTGAAACTCTCCTCCGCCGACATCGTCTGCCTGGTGGCCATTCCGCTACTGACCGCGGCTTCGCTCGTGACGTCGATCATCATCTGAGGCGCCTCGCGCGCAGCGCGGGAGAGGCAGCGTCTGCCGCCCTACTCTCCCGTCGCCGGCGGGGCAATGCGGACCACACGCAGGCGGGTCCCGGAAGACGCGGGAGTTTCCGCGAGGCGCGAGTTCCAGGGCTCTCTGATGCCCACCACTCGCGCCTCAGGGGTGGGGAACAGCTGGAGGAAGCGAGGCACGAGCCAGGGGCGGACCACGACCACCGCCATGCGGTAGTGCCCCGCTAGAGCACGTTCCACTCCGCGCAGCGAGCCCCGGCGGTGCAGCAGCTCGACCGGCCCTACCTCGTCCACGAGGAGGAGGTCCGTAGGGCAGGCGCCGCTCAGGACATCGCTCACCCACGCGAGCGCCGCCTCGCCGAGCTCCCATCTGGGCTCGCCGGCCGCGATCGCGCTGGGTGGCGCCTGCCGGGCGAGAAGACGGCGTTCACCGCTGCCCATGTCTTCCACCCAGCGCTCGGCGCCGTCTGGTCCAGCCTGCTCGAGCGCGGTTATCCCGCCCACTCGCAAGCCCACCGCGCGCGCCGTACGGGCCAGCGCGCGGCAGCGTGTGGTCTTCCCCGCGCCAGACTCCCCAGTGAGCACGAACAGACGCCGGCCGTCTGGCCCATGAGGCGTCATGATCATCTAGCTCATCACACCTGGCTCTTCCCTCGGCCCTCTGCGTCGCTGCGCCGCGCATCGCTCAGCAGACCATCGACTATCTCCGCCGCGCTGCGCACGAACTCCTCGCACTTCGCGGACAGCCCTCGCTCCTTCGCCAGCAGCGCGCCCTCGGGCGTGCTCACGTCGCAGCCCAGGAGCTCACGGCACACCAGCGTTCCGTGGCGACGCCGGAACTCGGCCATAAAGGAGGCGATGGCCGCGTGCGCGGCCGCGCGCCGTTCCCTCGTTCCGCATGCGTCGTCGCAGTACGCCAGTCCGATGAGCATCACTGCGCCGGTTACCACACCACATGTCTCCGCCATCCCCATACCGCCGCCGAAGCCGGCCGCGACGCGCATGGCTTGGCCTTCGGTGAGGCCATACCGCGGCCCGTAGGCACCCAGAACGGCCTGCGAACATGCGCAGTCACCGCGAAAGAGCTCAACCGCCACGTCCCTATCGCTCACGACGCACTCCTCTCGTGGGTACACCTCTTGCCGCGAGCCACTTCCTGCATCTCCCCCGCTCTTCGTAAGGTATGAGGCACGCGGCACCAGCTTCGCGTGCCGTACTGCAGCCCCCGAAGTCTACCTCGACAGTGGCGTGGAGCGAGCGGTACTCAGGCAAGGGCAGTCAGTACACAGCCCACACCATAGCGAGGTAGTTCGGCACAGAACCGATGGGCGAGGAGCGCGAGGCCCCTTAGCCCTCCCACGGTTTGCCCAGATAACGCCGGACCGTGCGCGGGCTGACGTCGCTGACGACCTCGTAGTTGATGGTCCCCAGCAGGTGGGCGATGTCCTCGCAGAGGATGCGCTGATCGCCCGATTCACCGATGAGCACCACCTCATCGCCCAGCTGGCAGCCCTGCTCGGGCAGCCTAACCGTCATCTGGTCCATGCTCATGGTACCGCTGATGCGACAGCGGTGCCCGGCGATGAGCACATCCCCGCGGTTGCTCAGCGCCCGGCAGAC
>JAXGYV010000025.1:0-2133 GCA_040772045.1 Thermoleophilia bacterium
CGGCAGGGGTAGTACACTAGAGCAATGCCAACGCGGTGTGCGCCTGCATACCGCCCGATCACAAGCCCATGGACGAACGTACGCGCAGAAGGCTCAAGCTCGAAGAGCTTCCTCCGGGGGGTAGGCGACGGCGCAACAGCCAGCATGCCGGCCGGCGACGCGTCTTCTTGCGCTGGCTGCGCATCGTCCTCATCGTGGGCGTGCTCCTGCTCACCGGCATCGTCGCGGCGACGGTCGGCGCCGTCTTCGCCGTCGCCCGCAACCTTCCCAGCCTCGACGAACTCACCCGCCACGACACCGCCCTCACCAGCTTCATCTACGACCGCAACGGTAAGGTGATCGCCTCGCTGCACGGCGCCGAAAACCGCGTGAACGTAGACAGCAAAGACATCGCCGAGGTGATGAAGAAGGCCACCGTAGCCATCGAGGACGAGCGCTTCTACGAGCACCATGGCGTGGACATCGAAGGGCTCGTGCGCGCTGTCTTGGTCGACATAAAGGCCGGCTCACTGGTCCAAGGCGCCAGCAGCATCACGCAGCAGTTCATCCGCAATGCCTACATCTCCCAAGAGCGCACGTTCTCGCGCAAGATTCGCGAGATGGTGCTGGCCTGGCAGCTCGAGGACAGATGGAGCAAAGACGAGATCCTCACCGCCTACCTCAACACCATCTACTACGGCGCTAGCTCTTACGGTGTACAGGCGGCCGCTCAAACCTACTTCCACAAGACAGCCAAGGCGCTCACACTCCCCGAGGCGGCTCTCCTCGCCGGCATCGCCAACGCGCCGAGCTACTACGATCCCATCAACCAGCCGGACATCGCCAAGAAGCGCCGCGACCTGGTGCTCTCCAGCATGCTCTCGCAGAACCTCATCACCCAAGTCGAGTATGCAGAGGCTACGGCCTTGCCGATCGAAGTGTTCAAGAAACCGCCGGCGGCTAAGCAGAAATCGAGCGGCTACTTCGTCGACTACGTCACGCAGCATCTCATCAACACGCTCGGCGCCAACACCGTGTATCAGGGCGGCCTGAAGGTGTACACCAGCCTCGATCTCAAGTGGCAGACCGCGGCCACCAACGCGGTCATGCGAGCTCTGCCCGACGCCAACGATCCTATCGCCGCGCTCGTCGCCATCGACCCTAAGACGGGATACATCCGCGCCATGGTGGGCGGCCGCAACGCGGAGAAGCAGAAGTTCAACGTCGCTTGGCAGGGGGGGAACCAGCTGGGCTCCGCGGCCAAGACGTTCGCCCTCACGGCGGCCATCGAGCAGGGCGCCGACCCGCGCAAGACGTTCTACAAAGACGAGAACGTAACCGTCTCGCTCCCCGGCTACGGATCGTATCCAGTCCGCGGCGAGGGTTTTGGCCGCATCGATCTCATGAAGGCCACGGCGTACTCGGTGAACGCGGTCTACGCCCAGCTCGCCGCCGACGTCGGCCCTCAGAATCTGATCGAGATGATGCACCGAATGGGCTTCACCAGCGACCTGGCGCCGGTGCTCTCCGCGGTGCTCGGCACGAACGATGTGACCACTCTGGAAACGGCCAGCGCCTACGCGACCCTGGCCAGCGGAGGTATCTACCGCAAGCCGCAGGCCATCCTGCGCATCGTGCTCCCCGATGGCACCGAGTACTACAAGGCGAAGGTGAAGAGCAAACGCGTTATCTCAGACGGAGTAGCCTACTGGGTCACCCAGGCGCTCAAGGGCGTCATCACCGGCGGTACGGCGTATCCCAACGGCTTCATCGGCCGGCCGGCAGCCGGCAAGACAGGTACCACCGACAACCACGCCGACGCCTGGTTCTGTGGATACACGCCACAGCTCGCCACCGCGGTGTGGATGGGATATGCGAAGAAGAACACCCCTATGGGTCTCATCCACGGACGAGTGGCCTGGGGTGGCGAGTGGAGCACCATCATCTGGGCCACCTTCATGAAAGCGGCCCACGCGGGCCTGCCCATCAAGGACTTCCCCAGGCCCACCACCCCGCCCGTCTGGCGGAAATGGGATCGCAAGTACTCTCGCTCGGCCTCGCCGTCGCCAAGTCCTTCGCCCTCACCCAGCGCGAGCAAGACGAAGAAGCCAAGCCCTGGGCCCACCACCACCAGCCCGAAACCATCGCCCACGC